>NZ_JBWKGY010000023.1:0-121589 GCF_056433525.1 Streptomyces sp. NPDC044704
TGCACGAGTTCCCACTCAGCGTCCGACAGTTCATGGCGACGTATCACCCAACCATGATCCACAACGCAAGATCACTTTGACGACAGGCCCTAGCCTCAGAAGGCCGAAGTGTCGCCCCGAGCTCGTGTACGGCACGGCGTACGGGGGCTCGGCTTGATCCACGAGATGGGGTTCTGGCTCAGTTTCCGTTCGGTGAGAGCGGTCAGCTGGCTTCCTACTCGGCCAACCGGTCGAGGCGGTCAAGGTGGGCCGGGTCCAGGTGGAGATGCGCCGCAGCGAGATTCTCCTCCAGGTGGTCGATTCGACCGGTGCCCGGAATCGGGAGAATGACCGGAGAGTGGTGAAGGAGCCAGGCGAGCGAGACCTGTGCCGGGGTGGCCTCGAGTTCGGCTGCCACGGTGGCGATCTCGGCCGACGTCGCTGAGGCGACCGGCCGCCACGGCAGAAACGCGATCCCCTCCGCTTCGCACGTGGCCAGCACCGGCTCGTGCTCGCGGTCGAGCAAGCTGTACCGGTTCTGCACGCTTGCGACGTCGACGATCTTCCGCGCCTGGTCCAATTCCGTGACGGTGACCTCGGACAGTCCGATCCGTCCGACCTTGCCCTCGGTCTGGAGTTCCCGCAGCGCGCCGAGCTGTTCCGCCAAGGGGACTTTCGGATCTATGCGGTGCAGCTGGAGCAGCTCGATTCGTTCGACGCGCAGCCGCCGGAGGGCGTGTTCGACCTGACCGCGCAGGACGTCAGGCCGGGCGTCGTTCTTCCACCCGGCTGCGGTGGCCGATCGTGCGATACCGACCTTGGTGGTGATGACCAGGCCGTCCACGTAGGGGTACAAGGCCTCGGCGAGCAGCTCCTCGTTGGCTCCCCAGCCGTACATGTGGGCGGTATCGATCAGCGTGACGCCCAACTCGACGGCCCGCCGGGCGACCGCGAGAGAGACCTCGCGGGCGGGACCCGGCTCACTCGGCAGCCGCATGGCTCCGAACCCGAGCCGCCGTACCCCGAGATCCCCACCGATGCGAAATACGGTCGATGTCATGCTGCCTCCGTTTTGATCAAGACCCAACGCTAACAGTGCGGTTGACCCTGGAGCGATCCGCAGAGACTCGTCCATCGCGCTTACGGAACGTGTGCCAGAACCCCGTTCTCGTGAACGAAGCCAGAGGGTTGTGCGCTCTGTGGCGATGATGGCCTCTATCACAGCTGCCACCTGTCGGCCGTGGTGGGCCCTGGCGACACTGCCCGGCGCCGCCACCGTCGAGCCGCTCACCGGGCAGCCGGGGGCCCGCAGGCGCCGAGGCCGGCCCCGGCTGGAGGCACCGTATGTCCGGGTGGGCGAAGACGAAACGCTCCCGGCGACCAAGAACGTCTCGTCGGCGGCGTGGTTCTGCGGGGTTTGCGCGGCTGGCGGGTTGGGGGTGTGCGGGCCTGTCGCTGGCGTGGAGGGGATGCTGTTCACCGTTCCGGGTGAACTGACCCGCGCACCGGGCCTGGGCTGCCGCTCCAACGCGGTGGTGTCCCCGTGACATCGACGTCGTCGAAGGGGTCCAGCATTCGGCCCAACACCTTGACGTAGGCGGCCACCTCGCCACCGGTGAGGCCGCCGCCTGACGCGTGGCGCGCGGACGGGCCCGAGCGAGAAGCGGCTTGGGCTGGAAGCGGATGGCTTCGCGGGACACGGGCTGGCGTACACGGCCCCAGCTGAAGCCTGCGTCTGCGGACGCCGGGAGAGCGGCGGGGTGGTCCCGGCGTTCGGACGCGGGCGCGGGCGCGGGTCAGGTCCGGTACCCACCTGTTGGGGGCAGTAGCGCCGGGCCGGCCCATTGGTATCGGCGACGGAGCCGTCAGCAGGGCAGCGCGCTGTCAGCGGGTCTCCGCCTCGCGGTCGACTGCCCGGCTAAGCGGATGCTTGGAAGTGCGCTGGCTGGCGCACCATGTAGACGTCGATGGGGTCCTGAACCTCCACGGTGAACCCGTGGCGCTCGTACAGCCGCCGGGCGGCGCTGCCCTGCAGGACATTGAGGCGAACGGGCATGCCGCTGGCATCGACCCTCTCCAGCAGTGTGCGCAGCACAGCCGATCCGAGCCCCCGGCCCTGGAAGGCCGGAGTGAGATAAAAATGCTCCAGCCACCGCCCGTCCTCGGCCGGCCGCACAGTTACGCATCCCGCGAAGGTGTCATCGGCCACGATGACCGACGTGTGCTGCGGGGAGAAGGAGTTCCGCAGCCGCTGCCGGACTTGATGCTCGT
The DNA here is from genome assembly GCF_056433525.1 of Streptomyces sp. NPDC044704. Lineage (NCBI taxonomy): Bacteria > Bacillati > Actinomycetota > Actinomycetes > Kitasatosporales > Streptomycetaceae > Streptomyces > Streptomyces sp. NPDC044704. Next base: position 2,251 of record NZ_JBWKGY010000023.1, read on the forward strand.
CGAACCGTCCCAGCCGCTCCAGGTCCGGGCGCATCACCGTTGCCCGCAGCTCTGCGATCGCCTCGACATCCGCCGGCTCTGCGGAACGCAGCGCCCATTCCACGGGACGGCCTGGCCGTATCCCGTCTGTCCTCGTACTCGTGTCCACCGGCCGAAGTATCTCAATGGCCCGCTGCGACCACGCACACGGCAAGCCCGTCTACCGGCTGGGCAGGCAACAGCAGCCATCGCGCACTACGTCGTCACTGACCTTGAAGTCGCCTTGTCGTAGGGGCTGACGATCAGTGATCGTCGCGGTGTGCCGGGTGTATGAGGTATCCGCAGGGCGGTGGTCTGACCGCGGAGAGGCAAGCCTTCCGCGAGCGGGTCCGGATGGAAGCGGTCGTAGGACCAACACCGGGGACACCACGAGCACAAGGTCAGTAATCCTGTGCCGAGGAGCCGATGGACCAGCTAAGTTCTCCCAGCCGTTCATGTTGATCCGGACCGGCGCTGTCGACGAGGAGGTGTGGAGCACATGCGCAGGAGTGCCCAGCAGTTGAGCCCGCGTACTGACCTCTGCGACCTCCTCACGACGGAGACACCTTGTCGCTCCGCATCACCCCACTGACCGACCCGCTCACGGGGGCGCACGGCCGACGCACCGATCACGGGGCACCACGACCTGGGACGTGGACCGGGTCCGGGCTGCGGCGAAGGCCGTCGAACAGCGCAGCGACCACCTGCACACCGTCGTCGCCCCCCGACACCTCCAACGGCTCGATCGCCGGGTTCACCGAACTCGTCGTGCCCGGCGGCGGCACAGGTGACGCCCAGCACTACGGCACCGGCGTGCTTCCAGGGCCCCGCGGACACGGCCTCGGCCGCTGGATGAAGGCCGAGTCGATCCGACAAAGCCCACGGGCACTACCCGGACCTCGGCGGTGTCCTGACCGACACCGCCGACAGCTTCGGCTACCTGCCCACGCGCACGCCCACGCACGTCGCGCGTCAGCCACGCCAATGACGTGGGTCGGTGATGACACCGGAACCTCGAACGGCCCGTGAGCGACGCCGTCGACCTGACCGTGATGGACGCGATGCATGACGCCCCGCGCCGGAAACTGCCCCATTCCTCAGCCCCACTCCTCAGCCCTGGGCCGGCTCGCCGTGCCGGGGCCCGCCATGGCCGACGCCGGACCGCGTCGGCCGGAAAGTGAGTACACAGATGCAACCGACATTCGTACTTGTCCACGGAGCCTTCGCGAACTCCTTCTCCTTCGCGCCCCTACAGGCGGAACTCGGCCTCCTCGGGCACCGTTCGGTCGCCGTCGACCTGCCCGGCCACGGGTTCCAGGCGACCTATACCCACGCCTATCAGGCACCGCAGGACGCAGAGGGGCTCGCCGCCGCCCCCGGCTCGATCAAGGGCGTCACACTCGCCGACAACGTCGCCCACCTGGTCGGGATCCTCGAACGGGCCAAGGGGAACGGACGTGATACTCGTCGCACACAGCCGTGGCGGTATCACGGTCACCGCTGCGGCCAACGCGCGCCCAGACCTGATCGACCGCCTCGTTTATGTCTCGGCGTGGTGCCCGGTCCGTCTCGACGTCGGTGACTACTACGCCGAACCGGAGATGGCCACGGTCGACCCGGCCGCCTTCGCCTCGGCGCTGACGGGGAACCCCGCCGAACTCGGCCTGCTCCGCGTCAATTTCCGCACCGCGGACCCGGACTCACTCGCGGCGTTCAAGGCGGCGTTCTTCGCCGACGGCACGGACGAGGAGTTCCTCACCTTCCTGAACACCTTCCAGCCCGACGAGAACCTGGACGTCGGTGGCCCCGCCGACCGGGCACAGGCCGCGACCTGGGGCCGCATCCCCAAGACCTACATCCGCCTGGCCGACGACACGAGCTTGCCCACCGCCCTACAGGACCGGCTGATCCGCGAGGGCAACGAGCTGACACCTGACAACCCGTACGACGTCCACACCCTGGAGGGCAGCCACCTGAAGTGGCTGGCCGACCCCGCACCGGCCGCCCGCGTCCTGGGCGAACTCGCCAAGCCGCCCGCCCCGTCCGCCGGGGCGTGACCGGAATGACGTGAGTGGTTCGGAAGTGGCGGTACGAGGACCGGTCTCCCGGGAGCCCTGCGGAGCCGGCCTGGTGACCGTTGGGGTCATGCCCGGTCCGCGCCGGCACGGGTGCGCGGGTCAGGGCCGGAACCCGGAGCGCTCTGGGGACATGACCGGACCGACCCTCGCCCGCTGCACGCCTTGAGGCCTTTCCGAACTCGCGCTCTGAGCCGTGTTGAGGCAGGCGTACCCGTCACCCCGTGGCGGGTCTCCTGGTGACGTTCGGGATACGGACCGTCACGATGTCCGGCGCGGGGTCGTTGGGCTGCTCATGGACCACAGGAACGTTCCAGCACAGAGAAGTTCCGCCGACGTGCGGGCGGGCAGCGGGTGGGAGTCGGATTCTCCGATCTACGACGCCCTCGCGCGGCAGTGGCGTCAGGAAGGCCGGGAGGTTCCCGGCGGCGAAGGACCCGCGCCAAAAGGACGGCACCGGTCGGCAGGCGCCGACCTGTTCCACCGCGGCTGACCGGACCGGCGGTGCCGCCGGTCCGGCCGATTCCGAGAATCAGGCCGCGACGAGCTCCTGCTCGCGGTCCGGCGTCTTGACCTTGGGCTTCTTGTTCGGCAGTGAGAGCCGGAAGACCTTGTGCCACGCGGAGAACACCTGCTTGGGCAGCGGCCCGGTGACGTACTCCAGCTCGTACTTCTCGAACAGCGCGCGCACCTTGACCGCGACCTCGGCGTACCGGTTGCTCGGCAGGTCCGGGAACAGGTGGTGCTCGATCTGGTGCGACAGGTTGCCGGTCATGAAGTGCATGGCCCTGCTGCCGCTGATGTTCGCCGAGCCCATCATCTGGCGCAGGTACCACTGGCCGCGCGTCTCGCCCTTGATCGACCGGCGCTCGAAGACCTGCACACCCTCGGGGAAGTGCCCGCACATGATCACCGAGTGGGTCCAGATGTTGCGGACCAGGTTCGCGGTGAACGTGGCGGCGAGCGTCGGGAGGAACGACGGGCCCGACAGCAGCGGGTGGATCACGTAGTCCTTGAGCACCTGCTTGCGGATCTTGCGGCCCACTGCCTTGGCCCGCGCGCGGAACTCCGGGTTCTTGCGGCGGCGCTTGTGCAGGTTCTTGCCGAGCTCCAGGTCGTACGCCGCGATGCCGTACTCGAAGAAGCAGGCGTTGAGGAAGTTCCACAGCGGCTGGCCGAGGTGGAACGGGTGCCACCTCTGGTCCTCGTCGACGCGCATGATGCCGTAGCCGAGGTCGTTGTCCTTGCCGATCACGTTGGTGTACGTGTGGTGCAGCTCGTTGTGCGAGTGCTTCCACTGATCGGACGGTGAGACGTGGTCCCACTCCCAGGTGGTGGAGTGGATCTTGGGGTCTCGCATCCAGTCCCACTGACCGTGCAGGATGTTGTGGCCGATCTCCATGTTGTCCATGATCTTCGCCACGGACAGGCCCGCGGTGCCGAGCACCCACGCGGGCGGGAAGATCGAGAACAGCAGCACGCCCCTGCTGACCAGCTCGAGCTTGCGCTGCGCCGAGATGACCTTGCGGATGTAGGCGGCGTCCTTCTCCCCGCGGCTGGCGATCACCTCGTCGCGGATGGCGTCCAGCTCGCGGCCGAGCTCCTCGATCTGCTCCGCGGTCAGGTGGGCGGTGGGGTCGATGGCGGTCAAAGTGCTCCTACCGTTCGATGTCGCAGGGGCCCGCCGCGGCGGACACGCAGGTCTGGATGAGGACGCCCGGTTCGGCCTCGGTGATCTCGCCGGTGCGCAGGTCGCGGACGGCGCCCGCCTTGAGCGGGCTGACGCAGCCGAAGCAGATGCCCATGCGGCAGCCGGAGGGCATGAGCACGCCGGCCTCCTCGCCGATGTCGAGCAACGGCGTGGCGCCGTCCGCGTCGACGGTCTTGCCGGTGGCGCTGAACGTGACCTCGCCGCCGTCGCCGGTGACGACGATGCCGGGGCGGAAGCGTTCGGTGTGCAGGCGCTCTTGCACGCCGTGCCCGGTCCAGTGCTCTTCGGCGGCGTCCAGCAGGCCCGCGGGTCCGCAAGCCCAGGTCTCGCGCTCGGCCCAGTCGGGCACGAGTGCGTCGAGACGGGAGACGTCGAGCATGCCGTCCGTGTCGGTGTGCACCTCGGTGAGCCGCAGCTTCTCGTCCGCGACCAGGTCGTGCAGTTCGCTGCGGAAGATCACGTCTTGTGGCCGTGGCGCGCAGTGGACCATGACGACGTCGTCGAACTCGATGTCGCGCAGCATGCCCATCACGGGCGTGATGCCGCTGCCGGCCGTCAGGTAGAGCACCTTGGCGGGCTTGGCCTGCGGCAGCACGAAGTCACCGGTCGGCTGGTCGAGCTGGACCAGCGTGCCCGGCTTCGCCCTGCGGACCAGGTGGTTGCTGACCTTGCCGTCCGGGATCGCCTTCACGGTGATCGTGACGCGGCCGTCCTCGCGGTTCGTCGGCGAGGTGATGGAGTAGGCACGCCACAGGCGCACCCCGTCGACATCGACCCCGATCCGCACGTACTGACCGGCTGTGTGGCCGCGCCAGCCCCGTCCCGGCCTGATCACGACAGTCGCGGCGTCATCCGTCTCAGGGTGCACGGCCTCGATGCGCCCGCGCAGGTCAGCGCCCGCACGCAGCGGGCTGACCAGGTCGAGGTAGTCCGACGGCAGCAGCGGCGTCGTGACCATCTCCAGCAGTTTCCACGCCCTGCTGCGGAGGGCTGCACTCGTCATGACTCCAGCTTGCTGCGCCTCAAGGCGTAAAGTCCTGACCGTAGGACGTAAATTTGATCAGCCGAATTGTTCGCAGGGAATGAAACCGTGAGCCATGCAATCCGGAGGGCCAGTGAACTGGCCCTGGATGAGACGACGGTCACAGCACTTCGGGCCGAGCTGAAGACCACCGCCGACGAGGTCGTCCAGGCGATCATGGACGAGGTCCCGCCCTACGCCAACGCCCTCTCGGGCCGCATGGGCGCCACCATCCGCCGGGCCGTCCGTACCGCCCTGGGGCACTACCTGGACCTCGCGAGCGGGAACGCCACGGGCGGCGACGCCGGTGACGCCGCCTACGAGCTGGGCCGCGGCGAGGTGCGCGACGGCCGTTCGATGGACGCCCTGCTCAGCGCCTACCGCGTCGGCGCCCGCGTGGCCTGGCGATGCCTGGCGGCGGGCGCCGTGCCCGTAGGTCTGCCCGCCGCCGAGGTCGCCAAATTCGCCGAGCTGACCTTCGCCTACATCGACGAGCTCTCTGCCGCGAGCGCCGCGGGCCACGCCGACGAACTGGCGGCCCGGGGCAGGGCCCACGAGCGCCAGCTGGAACACCTGGCCCGCGACCTCCTCGCCGGCGCGAGCCCGGACGTACTCCTGGCTTCTGTCCAACGGGCCGGGTGGCAGCCTCCGGTTTCACTGACCGCGGTCTTGCTACCCGCCGCCCAGGCCCGGCCTGCCTACCGCGCGCTCGACCCGAGCACCCTCGTCCTCGACGATCTGCCGGACGCCACCGGTGTGCTGCTCGTCCCCGATGCCGACCGATCACACCTCCTGCGGCAGCTGACCGACCGCACCGCCGTGGTCGGCCCGGCCCGGCCGTGGACTCGTGCGTCCGCCTCGTACGCACGAGCCGTCCGCGCGCGCTCCCTCTCCTCCGACATTCGCGACACCGAGGACCACCTGCCCGAGCTGGTGCTGAGCGCCGACGCGGACGCGTTCGCAGACCTGCGTGCCCGAGCCCTCGCACCGTTGCGGACCTTGCCTGCCGCGACGGCACGGCGGCTGGAGGAGACGTTGCGGGCGTGGCTGCTGTACCAGGGCAGGCGGGACGAGGCGGCGGCGGCGTTGTTCGTCCATCCCCAGACGGTCCGGTACCGGATGGCGCAGCTGCGGGAGCTGTTTCCGGATCTCGCATCGCCACAGCGGGTCCTCGAACTGACACTGGCTGTCGGCCTTCGGGCCAGCTGACGCGCACCTGGACGTCACGCCGGAGGACGTGCCCCGGTCCGGGCAGGGTCCGGCTGCGGCGGGCGGCGGACCGGCGCAGCCGGATGCGGGGTTCCTCGTTGGCCGGGTACGACCCCTAGGAACAGACATAGTCAATACCGGCTGGAGTCGTCGGGCCGCGGCAAGATGTGGCTTGTGATCCAGGGAACCCGTGGAGGCGGGGAGGGGTACTTGCAGGTACGGCGCAGCCGCTCGGCCCGCCCGTCTGGAGGCGGTCGTCCGTGAGGCTCGGCATCGAGGAGGACCAGCGTGGTGGCGCCGGGGATGGTCTGTGCGGTGCCGGGGAGCACGGGCGCCGGCCCAGCTTGACCTCACCGGGATCTCCACGTCCGACTTCGTACCGGGCCCATCGGCCGTGCCAACAACGAGACGTTGTGGGTCCACTCGAACCCGGCGAGGCCAAGCTCATGGCGAGGTGGGCGCCTCCAACTGGCAGTGGACCTGTACGACGCCTTCCACGGAGTGGGTGAGGCGTTCGGCCATCCCTATCAGGTGGCTGTCTCTGACCTGGCCGGTCAGAGTGGCGATGCCTTCCGTGACGGTGACCTTGACGGTCTTGTGGGAGAGGGGGAAGAGGCGGTCGACGACCGTTCGGCGGATCTCGGTGGCGAGGTCTTCATCGGTGCGGAGGAAGACCTTGAGGAGGTCGGCGCGGCTGACGATGCCCTTGAGGGCACCGTCGGCGTCGACGACCGGGAGGCGCTTGATGTGGCGGTCGGCCATGAGGTGGGCGGCCTGCGGAAGCGTGGCGTCGGGGCGGATCGTGACGGCCGGGGTGGTCATCATGTTCTCGGCGCGGGTGGAGCCCGCCTTGGCGGTGTCGCCCAGGCGGCGCATCTGCTCGATCAAGCCGGGGCGGTGCTCGTGGAACTCCTCCTTGGGGAGGAGATCGGCCTCGGAGACCACGCCGACGACGTGGCCCTCGCCCTCGATGACGGGTAGGGCGGTGACCTTCCACCGTTCCATCGCGGTGGCGATGTCTTTGAAGCCGGTCGATGGGGTGATGGCGATGACCTTGGTGGTCATGACGTCGGCGACGGTGTACGGGGTGGAGGTCATGGCGGGGTCCTCAGCGTGCGTGGGCGAGCGGGGTGCCGCTGCCGTGAGGGGCGAACAGGTCAAGGAGCCGGGTACGGGCGGAGTCGAGCCGGTCGGCGATGACCGCGCCCACGGCAATGGAGACGGACCGGCCGACGGCCGAGTCCTCGTTGCACAGCGCCCGTACGGCCGCTGCGTCGAACTCCAGGGCGCGCACTTCGCGGGAGGCGGTGGCGCCGAGGTGCCAGCTGTAGGGAGGGAACATCCAGGACCAGCCGAGGAGCTCGCCGTAGCCGAGGGTGTCGACGACCGCGTTCTTGTGGCCGGGGACGTGGGTGTCGAGGTCCACGGTGCCGCACTCGATGATCCAGAACTTCTCGGCCCGCCGGCGTTCGTTGAAGATGCGGGTGCCGGCCGGGAAGGTCACCTGGTGGGAGTGGGCGAGCAGGGCTTCGCGGGCTTCCGGTGCCATCGCTTCGAGGATGGTGTGCATGGTGCTCATGGGGTGCCTCCAACCCTTCGCATTCACCCTGCTCGGTGGCCACCGTGTCGGGGAGGGCCGCGCGGTGCACACCGCGGGGACCGTCCGGCCCCGTCAGCGGACCAAGACGGCCTCCCCGGACTTGGGTACGACGGTCGTCCATTTCAGCTCGTGGTCGATGCGGTCCCGCAGGGTTTCGGCGGCGGTTTCCTCGCCGTGGACCAGGTAGGTGGTGTGGGGGGCCGGGGCGTTGCGCAGCCAGTCGATGATCTGGTCGGCGTCGGCGTGTGCGGAGAAGTGCGGTACGTCGGCGACCTCGGCGCGTACGGGGACGTACTCGCCGAACATCTTGAGCGTGCGGGCGCCGTCCACGAGGTCGCGAGCCCGGGTGCCGGCGGCGGCGAAGCCGACGATGACCACGGCGTTACGGGGGTCGGGCAGGATCCGGTGGAGGTGGTGCAGGACGCGGCCGCCGGTGGCCATGCCGGCGGAGGAGACGATGACCGCCGGGCCGGTGGCGTTGTTGATGTCGATCGACTCCTGGACGGTCCGGGCGGCCACGAAGGGCTCCGGGCTGATCGCCGCCTCGCCCTGGGCGAGGATCTCGGGGCGCAGCTCGGGGGAGTGGGCCCGGACGGCGTCGCGGTAGACGTCGAGGGCGGCCAGGGCCATGGGGCTGTCGACGTAGACGGGTACGTGGCGGGGCAGGGTGCCGTCGCTGCGCAGGGTGGCCAGCTCGTGCAGGACGACCTCGGTGCGGTCGATCGCGAAGGCCGGGATGACGACGGTCCCGCTGCGGGACAGCGTCCGTGTGATCACCGAGGCGAATTCCCGGCGGGCGCTCTCCTGGTTGTGGTGGCGGTTGCCGTAGGTCGACTCCATCAGGAGGACGTCGGCGCCGGAGAAAGGCTCGGGCGGCAGGAGGAGCGGGTGGCCGGGGCGGCCGAGGTCACCGCTGATGGCGAGGGTGTGTCCGTCTTCCAGGGTCAGGTGTGCCCAGGCGGAGCCGAGGATGTGACCGCCGTGGTGCAACATCAGCTTCGTGCCCGCCATGATCTCGGTCTCGCTGCCCACCGGTACCGGGTCGAAGTACTTGATCGTGTGCTCGACGTCGTCATCGTCGTAGAGCGGCTTGGCGGGGCGGTGCTTGGACCAGCCGTGCTGGTTGGCGTGCTCGGCGGCTTCCATTTGGAGGCGGGCGCTGTCGCGGAGCACGATCTCGGCGAGCCGGGCGGTGTGGGCGCTGGTCAGGATCGGGCCGCGGAAGCCGTGCCGGACCAGCCGAGGCAGGTAGCCGCAGTGGTCCAGGTGGGCGTGGGTCACGACGACGGCGTGGATGTCGGAGGCATCGCAGGGCAGCTTGTCCCAGTTGCGGCGGCGCAGGTCCGCGACACCCTGGAAGAGTCCGCAGTCGACGAGGATCCGGGCGTGGTCGCTCTCGACCAGGAACTTGCTGCCGGTGACCGTCCGCACTCCGCCGAGGAACCTCAGCAGGGCCGGGCGGGCGGAAGCAAGGGACGGGGCTGACTGGGACATGGCAGCAGCCCTCCTTTCGGAACGGATACCGGTCTCCACCGTCGCACCGGAACGTGCTGCCCGCTGGGGACCTTCCGGCCCCTGGTAGGGGCCGACCGGCCCAAGCGCGACGGAGGGACACAGGCACAGCCTGACGGTGAACCCTTCCGCACAGCACACAGAGAGAAGGCCGCGCCATGAAGGCACTCGTCTTCCACGGTCCCGCGCAGACCTCCTGGCAGGACGTCCCGGACCCCTCCATCAAGGACGCCGCCGACGCGATCATCAGGGTCGACGCCGTCACCATCTGCGGCACCGACCTGCACATCATCAAGGGCGACGTGCCCGAAGTGACCCCCGGCCGGATCCTGGGCCACGAGGCCGTCGGAACCGTCGTCGAGACCGGCGGCGACGTCCGTAGCGTCCGCCCCGGCGACCGCGTCCTGATCTCCTGCATCTCCGCCTGCGGCCGCTGCCGCTTCTGCCGTGAAGGGCACTACGGACAGTGCCGCGGAGGCGGCGGCTGGGTCCTGGGCCACACCATCGACGGCACCCAGGCCGAGTACGTACGCGTCCCCTTCGCCGACCTCTCCGTCCACCCGCTGCCCAGCGCCCTGGCCAGCCACGACGCGGTCCTGCTCGCCGACATCTTCCCGACCTCCTACGAGGTCGGCGTGCTCAACGGCAACGTGCGCCCGGGCGACACGGTCGTCGTGGTCGGAGCCGGCCCCATCGGCCTGGCCGCCATCGCCACCGCCCAGCTCTACAGCCCCGGGCGCATCATCGCCGTCGACCTCGCCGCGTCCCGGCTCGCTGCCGCACGCGACCTCGGCGCCGATGCCACCGCGAGCGCGGACGAAGAGCCCGAGCGCTTGGTGGAGGACCTCACGGACGGGCTCGGGGCGGACGTGGTCATCGAGGCCGTCGGCGTGCCCGAGGCGTTCGAGATGTGCACCCGCATGGTCCGCCCCGGCGGACGGGTCGCCAACATCGGCGTCCACGGCAAGCCCGCCGTCCTTCACCTCGAAGACCTGTGGATCAAGGACGTCACCATCACCACCGGCCTCGTCGACACCCACTCCACCCCCATGCTGCTGCGCATGATGGCCGCCGGCCGCCTCCCCGGCGCCGCGATGGTCACCCACCGTTTCGAGCTGGACCAGATGGAAGAGGCGTACGACGTCTTCTCGCGCGCCGGCGAAACCGGCGCCCTCAAGGTCGTGCTCGGCGGACCGCAGCACGACACGGTCGCCGTACCGCCCCAGGAGCAGTGAGTGCCGTGAAGAGCACACCGAGCACCCACCCGCAGCAGTCCGGCGAGATGGCCGGGCGCACCGACCTGGGCCACCGACTGGCGGCCCGCCGCGAAGCCCTCGGTCTGAGCCGCGACGAACTGGGCCGGCGGTGCGGCGCCGACGGCACGTACATCGCCTACCTCGAGGAGCACGCCGCCAGTCCGGCCATCGGTACCCTCGTCCGGGTGGCAGACGCCCTCGGCCTCACCGTCGACGACCTGACCGGTGCCAGCGCCCATCGCGTCGCGGGCCGAGCAACCGCCCGGCGCGACAGTACGCTCGTTCCGCTGGACGAGACCGAATGCCGGCGGCTGCTGAACACGCACGGCGTCGGCCGCATCGCCGTCTTCACCCCCGAAGGCCCGGCCGTCCTCCCCGTCAACTACCTGATCGCAGGACCCGACATCGCCTTCCGCACCTCTGCGGAAGCCGTCACAGTTAGAGCCGCCGGAACCGAGGTCGCCTTCGAGATCGACAACATCGACGACGTGACAGCCACTGGTTGGAGCGTGCTGGCCGTGGGTGAACTGGAAGCCGTCACCGACCCGGACGAGGTCCACCACCTCAACACCACGGCTCGCTCACAACCTTGGGCCGGTGGTCCGCGCAGCCAATGGATGAAGGTCGCCCCCGCTCGAATCACCGGCCGCCGCGTGGTGCACGACTCATGAGCGACCTGCACGCGGTCGTCTTTGACACCGACGGAGTGCTTCTCGCCACGGCGGACCGCCACGCGGCCGCCTGGAAGGAGACCTTCGACGGCTGCCTGACCGAATGGCAGCCGTCGCCCCCGGGCGCACGACCATGCCCGTTCGACGCCGTCCGCGAGTACCGGGACCTGGTCGACGGCAGGTCCCGCCTCGACGGCGTCCGCGCCTTCCTCGGCGCCCGTCACATCGACCTCCTGCCCGGAACGCCCGAGGATCCGCCCGGGTGCGCCACCGTCCACGCGGTCGCCGCCCGCAAGGAGGCGGTCTTCTCCGCGATGCTGCGGACCGAAGGCGTCCGCACCTTCGACGACGTACGGCCCGCGCTCCAGCGACTACGGGAGATGGAGGTGCGATGCGCAGCCGTCTCGGCTTCGCGGCACGCCCGTTCCCTCCTGGAGTCCGCAGAGCTCATCGGCTACTTCGACGCCCTGGTGGACGGCCAGGACGCGACCGCACTCGCCCTTCCGGGCAAGCCCGACCCTGCCCTCTTCCTCGAAGCTGCCGACCGTCTCGGCGCGACCCCCGCGCACACCACCGTGGTGGAGGACGCACTCGCCGGCGTCGAAGCAGGACACCGAGGCCGTTTCCGCCTGGTGGTGGGACTCGACCGCGAGGACGACCCGCACATGAGGGACGCCCTGCGCGCGCACGGCGCCCAGCTCGTCCTACCCGACCTCGCCGGGCTGCCCGCCGCACTCGAAGGCGACCGCCCGTGACCGCGGCCTGGTGCTGGGAGTACCCCCACTACGACCCCAAGGCCGAGCGGCTGGTCGAGTCCCTGTGCACCCTGGGCAACGGCCGCTTCGCCACGCGCGGTTCGGCCCCCGAAAGCGTCGCCGACGACATCCACTACCCGGGCACCTACCTCGCCGGATGCTACGACCGGCTCGACTCCGCAGTCGGCGGACGCACGGTCCCCAACGAGGACATGGTCCGGCTGCCGGACTGGACCGCCCTGCGGTACCGCTGCCTGCCCGAGGGCGCACCACCCGGCGACTGGCTCACACTCGACCACCCGACCCTGCGCCACAGCCACGTGTCGCTGGACCTGCGGGCCGGAACGCTCACCCGCCGCATGCTCTTCCACGACGCCGATGGCCGCCGCCTGAGCGTCACCCACACCCGCCTCGTCCACATGGGAGTTCCGAACCTGGCCGCGCAGAACACTGTGTTCAGAGCGCACGGCTGGAGCGGCCGGATCGAGATCGAGTCCGTACTCGACGGCGACGTCACCAACGCGGGAGTCGACCGCTACCGCGCCCTGGCCGGGCGGCACCTCGTCGAGCACCGGGCCGGGGTGGAGGCGGAGGGCACCGCCTGGATCGCCTGCACCACGGCCACCTCGCGGATACGGATGGGGCTCGCGGTCCGGACATCGGCACGTCCTCTGGCACCGGTGGGCCGGGCGTGCACAGCCACCACCGCCACGCAGACGTTCGTCCTGCCGATCAAGCGGACGGCCCCGGCCGTCGTGGTGAAGACGGCCGCCCTGTGTACCTCGCTCGACCGTCCCCCGGGCGACCCCCTGCGGCGGAGCATCGACTGCGCCACACACGCCCCGGACTTCCCTTCCTTGCTGGCCTCCCACCGGGCGTCCTGGCAGCGTCTCTGGAGCGAAGGAGAGCTGAAAGTACCGGGAGAGACGGGCAAGGTCCTGCGGCTGCACGCCTTCCACGTCCTGCAGACCCTCTCGCCGCACACCGCCGAGCTCGATGCCGGCGTCCCCGCCCGCGGCCTGCACGGAGAGGCGTACCGGGGACACGTCTTCTGGGACGAGCTGTTCGTCCTGCCCTACCTGGCCCTCCACCTCCCCGAGACCGCTCGCGCCCTGCTGATGTACCGGCACCGACGGCTCCCCGCGGCGCGGGAGGCTGCTCGCCGGGCCGGGGTGGAGGGAGCCATGTTCCCCTGGCAGAGCGGAAGTTGCGGCACCGAGGAGACGCAGAGACTGCACCTCAATCCGCGCTCCGGCCGCTGGCTGCCGGACCACTCCCACCTCCAGCACCACGTGGGGTCGGCCATCGCCTGGAACGTGTGGCGGTACGGGCAGGCCACCGGCGACGCCGGATTCATGCACGGCCCGGGCGCCGAACTCCTGCTGCAAACCGCCTGCTTCTGGGCGTACACGGCGACGTGGGACACCAACCTCGGCCGCTACCGGATCCGCGGCGTCGTCGGCCCGGACGAGTACCACGACGCCTACCCGGACGCCGCCGATCCCGGCATCGACGACAACGCCTACACCAACGTCACCGCCGCCTGGGTGCTGGCCCGCGCCCTCGACCTGTACGGGGAACTTCCGGCAGCCCGGCGCGCCGAGCTCCTCACGCAACTGGGCATCGGCCCCGACGACCTCACCGTCTGGGAGGACGTCTCCCACCGTCTGTACGTGCCGTTCCACCACGACGTGATCAGCCAGTTCCACGGCTACGGGGACCTCGCCGAGCTCGACTGGGACGGCTACCGCGCCCGCTACCACGACATCCGCCGCCTGGACCGCATCCTGGAAGCCGAAGGCGACACGCCCAACCGCTACCAGGCGTCCAAGCAGGCCGACACCCTCATGCTCGGGTACCTCTTCCGCCCGGCAGAGCTCGAGCAACTCTTCCTTCGGCTCGGCCACCGCCTCGACGACGACCTCTGGCGCAGGACGGTGGACCACTACCTGCGGCGCACCTGCCACGGTTCCACGCTGAGCAGCCTCGTCCACGGCTGGGTCCTGGCCCGGGAGCAGGGCCCGGAGGCCTGGCGCTACTGCCAGGAAGCCCTGCTCGGTGACATCACGGACGTCCAGGGCGGCACCACGGGCGAGGGGATCCACCTCGGCGCCATGGGCGGCACCCTGGACCTCGTCGAGCGCGGCATCGTCGGACTCGAGCCCCACGACGACGGCCTGCACATCGACCCGGTGTCCCTCTCCGAAGTGCCCGGTTCCTCGTTCTCGATCTCCTACCTGGGGCACCGGGACATCCGTATCCGGTTCCGGCCCGGCCGGCTCGGCATCAGCGTCCCTTCGTCACTTCTGGGCCCGGTGCCCCTGGTCCTGCCCGGAGACCGGCACGAACGCATTTCCCCAGGCCAGGAGCGATGGTTCCGGCTGCCCAAGGGCTGACCGGCAGTCGCCGCATGCTCGCGTGGCGCTGTGTTCGTAATGCGCACACTGTGGATGTATCAGCCGTCGGAAGGATGAGCGGAATGGACAGGCAGCAAGAGGCTCCGCGGATCGTGGTGGGCGTCGACGGATCGCCCTCGTCCCAGGCCGCGCTGCGCTGGGCGGTCCGGTACGCAGGGCTGGTGAGCGGGCGAGTGGAGGCGGTCGCGGCATGGGACCTGCCCGGTGCCGCATCATGGTCGGCTCCAGCGGTGGACACCACGTTCGACGAGGAGGAGGCCGAGCGACGTCTGGTCGAGGAGGTCCGCTCGGTCCTCGGTGAGGACGGCGCCTCCTCGGTGCACCAGCGCCTGGTACGAGGCAATCCGGTAGACGTCCTGGTGGATGCGGCAGACGGCGCGGCCATGCTGGTCGTGGGCAGCCGTGGTCGCGGCGGCTTCAGCCGAGCTCTGCTCGGCTCGGTGAGCCATCAGACGGCGCTCCACGCACCGTGCCCGATCACCATCGTCCGGGCGGACATCCCCGTCGAATAGCTCCACCGCGGGCCGGCGCATAACCTCACGGAATGGTGCAGAGCAAGGCAGGCGACGTCGAGGGCTACCTGACCGAGGTTCCCGAGGAGCGCAGGGGCGCATTGGCCAAGGTGCGGCAGCTGTGCCGTCAAGAGCTGGTCGGCTTCGACGAAGTCATGGCTTACGGGATGCCTGCCTACGAGCGCGACGGCGCCTGCGAGATCGCGTTTGCCAGCCAGAAGCAGTACATCTCCTTCTATCTCATGCGCAGTGACGTTCGCGAAGCGTTCGAGGAACGGCTGGCCGAGCAGGACATGGGCAAGGGGTGCCTGCGGTTCCGCAGGCCGGCGAACATCGACTTCGACCTGCTGCGGGACCTCCTCAAAGCAACGGCTGTCCGACCCGGGAAGGTCTGCTGACGTTTCCGTCTCTCCTCGCCGTGGTCATCGGCGGCCCGGCGCGTGATGAACGGTGTTTCCGGCATGGTCCTGAGCAGGACCGACTCAGTCCTGCCGCAGGCCAGGCAGCCACTCAGTACCGGGACCTGGGCCGATCGGCCCCGCGTGAATGGCCCCCTCGGCACTGCGGTCGTCCTGGCCTCCTGCGTGATCGTGGAACCCAGACGCCAATCCGGCGCCGCCTTCCGAAGAGGGTGACCACGATGCAGCGCATTCGGATCCAGACCCGGCCCAAGCAGCCCCACAGGCCCGCGCCGCTGGATCTGCGCACGCCGTCCGGCCGCCCCCTGCCGTACTGATCCCTGCTGATACGCAGCCCCGGAGGACGTCATGGGACACACGCGACGCGTCGTACCGTTCACCGAGCTCAGCCGAGGCGACATCGGCAGGGTCGGCGGCTAGAACGCCTCCCTCGGAGAGCTGACCAGACGGCTGACCGATGCCGGCCTGCGTGTGCCGCCCGGCTTCGCCACGACCGCCGACGCCTACGAGGAACTGCTCGACGGCCACGGCCTGCGTACCCGCATCCAGGTGCAGCTCGACCGGCTCCACGACGGTGTCGCGCTCGAAGACGTCGGAGCGGGCATCCGCTCAATGATCATGGGCGAGGCCCTGCCCGAGGCCCTGACGACCGAGATCATCACGGCGTACGAGGAGCTCGGCCGGGAGCTGGGCCGCTCCGACCCGGAGGTCGCCGTACGCAGCAGCGCCACCGCCGAGGACCTGCCGGAGGCCAGTTTCGCCGGCCAGCAGGAGACCTATCTGAACGTGAGTGGCGCCGTGCAGCTTCTGGACGCTGTGCACCGCTGCTTCGCCTCTCTCTACACCGACCGCGCGATCGACTACCGGGACCGGATGGGCTTCGACCATCTCCAGGTCGCCCTGTCCGTCGGCGTCCAGGTGATGGTGCGCTCCGACCTCGCCGGGGCAGGGGTGATCTTCACCCTCGACCCTGAGAGCGGCTTCCCGAACGTCGTCGTGGTGAGCGCGGCCTGGGGGCTGGGCGAGACCGTGGTCAGCGGGCAGACCGATCCAGACGAGTACACCGTCTTCAAGCCCGGCCTGAAGGACCCGGCCCTGAACCCCGTCATCGACGTGCGGATCGGCGCCAAGCGTCGTAAGGCCGTCTACGCGGAGCGCGGGCTGACCGACACAGTCGACACCACCCCCGAGGAACAGGCCCGGCGGGTCCTGACCGACGCCGAGGTGCGGCAGCTTGCCGAATGGGCCGTCGCCGTCGAGGACCACTACGGCTGCCCGATGGACCTGGAGTGGGCGAAGGACGGCATCACCGGCGACCTGGCGATCGTGCAGGCGCGGCCCGAGACCGTGCAGTCCCGCCGCCGCCCCGCGACCCTGCGCCGCTGCCGTCTGACCGCCGCCCCGGGCGATGCCCTGGTCGAAGGCATCGCGGTGGGCGAAGCCATCGGATCGGGTGCCGTCTGTCGCATGGACACGCCGGTGGACCTGGAACGCTTCCCGGCCGGAGCCGTGCTCGTCACCTCGATCACCGACCCGGACTGGGAACCGGTCATGAAGCGTGCCGCCGCCATCGTCACCGAGCGCGGCGGCCGCACCTCACACGCCGCGATCGTGAGCCGGGAACTCGGCGTCCCGGCGGTCGTCGGCACCGGGAACGCCACCGAGGTGCTGCGCAACGGCGCCGACGTCACCGTCGCGTGCACCGAGGGCAGCCGGGGCAAGGTCTACGAGGGCCGCCTCCCGTACGAGGAGACCGAGACGGACCTGTCCGCCCTGCCCGCCACCCGCACGCGGGTGATGCTCAACCTCGCCGACCCTTCCGCTGCCTTCCGCTGGTGGCGGCTGCCCGCCGATGGGGTGGGCCTGGCCCGTCTGGAGTTCATCGTCGCGCACCAGGTCAAGGTCCACCCCATGGCCCTCCTGTACCCGGAACGCCTGGATCCCGCCGACCGCTGCGCCATCGACCAGCTCACCGAGGGCTACCTCGACCGCGGCCGGTACTTCACCGACCGCCTCGCGTACGGCATCGCCCGGATCGCCGCCTCCCGCTGGCCCGACCCCGTCATCGTCCGCACCAGCGACTTCAAGACCAACGAGTACGCCAAGCTCCTCGGCGGCCGCCCCTTCGAACCGGTGGAGGCCAACCCGATGATCGGATGGCGCGGCGCCAGCCGCTATTACAGCGACGGCTACCGGGAGGGCTTCGCCCTCGAATGCCAGGCCCTTCGCCGGGTCCGCGAGGAGATGGGCCTGACCAACGTCATCGTCATGATCCCGTTCTGCCGCACCCTGGAAGAGGCCGACAAGGTGCTCCAAGTGATGGCCGCTGAAGGACTCCGCCGCGGCGAAAACGGTCTCAGGGTCTACGTGATGGCCGAGATCCCCGCCAACATCCTCCTTGCCCAGGACTTCGCCGAGCGTTTCGACGGGTTCTCCATCGGCAGCAACGACCTCACCCAGCTCACCCTCGGAGTCGACCGCGACTCCGAAGCCCTCGCCCACGTCTTCGACGAGAACGACCCGGCCGTCACCGATCTGATCCGGATCCTGCTCCCACGGGTCCAGGCCCTCGGACGTCCGGTGTGCCTGTGCGGACAGCGGCCCAGCGACGACCCGGCGTACGCCGCATTCCTCGTCCGCGTCGGAATCGACTCGATCTCCGTTGCCCCCGACAGCTTCGCGGCCGTCAAGCAGCACGTAGCCGCTGCCGAGGACGAGCGCTACGGGGAGGGCCGAATGGCTCCTGTAGGGATCCGTCCGGCCCAAGCGGAGCAGCCGTCGGCCGCGTGACAGTGGCATCAGCCCCGCACCACGAAATCGAGGAGCACCCGCCATGAGCACCAAGCGAGTCCTGGTCGCCTACGGGACCAAGCACGGAGCCACCGCAGGCATCGCCGAACAGATCGGCAAGACTCTCCGCGAGGACGGTCTCGACGCCGTCGTACTGCCCGCCGACGATGTCCACGACGTCCGCGCCTACGACGCCGTCGTCCTCGGCGGCTCCCTCTACGCCGGCCACTGGAGCAGCAAGGCCAAGCACTGCGCCGAACGCAACGCCGACTCCCTGCGGCACCGCCCGGTGTGGATGTTCAGCAGCGGCCCGCTCGACCGCTCCGCGGAGGAACACGACATCCCGCCGGTCGCCGTCGTCGCCCGGGAGATGCAGCTGATCGGGGCGCGCGAGCACATGACCTTCGGCGGCAGCATCACGGCCCACACCCCGGGGTTTCTCGCCAAGGCATTGAACCGCCAGGGCAAGGGGGGAGACTTCCGCAACCCCGAGCGTATCCAGAAGTGGGCCCACCACATCAGCGCCGAGCTCGTCGCCGCCTGAAGGGACGGCCCGGTCCGCCATGGACCAGCACGGAGGCGTGCCATGCACCACCGGACGAAAGGTACTCGGGGCAACCCGCTCAGGCGTGGTGCCGACCGAACCCGAACCCGTATGCATGCCGTCTTCGCGCTGACCTGCCTGCTGGCAGTGATCGTCGGCTTCGCCCTCGGGCGGGCCGCATGGACGGAAGGCCACCGCAGTGCCGAGAACATCGCGCGCCTTGGACACTCGGTGACGGCCACCATGGTCGGCGAGACCAGATACCGGGCCGGAGTCCGGCCGAGCAGTGCGCCCGTCACGGTGGCAACCGCCACCTGGCAGTACCCGTCCCGCCGCCCGCACACGGAGACCATCCCTGTTCCGGCAAGCACCCGCGACGGTGACACGGTCCGCGTGTGGGTCGACGGAAACGGCAATGCGGTCGCCGCGCCACCCGGCCAAGCCGAGATCACTCTGAACGCGGTCGGGATCGGCACCGGAACGCTGGCCGGGATCCTGCTCGTCGGCTGCGCCCTCGTTACCCTGCGCCTCCGCCTCGTGAACGCACGCAGCGCACGGGCCTGGGAAGACGAGTGGGCCGACATCGAGCCTCTCTGGTCCGGCCGCCTGCGCCCCGGCCAGGGAGCCGCGGTGTGCTCAGTACGGCCAGGACCAGCCCTCGACTTCCGGCAGGTCGGTTCCGTGCGCGCGGATCCAGCTGTGGTGTCGGATGCGCTGGTCGGTCATGGCCTGACGCAGGGCTTCGGCGCGGGCGGCGAGGCCGGGGACGCGGTCAATGACGTCCATGACGAGCCGGTACCGGTCGAGGTCGTTGCGTACGACCATGTCGAAGGGGGTGGTCGTCGTGCCGGACTCCTTGTAGCCGCGGACGTGAAGGTGGGCATGGCCGGTGCGGCGGTAGGCGAGGCGGTGGATCAGCCACGGGTAGCCGTGGTAAGCGAAGACCACCGGCTTGTCGGTGGTGAAGAGGGCGTCGTACTCGGTGTCGGTCATGCCGTGCGGGTGTTCCTCGTGGGGCATCAGGCGGGCGATGTCGACGACGTTGACGACGCGAACGGTCAGCCACGGAAGGTGTTCGCGGAGCAGGGCCGCAGCGGCCAGGACCTCCATGGTGGGCACGTCGCCGGCGCAGGCGAGTACGACGTCCGGCTCGCGGGAGCTGCCATCCGTACCGGCCCATTCCCAGCTGCCGACGCCCCGCGTGACGTGGACACGGGCCTCGTCGATGGACAGCCAGTCGAAGGAAGGCTGCTTCCCGGCGACGATCACGTTGACCTGGTCGCGGCTGCGCAGGGCGTGGTCGGCCACGGCGAGGAGGGTGTTGGCGTCCGGTGGGAAGTAGGCGCGTACGACCTCGGGGCTCTTGTTGAGGACGTGGTCGACGAAGCCGGGGTCCTGGTGGGAGAAGCCGTTGTTGTCCTGGCGCCAGACGTGCGAGGTGAGCAGGTAGTTGAGGGAGGCGATGGGGGCGCGCCAGGGGAGGTCGCGCGAGGTCTTCAGCCATTTGATGTGCTGCCCGACCATGGAGTCGACGATGTGGGCGAAGGCCTCGTAGGTGGAGAAGAGTCCGTGGCGGCCGGTGAGGAGGTAGCCCTCCAACCAGCCCTGGCAGACGTGTTCGGACAGGATCTCCATGACGCGGCCGTCCCGGGAGAGGTTCCGGTCCGTGGTCTGCGTGAGGCCTTGCCAGGCTTTGCCGGTGGCGTCGTACAGGTCGTCCAGCCGGTTGGAGGCGGTCTCGTCCGGGCCGACGACCCTGAAGTCCCGGCGTCCGGCGGTGTCGCGCATGATCCGGGTGAGGAAGCGCCCGAGGACGCGGGTCGGTTCGTGGAGACTGCTGCCTCGCTTGTCGACGGGGACGGCGTAGGTGTCGAGGGCGGGGAGCGGGAGGGGGCGCAGCAGCCGGCCGCCGTTCGCGTACGGGCTGGCGCCCAGGCGGCGTTCGCCCTGCGGGAGACAGGCGAGAACCTGCTCGGAGGGCCGCCCGTCGGCGTCGAAGAGTTCCTGCGGCCGGTACGAGCGCAGCCAGTCCTCCAACTGTTTTAGGTGCGCCGGGTTCTCGCGTACCCCGGCAAGTGGGACCTGGTGAGCCCGCCACGTGCCCTCGACCGGGTCGCCGTCGACGGTCACGGGGCCGGTCCAGCCCTTGGGGGTGCGCAGCACGATCATCGGCCAGCGTGCGCGCTCGCGCTGCGTACCGGTACCCGCTGTCCGGGCTTTCTGCTGGATGAGCGCGATGCGGTCCACGGCGTGGTCCACGGCGCGGGCCATGGCGTGATGGACCTGGGCGGGGTCGCTGCCGGTCACGTACAGCGGATCGTGCCCGTATCCGCGCAGCAGCGCATCGAGCTCGTCCTCAGGGATCCGGGACAGTACCGTCGGATTGGCGATCTTGTAGCCGTTGAGGTGCAGGATCGGCAGGACAGCGCCGTCGTGGACCGGGTCCAGGAACTTGTTGGAGTGCCAGGAAGCGGCCAGCGGCCCCGTCTCCGCCTCGCCGTCGCCGATGACGCAGGCGACCAGCAGGCCGGGGTGGTCGAAGGCGGCTCCGTAGGCGTGGGCCAGGGCGTAGCCGAGCTCGCCGCCTTCGTGGATGGAGCCGGGCGTCTCGGGGGCGACGTGGCTGGGCACTCCGCCGGGGAAGGAGAACTGCCGGAACAGCGCGCCCATGCCGGCCGCGTCCCGGGTGACGTCCGGGTAGGTTTTGGTGTACGTGCCTTCCAGCCAGGAGTTGGCGAGGACGGCGGGGCCGCCGTGGCCCGGCCCCCAGATGCACAGGGCCTCCAGTGACCGGTCCTTGATCACGCGGCCCAGGTGGGTGTGGACGAGGTTCAGGCCGGGGGAGGTGCCCCAGTGGCCGAGCAGCCGCGGCTTGATGTGATCAGGCCGTAGCGGCTCCGTCAGCAGGGGGTTGTCCATGAGGTAGATCTGGCCGACTGCCAGGTAGTTGGCGGCGCGCCAGTGCGCGTCGAGTTCCGAGATGGGGTAAGAGGCCATGCCCGCTCCTGAGTGCGACGGTCCGGAATGTTCGTCGACTGAGCCGATGCCTCCACACTGCCCTCCGCGAGTCGGCGCCGCGAGGGGAGGACCGGCCCTGGGGGAGGGACTGTTGGCCCCTGTGTGCCACGGCGTCCAGCCGGGAGGGTGAGGGCAGCGGTGCCGGTCCCCCGGCCGGCGCCGCTCCCCTGATGACCGACCTCGATGCCCTGGCATCGGTACGGAGGACAGACTCGTGAAGCGCACCCTGGTTGTCGGAGTGGACGGATCTCCTCAGAGCCGGGCTGCGGCGGACTGGGCCGCACGGGAAGCCGTACGGCGTGGCCTGCCCCTGCACGTGGTCCACGCCTGGTTCTGGGCGCCGCTCGCCGGCCCGATCGTCCATGACGGCGACACCGAAGCCAGGCGGGCCGACGACGTCCTGAAGGAGGTCGAGGACGAGCTCACCCACCGGTACCCGGGGCTGGATCTCACCACGGAAGTGCTCGCTGAGGCGCCGGTTCCGGCCCTGCTGCACGCGGCCAAGGACGCGGAGCTGCTGGTCATCGGCACGCGCGGACACGGAGTCCTGGTCGGGTTCCTGCTGGGCTCCTACGGCCGGCAGGTGATCGCCGCCGCCGAGTGCCCCGTCGTCTCCGTCCGCTCCGCGCACGGCAGGCCGGTGGCCGTGGCGGAGGAGGGGGAGATCGTCGTCGGACAGCAGGGCGGCGTGGAGGAGTCCGCCGAAGTACTGCGCATCGCCTTCGAGGCGGCCGCGGCACGGAAGGTACCGCTCCGTGCGGTCCGCGCCTGGAGCCTGCCCCCGGTCTACGGCTACAGCCCCGGGTCGATGTGGATCGCCGACCAGTTCGGTGGCCTGGAACCGTACGAGAAGGCCGCGCTGGAGCAGGCGCTGGTGCCGTGGCGGGTGAAGTACCCGGAGGTCGAAGTCATCGCGCACGTGGAGCAGGGCAGCGGTGGCCAGGTGCTGCTCAGCGCCGCGTCGGACGCGCAGCTGCTCGTCGTGGGCCGCCGGGTCCGCGAGTCGGCGGTGGGCGCGCACATCGGGTCGGTGGCCCACGCGGTCCTGCACCACGCGGTCTGTCCTGTCGCGGTGGTCCCGCACGCCTGATCCGCCCCGGGTCAGGCGGGAGGGTCGGGCACGCGGAGGTACGGCGTGCCCGGCGCCGCCGGCTATTCCGTGGTCGGGACGGGGTGCTGGCTCGGCGGGATCAGCGTGTGGCTGGCGATCACGGCGGCTTGGACGCGGCGCTCCACACCCAACTTGGTGAACAGGCGCGAGATGATGTTCTTGACGGTCTTCTCGGCGAGGTACATCCGTTTGCCGATTTCGCGGTTGGTGAGCCCCTCGCTGACCATGACGAGGATCTCCTTCTCCCGGTCGGTGAAGCCGGGCAGGCCCGGGACCTGGTCCTCCTTGGGCACGTCGCCGCGCATGCGGGCCATCAGCCGGGTCGTGGCTCCCGGATCGAGCATGGACTGGCCGGCCGCGACCGTACGGACGGCGGTGACCAGGTCGGTTCCGGTGATCTGCTTCAGCACGTAGCCGGAGGCGCCCGCCATCACGGCGTCCAGCAGGGCCTCCTCGTCGTCGAACGAGGTGAGCATCAGGCAGGCCAGCTCGGGCATCCGCGAGCGCAGCTCGCGGCACACGCTCACGCCGTCGCCGTCCTGGAGCCGTACGTCGAGGACCGCCACTTGAGGACGCAGCGCGGGGATGCGGATCAGGGCCTGTTCCGCCGTTCCCGCCTCGCCGATGACGTTCAGGTCGGGCTCCGCGTCCAGCAGGTCGTGGACCCCGCGGCGTACGACTTCGTGGTCGTCGAGGAGGAAGACCGTGATCGGCGTCCTGGTGGGGGAGGGGGCACCGCTGTCGGTCATGACGCAACTCCTTCGCCTGGGCTCGTCCCGGGAGGACGAACTCCCGCATCCTGCCTGCCGAAGGGGCCGACCGGACAGGGCCGATCGGCCCTCATCCGACCTTTCCCGCGCGATGGGGCACCCGGGAGCAGGGACCTTCGGCCCTGCGCGCGGGGCATGTGGACCTTCCCGGGGCCGGACCGCGTGCGATGAGCTGGTACCGCACGGGAAGAGGCGCGGCTCGACCGCAGAGCCGCACGCAGCGTGGAGGTTCCATGACGACTACCTTGATCGATCTGAAGACCGCGGTGAGGAGCGACGGCGACGTGTGCGTCACCTTGGCCGGAGAACTCGACTTCCACACGGCGCGGCAGGTGGAACCCCGACTCACCGCCCTCGCCGCATACGGTCAGCGCAGCCTCGTTCTCGACCTGTCCGGGATCTCCTTCTGCGACAGCGCGGGCATCGGCCTCTTCCTGCGCGTGCACCACCGCTGCTACTCGGCAGGAACCCGGCTCCGGCTGTGCGGCGTGCCGCCGCTGGTGGCCAAGTCGATGCGGGTGCTCGGCGCCGACCGCGAGCTGCGGCTCGTGATGGCTTGACCGGGGCGGTGTCCGAAACCGGTGCCTGGTTCGGGACCGTTGGGCCCTGGTTCTCGTGGTGATCGAGAGAGAGGCTGGTGAATCGCAAGCCCCAAGGTTCGACCGATACCGGATGAAGGTGCGCAGCATGGACCAGGCCGGCGGCATACGGCGCACCGACGGTCAGGCCGACGACGTGACGGCCACCCGGCGCATGCGCCAGCTCGGCAGGGCCGAGGCGCTCAGGCTCTTGGCGACGGTGTCCCTGGGGCGCATCGTCTTCACGCACCAGGCGCTGCCCGCCGTGCGCCCGGTCAGCCATCTCGTTGAGGGCGGGGACATCATTGTGCGGATCCACGATGGCGGGGCACTCGCCTCCCTCTCGGCCCCGGCCGATGTCCCCGGTGTGGTCGTCGCCTATGAAGCGGACGCCATCGATTCCGTCACGCACCTCGGCTGGAGCGTCGTCGTCACCGGCTACGCGTGCCCGGTGACCGACGCCGATGAGGCGGCCCGGTTCGCTTCCCTGCTGCGTCCCTGGGTGGGACGCCCCATGACCCGAGCCCTGCGGATCCGTTCCGACCTCGTCGCCGGATTCCGGCTGGAGGCGGAGCGGACGCCGCCGGAGCCGACTGCCCGGGGATGATCGCGTCGGGGCCGTCAGCTCCCGGTGGGGAGCGGCGCCCGCCAGACGAGCCGACTGCCACCCTCGTCGGGGGTGTCCACGGTGAAGGACCCGCCCAGGCTCCGCGCCCGGTCGTCGAGGTTGAGCAGGCCGCTCCTACGGCCCTGGGGCGGGATGCCCCTGCCGTTGTCGGAGACCGTCAGGACGACCTCGCCCGGTTCGGCCTTGAGGGCCACGGCGACCCTGGTCGCTCCCGCGTGGCGTGCGGCGTTGCTCAGGAGCTCGCCCAGCACCGCCATGACGTGGTCGGCCACCTCGGACGGGACGTCCGTGTCGAGCAGGCCCTCCATGTTCAGGCGCGGCGGATGGCCGAGGGTGGCGGCCGCGTCGCCGACCGCCCGGGCAGCGCGAGCCCGCAGACCCTGCCCGCTCTCACGGTCCTTGGCGCGCAGACCGAAGATCGTCGATCGGATGATCTTGATGGTTTCGTCCAGGTCGTCGACCGCACGGCTGACGCGCTCGGCGGCCCCTTCGTGCTCGACGAGCCGTGCGGCGCTCTGAAGGGTCATGCCCGTGGCGAAGAGTCGCTGGATGGCCAAGTCGTGCAAGTCCCGCGCGATCCGGTCCCGCTCCTCCAGCAGCGCTATCTGCTCGGCGTCACGTCGCCGCTCCGCCAGTTCCAGGGCGATGGCCGCCTGACCCGCGAAGGCGACGAGTGGCTCCAACTCGTTCTCGCCGAAGACGGGCTCGCCGGCTGCGCGCACGAGCAGGAGTACGCCCCTGCTCTCTCCGCCGGCGGTGCCCAGCGGGACCGCGACGGCGGGGCCCAGCCCGCCCTCAGTCTGGGCATCGTCCGGGTAGCGGTCGTCGTCCGAGGCGTGCACGACCGTGACGGGTTGCCCGGTCCGGTGGGCTGTCCCGGAGAGAGTTCCCGCGATGGGGACGACAAATCCCCGCCTGGCCTTGCCGTCCGCACCCGTCGCGAACTCCACGAACAATTCCTCGGTGCCGGGAACCGGCACGCAGATGTCCGCGATCCGGGCCCCCGTGATCTCCTGGGCCCGCAGAGCGATGAGCTCCAGCACCGCCGGACGGGAACTGCCCGACAGCAGGCTTTCAGTGATTTCCGCGTTGGCCTTCAGCCACCGTTGCTGGCGCTGGGACCCCTCGTAGAGCCGGGCGTTGTCGATTGCCACGCCCGCCGCCACCGAGAGGGTGGAGATCACCGTCTCGTCCTCGGTGTCGAAATCGAACCCGCCCCGCTTGTCGGTCAGATAGAGGTTCCCGAACACCTCGTCCCGCACCCGGATCGGCACACCGAGGAACGTGCGCATGGGCGGGTGGTGCGGCGGAAACCCGTACGACGAGGAGTGAGCGCCGAGATCGGTGAGGCGCAAAGGCTCCGGGTGATGGATGACCTCCCCGAGCAGACCGTGACCGGCCGGCAGGGGACCGATTTCGGCGATGGCCCCCTCGTCGAGCCCCACGGTCAGGAACTGCGACAACGTGCGGCCGTCAGGGCCGATGACCCCCAACGCCCCGTACTCGGCGTCGACGAGCAGGGCCGCGGCCTCCACGATCCGCCGCAGGACCTGGGCCAGATCCAGCTCCCGGCCCACCGAGACGACGGCCTCCAGCAGACTGTGCACCCGATCGCGGGTGCCACGTACGGCGTCGATGCGTACTTGGAGCTCGTCGAGGAGCTCGTCCAGCCGCAGCCGAGGCACTTGCGTCAACGGATTCCCCACACCCACGTGATTCCCCTTCGCTGCCCGCCCCGTCCGGAGCCAGCGTATCGACAGCCGGCCTTGCGGGGCGGGGAGCGGGCACGATCGCGAGTGCGGGTCCCTGCTTTCGCAGCGCCTCGCAACGTGCGGGTTTCAAGAGGGCTCTTGCGAACGGCGACCTGCGGAAGCGTGATCACTCCGCTGGCTCTCGCAGAACTTTCACGGTTGAACATTCGTGAGAACGGGGAGAGGGCGGCGTCGGTGGCCGCTCGGGGAGGCCGGGAATGCTCGCGGCCTCCCCGAGCGTGCGCACTTCGCTCAGGCTGTGGGCTTCGGGGTGATCTCAGCGATCAGGTCCTCGACGAGCCTCTTGATCTCGTCGCGGATCGGGCGGACGGCTTCCACGCCCTGGCCCGCAGGGTCTTCGAGCTTCCAGTCGAGGTAGCGCTTGCCCGGGAAGACGGGGCAGGTGTCGCCGCAGCCCATGGTGATGCACACGTCCGAGGCCCTGACAGCGTCGATCGTGAGGATCTTCGGCGTTTGGGCGGACATGTCGATGCCGACCTCGCGCATCGCCTCGACCGCAGCCGGGTTGACCGACCCGGCGGGGGCGGAACCGGCGGAGCGGACCTCAACACGGTCCCCGGCGAGGTGGGTCAGCCAGGCGGCGGCCATCTGCGAGCGGCCGGCGTTGTGGACGCAGACGAACAGAACGGAGGGCTTCTCGGACACGGGTCTCTTCTCCAGGCAAGCAGGCGGGCATCAGCCGACAATGACATCAGGACCCGGTGGTGTCAGTCACCACTGATGTGAAAATATCAGTCCATGATGACGTCAGTCGACACTGACCTGATCCGGGTCCTCGCAGACCCCCTCAGGCTCCAGATCGTGACCCTGCTCGCCCGCGAGACGCTGTGCACCACGCACCTAGTGGAGGAGACCGGTGCCAAGCAGACCAACCTCTCCAACCATCTGAAGGTGCTCAGGGAAGCCGGGCTCGTGGACACCGAGCCGTGCGGCCGCTACGTCTACTACAAGCTGCGCCCGGACGTCATCGCCCAGCTCGCCGGCCAGTTCGCCGACCTGGCCGCCTCCGCCCGCACCGCTGCCGAGAACAAGAGGGCCTGTCCGTGACCCCCACCCTGGCTCCCGCGGCTACCGAAGGCGCCTCGGTCGTCCGGAAGCTCTCGACCCTGGACCGCTTCCTCGCGGTCTGGATCCTGATCGCCATGGGCCTCGGGCTCGGGCTCGGGCGGCTGATCCCCGGCCTGAACGACGCGCTCGTCAAGGTGGAGATCGGCGGGATCTCCCTGCCGATCGCCGTCGGCCTGCTCGTCATGATGTACCCGGTGCTGGCGAAGGTCCGCTACGACAAGCTCGACGCAGTCACCGGCGACCGCAGGCTGATGATCTCCTCACTGGTCATCAACTGGATTCTCGGCCCCGCCCTCATGTTCGTCCTGGCCTGGATCTTCCTCGCGGACCTGCCCGAGTACCGGACCGGTCTGATCATCGTCGGCCTCGCCCGCTGCATCGCCATGGTCATCATCTGGAACGACCTCGCTTGCGGCGACCGAGAGGCCGCCGCCGTCCTGGTCGCCCTGAACTCGGTCTTCCAGGTCCTGGCCTTCGGCATCCTGGCCTGGTTCTACCTCGACCTGCTGCCCGGTTGGCTCGGTCTCGGCGACGGCGAGCACCTCGACATCTCCATGTGGAAGATCGCCCTCAACGTGGTCATCTTCCTCGGCGTCCCGCTGCTGGCCGGGTTCCTGACCCGACGCATGGGCGAGAAGAAGCTGGGCCGCGAGACCTACGAGGCGAAGTTCCTGCCGCAGATCGGCCCCTTCGCCCTCTACGGGCTGCTCTTCACGATCGTCATCCTCTTCGCCCTCCAGGGCGCGACCATCACCTCCCAGCCGCTCGACGTCGCCCGGATCGCGCTCCCGCTACTCGTCTACTTCGCGGTGATGTGGTTCGGCACCTTCGCCCTCGGCAAGGCCATCGGTCTCAACTACGACCGCACCGCGACGCTCGCGTTCACCGCGGCGGGCAACAACTTCGAGCTGGCCATCGCGGTTGCCATCGCCACCTTCGGGGTCACCAGCGGGCAGGCCCTGTCGGGAGTCGTCGGCCCCCTCATCGAAGTCCCCGTCCTGGTCGCGCTGGTGTACGTGTCGCTGGCTTGGCGCAGGAGATTCACGGAGCAGCGCCTCACCCCATGACGCATCGCACCGGCGTGGTGGTGATCGGCGGCGGCCGGTCCGGGCTCGCCGCCGGCTACCACTGGCGCCGCCTGGGCGTCGAGCACCTCATCCTGGACGCGCAGACAGGCGCGGGCTGAGCCTGGCAGCGCACCTGGGAGTCCCTCCAACTGTTCTCCCCGGGCCGGTACTCCTCGCTGCCCGGCCGGCTCATACCGGCCCAGCCCGGCGAGCTCTACCCGGACGCCTGACACGTGTTTCCTGCCTCGCCGACTGCGAGAAGCGCTACGAACCACCCGTCCGGCACGGCGTGTGGGTCTCGGGCTGTCCACCGCGACGGCGCCTTCCTGCATGTCGAGACGGACTGTGGCGACCGGCAGGCCTGCGTGGTCATCAGCGCGATCGACACCTGGACCCGGCCCTCCATGCCCGCCGAGTCCGGCCTCCGGGAGTTCACCGGCCGTCAGCTCACACCGTGCAGTACCGCAGCCCGGCCGAGTTCGCCGGTCGGCGCGCGGTCGTGGTCGGTGGCAGCAACTCTGGCGCCCAGATCGCCGCCGACCTCGCCGGCACGGCCCAGCTGACGTGGGTCACCCAGCGGCCGCCCCGCTACCTCGCCGACGACATCGACGGCCGGGCCCTGTTCGACGCGGCCACCGCCCGCCGCCGGCCCTCGACGAAGGCCGCGGCGACACGGCGGCGTCGCCTCCCTCGGCGACATCGTCGCCGTACCCTTGGTCCGCGCCGCCCACGCCGCCGGACTGCTTCGGGCGAAGCCGATGTTCGCCCGCCTCACCGCCGTCGGCGTCGAATGGGCTGATGGCACCAGGGTCGAGGCGGACGCCGTCATCTGGTGCACCGGCTTCCGCCGGCGCTGGCCCCCTGCACCGCCCTGCGCCCGCGAGGCACCCGCGGCCGCATCGCCACCGATGGCACCCGCGCCGTGGACGAGCCTCGCCTGCATCTGCTCGGATACGGCGACTGGGCCGGCCCCGCCTCCGCCACCCTCATCGGCGTGGGCCGGCACGGACGCGACGCCGCTCACGACATCGCTGCGCTGCTGCGCTGACTGCTTCCCCACTACGCGGAAACCGTGGCGCGCCATCCTCCCAACGTGCCGGGACGCTGAAGGCGGCGAGCTGTCGAGAGCTTCGTGCTCCGGCAATTCCGGGAGGCCGTCCTCATGACTGTTGGGATTGCGAATGCCTGGGTGGCAGCCCTCGGCGGAGGCCGTTGCGCCCAGACCCACGAGTGCATCGCTGAGGCTCTGATCTGGGGCGCGTTGTCACTTGGGCGCTCGCCAACCTCTGCTTCACGCACGAGCGCGACGTCGGCTCGCTGGGCCCGCCTCACGAGGTTGCAGCCATCGGTTTGCTCGTGTGCAGGACAGGTTGGAGCGCCATGCCGGCAGATCCCGGTCGAGTTTCTGCTTCACGATCTGGGCACTCGCGATGATTTCCTGCTGTGTGCCCCGGTTCCTCAAGCGGCTGGAGACCATCGCCCCGGGCTCATTGGCCGGAACATAGGTTTTCGGCAGACGGAGGAACTCGGCGAGTACGGTGCGCGCCCACGCGACGTCGACAGCCATCCACGCATGATCGCCCCCGCCGCCGACACCCGGGGCGCGAACGCTCGGTACGTGGTCGGCCGACCCCTGGGCTGCGGCGCTCCAGCAGGACCACGTCCCGCCAGGCGCCGTGATGGCGGCCGATGGGCTCGCGGGTGCCGATGACCCGGAATCCGGCCCGCGCGTGGACGGCGAGGCTGGCGGCGTTCTCGGGGAAGATCCCGGACTGGATCGTCCGGATCCCCGCGGCTTCGGTCGACTCCACCAGCGCCGCCAGGAGCTGCCCGGTGACGTGATGGTGATGCTCACGCGGTGGCCGCGCGGGTAAGGAGCTGACCCATGGCCGCGAGGACGGTCGGTTCGACCCGGTAGTACACCCAGGTCCCGCGCCGTTCGGAGGAGAGCAGGCCCGCCTCGCGAAGCTTCTTCAGGTGGTGGGAGACGGTGGGCTGGGAGACACCGACGTCGGAGATGTCGCACACGCACGCCTCACCGCCCTCGTGGGAGGCGACGGCGGAGAACAGGCGCAGGCGTACCGGGTCGCCGAGGGCCTTGAACATCAGGGCGGTCCGTTCGGCCTCCTCGGCCGTCAGCGGGCGCTCGGTCAGGGGTGGGCAGCACGGGGCCACGGCCTCCGGCTCCAGCAGCGGCAACACCTTCACAGGGGACATGCCCTCATCATCCTTCGAATTTCGACAGATGTCTATGTTGACCAACGTCGATGCCGGGTGCATTCTTGAGGCGTCAGGACATCGACAGACGTCGAATCAATTGGGGAGCCCGTCGTGAACGCATCTACCGAAGCCCTGCCCGTCGCCGTGATCGGAGCGGGCCCCGCCGGCCTGGCGGCCGCAGCCCACCTCACCGGGCGCGGCATCGAGCCCCTGGTCCTGGAAGCCGGAGCGGCCGCCGCCACCGCGGTACGCGAATGGGGTCACGTTCGGCTGTTCTCCACCTGGTCTGAGCTCGTGGACCCGGCCGCCGAGAAGCTTCTGGCTCCTACCGGCTGGACGGCACCCGACGGCGCGACGTACCCCTCCGGCGCCGACTGGGCCGCTCTCTACCTCCAGCCCCTCGCCGACGTCCTCGGGAAAAGGGTCCGCTACGGCGCCACCGTCACCGGCGTCTCCCGCCTCGGCCGCGACCGGATCGTGGACGCCGACCGCGAGCAGCAGCCCTTCACCGTGCGCATCGCGAACGCGGACGGCACCGAGGAACGCATCCTGGCCTCCGCCGTCATCGACGCCTCCGGCACCTGGTCCACCCCGAGCCCCATCGGCGGCGACGGCCTGCCCGCCCTCGGCGAGAAGGCTGCCGGCGACCGGATCTCCTACCGCATCCCCGACATCAAGAACCCGGCCACCCGGGCCCGGTACGCGGGCAAGCGCACCGCCGTCATCGGCTCGGGCGCCTCCGCCTTCACCGCGCTGGCCTACCTCGCCGACCTCGCCAAGGCCGAGGACGCCACCGGCACACATGCCACATGGATCCTGCGCCGCGGTATCTCCGGCTCCACCTTCGGCGGCGGCAGCGCCGACCAGCTCCCCGCCCGCGGAGCCCTCGGCCTGGCCGCCAAGGCTGCCGTCGACAACGGCTACGCCGACGCCGTCACCGGCTTCCGCACCGACGCCATCCAGCACGACAGCGACGGCCGCCTGATCCTGGTCGCCGAGGACGGCCGCCGCCTCGACGCGGTCGACGAGGTCATCGTCCTGACCGGCCTGCGCCCCGACCTGTCCTTCGTCTCCGAGCTGCGCCTGGGCCTGGACGAGCGCCTCCAGGCACCGGTCGAGCTCGCGCCGCTGATCGATCCGAACCAGCACTCGTGCGGCACCGTCTACCCGCACGGCGTGAACGAACTGTCGCACCCCGAACAGGGCGTCTACCTCGTCGGCATGAAGTCCTACGGCCGCGCGCCGACCTTCCTCGCCATGACCGGCTACGAGCAGGTCCGCTCCATCGCCGCCCACCTCGCAGGCGACCAGGAAGCCGCCGAACGCGTGGAACTCACCCTCCCCGAGACCGGAGTCTGCGGCGGCGCCGGCCTCTTCGACCAGCCCGCGGCCGCCGAAGAGACCAGCGGCGGCTGCTGCGCGGCGCCCGCGACCCTCACCGTCGGCCCCCCCGCCCCCTCTTCCGGCGGCTGCTGAACAACATGCCGCACACCGAGGCCGGTGTGGCCGCGACCGGGACGGGGGTCCGGTCGCGGCCACGCGCCGCACTGCCCGCCCTGTGCGTCACCCAGATCACCAGCTGGGGCATCCTCTACTACGCCTTCCCCGTCCTGAACCCCGCCATCACCGCCGACACCGGCTGGAGCGCGGGCGCCACCGCCGCCGCGTTCTCCGCCGCCCTCCTCGTCTCCGCCCTCACCGGTATCTACGTCGGCCGCGTCCTGGACCACCGCGGCCCCCGCCTCGTCATGACCGCCGGCTCCGTCGTCGGCGTGCTCAGCCTGCTCACCGTGGCCGCCGCCCCCAACCTCGCCGTCTTCTCCGCAGGGTGGCTGCTGGCCGGAGCGGCGATGGCCGCCACCTTCTACCAGCCCGCCTTCGCCGCCCTCACCCGCTGGTGGGCCCCCAACCACATCCACGCCCTGACCATCGTCACCCTCGCTGGCGGCCTGGCCTCCACGCTCTACGCACCCCTGACCGCCGTCCTCGCCGACCACATGTCCTGGCGCGCCACTTACACCGCGCTCGCCGCGATCCTCGCCCTCGTCACGATCCCCGCCCACGCCCTCGCACTCAAAGCCCCCTGGCCGCCCGCCGCCAAAGGCCCCGCCCATGCCGCCGAGGGCAGAGGTCGTGTGGTGCGCAGCAGGGCTTTCGGGATGCTGGCCGCCGCCTTCGCCCTCTCCGGGTTCGCGATGTACGCCGTCGTGATGGGGCTCGTTCCCCTCCTGCTCGAACGCGGATACACCACCTCCCAAGCCGCCTGGGCCCTCGGACTCGGCGGCGCCGGACAGACTCTCGGCCGCACCCTCTACGCCGCCCTGGCCCGCCGCACCGGCGTGACCGCCCGAACCACCGCACTGGTCGGACTCGGCGGCCTCACCACCGCCGCTCTCGCGGTCATCGCCGGGCCCTACGCACTCTTGGTCGCACTCGCCGTGGTCGCGGGAACAGTCCGCGGCAACCTCACCCTCCTCCAGGCCACTGCCGTCACCGACCGCTGGGGCACCACCCACTACGGCCGTCTCTCCGGGCTCCTTGCCGCACCGGCCCACACCGCGGCCGCCCTCGCCCCCTTCGTCGGCGCCGCCCTCGCCGCACCGCTCGGCGGCTACCCCGCCCTGTTCGTACTCCTCGCCGCTCTCTCCGCCGTGGCTGCCGTCACCAGCCTCGGAACCCGCCCGCCCGGCCTGCCCACATGACTCCGTGCTCCGCCGGGCTGCTCGGTGCAGAGCAGTTCAGCCCTGCCCGGCCTCGACACGGCGAGCGCGAGGCCTGCTGCGGAGCGTGCGCGAGTACGAGCAGGCCGCCACCGAACAGGCCGACGAACTCCGGGCTCAGCCGGCCACACGCCGAAACGCTCCGCACGCGCCTGCATCACGCCTCGCCTGCCGGGCCCTGAACCGCGATGACCCGCCACCCCGCTCGCTGTCTGGCCTCGCCCCTGCTGGAGAGGGGCGCGATCCGCGCGATCGCTGGCGCTGCCTTCTACACGATGCCCGCCGAGCGGCCCGAGCCCTACGCGGCCGCCGCACTCGTGCTCGCCGCCATCGCTGGATGGTGTTGCGCCTTACTCCAAAACTGACAACAGCCTGACACCGTTGTGATCTTGCGGAGGCTCCGGGGCAGACAGCCCGCCCTCCGGTGGATACGGTGTAGAGAACGCGTCAAGAGCTGGCGCGCGGTGTGCCGGGAAGTCTGGTCGGCGTCCTGGGGGCAGTGTGCCCTCTCGTCGTCGACGTACCGGAGGCCACTGCCATGGCCGGCACCCGCTCCCCTTTCCTCGGACTGCTGCCCTTGCCGGAACGGCAGGCGATCACCCGCGCCCTGCGCACCGAGACCGTCGGCGGCCTGGTCCTCCTCGGTGCGGCCGTCCTCGCGCTGATCTGGGCCAACAGCCCGTGGAGCGCGCCATACGCGTCCGTGCGCGACTTCCACTTCGGGATACCGGCGCTCGGCCTGGACCTGTCGGTGGGGCACTGGACGGCGGACGGGCTGCTGGCCGTGTTCTTCCTCGTGGCCGGGATCGAGCTGAAGCGCGAGCTGGTCGTCGGTGAGCTGCGTACCCCGGCCACAGCCGCGCTGCCGGTCATCGCCGCGTTGTGCGGGATGGCCGTACCCGCCGCCCTCTACCTGGCCACCACCACGGCGGGCGGCGGCAGCAGTGCGGGCTGGGCGGTCCCGATGGCCACGGACATCGCCTTCGCCCTCGCCGTCCTCGCGGTGCTCTCCACCCACCTGCCGGCCGCCCTGCGCGCCTTCCTCCTCACCCTCGCCGTCGTCGACGACCTGGGCGCGATCCTGATCATCGCGGTGTTCTTCACCTCCGACCTGAACATGTGGGCGCTCGCCGGAGCCGCCGGGGGCCTGGTGCTCTTCTACCTGCTGCAGCGGCTGCGGGTGCGCGGCTGGTGGTGGTACGTGCCCCTCGGGGTAGTGACCTGGGCACTGATGTACAACGGCGGCGTCCACGCCACCGTCGCCGGCGTCGCCATGGGCCTGATCCTGCGCACCACCCGTGACGTAGGCGAGGACGTCTCGCCCGCTTCGCGGGTCTCGCACCTGGCCCACCCGCTCTCCGCCGGTATCGCGGTGCCGCTGTTCGCGCTGTTCGCTGCCGGGGTGAGCATCTCCGGCCCCGCCCTGGGCGCGGTGTTCACCAGCCACGAGCCCCTCGCTGTGGTGATCGGCCTGGTCGTCGGCAAGACGGCGGGCATCTTCGCCGGAACCTACCTGGCCGCCCGCTTCACCCGTGCCCAGCTCAACCCCGACCTCGCCTGGGCCGATGTCCTGGGCCTGTCCGTACTGGCCGGAATCGGCTTCACCGTCGCCCTCCTCATCGCAGAACTCGCCTTCCCCGGCAGCCAGACCGGCGAGCACGTCAAGGCCGCCGTGCTCGTCGCCTCGCTGATCGCCGCGGTCCTCGCAGCCGTCCTGCTGCGTCGGCGCAACACCGTCTACCGGCGGCTGTACGAGGCCGAGAACGCTGACGCCGACAACGACGGCATCCCCGATGTCTACCAGCACGACACGGCTGCCGAGGGCACCACCGCCCGTCCTGGCCCAGTAGCCGACAGCATGCTCACCCTGCTGCCCGCCGGACTGGCGATGCGCGCCGGTGGTGTTTACACCCGGATTTCCAGGACCTCGGTCAACGGGCGGCGGGGCGTGTCGGGGCCTGCGGGGCCGTAGCCGAGGCGGAAGACCATTTGCACGTGTCCCATGGCCGCGACCGGGTCGCGAACCGTCCAGCGCAACTCCGGCCATTCCAGGGGATGTGACGTCATCGACGTGGCGAGGCCGTCGGCAGTGGCCTGCAGAAGGACCCGCTCCATTGCCTGGCCTGCATGCAGCCAGTCGGCCCTCGTGTCCCCCGGGGTGCTCAGCAGAGCCAGTTGCGGCCGCTGCTCGAACACGGCCCAGCCGCGATCCGGTATCGGGTTGGCCCAGCCGAAGTCACGTACGGGCGTGCGGCCGCCAGAAGCCTTCGGTCCGAACGCGGCGGCGGGAATGCCGTCACTGCGCGCGCCCGGAGCGTCCTGCGTCGGGGAGGCCCAGGCCGCGGTTTCCGCCCGGGCGAGCGGATCGATCTCCTCGCGGTGTTCTGCGTCCCGCACCAACCCGAGCACGGTGTCGATGTGCCAGGTGTCCGGTACGGTGAGGCGGCAGCCTTCCAAGTGGGCGGCGGCCCGCAGACCGTCGAGCAGTGCGGTCGGCACCGGCTCCTCGCTGAAGGGGTACCGGCTGGTGTGCCGACGCCGGACGGCGTCGTGCAGGGAGGCGAGCTCGCGGTCCGCGCCCGCAGTTTCGTCGATGGTCACGGTGGCGAGCAGCCATGGTTCGTCGTGGTCGGACAAGAGCTGGATGCGGACCGGGAGACCGATCCAGGCCGCGGACACGCGCAGGTTGAACAGCGCCGCGGCGCAACCGAGGTGGAGGCTGCGGTGGTTCGGGTCGGTCCGCGTCATCGCGCGTTCCGGGTCGCCGTACAGGGCGAGAGCGCCGCTGCCGGAATGGAACACAAACTTCCATGGTTGGGCGTTGTGCATGGACGGG
Source organism: Streptomyces sp. NPDC044704 (assembly GCF_056433525.1). NCBI lineage: Bacteria > Bacillati > Actinomycetota > Actinomycetes > Kitasatosporales > Streptomycetaceae > Streptomyces > Streptomyces sp. NPDC044704. The sequence continues at coordinate 38,549 of NZ_JBWKGY010000023.1, forward strand.
GCGGTGACGGCGTCGCCGACGAGCTGGATGACGGTGTCGGGGTCGAGGTGTGTTGCGGTCACGGGACTGGTCCTGTCTGTGCGGCCTCAGTCGTGTGCCACGACGGCGACCGGTGAGGTGGCGTGGTGCATCACCGCGTGGGTGATGGGGCCGATGCGGGCGCCGAGTGCCGGACGGCGGATACGCCGGCCGACCACGACGAGTGCCGCGCCGGACGCGGCGTCCAGGATCTGGATGGCGGGCTGGCCGATGACGATGCGGGCATCGAGGGTGAGCCGCGGGTACTTCCTCTCCCAGGGGCGCAGCAGCTCGCTGAGCGTGGTCTTTAGTCCGTCGGCCATCTCCCTCTCGACGCCGGGGTCGAGGACGGGAGCGTAGGAGAAGACCGGCGGGAGCGACCAGCCGTGTACGACGACGAGCGGGCAGGCCCGCCGGTCCGCTTCCTCGCAGGCGAAAGCGAGGAGCCGGTCGCAGTTGCTGCGCAGGTCCACTCCGAGCACCACCGGTCCGGCACCACCCGCGTGCATGGGCGGACGGTCTTGGCCGTCGACGGAGCGCACGAGGACGACGGGCGTGTCGGTCTCGGGGATGGTCGCCGAACCGGTCGCGCCCACGATGAACCCGGCAATGGCGCCGAGACCGCGTGAGCCGAGCACGAGCAGGTCCGCATCGGCTGCGGAGGCGGCGAGGACCTTGGAGGCCGTGAGTCCTTTCGTGCCGTGGGTGCTGATGTCGAGCGTGCCGTATTCGCGCAGCAGCCGGTCCCGTGTGCGCGAAAGGAGCTCCTCCGCCCACTGATCACGCGGTTCAGGGAGCGGCACGGCGAAAGGACCGTACTGCGCCCAGTCTTCCGCGTGGACGAGTTCCAGCGCCGCGCCACGCAGTTCGGCCTCGTGGGCGGCCCAGTCGGCAGCGGCGGTGTCGGCGCCCGCTCCGTCCAGACCTACCGTGATCCGGTTCGACATGGTGTTCCTCCCGGGGCGTATGGTCGGCTTCTCTCAGCCTCGTCCGCTCGTCCTGCCCTGGGAAGGACCGAGCGGCCCATCCGGGGACCGACCGGCCCCTGCTTGCCCACTCAGCTCGGCTCGGCCTCGGCACAGGTCGGTCTGTTGTCGACGTCGACGACCCCGTCGACGCTCTGGCAAAGACGCACCACCACGGGCAGCAGCCCGGGCTGCTGCCTGGTGCCGCTGAGCGTCACCAGGCCGTCGTCGACTTCGACGTTGATGGCCGAAGGAGCCAGGTGGAGAGTCCGGGTGAGGACGTCCTCGAGGATCTCTTCCTGTATCGCGTGGTCGCGGCGGAGGAAGAGCTGGACCAGATCGCTACGACTGAGGACGCCGACCACGCGGCCTTCCTCATCGACGACCGGAAGCCGCTTGACCCGGTGGCGCTGCATGACCCGGGCCGCGCGGACCACACTCCACTCCGGCGAGCTGTGAGAGCCGGGCTCGTCATCAGCTCCTCGGCCGTCGCCGCACCACCGGCGGGCCGCCGGCGGAGAAGGCCGGCTTCGGAGACGACGCCCACCGGGTGCCCGGTTTCGTCGATCACGGGCATGACGGTGATATCGAACTCCTTCAGGAGCCTGGCGATCTCCTTGAATGCGGTCGTGCGCCGGACGGTGAGGGCGGTGGGCGTCACCAGGTCCGCGACGCTACGGTGCCTCATAGAGGTGATGCCCTCATGCGGAGACGGGGACGGTGAAATCCGTCTTGACGTCGACGACGCCCGGTACGGTGCCGGCGGCGCGAACGACGACGTCTTCCATCGCGGAGTCCGGCAGCGATCCGTTGAGGCAGACGATGCCGTTGGCGACGTGGACGTGTACTTCGGCGGAACCGTGGGGGATCAGCTGGTACATGATCAATTCGCGGATCTCGGCACCGATGTCGTCGTCCGGCCGCAGGAAGACCTTGAGCAGGTCGCCGCGGCTGACGACGCCGACGAGGCGGCCGTCGCCGTCGACCACGGGAAGGCGCTTGAGGTGCCCGCGGGCCATCAGACGCGCCGCGGCGGGGATGGTGGCGTCCTTCGTGACGGTCACTGCCGGGCGCGTCATCAGCTGCTCGGCGGTGGTGTCGTGGGCCGTGTCGGTTCCTTGGGGCTCGAGCAGCAGGTCGGCTTCGGAGACGACGCCGACCACCTGTCCGTCCTGTGCCAGGACGGGGAGCGCGCTGACGTTCCACATCCGCAGCGCTTCCACGATGTCCTTGAACGCGGTTCCTTGGTCGACGGAGATCACGGCGTGTGTCATGACGTCCTCGACGCTGCGCAGGTGCCTCATGGCCTTCCTCCTCGATGAAACGGCCGGAACTCGAAATGGTCTGACCCGTCCGTAGGTAGTGCCGTGCGGAGGGTTCGGGGCGTGTTCCGCCTACCGCTCCTTCAGTCGTGGGCGATGACGGCCACGGGGGCTGCTGCGTGGTGCAGGACCGCGTGGGCGACCGAGCCGAGGTGCGCGCCGAGGGGAGAGCGGCGCGCATGGCGTCCCACGACGACGAGTCCCGCACCCTGCGAGGCACGGACGAGATGTCCGCCCGCCGATCCCATGAAGACGTTCTGGCTGACGTTCACGTCGGGGAACTTGTGCTGCCAGGGCAGCAGCATGTCGTCCGTCATGTGTGTGACGCTCCTGCCGATGTCCCGTTCGTTGTCCGGGTCGAAGAAGGGGACGTAGCTGTAGGCGGCCGGCATCTTCCAGCCGTGGACAGCCCGCAGCGGGCAGTTGCGCCGGGCCGCCTCTTCGAAGGCGAAGGCGAGTACCCGGTCGCAGGCCTCGTGAATGTCGACCCCCACGACGACCTCGGCTGCGAATCCGGTGCCCGGGCCGTCCGGGTCGTCGGCGACGCGAACGAGCACGACCGGCGTGTCGGTCCCGACCACTGTGGACATCGCCACCGAGCCGACGATGAATCCGACCAGGCCGCCCAGCCCGCGCGATCCCAGAACCAGCAGCCCGGCGTCGGCTGCCTCGGCCGCGAGGGCGGCGGCCGGCCGTGCTGTCAGGCAGCGTGTCGTGATCTCCAGCAGCGGGTGGCGCCCGTGCAGCTCCTGAGCCGCTTCGGCCAGGGCCTGATCCGCCCAGCGATCTACGTCCTGGCGGCCCACACCGGGGAACACCGGGTCCAGGGGCCAGTCGACGGCGTGCACGAGACGCAGGGGCACCTGCCTCAGGACGGCTTCCCGCGCGGCCCAGCGTGCTGCTGCCCGGCTCTCCTCGGAGCCGTCGACTCCGACGGTCACGTGGTTCTTCATGGCTCTGACTCCCTTCGTGCGGTCCGGCGCTCATCACCACGGCATTGCGTGCCGGGCATGGTCCGCGTGGGTTGCCGTGTCGTCGGTGCGGGCGGTGACACGGGATGCCACCGCGACGACCCCGTCGAGCCGTTCGACGAGGCTGAGAAGTGCGGGGAGCTGACTCCGGCGCTCGACCTGGCCGTCCAGGGTGACGATGCCGTCCACCACGTGAACGTCGACGTCACCGGCCGGCACACCGAGCACGTCCGTGAGGACGTCGTCGGTGACACGCCGGCGTATCTCGGAGTCCGGGCGCAGGAACACGCGTAGCAGGTCCCGGCGGGTGACGATGCCGACGAGCCGGTCCTCCACGTCCACGACGGGGAGGCGTTCGATGCTCCGGCGGGTCATCAGCCGCGCGGCGTCAGCCGCTGTCTCTTCGGCATGGACGGTGACCGCGGGCGCGGACATGACCCCGCCCGCGCACGGCGGCCCAGCTGCCGTGCTGCTCTGCCCGGCGGAATGGGAGCCCGACATCGTGTGGGCGAGTAGGTCGGTCTGCGAGACGACGCCCACCACACGATCCTCGTCGTCCAGGACAGGAACTCCGGAGACGTCGTACTGGGCGAGGAGCTTCGCGACGTCCTTGAAGGCGGTACCCGGGGCCACGGAGACGACCTCGTCGGTCATCAGGTCCGCCACCTTGAGATGCTTCATGAGGCCCTCCTGCTCCGCCGTGTCACGCGAGGCTGATGTCCGGTGTGGGGTGTGCCCCCACCATCCACCGGTGACCGCTGGTGAGCGAGGGCCGAACGGCCCCGTTCAGGGGCCCGTAGGGGTCCGGGGTGGCGGGTCGCGACGTTGGGGACCTTTGGTCCCATCTGCGGCCCCGGGCGGCCCTCTTCCCAGAGCGTCGACGCTGCCAGCGTGAGGGGTGTCCCTCACAGGCTTCTCGGTTGGGAGGAATCGTGGAAACTATGTTCCGCACCCCGGACACCAGCTCGGTCACGGTCGGCGTGGACGGCTCGGAATCGGCGCGCGTCGCCGCCCTGTGGGCGGCCAAGGAAGCCGTCCGCCGTGACCGTCCTCTGCACATCGTCTACGGCGCCGACACCGACGGCAGGGCCTTGTACCTGTCGGCGGAGACCATCGAACGGGTCCGCGTCAACGGACGGGCACTCCTGGACGATACGGCGAAGGCTGTGTCGGCCGAGTACCCCGGGCTGACCGTGACCACCGAATTCAGCCGCGCTGGCGCCGTAGACACCCTGCACCGGGCCGGCGGGCTCCACGGCACGGTCGTGGTGGGCAACCGCGGCCTGGGCGGGTTCAACTCCCTCATGCTCGGCTCGGTCGGGCTGGGGACCGCGGCCATCGCCATGACGCCCGTCATCGTCGTCCGAGGCATCGACGGGGCCGAGGAGAGCGGCACGGTCCTCGCGGCGATCCGCGATGAGCACGACCTCCTGATCGCCCGGTACGCCGCCAAGGAAGCCGAGCTGCACAAGGCCTCCTTGCGGCTGCTGCACGTGTGGAACGTGCTCCAGTCCGTCGGGGAGGTGGTCAGCATGCTCGACGGCGTGGACGAGATCGCAGGCGGGCACGCAGAGACCCTGCGGGCCGTCGCGGACGTGGTCCGCGGCGAGTCTCCGGACCTGGAGGTTCAGGCCGATGCGGAGAAGAGCATCTCCGTGGCCGGTGTCCTGGTCGAGGCGTCCCGGCACGCCGACCTGCTCGTCATGGGCGGGCGCCGGGTCCCAGGGTCCCTCGGACTCGCCCCCAACCTGGGCAAGGCCACGCACAGCCTGCTGCACCACGCCCACTGCCCCGTCCTCCTCATTCCCCGGACCGGCAGCGACTTCGGGAGCCAGTCATGACCATCCACCCCGCAGGAAGCCGTGACATCGTCGTGGGCATCGACCCGGCCAGGGACTGGCACCTTGCCCTGGCCTGGGCCGCCGACGAGGCACAACGACGACGGCTCCCGCTGCGCCTGGTGCTCGCCGTACCGCCCCAGCACGACACCCAGCATGTCGACGACACCCTCCGGCAGACGGCCCTGAGGCAGGCTGGATCCGACCGGCTCGAACAAGCGCGCAACTGGGTACGTGACCGCCACCCCGAGGTGGCTGTCACCGGTGACCTGCTGAGCGGCTTCCCCGCTCCCGTGCTGGGCGGCGCGGCGCGAGAAGCCCGCATGATCGTCCTCGGGTCCCGGCACCTGAGCCGAACCGCCGAGTTCTTCAGCGCTGGCTCGCTCGTGGTCCCCGTCACCGCCCAGGCCCGTTGCCCGGTCGTCGTCGTGGGCGACGCCGAGCACATCAGCCAGCAGCCGCCCTATGTCATCGCCGGGATCGACGGCAGCGCGTCCGCCACGGCCGCGCTGACCTTCGCCTTCGACGAGGCCGACCTTCGAGGGGCGGCGCTGCGGGTCGTCTGCGTGTGGGAGCCGCCGCTCATCATGCTGGACAGCGAGGAGGTGGCGCTGCACGCCCAGCGCACCCTGCTCTCGGAGGCCACCGCCGGCCTGTCAGAGAAGTACCCGGACGTGCACGTGACACACGAGGTCCTCACCGGCCACCCCGTCGAGGAACTGGCCCGGGCCGCCGAGCACGCCCTGGCCGTCGTAGTGGGCCGCCGCGGCCGCGGCGGCTACACCGGCATGCGGATCGGATCCGTCGTCCACGGCCTCCTGCACCGCGCGCACTGCCCGGTGATCACCGTCTCCACCGGATGAACCGGCCATGACCAGCCGCACGATTGAAATGCCGTCCGCCGGCTCCTCAGCCCCGGCGGGGCTGACACAGGCCGAGGCCGAACGCCGACTGGCCCGGTACGGCCGCAACGAGGTGGAACCTCCGCCGCCCACCCCCCTCCACCGCCGGGTGCTGGCACAGCTGCGTGATCCACTGATCATGGTGCTGCTCGGTGCCGCGTTCCTCACCATCGCGATCGGCGACCACCCGGACGCCCTCGTCATCGGGCTGGTGGTCGTCTTCAACACGACCGTGGGAGTCACCCAGGAGGTCCGGGCGGACCATGCAGTCGCTGCTCTCTCCGCTCTCTCGGCCCCGCACGCACGGGTACGGCGTGACAGCGCCGCCCACGAGGTGCCGGCGGCGTTGGTGGTGCCGGGTGACAGCCTGCTGCTGGGCGAGGGGGACATCGTCGCCGCGGATGCCGATCTCACCGAGGCGTCGGCCCTCCTGCTGGACGAGTCCATGCTCACCGGCGAATCGGAACCCGTCGCCAAAACTGCCGGTGACACGGTCGGCGCCGGCACCGTCGTGGTGCGCGGTCGGGGTACCGCGACCGCCACGGCCACCGGATCTTCCAGTGCCCTCGGCCGGATCGCGGCGCTCCTCGGCGGGGAACACGAGCCGACCCCGCTCCAGCGCCGCCTCGCCTCCCTCGGCCGCGTTCTGGCCGCCGTCACTCTCGCCCTGTGCGTGCTGTTCTTCGCCCTGGGCCTCGTCCGCGGCCTCGGCGCGAGCACGATGGCGGTCACCGCCATCAGCCTGGCCGTCGCCGCGGTACCCGAGTCCCTGCCCGCCGTGGTCACCCTGGCCCTCGCCCTCGGGGCCCGCCGGATGGCGGCCCGGGGAGCCCTGGTCCGACGCCTGCCGGCGGTCGAGACACTCGGCTCGGTGAGCGTGCTGGCCACGGACAAGACCGGCACTCTCACCGAGGGCCGCATGGTCGTCCAGCACGTGTGGACGCCGTCCGGAGCCGCCGACGTGTCCGGCAGCGGATACGAACCCCACGGAGCCCTGACCCGTTCCGGACGCTCCCTGACACCCGAGCAGCTCCGCCCACTACAGGAGCTCCTCACCACGGCGGCACTGTGCAACGACGCAAGCCTGAAACCGCCCCAGAGCGGATCCGACATGTGGACGGCCGTGGGCGATCCCATGGAGGCCGCACTGCTGGCAGCCGCTGCCAAGGCCGGCTGCCCCGACCCTGCCGAGCTGCACCGGGACTGCCCCCGGATCGGAGAAGCCCCCTTTGACAGCCTGCGCAAACGGATGACCACCCTCCACCACCTGCCGGACGGCAACGTTCTGGTCTGCCTCAAAGGGGCGCCCGAGGCCGTCCTGGCTCCTAGGGTGCTCGCCGAGCCGCCCGAGGTCCTGGACCAGGCCCGCCGACGGGCAGCAGAGCTTGCCGCGCACGGATTCAGGGTCCTGGCGGTGGCAGGCACCGAACGGCTCCAGTGGAATCCGCCCGCCACCGAGGCGGAACGCGGACTGGGCCTTCTCGGCCTGATAGCCATCAGCGATCCGCCGAAAGCGGCGGCCGCGGCCACCGTGGCAGCCTGCCGCGCCGCCGGCATCACCCCGGTCATGATCACCGGCGACCACCCCGCGACGGCCCACGCCATCGCCGTACGCATCGGCCTCGTAGAGGACGGGCCATCCGATGCGGTCGTCACCGGACCCGAGCTGGCCGCGGCACCGGATACCGACCTGACCGCGGTCCGCGTCTTCGCCCGGACCGATCCCCAGCAGAAGCTGGACATCGTCCACGCCTGGCGCGCCCGCGGCGCAGTGACCGCCATGACCGGGGACGGCGTCAACGACGGCCCCGCCCTCCGCCAGGCCGACATCGGCGTCGCCATGGGCGCGCGCGGTACCGAGGTGGCCCGCCAGGCCGCCGACCTCGTCCTCACGGACGACGAGCTCTCCACCGTGGTCACGGCCGTCGAGGAAGGCCGCCGCGTCTACGACAACATCCGGCGCTTCCTCGTCTACGCCATGGCCGGTGGAGCCGCCGAGATCCTCGTGATGCTGGCAGGCCCCCTGCTCGGCCTGGCCCTGCCGCTGCGGGCGGGGCAGATCCTGTGGATCAACCTCCTCACCCACGGCCTGACCGGCGTGGCCATGGGCGCGGAACCCGCCGCACCGGAAGCCATGCGGCGCCCGCCCCGGCCGCCCGGGCAGCACATCCTGGCCGCAGGAGTGTGGCAGCGCCTGCTCGTCCTCGCCGCGGCCGTGACGGCGTTGAGCCTGATCGCCGGCATGGGCGCGCGAGCCATGGACCTGCCCTGGCAGAGCGTGCTCTTCCTGTCTCTGCTCGGTGCCCAGCTGGGCGTGGCCCTGGGGCTGAGGGGCCGGCTGCTCACCACCCAGAACCTCTTCCTCCCCGCCTCCGTGGCGGTTTCCGCCCTCCTGGCGATGGCTGCCCTGCACGTTCCCGCTCTGCAGTCGCTGCTGGACACCCAGCCGGTCGGCTGGGCCGGCACGGGGCTCGCCACCGCGGCAGCCCTCGCAGCATTCGTCACTGCCCGGCTCCTCCGCAGCGCATTCCACAGAAAGGCATGACCATGAACGCCTCTTCACCTGCCGACGGCCATGGGATCCACGCCAAGGTGGGCGACCAGATCGTCGTCGGTGGCCCCACCATCGGAAAGCCCGGCCGTGACGGCGAAGTCATCGCCCTGCACCATGACGACGGAACCCCGCCGTACGACGTGCGCTGGTCCGACACCGGTCGTACCAGCGTGTTCTTCCCCGGTCCGGACGCCCACGTCCGGCACCTGCACGACGACGGCACGCCGCGGCACGAGCGTAGGCCGAACGGCGCAATGGCCTCCCACTGACTGGGAACGCCGGGCCCTCAGGCCGGGGATACCGTGGAAGTGGTGGCCTTCTCGCCATCGCTTCCGTCCGGAGGTGGGCATGAGCACAGGGGAACAGCCCACCGGCAGCGGTGTTCCTCGACTACGGCTCGACGAGCTGCTGGACGAGCTGCAGGTACGGATCGACGAGGTCAGAGGCACGCGGGACCGGCTGAACGGTTTGCTCGAGGCCGTCATGTCCGTGGGCCGGGAGCTGGACTTGCCTCAGGTCCTGCAAGGCATCGTCGAGGCCGCCGTGGTGCTCGTGGATGCCGAGTACGGGGCCCTCGGAGTCATCGGGAACGACAAGAAGCTGGCCGAGTTCCTGCCCGTCGGCATCAGCGACAGCCTCCGCGCACAGATCGGAGACCTGCCCTCCGGCCACGGCATCCTCGGCGAGCTGATCCGCCATCCCGAACCCCTCCGACTGTCGGAGCTGTCCGAGCACCCTGCCTCCTACGGATTCCCGGACCACCACCCCCCAATGCACTCCTTCCTCGGTGTCCCGATCCGGGTCCGCGAGGACGTCTTCGGCAACCTCTACCTGACCGAGAAACGCGGCGGAGCCGAATTCGACGCCGAGGACGAGGCGGTCCTGTCCACCCTCGCCGTCGCGGCCGGCATCGCCATCGAGAACGCCCGGCTCTTCGAGGAGGTCCGACTGCGTGAGCGCTGGCTGGAGGCCAGCTCCGACATCACCAGCGCCCTGCTCTCCGGCGCGCCCGAGGAGGAGGTCCTCGAGGGCATGCTGGAACGGGCCAAGGACATCACAATCGCCGACATGGGCGTCTTCTACCTGCTCGGCTCCGCCGGTGAACTGCGAGGCTCCCTCGCACTCGGGGAGGGAGCCGAGGCACACCGCGGGATCGTCCTGCCCAGCACCCAAGGCACTCTCGCCGAGGCCGCACTGGCCCGCAACGGCCTCATTACGGTTCCCGACGTGGCGACCGACGAGCGCGTCACTGTGCAACCTGAGCGGTGGACGGGCTTCGGCCCGGCCGTGGCCGTCACAGTGGGCACCAAGGAAAAGCTCAGCGGCGTCCTGATGCTCGCCCGGCGGCACGGTCGCCCGGTCTTCGCCACCACGGAGGTAGCCGCGCTTCCGGGGTTCGCAAGTCAGGCCGCCCTCGCGTTGGAGCTCGCCGACCGGCGCCGCGACACCGAGCAGATGAGCCTGCTGGAGGACCACGACCGCATCGCCCGTGACCTGCACGACCTAGCCATCCAACGCCTCTTCGCCACCGGCATGACCCTCCAGAGCGCCCAGCGCTTCGTCGACCATCCCCAGGCGTCCGAACGCCTCGCCCGTGCCGTGGACGACCTCGATGCCACCATCAAGATCATCCGATCGACCATCTTCGGGCTCCGTGAGCACGACGCCCCCGGGGAGGCGTCCAAGCTGCGCTCCCGCGCTGTCCAGGCCCTGGACGAGGCCGCTGCCGCCCTCGGCTTCGCGCCGGCCCTGAGAATGGAGGGTCTGATCGACACCGACGTACCGTCGGCCGTCGCCGACGAGGTCATCGCCGTGGTGGGGGAGGCTCTCGCCAACGTCGCCCGCCATGCCGAGGCCACGCGCGTCGAGGTCTCGATCGTTGCGGCCGACGGGAACCTGACCCTCACCGTGACGGACAACGGTGTCGGCCTGCCCGCGGGCGGTCGGCGCAGCGGACTGCGGAACCTGGCGGAGCGTGCCGAAAGGCTCCGCGGCCGGATGGACGTCGCAGCGCGGGGCGACGGTGAGCCCGGCACTCGCCTGGAGTGGCAGGTATCCCTGGTCCCGCCCTCGCGGTGACCGTCGCCGTCGTTTCAGTGCTTCGCCGGCCCGGCGTCGTGCTCGTGCACCTGGGCGGCGATGACGGCAGCCTGGACCCGCCGCTCCACGCCGAGCTTTCCCAGCAGCCGTGAGATGTGGTTCTTGACCGTCTTTTCGGACAGGTAGAGCTGCTTCGCGATCTGCCGGTTGGTGAGACCCTCACCGATGAGCTCCAGCACTGCCCGCTCGCGTTCTGACAGAGCCGCCAGGCGGGCATCTTCCGGTTCCTTGGCGCTCTCAGGGTCCCGCAGGGAGCGCATCAGACGGGCGGTGGTGGCCGGATCCAGCATGGACTGCCCGGTGGCCACCGTCCGTACGGCGGAGACCAGGTCGGAACCTTTGATCTGCTTCAGCACGTACCCGGCGGCGCCCGCCATGATCGCGTCCAGCAGCGCGTCCTCGTCATCGAACGACGTCAGCATCAGACAGGCCAGACCGGGCATGCGAGAGCGCAGCTCGCGGCAGACGGTGATGCCGTCGCTGTCGGGAAGCCGTACGTCGAGCACGGCCACGTCCGGGCGCAGGGCCGGTCCGCGGGCCAGCGCCTGCTCGGCCGTGCCGGCCTCACCCACGACGCTGATGTCCGGTTCGGCATCCAGCAGGTCTCGCAGCCCGCGACGGACCACTTCGTGGTCGTCCAAGAGGAACACCTTGATCGGCGCCTCAGCGGATGCCTTCGGATCATCGGACATGATCGCCCCTGGTTTGGTCCCCATGACGCTTCCCGTCCGCATTGTCTCAGGAAGGCGTGCGACGCACCCCGTGGCCGTGCGAATGCGCTAGGCAGCGACGGCGCCGTTCAGCTCCATCCGGACGTCCACGACACCCTCGACCGCCCGGATCGCCCGCGCGAGCAGGGGGACCAGGGCCCGGTCCCGCAGTGGGCCGCGCAGAGTGACGACGCCGTCTCGTACGGCGAAATCCACGTTCACGCCGGGTGTCAGCTCGGTGAGCACGCTCTGGCGGATCTCCTCCTCGAGCTCCTCGTCGGGCCGCAGGAACACCTTCAGGAGGTCGCTGCGGCTGACCACACCCTCCAGCATGCCGAGCGCGTCCACCACGGGCAGGCGCTTGACGTGCTTGCGCGCCATGATCCGGGCGGCTTCGGCTACGGGCGCGTCAGGGTGAACGGTGATCGCCGGGCTCGACATGAGTTCCTCGGCCAGCACACCGGCGGCCTTCGACGCCTCCTCCAGCTGATTGGGCAGAGAGGGATCCGTCCGCCGGAACTCCTCTTTCGGTAGCAGGTCCGCCTCGGAGACCACGCCGACGACCCGACCTTCGCCTTCCAGGACGGGGACCGCGCTGACCTTCCACTGGTGCATCAGCTCGACGATCTCCTTGTAGGACGCCTCGCGGCCGATGGCGATGGCGGTGTGCGTCATGACGTCACTGACGGTGTAGTGGGATGCGGGCATGACCGGCTCCTTCGCCGTGCGGACGATCAGAGGAAGCTGCCGCTGCCGTAGGGCGCGTACAGATCGAGAAGGCGCACGCGCGCGGCCTGTAGCCGGTTGGCGAGGACCTGCCCGACCCAGCGGCCCAGGGCAGAGCCGAAGGCGGCGTCGGCGTCCATCAGCGCCCGGACCCGCTCCGCGTCGAACTCGTACGCGCGGACGGGCGTCATCGCTTCGGCGCCCAGACGCCAGGAGTACGGCTTGAAGAGCCACGAGCAGCCGACCAGCTGGCCGGCGCCGATGCTCTCGATGACGGCGGCGCGCCGCCCGGGCACATGGACGTCCAAGGTCACGGTGCCGGACCGGACGATCCAGAACCGGTCGGCGTGGCCACCTTCGCGGAAGAGATGCGTCCCTTCGTCGAAGTTGACCTCTTGGGCCAGCTCCATCAGACGGGAACGGCAGTCGGCGGGGAGCGCCTCGGAGACACGCGTGGGTGAATGGGTACTCATGGACGGCCTCCTTATCGAGTCCGTCTTCAGTCTTGACGTTCCCGCCGGTCCCGGGCATGGGCCCTGTGGCCCCGACTGTGGGCCGACCGGCCCATGCCCGGGGTTGGTGCAGCCGGAGATCCTGGCAGCAGATGGCCGGCACGCGGCCGTCGACCCCGTCAACCCGGTAGGTGCGCGATGTACTGGAATGGCCATGGCACGCGGGCCTGGGGATGGTTCGCCGTGTCCCTCACCCGCTCCCGTGGTCCGCGCCCTCAGGCGGGACGGAGCGGACGGGCGCACAGCACCCGCGCCGAACCCGGCCTCCGACAAGGGGGCCGTGAGGCTTCTCGTGGAACGATTCGCCAGAGGCGAGATCGACGACGAGGAACACAGCCGGCGGCTCGCGGTGCTGCGAGGCCATGCCCCTGGGCCCATGCCCTTTTGAGAAGCCGACAGAGGTCAAGGGCGCCAGTGCCCCGCCCGCTTGACCAAGGATGCACACGATGAAGAGCGACCCGCCCGTTACGACCCCCAGCTCGCCTGCCGTCAGCATGCCCGGACGACAGATGGAAGAGCTCAGCGCGGACGAGGCGCTGCAGTTGCTGGGCACCGTCGAACTGGGCCGGATCGTGTTCACCCGTCACGCGCTGCCCGCCGTGCGTCCGGTCAACCACCTTCTCGACGCCGGCGACATCATTGTCCAGGTACAGGACGGCTCGACGTTGGCAGCCGTGCTCGCAGCCCAGAGCGATGCGGGGGTGGTCGTCGCGTACGAAGCCGACGTCATCGATCAAGGCGAACGCGTGGGGTGGAGCGTGGTCGCCACCGGCTACGCCACCGTCGTCACCGCCCCCGGCGAGATCGAACGCTACGCGCATCACCTCCGGCCTTGGGTCGAGGGCACTGCGTCGGGCGCGATCCGCATCAGGCCCGACATCGTCACCGGCTTCCGTCTGCGAAAGAGCAGAACGTAGCGGTCGGCTCACGCGCGCGCTTCACCTCCTTGCAGCCCTCCGCCGGGCACGATGTGACCACAGCCCGCGTGGAGTTCCGGAGGTGCCATGCCGCAGCACGGACGGCGCACTGCGATCCCGCCCGCCTTCCGCGGCTACCGGACGAGCTGGCTACGGGGCGACGCCCTGGCCGGGATCACCGTCGCCGCCTACCTGGTCCCCCAGGTCATGGCCTATGCGGGCGTGGCCGGTCTTCCCCCGGTCGTCGGCTTGTGGGCCGTCCTGCCGGCCATGGTCCTCTACGCCCTGAGCGGCACCTCGCGCCTCCTGTCCGTCGGGCCGGAGTCGACCACCGCCCTCATGACCGCCGTGGCCGTCGGGCCGCTCGCTGCCGGCGACCCCGCGCGTTACGCGGGGCTCGCGGCAGCTCTGGCCCTCGTCGTCGGCCTGCTCTGTTTGGTCGCGTGGGCCGTCCGGCTCGGCTTCCTGGCCGACCTTCTCTCCAGGCCCGTGCTCGTCGGATACCTGGCCGGAGTTGCCTTCATCATGATCGTGGATCAGCTGCCCCGCCTCACCGGGACCATCGGCAGCGGATCGGGGTTCTTCCCCCAGCTCTTCTCGTTCCTCCGCCACATCGGCGACCTGCACTGGCCCACGACCGTAATGGCCGCGGGCTGCCTGCTCCTGCTGTTCACCCTGCCTCTGCGGTGGCGTGCTCTGCCCGGACCACTCGTTGCCCTCGTTCTCGCAACAGCGGTGGTGGCGGTCTTCGCACTGGACGAAGTCCAGGGAATCGACATCATCGGCGCGGTCCCGACCGGCTTGCCGGGTTTCGCCCTGCCCCAGCTGACTGACCTCGCCGACCTGGTCCTGCCAGCTCTCGGCGTTCTGCTGGTCGGCTACACCGATGTCGTCCTGACCGCACGCGCCTTCGCACGGCACGACGACCCGCACCCCCTGGACCCCAACCGCGAGCTGCTCGCCCTCGGCGCGGCGAACATCGGCGCCGGAGTCCTACACGGCTTTCCGGTCAGCAGCAGTGCCAGCCGAACCGCCCTCGCGGATTCCTCGGAAGCCCATACCCAGGCGTACTCGCTGGTCGGCGCCGCCTGCGTGTCCGCTGTGCTGCTCTTCCTCGGCCCACTGCTCGCCCACACGCCCTCCGCCGCCCTCGGCGCGATCGTCGTCTACGCCGCCGTACGCCTGATCGAGGTGGGCGAGTTCCGCAGGCTGGCATCCTTCCGCCGGCGCGAACTACTCCTGGCCATCGGCTGCACCTTCGGCGTCCTTGCCCTGGGCATCCTGTACGGGGTCCTGGTCGCGGTGGCCTTCTCCGTCATCGATCTGCTCGCAAGGGTTGCTCGTCCGCACGATGCCATCCTGGGGTTCGTGCCGGGCCTGGCAGGCATGCACGACGTCGACGACTACCCGACCGCCCGCACCGTCCCCGGCCTGCTCATCTATCGCTACGACTCTCCGCTGTTCTTCGCGAACGCCGAAGACTTCCGCCGCCGTGCACTGGCGGCCGTCGCTGTGCAGGAGGGACCGGTCCACTGGTTCGTCCTGAACACCGAGGCCAACGTCGAGGTCGACATCACCGCCCTTGACGCAGTCGAGGCCCTGCGTGCCGAACTCGTCGATCGGGACATCGTGTTCGCATTCGCCCGTGTCAAGCAGGAGCTTCGCGAACTCCTCGACGCCTACGGCCTCACGGCAGCAGTTGGGGCGAACCACGTGTACCCGACCCTACCGACGGCCATCGCCGGCTACCACGCCTGGCAGCGCGCCGCCGAGCATGATCCCGGTCCATGACGATAGAACGGAACTGCGGTCTCTTCCCCCGAGGGCTTGGCTGCGGCGTCTGTGCGCGGGGTGGATCCATGGCGATGTCTGGCGACGCCAGGTTGCGGACCAGATCTGGGGACCAGTGCTGTTGCCGGATGTAACCTATGCGGAGCCACGGGTCTTGCAACGGGCTTTGTACTTGCCTTGAGGTGTTCTTCGGATGCATGTACCACGCCTTGTGGGTTCGGCCGCCTGTGGCTCGCCGCGTGCAAGAGCTGGACGGACGACGGCCTCGAACATGGGTGTCCCACCTACTGGCTTCGCCGACCACACCGTCATGCAGGGATCCCGTTCTGGCTGCACTCCGGGGTCCGGCGGAGGTGATCCACCTTCCGCATCGAGCAATGCCACCTGCCCCGGCGCTCTGCTGAGCCCCGGGAAGGACGGGCTCTTCACGCCCGGCCACCTCGGGTCGGTGATCCGTGTCTCGGCGGCGTGGGCCGGCATCGACACGGCCTCAAGTCGGAGCGCGCCGTGTACGTCAACGGTCCGGCCGAGCACGTGGGCGGGGCCAAGAGCAAGTTCACCAGCGGATTCCACGTGATCGTCTTCCTGGCTGTCGGGAAGGACGCCGACGACCGGGTCTACTATCTGGGCCTCGACCCGGACGTCAGCGCCACGGCGGAGTCCCGGGCGGCGCGGAAGGCGCTGGTCGGGGGAGCGGGAGCAGTTCACCGCGCCGAAGAGCCTGAGGGTCGTCAAGTCGATGATCCTCGGCGACGAGGAAGGCGGCTCCGGCTCGCTGGCCAGCAAGTACTACGTCGACACCACCGCGAAGTTCCCCAAGATCAACCGCTTCGGCTGAGCGCGCCCGGCGCCCGTGCCTTCCCCGCCTGCGGGCGGGAAAGGCACACTGGAGCACTCGCGCACAACGGTGTCGCCGTGGGCGGTCGCGGGCGGTGACCTCGACGCCGACTTCCACATCGGCCTCGCTGTACCAGGCGAGACCTTCACCGTTGCCCGGACGGGCCCCGACGCCTATGGGACGATCACCGCGGGCGGCCGGGCATCGACCTGTACGGCCTGAGCAGCGCAGAGCTCGCCACCACGGTGTGGGTGGACTCTCCCGCGATCCCGGTGGCTGTCCGCTGACCTGCCAGGACCCCATGTGCACGGGTGCGCCGAACCCCCGTCCGAGCTGGGCTCCCGAGCCGGTCCGAAGGCGGATATCAGGACCGTCCTCGCGGGCTCAGACGACCGCCCCCGTCCCCCTCTCCTTCTTCCTCCGCGCCTCCAACGGGACGTACTCGTCAGGGACTTCCTTCGCGGCGCGACGGTCCCGTGCCGGTGGGGGTGTCGGGTTGCGGTGTTCCAGGGCGATCGCGATCGGGACCGCGGTGAAGATGGTCGAGGCGATGCCGACCAGGACGCCCGCGATCAGCGCCACGGAGAAGTCCGCCAGCGAGTCGCCGCCCAGTACCGCCAGTGCGGTCAGGATGAACAGGGCTCCCATACCCGTGTTCACCGTGCGCGGGAGTGTCTGGACCACCGCGTGGTTGGCCGTTTTCTCCAGGTCGCCTCGGGGGTCTCGGCGGCGCGCTTCGCGGACGCGGTCGAAGACGACCACCGTGTCGTTCACGGAGTAGCCGATCACTGTGAGCAGCGCCGCCAGGAAGACGCTGTCCACCGGCCTGCCCAGCCAGGCGAACAGGCCCACCACGAGGAGGACGTCGTGGACCATCGCAGAGACTGCCGCTGCCGCCAGGGTCCAGCGGAACCGCACGCTGAGGTAGATCAGCTGGGCGGCCACCGCGATGCCCAGGGCCAGGAGCGCCTTGTGGCGCAGTTCGCTGCCGAGGCTCGGGCCGATCTGTTCGTCACGCTCCACTGTGACGGTTCCGCCGGGCCCCTCCAAGGCCGCCTTGACGCGCTGCTGTTCGTCGTCGGTGAGCTTCTCCGTGCGTACGGTGATGTCGCCGTCGCCGGACTCCTGCACCACCGCGCGTGGGAACCCCGCGTCGGACACGGCGTTCCGGGCCGTGTCCGCGTCGACGGACCTGCTGGTGCTGTACTCGACGAGGCGGCCGCCGGTGAACTCCACGCCGAAGTCCAGGCCGCGGATGAGGATTCCTGCGACGGCCACCGCCACCAGGAGTGCGCTCGCGCCGAGCCAGCGGCGACGGTGGCGGACCAGGTCCGGGTTGCGGCGGGACAGCCATGTGCGGACCCGTCCCGTCGAGGCGATGCCCGTCAGACCGGGGCGCTTGCGTACGAAGCTGCGGGCGACGGCGAAGTCCGCGAGCGCGCGGGTGATCACGAGCGCCGTGAGCATCGATGCCAGGACGCCGATGCACAGGGTGACCCCGAAGCCCTTGACCGGGCCCGTGGCGAAGAAGAACAGCAAGCCCGCGGCGAGCAGAGTCGTCACGTTCGAGTCGATCACCGCGCTCCACGCCTTGGCGAAGCCGGTCTTCACCGGCTTCGCCAGGTCCTTGGAACGCACGCCCAGGTATTCCTCCCTGGCCCGTTCGAAGACCAGGACGTTCGCGTCCACCGCCATGCCGACCGCCAGCACGAACCCGGCGAGCCCCGGCAGCGTGAGCGTCGCGCCGAGAGCCACCAGAGCGGCGTACGAGATGAGGCCGTACAGCCCGAGGGCCACGGCGGCGAGCGCGCCAAGGAGGCGGTAGACGACGGTGATGAACAGTGCGGTCAGGGCGATGCCGATGAGGGCGGCCTTGGTGCTCGCCTCGATGGCGTCGGCGCCGAGCGTCGGGCCGACCGTGCGCTGCTCCACGACGTCGAGGGGCACCGGCAGCGCGCCGCCCTTCACGAGCGCCGCCAGCTCGCGTGCCTCGGCCCGGCTGAAGCCGCCGCTGATCTGCGTGGAGCCGCCGGCGATACCGGTCCCGCACGCCACGTCCGCGGTGACGCCGGGTGCTGAGATGATCTTGTTGTCGAGGGTGATGACGACGCGGCGTTCCGGAGCGCCCTGAGGCGCGCAGGCCGCGTCCGAAGTGATCTTCGCCCAGGTGTCGCCCGCGCCCTTGCGGAAGTCAAGGGCGACCATCCAGCCGCCGAGCGACTGCTGGTCCAGGATCGCCTCGGCGTCCTCGACCCCCTCGCCGGTGAGGGCGGTGGGGCCCAGCTTCAGGTGGTTGCCCGGCCGGTCCGGGTCGGGCAGGGTGCGTGATCCGTCGGCCTCGGGCATCGCGGAGCCCTGGTCGGCCGTCGCCCCCGTCACGGGGTGGACCGTGAGCTGTGCGGTGCGGCCGATGACCTCGGCGGCCTTGCGCGGGTCCTGCACTCCGGGCAGTTCGACGATGATCCGCTTCTCGCCGGAGCGGGCGATGCCGGGTTCGGAGACGCCGAGGGCGTCGACGCGCTGCCGCAGGACCTCCAGAGCGCGGTCGGTGGACGCGGCGTCGGCCTTGACGGTGGGTGAGTCCCGGGTCTCCAGGACGATCTGGGTGCCGCCGCGCAGATCGAGGCCGAGGCGGGCGGATTGGGTGAGGGCGATGTAGAGGGACAGCGCGACGGCTGCCAGCGCGACGATCGCCCTCCACAAGGGTGGGCGGGACAAGGGTGTCCGAGACATGCGTACTCCACGATGAGGGCAGGACGGAGGGACGCGTGACCTGCCCCGCGCGGTGTGCGCAGGGTCAGAAGGGTCAGGCGTCGATGACGGTCTGCGTGCTCATCGGTGGGGCGGGCCGCGCGGGGCGGCGGACTCGAACGGCCTGCGCGGCGGCGCGAGTACGGTGGCGGGCCCCGCGTCGGGCCCGCCCAGGGCGCGGCGCGGGGCCGTGTCGACGGCCGTACGCGCGGGGCCCGCAGGTTGCGGGCCCGGGATGTGGGCGTCCGGTCGGGGCGTGACCGCGACTTGCCGCGCCGGGACGTCGTCCGGTGCTGCCCCTGGTCCGACGTGCCCCGCCACCGTGTGGTGGGCGAGCGGCCTGTCGGCGGGCACGGGCATGCCCTGCGCCCCGGCCGCCGGGACGAACAGCGCGAGGACGGTGACGACGAGGGTCAGCGCGGACGCGGCCAGGCGCGCGGAGCGGCTCTGTTGCGGCACGCGTCCCCCCATCCCTTCGGTGCTCGTCGGGTGCGCACGGCGTGGCCCCGCCCTGCTCAACGTATGGGGCGCCCCGGTCCGTTCCGTGTTCCTCGCCAGTTCTTCGGAAGCCGAAGGACTTCAGCAACAGCGCGAAACCCAGCCGGTTCGCCGCCCCCAACTCGCTCCGAAGCCGCTCCCGGTCCTCCTCCAGACAGCGTCCAGACCTCGATCAAGTCCTCCGGCTCCCACTCCTGCCGCACTCCGCGCCTGACCGCGCCCGATGCAGCCGCCCTCCTCGGACGGCTCGTCAGGCCCTGCGCGTGCGTCACGGATCAGTCACATCCCACCCATACGGGTCCTGGCGCCGACACCATGATGCGATGCGCACACACCACGCCATCACCCTCCTCGCCGCCGCCGGCCTCCTCGCCCTCACCGGCTGCTCCGAGGCCGTCACCAGCGAGCCCAAGCCCGACGACAAGGTCGCCGCCCCGCCGTCCGCATCGCAGTCGAGCACCGCCCCAGAGGCGCTCAGCTCCGCAGCCGCAGCCGCCGGCATCCCGCCCAGCCCCGCCCCTGAACAGCGCGCCATCTACCTCGCCGCGCTCAACAAGATCGACCCCGAGATCGTCAACGGCAAGGACGACAAAGCCATCAGCCGCGGGCTGAACCAGTGCCAGTCGATGAAGGACGAGAAGGACCCGACCAAGCGTGTCGAGTCCACGAACCGGCGCTTCATCAGCCCCAACCACCCGGACGGCTTCGGCCCCACCAAGGCCGCCTTCATCCTCGCCGCCGTGCAGACCAACCTCTGCCCCACGTACTGACGGGGCCACAGACCACCACGGTGCGAGCGGGCCCTCGCGACTGGCAGGCCCGCATGTTCCGGTGCCGCGTATCCGGTCGCACGCGCGGAGACCGTTCACTGCTCGTAGCCGGTGTCGGTGGCGCGGCTGGGATCGTGCTCCGTCGCAAGCGAGATCGACCTGTCCTGCGCCCGGCCGTCACGGAGAGAACGAGAGGGGAAGGGGCCCTGGCGCTGAGTACGCCAGGGCTCCAGGGCTGGGGCGGCGCTCATTGGACCGGCGCCCTCGCGGCGTGCTCCGTTCCATGGTCCGGCTCACCCATGCGAGGCCGCGCTCAGAACCCTCACCCGGGCCAAGCGATTCTCGCGCTCGCCCACGGTCGCCTCGACGTTGTGGGGGCCCTCATCCGCGGCCAACGCAATGTACAGCCCAGCCCCGGCGACCGGACCTGGCCGGCGCCGCATAGAGCGCACGCCTCGTCAGCCGCGAAGCGGCTTCCGCTGACGTGCCTCGGTTGCCTGGTCACGAACGTACGGGTTAGCGTCTGCTGCCAGATAATCGAGCACGGCCGATGTGGCGGGGTCTGCGGGCTCTAGGGAGGGAAAGCGGCCCAAGGCGATCGCGACCCAGGCTCGAACACGGGGGTTGTCGTCGTTCGCGAGCAAACGGATCTTCGGCAGGGCTCTGGGTTGCTGAAGGAACCCGAGGGAGCTGAGGGCGGAGATGCGCACCTGCGGGGAGGGGGCGTCCAGCAGGTTCAACAGCAGGTCGATGGCCGCCGGCCCTGTCCCGTGGCTGCCGAGCGTGCCCGCGACCGCGCTGCGGACTCCTTCGTCCGAGTCCTGCGCAGCTTGGGCCAGCAGGTTGAGATCGGCTGGTTCGGGGACGAAGCCGAGCAGCCAGATTGCCGCCCTGCGAAGGTCCGCATCGTTGCCAACGGCGCACGGCAGGAGGATTTCGCGCGCGGCGGCGGGGTCCTCCTGCGCGAGTACATGGAGCCTCGTCGAGAGGGAGTCCTGGTCGTCACCCAGACTGCGGGAGTAGGCCCGCAACAGGGCGGCAAGGGACGTGTTGCCGGCGGTCTCGGCCAGAATCCGGGCGAGCACATGACGGGCGTACCAGTTGCCCGCTTCCACGGCTGCCGCGAGATGCCGTTCCAGGTGCGGAATCAACTCCCGCCGCCGGGCAACTACGAGCTCCACTTCGATTTCTGCAAGGTCGTCGAGGTCGCAGTCCGGATCCGTGAGTCCGGCCGCCAGCTCATCAAGGCGCAAGGTGAGATCATCCGCTGCCCGTTGGTCTTCCAAACCGTCCCCCTCAGAATGCTTCAGCCTGCGCCGAGCCCGCTCCGGGTCTTCCCAACTGCGGTGCGGGCTCACGGAACGGATTGTCCAGCAGGCCTCTGACATCAGCGTTCGAGGCAGCCAGCTCACTCAGCCGCAGGTCTTGCTCCGCGCCCGCCGGCGCCAGCCTGGCGGTCGTCCAGACCGGCGCCGACGGGGCGACGTCACGCAGGTACGCCGAGCGGCGGGTGCTCGAGCACGCGGGGCTTGTACTCGACCAGCTGGATGCTGCCGTCAAAGGTGCGGTGCTCGATCATCTCGAGGGCAACGTCCGGATAGCCGTCGTAGATGCGTTCTTCGCCCGTGGCCCCGGTGATCACCGGGAACATCACGACCCGGAAGCGGTCGACGAGTCCAGCTCGTAGCAGGGACCGGCACAGGCTGAGGCTGCCGATCGTGCTGA
This sequence comes from Streptomyces sp. NPDC044704, assembly GCF_056433525.1. Classification (NCBI taxonomy): domain Bacteria; kingdom Bacillati; phylum Actinomycetota; class Actinomycetes; order Kitasatosporales; family Streptomycetaceae; genus Streptomyces; species Streptomyces sp. NPDC044704. The sequence goes on from NZ_JBWKGY010000023.1 coordinate 60,457, forward strand.
GGAGCCCCGAGCCGCTCGACTTCATGGCGCGGACCGTCTCTACGGCGTCGTCGCGGACGAGCGTGGAGTTGGCCCACGTCAGTGGCTCCTCGAGTGAGGAGGAGAACACCACCTTGGACGCTTGCGTGAGCTCGTCGACGGACGCCTCTTCTTCAGGCCTGAACTCGTCCTGGCCATTGGGGACCTCGCCAGCGGCGAAGCCCGACATCAGGCGGTAGGTGTTCGCTCCCATCAGGTAGGTGGCCTCGGGCTGCTCGCCGAGCCATGCGAGGTACTCCGGGCCCTCGAGGCCCCAGAACCCGGGCCATCCCTCTCCCGAAGCGTGGCCGTCGAGGGAGGTGATGAAGTCGATGAGAAGCTCCGACATGGCGGTGTCCTTTCCTGGGGTGTCACGAGCTTGGACCGGCCGGGAGCCACAAACTCATCGGACGCGCTGTGGAGAAACGAGAACCCATGACGCTGCAGCCGATCAGGTCGGCGGAGCGGCACTGCTTCGGAGGGCCGGAGGCCTGCATGATTGCGCTATGCGCGCAGTCGGGGAATGATCTCCATGCGATTGGGAACAGTCGTTCGAGCGCAACGTTCTGATCGAACGGACGGTGTACCCCGTTGTACCGCCGCGCGTCGAGTACACCGTCACCGAGCCGGGCCAGGCGCTACGCGTGACGATCGACGGACTCTGTGACTGGACCCACGGAATATGTCGGCCACATCGAGGCTTCCCGCCACCGCTTCGACGCCTGACGGGCGGAACACACCCCGGCGACGTCGGCCGGGCTGCATCCGGACGATGCGACGGTGCGACGGTCCGGCGCGGGCGCCAGAGCCGAGACCAGGCGGGCGCGGCAGGGCGAGGTCGCAGGCAGTCAGCGGGAGGCGTGGTGGACCCGGGCGTCCGTGAGGTCCTGCATTGTTGTTCGGGTGACACCGCTGCGCTCCAGGTGCGCGGTGAAGGTCTGCAACCGGTCCGGGCCCTCGGGCCAGTCAGGGTCGGCGGCCTTCCTGGCCAGTGCACCGACGGCCTCCTGATCCGGCACGTACTGCAAGAGCCACGCCGTGAACCCGCTCATTGGTCCCTCCCTGTCCTTGAACCCAGCGGCCTCGGCGCACGCTACCGGGCACCTGAGCGCCGCGGTCCGGCGGTGCACGTGGTGTCGGCGTCACCAGCGTCGAGTCGGCTCCGTCCCTTTGAGGTCCGGCTGGCCGCGAACACCCGACACCGCAGCCGCCAGAGCCCCCCCGACCCGCCGGCCTCTCCTGGGGTCGGCGCCCCGCCCCTGTGCGCCGGCCCCGCCCATTTCCCTTGCGCCGATACGGGGCCGGCCAAGCGCCCCGCACCCCGTCTCACCGACCCGCCCGTGTGCGGCTCGCCCCCCGTCCGGCACCCACCGGGCCCTTCGGGAGCGGCGGCGGGGGTCGTGCCGCCCGCACTTTCACGGTACGCCTGGCATGTTCACGAGTTTCCGACGGCAATTGTCCAGCGCTTCGGGAGGCGCCGCGACCGCGTCATGTTCGATGTGCACGAGAAGGAACGGCACTGCTCCTCGGCCCCGTCCAGGGCTCATTACGAGGTGCCGGTAGCGTCGGCGGAACACCCCCCACGGAGGAGAGCATCAACTCGTGAACCTGGGCATCATCGGGCAGGCGGCCGGGCTGTTCGCCGTGACCAACATCGACGACATCCTGATCCTGTCGCTGTTCTTCGCCCAGGGAGCCGGGCACCGTGGCTCCACCCGCCGGATCGTGCTGGGCCAGTACCTGGGTTTCGCCGCGATCCTCGCCGTGGCGGTGGCCGCCGCATTCGGCGCCACCTTCCTGCCCGAGTCCGCCATCCCTTACCTCGGCCTGCTCCCCCTGGCGCTGGGCCTCAAGGCCGCCTGGCAGGCATGGAAAGACCACCGTGAAGGCGGAGCGGACGAGGAGGAAGCGCAGGACAAGGAGGGCGGGCCGAGCCCCCTGGAAGTCGCCGCGGTCACCTTCGCCAACGGCGGCGACAACATCGGCGTCTACGTCCCCGTCTTCGCCACCGCCGGCATCGGCGGGATGACCGTGTACGCCGTGGTGTTCCTCGCCCTGGTGGCCGTGTGGTGCTTCGCGGGCCGGTACTTCGCCACCCGCCCGGTCATCGCAAAGGCCCTCGCCCGCTGGGGCCACATCCTCCTGCCCCTGGTCCTGATCGCCATCGGCCTCCTCATCCTCATCGAGGGCGGCGCCTTCGGCCTGTGACGTGGCCAGAGCCCATCGTTCGGATCCCTGCCACCCCCGTCGCGGGCGGTGCTCCGTCACAGCCCGGTGGCCAGCCAGATGGTCACACCCGCAGTGATGGTGAGCCCGACGTTGAGTGCGATCCGGCGGTCTTCGCCGGTCAGGTGGACGGCGATCGCCCCTGCCTGGAGCAGTACGAAGCCGCCGGCCGCGACCTGCGCCAGTGGGAGTGCGATGCCCGTCAGCGGTGGGAGGACCAGGCCGGCCGCGCCGAGTATTTCGACCGTCCCCAGCGCCCTCAGGGCGGGCAAGGGCATGCGGTCGACCCAGGACATCATCGGCCTGAGCTGATCAGGGCTGCGGATTACCTTCAGCGTGCCCGCGTAGAGGTAGAACAGGCAGAGCGGTCCCGCGACGATCCAGTAGGCGACGTTCATGGTTCCCGTTCATGGGGTGATGGGTGATGGGTGATCGGGTCACGCAGACCCGTGGACTGCTTCAGTCGAGGCCGGTGGCCGGCTCGGTCGCGTAGCGGCTCATCGCGTCGGTATGGGCCTCGGGCGACAACGGCCGGCCGCCGGCGAGCTCCTCACCGAGGTCCCGGAAGTACTGCACGTACAGGTCAGGGGTGAAGGTGCTCAGCATGACGGCGGGTTGGTCGGTCGGGTTGGCGAAGGTGTGCGGGGTACCGGGCGGAACCATCACGAGCGTGCCCGTGGTGGCGTCGCGGTCCTCGTCCCCGACGGTGAACCGCACGGTTCCGGAGAGGATGTAGAAGCCCTCGTCGTGCCGGGCGTGGCGGTGCTGCGGCGGTCCTTGGGTGTGCGGGGCGAGGACGGACTCGGCGATCGCGAGGCGGTGCCCGGTGTGGCTGCCGTCCTCCAGAACGCGCATGCGCGTGGTGCCCAGAACGATCGTCTCGCCATCGCCGGGACCCACTACCGACACGACGGGGACGGCTTGCGGCACGTTGGCCTCTGCTTCTTCGGTCATGCCAAGCAGTGCACCGCCGGGGGCAGGCCCGTGTCCAAGACCCGCCCCGCAGCGCCGATACCCTGCGGGTATCGTTGCAGCGTGGAGCTACGGACCTTGCGCTATTTCGTGGCCGTCGCCGAGGAACTCCACTTCGGCCGGGCGGCCACCCGACTGCACATGAGCCAGCCGCCGCTGAGCCGTGCGATCAAGCGGTTGGAGGCCGATGCCGGGGCCCTGCTGTTCACCCGCTCACCGACCGGCGTCACGCTCACTCCGGTGGGCGCGGTGCTGCTCGACGAGGCGCGGGCCCTGCTCGACCATGCCGACCGCCTGCGCGTACGCGTGAGCGCGGCAGCCGGCGCCGCGATCATCACCGTCGGCATCCTGGGTGACGGCACCGACCCGGGAGTGTCCAGGCTGGCCGCCGCCTACCGCCGAACCCACCCCGGCATCGACATCCGCATCCGCGACACCGATCTGACCGACCCGACCTGCGGGCTGCGCACCGGACTGGTCGACGTCGCGCTGACCCGGGCGCCCTTCAACGAGACCGGCCTGACGGTGCGTGTCCTGCGGACCGATCCGGTCGGTGCAGTCCTGCGCGCCGACGATCCGCTGGCCCGCTGCGACCGGCTGCGGCTGGCCGACCTGAGCGACCGCCGCTGGTTTCAGTTCCCGCAGGGCGCCGACCCCATCTGGCAGTCGTACTGGAACGGTGGCAGGCCGCGCGAGGGCCCGGTGGTGCGCGCCGTTCAGGAATGCCTGCAGGCCGTGCTGTGGAACGGCACGGTCGGCCTGGCCCCGCTCGGACACGACCTGCCCGCGGAGTTGGCCGTGGTGCCGCTGACCGACATGGCGCCGAGCCGAGTGGTGGCGGTGTGGAACGAAGGTGACACCAACCCGTTGATCCGATCCTTCATCGAGATTGCGGCAGCCGCCTACCGTCACTGAGCGCCGGCCGGCCGGGCCGTTACGTGCTGGTGTCGGCGTCAGGCCAACCTGTGGACCTGCCAGTTCCCCGAGTTCGGTGGCACGGAGCGTCGGCCGTCGGGCCGTCACCACAGAAGTTGTGCCAGGGCCCCCGGCGAACCATCGGTTCGAGGCGGCGGCTGCTGGAGACGGAGCGTCAGCCGCCGCGGCAGTCCCCGGCCCTACTAAAGTCCGGTCATGATCTCAGAAGTTTCCGGACCGTCCCCATGGCAGGAACTGCTTGGCGCGGCGTCTCCCGAGGTGGCGGTGATCGCCAGGCGGGCGCGGGAGGTGGTGCGCGGGGCGGTGCCGGACGCGTTGGAGGAGGTCGATGTGTCGGCGCGGATGCTCGGGTTCACGTTCGCGCCCGGCACCTACAAGGGCTTGTTCGCGGGGCTGGTCCTGCACGCCACGCATGTGAATCTGATGTTCAGCGACGGCGTCGCCCTGGCCGGGCTCGACGCAGGCGGCTTGTTGGAGGGGACGGGCAAGCTGGCCCGCCACATCAAGCTGCGCACTCCGGCCGGCGCCGAGGACCCCCGCCTGGCCGAGCTCGTGGCGGCCGCCGCCGAACTGCGCCGCCGCGAGCCCGGCCCGCGGTAGGCCGCTGCCCCGCGCCTCGTCGCGGCCCGATGGCAGGTGTGCTCCGCGGACGCGCGTACTCCGCACGCGCCATTCGCGACCACCTGAGCAAGCGCGGGACCCGGGCCGTGATTCCCGTCCCTTCGGACCAGCGGGGCTACCGGCTGCGTCGAGGCAGCCGCGGCGGTCGGCCGCCCGCCTTCGACCGCGAGGCATGGAAGCAGCGCAACACAGTTGAGCGGTGTATCACCGTCTGAAGTAGTGGCGCGGCATCGCAACCCATTATGAGAAGACCGCGATGTCCTGCCTGGTCGGGCTCCATGCCACGGGCGTCTTTCTCTGGCCGCGAGATGAGCCCCTATGACGATGCCGTCTCTTCCAAGCATGATTGCAGCCGTCCCTTCAGGGACGGGACGGACGAGGCGTCACAAGACATGACAATCACGAGCCTGCCGAGTTCGATGCCCTCGGGGCGCTGCGTGTAGGACCAGCGCTGTCCCGCCCGAAGCAGGGTGTTGAAGAGCAGCCGCTGTTCGGAAGGATCGCCCGGCAGGGCCTCATCCGTGGCCTCGACGATCAATACGTAGTGGTCCGCAGACAGCCACGTCAGATCACGCAGACAGTCGGACAGAGCATTCCAGTTCCACCCGAAGTAATCAGACAACTTCAGTCCGTCGTAGAACTGCTGGAACACGGCGTCCGTGTCACGCATCTCCCGACCGTCGAGACGCGCTACGTACGTCCTGCCGGTCATGGGAAGAAGGAGATCGACCGGCAGAGAGCCTTGCTTCTCAATTATGTGCAACCACGGCACGGTGTGCACCGTCACCCTCCCTCCAGTGATCCAGGCCGCCGACCGCCGTCAGCCGGTCATGGCGGCGAGCTGCAAAGCCTAGTTCCAAACGAAACGGCATAGGGTCTGGTGCGAAAGTGGCTGAAGGTGCGGGGCGTCGTTCAGAGACTGCGGATGGCCTCGGCAAGGTCGGATCCGTAGGAGGCCCAGCAGATCACCGAGCCGTCATCGTCGAGCTGCCCCATGAACCACTCACCGTCATCCCTCACGAGGCACAAATCGTGGAACGCGAGAATCACATCGGGCCGGAGCGGCTCGTAGTCGCCCTGACCGGCTGCCTCGACGACTACGAGCCGATCGAAGGAGAGCGGGGCGGCGCTCGGGTCTCCGGAAAGATCGCGGACACGTTCGATCGTCCATCCGGCGGGGAGTCCTGAGTTCACCGGCGCATGGTCTCAACAGGAGGCCTGTCGCAGCCACTCGTTAAGGACTGCGACCAGCACGGTCGTTTCGTAGCGTGACAGCGAGCCTGTCGTACCTGGTGGCGACAGCGCGGTGGCGCTTGAGCCGGTTGATGCCGCACTCGACTGCGTGCCGCTGCTTGTGGTCGGCCGTGTCGAACTTCGGCGGCCGACCGCCTCGCGAGCCCCGGTTCCGCCGGTTGCGGACGCGGTCAGCAGGGACTCGGATCGTCGCCTTGATACCGCGTCTACGCAGGTAGGCGCGGTTCTTGCGGGGGAGTCGTATGCCTCGTCGGCCCGTACCTGGTCCGGTCGCTCGCGCGGCCGCCCCAGGCCCAGCCTCGGCACTCCGATCGCTTCCAGGACAGGATCGAACTGCGGGGAGTCTCCTCGCTGACCGGCCGTGAGTAGATGTCAGCGGGCTGGCCGGCCTCGCCGTCGGATGTATCCGGTTGCAGCAGGGCCGGCTCGCCGAGGTCCTGCCCATGCTGCTCGCGGTGTGGGAGCGGTACCAGCCGCACGACGAAGCCCTCGCCGCACTCGCCCTGCTGGCCGCGGGCCGCCGTGAACGGGCCCGCGAGGTGTTCGGCCGACGTGTGCCGCTCCTGCGCGACTTCGCCTACTCCATCCTGGCCGCCCTGCGCGGCACGGCCGCCATCGCCTTCAGCGACCGGGAAGCGGCCGCCGAGGCCCGCCCGGGTCCCTTTGCGTGCGCATACCGCGCGCCAACGAGCCCCCCATGGGAAGCAACACCTCGATTCCCTGCGAGCCCTCAACCGAGAGCGGGCAGGAGTTCCTCGAAGAGGGTGCGCATCGCGGTCAGTTTCACCTCGGTCTCCTGCCACTCGGCTTCGGGATCGGAGTCGGCCACGATTCCGCAGCCCGCGTACAGCCGTAAGCGGTTGCCTTCGATGGCCGCGCACCTCAGGGCGATGCACCATTCGCCGTCCCCCCGGGCGTCCTGCCAGCCCACCGGGGCCGCGTACCTGCCGCGGTCGGAGTTCTCCAGGGCTTGGATCAGGTCGAGCGCGCGGGCGGTGGGTGTGCCTCCCACGGCCGCGGTGGGGTGGAGCGCCCCTGCGAGGGCGAGTGAGGACACGTTCTCGTTCAGGGTGCCGGTGATGCGGGTGGCCAGGTGCGTGAGGTGCGGCAGGTAGAGGTGTTCCGGCTGGTCGCAGGGGTGCAGTTCGGCGCAGAAGGGCCGCAGCGCGTCCGTGGCGGAGGCTGCCGCGTAGCCGTGTTCCTCGGCGTTCTTCGCGGCGCCGATCGGGGTGGCGCCGCCCGGCCAGGACGTGCCTGCCAGGACGAGGGAGGTGATGTGCCGTCCTGTGCGGCGGACGAGGAGTTCGGGGGTGGCACCGGTGAGGCCGTCGACGGCGAAGGTGAAGCAGTCCGGGTAGCGGTCGGACAGGGTGGACGCAAGGGTGCGCGGGTCGGCGGCGTGGCTGAGTTCGGCGATGGTTTGGCGGGCGAGGACGATCTTGCGGGCCTCGCCGTCGCGGATGCGCCGGACGGCTTCGCCGACGGCGTGCTGCCAGTGGGCTCTGGCTGTCGGATCGTGCGGCCAGGTAGCCCGGGGCATCGGAGCGGGTTGCTGCCTCGGGACGGGGCCGGGGGGTGTCCCGACCGTGGTCATCCAGGAGACGCCGTCGCGGCGGCCGACCAGTACGCGGGGCACCACCAGCGCCGATGTTCCCGCCGCTGCGAAGGTGAAGCTGCCGAAGGCGACGGGGCCGCTGCCGGGTCGGCGGACCTCGTCGTGGATCACGGCCGCCGCTGCCCATTCCCGCCACCGGCGGTCCGCCTCGTCGAAGCGGTCGGGGCCGGTCGTCTCCAGACGGGCGGCTTCCCCCCATGCCACCAACCCGTCCCCGCGGTGCAGCCACAGGGTGCTGGACGGTCCGGGGGCCAGGGCGGCGAGGGGGCCGGGGTCGGGGATGCGGACGGTGGTGACCTCGAGCGGAGTGCTGCTGCTCAAGTGGTGGTCGCTCGCTTTCTGGGGAGGGGCTGCGGGACGGGCGGGACAGGCGGGGGATTCACGGGCGGCGGGCCTGCACGGTGTGCACCGTGAAGGACACCGCGCGGAACGCGTCGTGTCGCATGGCCGCGCGGGCGGTGTGCAGGGTGTCCCGGTCCAGGCCGGCGCCCAGCAGCGCCGGTTCGAGGTGGTGGCTGTTGCTGAGCATCAGGGCGGCCCCCGGCGAGGTCCGGTCCCAGACCTCGGTGTGGCAGTGCGCATCGATCCCGGTGAAGCCGGCGTCGACCAGAGCCGGAGCCACGCCGGGACCCCAGGTGGGGTCCGCGCCGGCCTGCCGGAGCACGGCTACGAGGGTGTCCCGGTAAGCGGTGTAGGCCTGGGCGTGCGGCTCGTCGTACGCGGTGACGACCGGCCAGTGCGTGGTGTCGAGTTCGTCGATCTGCAGGACTCCGCCCGGCTTGAGCGTGCGCAGGAGCCTGCCGAGGACTGCCCGGCGGTCGGGAAGGTGGCTCAGTACGAACCGGGCGTGGACGAGGTCGTGGGTGCTCTCGGGAAGCGGGTCTGTGGTGATGTCGTGGGTCTGGACGGTCAGTCCGGGCGTATCGGGGATGTGGTGCGGTGCGATGTCCGTGGCCAGGACGCTTCCGCCCGGCGCGACGTGGGCGGCGAGCCACAGGGCGACGCTGCCGCCGCCGGCGCCGACCTCCAGGCAGCGCCAGCCCGATCGGATGCCGGTGGCGGCCAGCCGCCGGCAGGTCAGGGGGTCCAGGAGCCGGGCCAGACTGTCGTGCTGGCCTGCGGCGTGCTCGTTGGAGTTGTCGAAGGCGTAGGCGGGGCCGGGGACATGGCTCTTCGTGCTCATGATGTCCTTTCGAGGATGTCGAGGTCGAGGTCGAGGTCGAGGTTGAGGTCGGGGGCGCGGGCGCGGGCGCGGTCGCGGTCGAGCAAGGCGGTGAGTGCGGGCATGTCGGTCTTCCCGCCGTGGAGCCGGGGAAGGCCGGGCAGGAGCGTGATGCGGCGCGGGGCTGCCCAGGGAGCGAGCCGTTCGCGGACCCAGGTCCTCAGCTCGTCCTCGGACGGCGGCCTGGCGGGGTCGGCGGGAACGACGGCGGCGACCAGGCACTGCCCCCAGTCCGGGTCGGGCCGCCCCGTCACCGCCGCCTCGCGTACCGCGGGGTGGGCCTCCAGGAGCGCGGCGACGGGCTCCGGGGAGATGTTCTTGCCGCCGCTGATGACGATGTCGTCCAGCCGTCCGTGGACGGTTAGCCGCCCGTCCGGTCCCACGAGTCCGGTGTCGCTCGTGCGGTATCCGTCCGGGCCCAGCACCTCGCGGGTCCGTCCCGGGTCGAGGCGGTAGCCGGAGAACAGGGTCGGCCCGGCCAGGACGATCCGCCCGGAGTCCGCCTCGGTCGTCACCCGCACGCCGTCGAGGGGGAGACCGTCGTAGACGCAGCCGCCGGCGGTTTCGGTCATGCCGTAGGTGCAGATGACGCGGGCGCCGAGGCGCCGCGCCTCCTCGACCAGCCCGGCCGGCGCACGTGACCCGCCGAGCAGGATCGTCCGGAACGCCGAAAGATCCCGTCCCAGCGCGGTCAGGCGGCGCAGCTGGGTGGGCACGAGTGAGGTCCGCGCGCACCCGGCCTCGGCCTCGGCCAAGGCCGCTTCCGGTGAGAACCGGTCGAGGAAGACGGGCCGGGTCTCGCTGACCAGACAGCGGACCAGGACCTGGATCCCGGAGACGTGGTCGACCGGCAGCGCGCACAACCAGGGGGCCCGGCGGGTCCCGAGGTCGCGGCGGTCGCCGCGCGCCCCGCGGTCTCCGGAGTCGATCCGGGCCAGGGACAGACGGGCGGAAGTGGTCAGGCTCCGTGCGGTGAGCTCCACTCCTTTGGGTGATCCGGTTGACCCGGACGTCGGAATGACCAGGGCCGTCCCGGCCTTCACCGGCAGACCTCCCGGGCAGAGCTGTTCGCCGTCGGACGTCCGGATGCTCGTGGGGCGGAGCGCCTCCAGAAGGGCTTCGCGCGCGGGGGCCGGCAGTTGATCGCTGATGGGCAGGAGCGCGGGACCACTGCCCGACAGGGCCGCGCGCAGCGCGTTCAGGAACGTTTCACCAGAGAGACCGACGACTGCACACAGTGACCGAGTGGATACGCTGTGATCTTCCATGCGGGGACCCTACTTGCCGCACAAGCACCTCCCGCAACCATCACCGATCACCTTGACCGGCACACGTGACCGATTCGAAGAGAGAAAGGGACAGTTACGTGGTCTCAGCCCTATTCGACCCTTCCCGCTGGAAGACCGTCGACGGATTCGACTTCACCGACATCACCTACCACCGCGCGGTGGACCAGGGCACGGTACGCATCGCCTTCGACAGGCCCGAGGTACGCAACGCCTTCCGCCCGCACACGGTGGACGAACTGCACCAGGCCCTGGACCACGCACGATGCACGAGCGACGTGGGCTGCGTGCTGCTCACCGGCAACGGCCCCTCCCCGCGGGACGGCGGCTGGGCGTTCTGCTCCGGCGGCGACCAGCGGATCAGGGGGCGCGACGGCTACCGCTACGCGGCCGGGGAGACCTCGGAGAGCTGGGACCCGGCGCGAGCCGGCCGGCTGCACATCCTGGAGGTGCAGCGGCTGATCCGCTTCATGCCGAAGATCGTGATCTGCGTCGTGCCGGGCTGGGCCGCCGGCGGCGGCCACAGCCTGCACGTGGTGTCCGACCTGACCCTCGCCAGCCGTGAGCACGCCCGCTTCAAGCAGACCGACGCGGATGTCGCCAGCTTCGACGGCGGATTCGGGTCCGCCTACCTGGCCCGCCAGGTGGGCCAGAAGTTCGCCCGGGAGATCTTCCTGCTCGGCGACACCTACGACGCCGAGGCCGCCCACCGGATGGGCATGGTCAACGCCGTGGTCGCCCACCAGGATCTGGAATCCGCCGCCCTCGACTGGGGCCGGAAGATCAACGGAAAGAGCCCCACCGCGCAGCGCATGCTCAAATTCGCCTTCAACCTGATCGACGACGGGCTCGTCGGCCAGCAGGTGTTCGCAGGCGAGGCAACCCGGCTCGCCTACGGCACACGGGAGGCCGAGGAAGGCCGCGACTCCTTCCTGGAAAAGCGTCCCGCCGACTGGACGGACTTCGCATGGCAGTACTGAACCCGCCGGAGGACTCCAACCCCCTGCACGCATTCTCCATCCCCATGCGGGTCCGCTTCCGCGGCCTGTCCCGGCGCGAGGGCTGCCTGCTCCAAGGCCCCGCCGGGTGGGGCGAGTTCTCCCCCTTCGCCGAATACGGGCCGCGCGAGTCCGCCCGCTGGCTGGCCTGCGCCCGGGAAGCCGCGTACACGGGCTGGCCGGCCCCGCTGCGGACCCGGATCCCGGTCAACGCTTCGGTGCCGGCGGTCACTCCCGAGACCGCGCACGCACTGGTGGCGGCCTCAGGCTGCACCACGGCCAAGGTGAAGGTCGCCGAGCCGGGCCAGAGCGATGCCTGCGACATCGCCAGGGTGGAGGCGGTACGCGACGCGCTCGGCGCCACGGGACGCGTCCGGATCGACGCCAACGGCGCCTGGGACGTCGACCACGCCGTGCGCATACTGCGCGCCCTCGACCGCTACGACCTGGAGTACGCGGAGCAGCCGTGCGCCACGCTGGACGACCTGGCCCGGCTCCGGCGCCGGGTGAACGTGCCGCTCGCGGCGGACGAATCGATCCGCCGCGCCGAAGACCCCGTACGGTTGCGCGTCGCAGGGGCAGCCGACCTGGTGGTCCTCAAGGTGCAACCGCTCGGCGGAGTACGGGCGGCACTGTCCGTGGCAGAGGCCTGCGGGCTGCCCGTCGTGGTCTCCAGCGCGATCGAGACCTCGGTGGGCCTGGCTGCCGGCATCGCCCTGGCCGCAGCGCTGCCGGAACTCCCGTACGCCTGCGGCCTGGGCACCATCGGCCTCCTGGACGCCGACCTGAGCGACGCCCCGCTCTCTCCCCGCGACGGCTGGATCGAGGTACGCACCCCATCCGTCTCCCCGACCCGACTGGCCTCACACGCCGCTCCGCTCGCACCCTGGGCAGAGCGCGCCGCCCTGGCACACGCGCAACTGGAGTACGCATGACCGGCCCCGCCGTCCACGCCGCGACGGCGATGGCCGACGTCCTCACCGACGAGCTGATCAGAAACGGCGTCACCGAAGCCGTACTGTCACCGGGCTCACGCTCGGCACCCCTCGCCCTCGCCCTCCACGAAGCCGACCGCACCGGCAGACTCAGGCTGCACGTACGGATCGATGAACGCTCCGCCGCGTTCCTGGCACTCGGTCTCGCCAAAGCCTCCCGGCGTCCGGTGCCGGTGCTGTGCACCTCCGGTACCGCCGCCGCGAACTTCCACCCCGCCGTCGTCGAGGCGGACCTGTCGTGCGTCCCCCTGCTCGTCCTGACCGCCGACCGGCCGCCCGAACTCCGCGACACCGGCGCACCCCAGACGATCGACCAGATCCGCCTGTACGGCGGCGCCGTACGATGGTTCTGCGAGACCGGTGTACCCGAACGCCGAACGGGCGCGGTCGCGTACTGGCGCTCACTGGCCGCCCGCGCGTACGGTCACGCCTCCGGCTCGCACCACGGTCCCCCCGGCCCCGTCCACCTCAACATCGCCTTCCGCGCCCCCCTCGTACCCACCCAGGACGACAAGCCCGACCCCTGGCCGGAGCCCCTCGCGGGACGACCCGGGGCGGAACCCTGGTGCCGCCCGACACCGCCCCGGAGCGTGCAGGGCGACCCGCTGCCCGACACCGAGCGAGGAGTCCTGCTGCTCGGCGACGGCTGCGCGGACCCGGCCCCGTTGATCGCCCACGCGCAGCGGGCCAGCTGGCCCGTACTCGCCGAGCCCACCTCCGGAGGCCGCTACGGGCCGAACGCGCTCACCGCCCACCCGCACCTGCTCCGCGCACCCGGATTCCTGGAGACACACCGACCCGATCTGGTCGTGAGCGCGGGACGACCCGGACTGACCCGGCAGCAGACCGCCCTGCTCGAAGCGGCCCGAACCCACCTCCTCGTACCCGGGCTGCACCCCGCGGACCCGGCCAGAACAGCGCGAGCCCATACCCACCCGCCCGTCGCACAGGCCGACAGCGGGAGCGCCGCACCGCCGACCTCCCCGTGGCTCGCCTCATGGCTCCAGGCAGACCGGGCCGTCCGCGAGGCACTGGACGCCCTCCTCGACGACACCCCGGCCCTCACCGCACCCGGCCTCGTCCGCGCGCTGGCCCGCCGCCTGCCCCCTGACAGCCTCCTCTTCACAGGCCCCAGTCTCTGCATCCGAGATCTCGACCAGCATCTGCACGCCACCTCCGAAACCCGAACCCACACGGTCCTCGCCAACCGGGGAGCGAGCGGCATCGACGGTGTCGTGTCCAGCGCGATCGGCGCAGCTCTCGCCCACAACGGACCCAGCTGCGCGCTGATGGGCGACCTCACCCTCCTCCACGACCACAACGGGCTGTTGCTCGGCCCCGCGGAACCCGTCCCCGACCTGGCCATCCTCGTGGTCAACAACGACGGAGGCGGCATCTTCTCACTGCTCGAACAAGCCGAACACAAGGAACCCTTCGAGCGGGTCTTCGGCACACCGCACGGCACGGACCTCGCCGCCCTCGCGGCGGCAACCGGAACACCGCACACCCTCCTCACCCACCCGCACCAACTCACCGACGCGCTCTGCGGCAAAGGCCTGCGCCTGATCGAGGTACGTACCGACCGAGCCCGGGACACCGCACTCCGCGCGGCCCTCCAAGCCACCGCGGACCGAGCCGTCGCCGCCCTGCTCCCGGGACCGACCTGACCTCCTACAGGACGCAAGGGGCCGCGAGCGCCGATGCGCCCGATCGACCGGCTACTCGGCGACGCGGAGCGGGGTGAGGCGGCTACGCCGATGATGGACGCAAGGGACCGGGCCGGAGCTGGGTGGTCACGGCCGACCCCGAGGGCAACGAATTCGACGTCCTGCGCTCCCTGGCCCCGCGGGGCTGCCAGAGCTACGGCGTCCAGCGGGCTAAGCGACCGCCTCGGCGCTCCGAGGACTGGCCGTGGCGATCACCTGTGCCCCGGCGTGCCCTGGTGCGAGCGTGGTGGGGGAGCCGAGTCGCTAGAGCCACTTGTTGCGGCGCAGGGCTCGGTAGACGATCGTGCACGCGGAGATGATGACGACCCAGACCGCCGGATAGCCATAAGGCGACCGCAGCTCGGGCATATGGTCGAAGTTCATGCCGTACACGCCGACGATCATGGTGGGGACGGCGATGAGTGCGGCCCAGGCACTGATACGGCGCATGTCGGCGTTCTGCTGGACGCCGAGCTGGGCGACGCTGGCAGCAAGCATCCCGGTGACCAGCTCGTCGAAGGCCAGGATCTGCTCACGAACCCGCTGGTGATGGTCGGCGACGTCACGGAAATAGGTGGCCACCTCCTTGGGGACCTGCGGCATACCGCCTTCGCTCAGGCGCTGGAGGGCCGACGCCAACGGCATCACGGCCCGCTTGAACTCCAGAAGTTCGCGCTTGAGCTGGTAGATCCGCCCCGCGTCGACCGGCCGGTCCGGGGAGAACACCTCAGCCTCCAGGGTGTCGACGTCACCCGCGAAGGCATCCGCGACCTCGATATAGCGGTCGACGACCATGTCCGAGACCGCGTGCAGAACCGCTGCCGGACCGCAGCCCAGCTGTCGCGGGTCGTTCTGCAACTCCTCGCGCACGCCGTCCAGTGAAGGAGCGCTGCCATGGCGGACGGTGATCGCGTACCCCGGTCCGGCGAACACCATGATCTCCCCGGTGTCGACGATCTCACTGCTCGCGGTGATCTGCTCGTGCTCGATGTAGACGATCGTCTTCAGCACCAGAAACAACATGTCGCCGTAGCGTTCCAACTTCGGCCGCTGATGCGCATGAACCGCGTCCTCGACCGCCAACGGGTGCAGACCGAACGCCTGGGCAACCTCCTGCAGTTGCTCCTCGGTCGGCTCGTACAGACCGATCCATGCGAACCTCCCGGCCTGGGGCTCTATCCGCTCCATGATCCGGCCCAGGTTCACCTGCCCGGGAATCCGCTTGCCGTCCTCGTACAGCGCGCAGTCCACCACCGCCGACGGCAAGTCTCCGGCCCCACTACTACGCCGTGCCGTCATGCGCTGCCTCTCGTCTGCCGTGGGACATGTCGGGAGGCAACCTACCCCCGGTCGGCGAATGATCACCCCCTGCTTGCCCTGCGGCCCACCATCAGAGCGACGGGGAGGGTGCATTCCCCGCTGGGGGGGGAGGCCGGGCAAGCGGCGGCCCGGTGGTTGGGCTGTGGAGCCGGCGTCTGGCCGTCGGGTCGTGGCCGAGCTGATGAGCCCGGCGTGGGCTTGGGAACCGGTCAGCAGGCCCGGCTGTCGGCGGCCGTGGAGGTGTCGGGGTGAATGGTGAAGACGCGGTCCAGGCCGACGATGCGCAGGACGCGCAGGGTGTTGGCGGGAACCGCGGCCAGGGCGATCCGGGCGCCTTGTTCGGTGGCCAGGTTGCGGGCGGCCAGCATGGTGGTGATGCCGCTGGAGTCGCAGAATTCCAGACCGGCCATGTCGAGGACCAACAGTTGCCCTGTGGCAAGTGTCAGCTCTTCGAGGGTTCTGCGGAGTTGAGGCGCTGTGGCGTAGTCAAGGTCGCCGGTGATCTCCAGGACGGGACCGGTGGCGGCGTCTCGGGCGGTGATCGTCAGGGTACTCATGTCAGGTCTTCACTCGCGGGGACGGGGAGGGTGGCGGGCACGGGGATGCCGAGGGCGAGAAGCGCGGTGTCGTCGTCGAGTCCGTCGCCGAAGTCGGCGAGGAGCCCGGTCAGGGCGCGGATCAGGGCCTGCGGTCCAGCGGGCGGCTGTTCGGCGGTGAAGGCGTGCAGGGCGTCTTCGCCGTACAGGGCGCGGTCGGGCCCGACGCGGGCTTCGGTGAGGCCGTCGGTGTACAGGAGCAGGGTGTCACCGGGCAGCAATTCGGTGCGCGCCGCCGTGAACTGGGCCTCGGGCAGGATGCCGATGAGCATGCCGCCGGGGGTCGACAGGTAGTCGGGCACGCCGTCCGCGCGCTGGATCAGCGCGGAGGGGTGCCCGCCGGAGGCCAGGTGCACGCAGACACGATCACTCTCAGGCTCAAGAACACCGAATATGGCGGTGCAGTAGCGGGGATCTCCGCTGGTGTACCGCTCGTGGAGCACGGTGTTCAAGGTGGTCAGCACGGTGACCGGGTCGGAGTCGTGCAGGGCTGCGGCCCGCAGGGTGTAGCGGGTGAGCGAGGTGACCGCGGCGGCTTTCGGACCCTTGCCGCACACGTCGCCGAGGAAGAACGCCCACCGGTCGGCGTCGAGGGGGAACAGGTCGTAGAAGTCTCCGCCGAGGAGGTCGGGGGAGGCCGTATGGTAGTACGAGCCGGCTTCCAGCCCCGGGATGGCGGGCAGCTCGGCGGGCAGCAGGTTCTGCTGCAGCACGGCGAGGGCTTCCTGGAGCCGTTCACGGTCGGACTCCGCCTGACGGCGCGCCTCCTCCGCCTGACGACGGGCCTCCTCGGCTGCTTGGCGGCCGCGTAGCAGCTCGGTCTCGTAGGCGCGGCGGTCGCGCGCGTCGAAGACGGTGGTGCGGATCAGCAGAGGTTCGCCCTCGTCGCCGGCCTTCACCTTCGAGGTGACCAGCACTGGCATCCGCTGTCTGCCGGCGGTCTTGATCTCCAGGGCGATCCCGCTGATTTCGCCCTTCATCTGGAGCATCGGGGCGAAGTGCGTCTCGTGGTAGAGCTTGCCGCCCACGGTCAGCAGGTCGGTGAACCGCATCCGCCCCACCACCGCATTGCGCTCCAGTCCCAGCCACTCCAGCAGCGTGGCGTTGATCTTCGCGATGGTGCCGTCCAGCATGGTCGACAAGTAGCCGCACGGCGCCTGCTCGTACAACTCCTCCGCACTGTCCTCCAGCAGGGAAGTGAACACCGCATCCGTATTGTCCGCGGCCGGCTCCCTGCCCGGCTCATGCTCCTCCCCGACGCGGCACATCAACGTGATACCCCGGCGAACTCGATGATGGCCCCGGCGGTGGCTTCGGGTGCGCTCAGCTGCGGGCAGTGCCCCGTGGTCTCCAAGGTGACCAGGCGGCTGCCCGGGATCGCCGCGTGGACGAAGGCCCCGACCTCAGGGGGAGCGATCACATCCTGCCTGCACTCCAGGACCAGCGTCGCCACCGTCACCGTCTTCAGGTCCGCGCGGCTGTCCGACAGGAACGTAGTGCGGGCGAAGACCCGCGCCATCTCCGGATCGGTCGCGCAGAACGAGTGCGTCAGCTCCAGGCCGAGTTCGGGCCGGTCATCATTGCCCATGATCACCGGTGCCATCGCAGCCGACCAGCCCAGGTAGTTCGCCTCCAGCGACTCCAACAGTTCATCGATGTCCTGCGCGCTGAACCCGCCCCGGTACCCGTCCTCATCGATGTAGCGCGGCGAAGGAGCGACCATCACCAGACGGGAGAACCGCTGCGGAGCCTTCGCGGCCGCCAGCACCCCGACCATCGCACTGACCGAATGCCCCACGAAGGTGACGTCCCGCAGGTCCAACGCCTCGCAGACCTCCAGCACATCCGCCGCGTAGCCCTCCAGCGAGCTGTAACGCTGCTCACTCCACGCCTCGGGGGCGGATCGCCCCGATCCCACATAGTCGAAGAGCACCACGCGGAAGCGCTCCGCCAGCGCGGGAACGACCAGGCGCCACATGTTCTGGTCGCAGCCGAAACCGTGCGCCAGCAGAAGCACCGGCCCACCCCTGCGGCCGGTGACGGTGACATTGTTCCTGCGGCGGATATCCATCGCGCCAGTCTCGCATCCTTACCGCCAGCTCCAGCAGCTATGCCACCCCCGCCCCCTCAGGCCCGCGGTCTCGCTCGCATCCTCCAGCAGCTCCCCGGCGGCTACGCGCTCCTCTTCGGCCAGGCCCAGCTCGGCGAGCCCCAGCACCTGCCTGCGGCCGCCTGACTGGTCCCGGCCCGCAGGCGGGCCTGCGGATGCCGCTGCAGGTGTGCGGCTGCGTACCTGACAGGGATCGATTACCTCTCTGGCGCAGGAACAGAAATCTATCCCGGCCGGGGTAGACATTTGCTTGTGGTGTGGTTATGGTTTCTCACGTAGCCGAGATCAAGCAGGGCCCGGCAGAGACGAACTGCCGGGCAGCAGTACAGGTAGTTGCAGTTCAGCAGTGCGGTGCGGCGGTGGAGTTCCGGAGCCAGGGTTGTCGAAGGACGGCGACGGGACTGACGGTCGGACCGGGTGGCCCGCAGGTTCAGGGGCTGCCATCAGCAGTACCGCAGTTAACGCAGTGGTGAAGTTGGCAGTACCCAGCAGTGAAGTGAGTGAGTGGTACCTCGGTGAAGGCGTCGGCTGCGGGCGCGCGCACCGGGAGGTTCGGCAGTGGGGTTCCAAGCCAGAGCAGATGCAGGATGGGCGACGGGGCTGGCTGCCGGAGCGTGGCGCTTGGTCAGGCCACGAGCAGAAAGAAGTACGCAGTACCAGCAGGACCGAGTGGAGCAGTACCCGTAGTTCCCCGCTTGGAAAGCAGTTGATCATCCGAGGGATGAACGGAGGGATTGGGCGCCATCAGGATCGCCCGGGCGGAGGTTTTGGGCCCGGGTACCGCAGGACATCGATAGTGAGGTGGTCTCCGGTCAAGCAACCGCGATCCCCGCACCTCCCGTCCCCGTTCGGACGGGTCAGCGGATACAAGAGGCCGGCGCAGTCTCAGGGCCGGCAGATGGTGTAGCAGTTCCTTCGGGGCCCTGGCGCGATAGGCGCCAGGGCCCCTCCACGCGTTCCCGCCAGAGAGGTCTCATGACAGCAGAAACCCCGGCCGGCCCCCTCGGCGGCCACCTGGACGACGAAGACTTCCCCGCCTACACCATGGGCAGGGCCGCCGAAATGCTCGGCACCACCCAGGGCTTCCTCCGCGCCATCGGAGACGCCCGCCTCATCACCCCGCTCCGCTCCGCCGGCGGACACCGCCGCTACTCCCGCTACCAGCTGCGCATCGCCGCCCGCGCCCGCCAACTCGTCGACCAGGGCACCCCCGTCGAAGCCGCCTGCCGCATCATCATCCTCGAAGAGCAACTGGAGGAAGCACAGCGCATCAACGCCGCATACCGGCATGCCGCCGAGGCACACCCCAGTACGGCGGCCTGAAAGCGCACAGCCCCGCCCCTTGCGACCGTCCCGACGCCGGCGACATCGCCTTCACCGCGCGAGTGGAACTCTCCGGAGGGGAGACGATGGGCCACCTCCACAAACTGATCACTGCCCTCACCCGCGGCATAAGCTCCATCTACGAGCTGGGGGCCGCCGCGCCGCCCGGAACCGCGTTGGAGATCATGGTCGGCAAGCGCCACCAGCTCGCCCTCCACAGCGGCCACGTCCTCGGCCTCCCCCAGCTCCTGCGCCATGCCGTCGACACCATCGACGCCCACGCCACTTCCAGCGATGGACTGTGCCGCCACTGCTACGGCACCGGGCGGGCGTATCCCCTGTGGGAGGTGGAGGCCGAAGAGCCGGAGAGCCTGGGCAAGCCTTAGGCGACCCTGGGCAAGCCCTTCACCAAGGGCTTGCCCAGGGTCCTCTCACGGGCCGTCCCGCCCCGGGCGCAGGACGTCGGCGTAGATCCGGGCCCGGACGCCGGGCTCGCCGGGATCCCTGCGCACCGGGCCGACGCCTGATGTGGCCCAGCGCTCTTCCAGCGCGGCCATGACGGCCCGGAAGGTGTTCTCGTCCCCGCCGGTGATGTCCAGGACCACCAGGCCGGGCTCGGCGATGTGCTGCTCGTCGATCGGCTTCATGAGCCCTGCGATGGTGCTGGAACCGGGCCGGTTCGCCGCCGGCCCCGGGTCCACCCGCAGGAGGGGCTGGCTCAAGTCGCGGGCGTCGCACGGTTGGCAAGCTCTGTCGGGGTGCGGCTCCCGCCGCGGCCCTGGTGGCCAGGGCCGCACCCCGTACGTCCAAACGTACTCAGGGGCCGAGTCACCGGCGTGGCTTTTCGCTGGCGGCCGTGCTCTGCTGCCTCACCCGTGCGCGTGCGGCCAGGTGCCAGTGGGGGGGCGACGGGAACAGGCTGGGCGCATCTCCGCGAAGCTGATCCTCCCGGCATCCGGGGCTTTCTCGCGGCCGTCGGGCTGGAGAGCGCCGACGACGTAGACGTCACCGACCCCGACTTCGTGGAGTGGAGAGGCGTCGGCCCGGAAGGTGTGTCTCGCAGCGATGAATGTCACTGCCGATGGCAGCCGACCTGGAGTTTCGCACTGGTCTCTCAGCGCTATCCGTCACCAGTTACGCGAGCTTATTGTCACCTAGAGCGCGGTCGTAGCCTAGGCGCCACCGGACTGGTGTCGCCCGCAAGGCGGGTGTCCTGTCGGAGTGCGCCTGGCAAGCGATGGTCCTCCCGCGTGCGTTGCGGCCGGTACCCATGGGGGCGCCGGGATGTCAGTACCATCCCAGAACGTCAACGGTCATGCCCTTGTCCGCCAACGGCTTCTCATCGTGGTCGAGTAGGTGTTTGAAGAGGAACTTCGGCTCGGCGGTGCTGCCCGCTTCCTTGAGGAACCAGCCTGACCCGTTCTTGATGAGGGTCCTCTTGCCGTCCGGGTCGGTCGCCTCGCTCTGGCGCCCGGGGGATGCGGCCTGTCGCTTCTCGACCTGGCCGGACGCGGCGATGTCCCAGGCCAACCCGTTGTCCTGGGAGAACGTGCCTGCCTCAAGGGTGGCCTCTTCCTTCAGGTCATCCGGGCTCTTCGGGTCAGCGGAGTACACCTTTTCATTGCTGGCCAGGAAGTACACCTGCTTCCCATCCGGGCCGAAGCGGGGTTGCGTGTAGCCGAGCTTGCCGCCCGAGTACGTCGGCTTGCCGCCGATACTCACCGGCGTGTCCCCGTAGTTCCCGTTCGAGCCCGCGCCGCTCGTGTACTCCCCGAAGAACAGGTCGCCGGCCTTCGTCGTCCACACGACGGAGTGCCAGTCCGGCGAGAAGGCCTGCCTCCTCCACACGCTCGGTACGGCGTATTGGGGCAGGAAGGCTCCAGCCTTGGTCCTGCCGGTCGTCTCGTCAAAGACCACGAGCTCGGTGAGGTTGCCGGACACCAGCGCGACCAGGCCCTTCATCTCCAGGCTCTTCTGCTCCGTCTTCGCCGGCGGGGCCTGACCGGATGCCGTCGGCCCTCCCTTGTCAGCCGGCGCCTGCCCGCCCCCATCGTCCCCGCCGCACGAGACCGTACCCGCGAGGAGGACGGCGACAACGGGAACCGCCCACACGGGCCAGCGGCGCCGCTGACTGCCCCTGCTCTCAGTGGAAACAGATGTGGTCAACGGGACTTCCGACATGCGCAGCATCCCCCTCATGGCACGGCCGACCATCAAGTTGACCACACGCAGGCCACATTGGGGAGAGACTCCCGGCCGTCCCCCCCGGCGCTGAGCGGCGGGCCGCTGCCCGCGCCCGCGGCGCGCCCGCCCTGGCGGCCCGGTGGCCCGCCTACTTCGTGGCGTTCCTGGTCCACGAGATGCTCGCCCAGGGGCACTCGCGGCGGGCGATCGCCCGGCATCTGGGCTGGGGCCTCAACACCGTCCTCCGGTACGCGAACGCCTCACGCTGGCAGGACACCATCCGCGAGAACCGGCCCCCGCCCAGCAGACTCGATCCCTACAAGCCCTACCTCGAACGACGATTCACCGAGGGATGCACCAGCGTCACCCAACTCCACGGCGAACCGGTCGCCGAGCAGGCTCCCGTCACCTACGCCATGGTCCGAGCCCACATCGCCACCTTGCGCAGGGACCCGTCCACCGCACCGCCACGGCCAGCGACCGTACGGCAGGTGACCGGCTGGCTCACCCGCCGCCCCGCCACCCTGAGTGAGGAGGACCGCATCGGCCTCAAGGACCTTTTGGCCCGTTGTCCGGAACTGGACACGGCTGCCGAACATGTCCGTGACTTCGGCGAGCTGCTAACCGACTGCCTCGGCGCCACGCTCCCTGCCTGGATCGACGCAGTCGAAGCCAGCCGGCTGCCCGGGCTCACCGGCTTCGCGCTCCACCTGCGGCGAGACCTCGACGCCGTGATCGCCGGCCTCACCCTGGACTGGAGCTCGGGCAGCGTGGAGGGAGCCGTGAACCGCATCAAGAAGATCAAGAGACAGCTCTACGGCCGAGCCGGCTTCCACCTGCTCCGGAAGATGATCCTGCTGCAGCAGCGCCTCGCAGGGGCTATTCGAGCTGCGACTCCCGATACCTTTCCTCAGGCTGTTCCTCCCAGTGAAAGCGGGCAGCCACGTCCGGCTGCGCGACTTGCAGGACAGGGAGAAGTGGCAGCGATGTCATGCTTTGGCATCGGGCATGCCGCTGGTGACGACGATCGCCGCCACGTCGCCGGTCTTCGTGCGGCCCAACCAGACGACGCCGCCCGACTCGGCCCCGAACGTGACCAAATCGGCTTGCCGCGACTCATCGCGTACCCGTTCGCACCCGTCGGCCAGCTGCTCATAGTCGCGCGGGGCAGGGACCCCGTCTATGAACGTGCGAAACGGTGCGGACAAGGTCGTCCACGCGCCTGCATCGGCGAAGCAGCCGACATTAGCATCGGAGAAGAAACGGGGGCTCCTCGCCCGGCTGAAGCCGGGCGATGTCGTCCTCGAGACTCAGGCCCCTCTCCCATCCGACGACAGGGTCGTCGCTGATGCGCGGGCGCGTCGCGGCGCACTCAACACCGTCGACGTGCTCGCCCATGAACTCGTACGGGCCTGCCGTCCACGCGATCTCTACCCGGTAGACGCCCGGGGGAACGCGCACCGCCAGCTCCCGCGGGGGCCTGGTCGGCAGCTCCCTCTGGTACTCCCAGACCTGGTCGTCGTGCCATGGCGCATCGACGACAAGCCGGCCGCTCGGTACGCGGATCGTCGTCGGCTCCTCGATGCCCGTCACGACTACCGGCGTCATCGGATCGTCGTACACCGTCCCAAGGTGAGCACCGGTCACAAAGCCGCCTCCAGGTACCAGGTGGCCTCAGGCCCGGCTGCCAGCCGGGCGTCGCTGACCCATCTCCATGTCTCACTCCCTCCTTGCCACCCGGCCGGGCGGTCAACCGAAAGCTACGTGGGCCCGCTGACATCGGCACTTCTTGCATCGTCGCAATCCGTGATCGCTCCCCAAGACCTGTGCCAGAACCGAAAACGAAGAACGGATGTCGGCCAGTGCTGGCAACACTGCCGACCTGAGGTGCCTGGAGATGTCGGCCAGAATTATGAACGGCTGGAGATTCAGACACCTATTCGACACATCCACCAGGGGAGGTCTTGGGGCGCGAAGGGGTTGTTGAGCGTGCGGTGAAGCACGCGTTCGTCTGCGGGACAGATCACTGCGCTCAGCTCGCGTCGCGCCTTGGACCTCAGAGCATGGAGGGTGAGCTCCAGCAGCGTGCGGACGTGATACTCGCCGTTGCGGAGGTCTGTGTCATCGCGTTCGTAGAACAGCTCGTGGTCTCCGCGTGACCGGCGGATAGACGTGTTCCAGCGGCGGAACGAGTGTGCGACTTCGCCCGCGGGGAGGGCGTGGCCTCGTTCGAAGTCGGCGATCTGCCTGTTAGCCGAGGCGGACAATCCGCGGATCACGGGTATCCGCCGATGTTGCGTGCGGCGTTGCGGGAGCTGTCTCCTGATCTCGCCCGGTGACCGGCGAGGCATGAACACTTCCAGTGGGAAGACGTTGGGTGGACCGATCCTAGCGGGCGGGGTCTCCGGGCGTGCCGTCGCGGCACTCCAAGCAGCTCGTCAGGGACGCAGGAAGCACGAAGAAGGAGCGTCGGCGGCAGGTGCCACAGGTCTGTCTGGCAGCCATCGCCTTGTCGAGGGCGAACTCCTTGGCGAGGGTCATCGGCCGTACCGGGCGGACCTTCGCGATCTCGTACAGCAGGCCGTTCTTCGGGCCGCAGGTCTCGACCTCGGCGACCGGTTCCAGGCCGCCCGGCCGTAATCCCGTCGCCCGAAGTTGGCGTTTCGTCGCGTGACCCGAAGGTGCACACAGGCGCCTGAACACTGGGATGGCCGTCTCGGCTTCAGCGGGGTGGGGTCGACGTCGACCAGGGGGTCCTCGTCCTGGTCGAACCATCACTGGCTGCAGGTACCGGGTAGGCGGCGCTGGGAGAGCGAGTGGCGGGCACCTGGGATGGTGGGGCGCAGGCGGCCGGGTTTGCGGCGCCCTCGTGACCGGGCTCGGAGCCGGGCGGTGACCACCGCCTCCCCAGGCCGTCTTCGAGAGCAACGGAGTTGGTAGTTTCGGGATCATGGGGAGAATCGCCTGGGTGACCAGGTCTCTGGGTGGGGGCGCGCTGCTGTTCGCGGTGCTGGCCCTGTGGACGCTGTTGTTCCACGTCGGCGTGACGGTGTATCGGCCGGACGTGGCCGTACTCGGGGCGGTGTCCCTGGCGCTGGCCGCCGGGTGGGTGTGGTCGGCCTCCCGGCCGATCCCGGTCACGCCACCGAGGCAGGTCGAACCGGTGCCGGCGCCGCCCGCGAAGCTGCCCTGGAAACGGCCGTTCCGGGACTTCCTTCCCCTGCTGCTGGCCGTGGTGGTGGTACTGCCCGCTCTGGCCGTGCTCACCGAGCTGATCACGCGCCCGGACGGCGACGACCTGAAGCGGATCGCGGCGATACAGAAGGCCGGCGCCGAAGTGACGCGGGGCACCATCGTCGAGCTCCACCGGGTGAAGTCGGGGAAGAACAAGGAGGTCGCGGACACCGCCGACGTCACCGTCGAGGTGCCCGTGCATGGCCCCGGGGGCGGCAGTACAGACACCAGGCGGCTCGAGGTGGTGAGCGGGCACATCTCGGACCGATTCAGGGGCGGCTTCGAGGGCGAATCCGTACTGGTCCTGCACGCCCCGACGGCGCCCGCACTGGGCGGTGTCGTGGACGAGCCCGGCCACATCGAGCGGTACGTGGAGGCGGCCTCTCCGCTCGCGTTCTCCCTCACGCCCTTGACCACCTGGATCGGCCTCGGCATCGGAGCGGCAATCACGCTCTTCGGGTCGCTGATGTTCGTCCGGGTACCTCCCGCCGATCCGACCCTCCGGACCCTTCGTGAGGACGCGGCGGCCGGGGCGGCGCTGCCCGCCGTCCGGGCACGGATCATCGCGGCCCGGCGGAACGAACACACCACGTTCGGAACGGTGGACGGAACAGTGCGGGTGCGATCGGACCACAAGCTGCGCCTCGCGCTGGAGGACGGTTCCGAGCTGCTGATCGGCAACCCGACCGTCGAGCCGGCCGGGCTCGCCCTCCTCGCGGCGCGCATGGGAGAACGGCCGGGCTGGCTGTGCGGTGCCCGGAACTGGCGTCTGATCCGCAACGACCATCAGCCGGTCGTCTTCGTCACCGACGAGGGGGAGGTGGCGTGGCTGAAGATGGACCGCGAGGAATTCCAGCGGGTCATGGAGCCCGCCACCCCGATACAGCCCGACCCGGAGCGTTCGACGCGGCTCTCCCCGTGGCCCACCACCGTGGTGCCCGGGGCCCACTGGCCCTGGCTCGGGGGTATGGCGTTGTCCTACGCACTGGTCGTCCTCGTGCTGATGCTGCCGATGTCCTGGCTCGCCGCATGGCTGACGACCGCACTCTCTGCGGTCGTGGCCGTGGCCGCCTGCGTGGTGCTGGTGCGGCGCCGGGCGGACCTCTCCGACAGGACCGGCCGCTGGGAGATCCGCGCGACCCGCGACCCGGAACTCGGTCCGGCCTGAAGGCCCCGAGCAGGCCCCCGAGGGGAGCGGGGGCAGACCAAGGAAGACGAGCGACAAAGCCGCCACCATCTACCTCGCCGGACTCCACCTCGCCGCCCTCTTCATCTGGTCAGCCAGATGATCCGAAAGCGAGCTCGCGGGCCGCAGCCACGAACGCTGCTTACCTGAGGGCTGTCCCGTAAACGATCTCGGTCTCAGGGGCGTCGGGGGTAGTCAGGGTGATCGCCGTAAGGCGACGCGAGGTCGAGCAGGTCATCGCATGGCCAGGTCTCGCCGTCGTACTGGCAGTCATCGCGGTTGTCCCACGGTAGTTCGGGGTCGCCCGTGGCAGGACTGAGTACATGGCGGGCGAGCACGCGTCGCTTGGCTTCGACCTCCCGCAGGACGCGAGCCGGGTCGTGCAGCGCGACGTGCAGGGCGATCGTGGGATGGAAGCCGGAGAGTTCTACTTGACAGAAGTCGACTGCGTGCCCGTGAGCGGTCCACTCCCCGCAGCCGCCACCGTCGCAGCGTCGGGCCAGGTCGGCCTCCTCGTCCAACCGTGCGTGGAGGAACGTCACAAGGTCATGGCTCATGGGGTCATCCTGGACGATGCGCCAGGCCCGGCCGCCTGATTTCCGTACCGTGGGCAGGACCCGGCTGACCGGCGCACCACTGAGATGATCTGGCTGTGGCTGGTGTGATCACGGCGTCGGAGCCGTCCTGGATATCCCCGTTCGGCGGGCTGAGCCCGCGGCAGTTCGGGAAGCTGGTGACGGTGCTGCGGCGCGAGAGTGCGGACGCGGTCCGCAGGGGCCGGCCGTGGAGCCTTCCGCTGGAGGACCGGGCCCTGCTGCTCGCGGCCTACTGGCGCACGAACCTGACCATGCGCCAGCTCGCCCCGGTGTTCGGGGTCTCCAAGTCGGCGGCGGACCGGATCATCGACCATCTGGGGCCGTTGCTCGCGCTCCAGCCACGCAGACGGTTCGCCAAGGACACCGTGCTCATCGGGGACGGCACCCTGCTCCCCACCTGCGACCACACTGTGGCCGAGCGGTCGAAGAACTACGGTACTCCACCAACCACCAGGTGGTCATCGACGCCGACACCCGCCGGGTCGTCGTGATCGGCCGGCCGCTCGCCGGGAACCGCAACGACTGCAAGGCATGGGAGGAGTCCGGCGCCAAAACAGCCGTCGGCAACACCCTCACGATCGCCGACGGCGGCTACCTCGGCACCAGACTCGTCATTCCGCACCGCAGAGAGCGCGGCCAGAGCGAACTCCCGGACTGGACAGAGGAGCACAACCGGTCACATAAGCAGGTCCGGGCTCGCGTCGAGCACGTCTTCGCCCGCATGAAGGCCTGGAAGATCCTCCGCGACTGCCGCCTCAAAGGCGACGGCGTTCACCACGCCATGCTCGGCATCGCCCCTATGCAGTGGAGTGAATTTCGCGACGCAAGCCCCGTCCGGGCCGCGATCGCTACAGCAGCCCGCCGAGCGGCGCTCGCGCTGGGTCGCCGATCACCTGTCAGGAGCAGGCCAAGGCCTAAGCAGTCAGTTGGGCAGAGCCCGCACCAAGTCGACCGGCTGGGATGCAGGAGGGTGAACGCTTCCCCCGTAGCCCCGGTTCGGTGTACGCCTCATTTGACCTGGTGGATCGGTTGCCTGGTCGTCCGGCCGTGGCTGGTGGAGTCCCGCCAGCCATCGACGTGCCGATGTCCGTCCTTGCCGGTGCGCTCTACGGTATGCGTGTGCCACGTTTCACGGCCGGGGTTCCAATTGTGGTTCGAGTCCCTGATGACCGTACCGTCGGGCTTGTAGTGCTCTCTCATGCTTCCACTACGGACGACGTCGTCGCGGGCGTTCCTATTTACGTCCGTCACCGTATGTCCGTCCTTGGTCGGCGTGACCGTCTTCTCCTCGCTGCCCTTCACGAGATTCTCGCCGTCTCGCCGGACCGTCTTTTCGGTGCTCCTGCCGTCGTTGTGCTGGGTCTTTTCCGTCGTCTCGCTGCCGGTCACCCGGCCGTCTTTGTCGTAGTTGGTCTCGGTCGTCGTCTCAGTCCAGCCGTCTTTCGTCCGCTGGGACTCGGTGTGCTGGGTGCTGGTGACCTTTCCGTCGGCGCCCCTGTTCACCGTGTCGGTGGTGATCGTCCCGTTGGGCAGGTCGAATGATTGCGTGACTTCCGTCGACCCGGTGAACTCGCCCTTGGAGTCGTAGTGGTCGGTGAGACTGCGCACTGTGCCGTCGGGCTTCTCAGTCGTGGTCGTCTTGTCCGTCCCCCCGCCCTGGGTGCGGGTTTCACTCTTCGTGGTCTGGTCTCCGCTCCCTGAGGAGTTGCTGTCGTGCTGGCCCTCCCTGCTGCCGTGTGTGCCGGCGTCCGATCCCGACGGCCCCTGGGAGCCGCCGTCGGTCGCCATGCGGGTCTCGATGTGTCCCCAGCCGCGATCGCGTTCACCGGTCTTCGGCGAGTCCTTGGACTCGTGCTTCGGCGCGCTCTTGTCCTTCATCGCAACGGAACCCTTCGACGAGGTTTCACCGAACCTTTGATTCCTCGGGCGGCGCCGGGGTCAGGCCCGCCAAGGCCAGGAGGTCCGCGAGCACCCGCCGGGCGGTCGCCGGGTGGGCCCAGGTCTCGGTGGCCAGCATCTGCTGGGCGAAGCACAGGGCAGTGCGGTCGGCCGTGCCGCGCAGTTGCCCCACCAGGCTGTCCGGAGTCCCGTCCTCAGGCAGTTCCACCACCTGGTGCGCGGCGTCCTGGCAGACATCCCACACCGCTGCTCGGCCACCTTCCGGGGAAGCCCGGTCCGAGCTGCGGGCCTGCCTCCACAGCTCGGCGAAGCCGCCCTCTGCCACCAGGTCCGCCGTCGGCAGGGCGCACAGGCAGGGTGTGGGCCGGCCCTCCCAGATACGGGCGCACGCCGCGTACGGGCCGCAGTCGCCGCCCTGGATGGCCAGGAGCACCAGGCGGAGCCGGGCCGTCTCCTCCCGGGTCTCCCGGCCCTCCACATGGGCGCTGACCAGTGCGTCGGTCAGCGACGCCACCTCGGCCACCTCCGCGTACGTCCATCCCGCCCGCGCACCTCGTACGTCGGCGAGGTGCCAGGCCGCGTGTCGGACCAGCCGGCCGGGCAGCTCGCCCCGGTCCAGGCCGCGGGGGAGCCGTGGCTTGACCGTGACGGCGACGTCCGGCCACGTGCGGCCGAGCCCGCCGGGGTTCAGCACGGCGGAGAGCACGGCCCGGCCGAATGCCCGTTTCACCGCGGGTTCCGTGACGAGGCCGCGGGCCACCGCGCAGGCCTGAGGGGCAGCCAGGCAGCGGAGGTCGCAAGCCGGCGATGTGAGCAGCAGCTCCGGCTGCTCCGCGTACGGGCCGTGCGTAGCCATGTGCTCTCGGACCTCGTCATGGAAGGGCCAGGTACCGGATCCACCCTTCGACGGGGGCACCTGGACGAGGAGAGGCGCGTCCTCGCCGTCGATGAAGGCAGCCGCCCTGCCGACCGGCAGGGTGGCCAGGGCCAGGCTCTGGCGCTCGGTCATCGCCATGCTCGCGGCGAGCAGCTCGCGATCGTCGCCCGCCACGACGCGGTGGACCAGCTTGAGGTTGGTGTTCTTCAGGACGTCCGGGGCGAGCCTCGTCGCGATCTGGTCTGCGACCACGACCCCCTGCCCGTAGGCGCGGATCTCGGACAGCATGTGGGTGAAGGTCTCGATGGCCTTTCCGCGGACGTCGGCCTCCGTCTCGTCGCCGCGCCGGGACCCGCCTCCCGGGGCGGCCAGCAACCGGTGGGCCTCCTCCACGACGAGGAGGTGGCGCAGGGCCTCGGTGTCTCCCTCGATGCGGCGGTGTTCGGCCAGCCGGATCAGCAGCAGTCCCATCATGAAGGACTTGTCGTCGTCGTCGCCCATGCCCTCCAGTTCGATCACGGTGGGCCGGTCCAGGAGTGTTCCCATGGGCTGGGAGCGGCCGACGTCGAGCATGCGGCCCTTGCCGCCGGTACGGAGGCTGTTCAGGCGGGTCCGCAGGGCCGCGCGCAGGTCGCTGGTGACGCGCTCGTCGTAGCCGAGCCGGGGCACCAGTTCCTCGACCTTCCGCACGAGGTCGGAAAGGGTGGGGAAGGCGAGGGAGCGGTCGGACGCGTCGTCGAGCCGCCGATTCGTCCCGGTCGTGATGTCCCACCCGCGGTCGGCGTAGATGCCGTGCAGTCCGGCCTCCAGTACCTGGGGCAGAGGCGTCCACATGCCGAAGCTGACGTTGAAGACCGAGCGGAGCAGATCCAGGTGGGTGGCGATGGGAATCCCTTCAGGTACTTCGAAGGGGTTCATGCGCAGCGGTGCGACGGTTTCGGTGCCCAGGGTGAAGATCTGGAGAGGGCCGCCCAGCGCGGGGTCGCGGAGCAACACCCGGTACTCCGTCTTGGCCGGTTCCAGGACGAGGAAGGGCACTCCCGAACTGGCGGTGCGGCGCAGCAGCTGGAAGATGGTGTTCGTCTTGCCGGAGCCGGTTACTCCGGTAACGAGGGCGTGACGGGTGAGTTGGGGGGCGCGGACCGTGTATGGCGCGGGGGTGACCTGCTGGCGTTCCACTACGGAGCCCAGGAAGACAGAGTCGGCGTTGACCGGCGGTGGCACCGAGTCGAAGTCGGGTACCGCGGTGACGGCGTAGCCGTTGGTCTCTCCCACGGGTAGGTCGACGTAGGCGGCGAGTTGTACGGAGCTGAGCAAGGACTGGTGGGGGAAAGGATGGTGCTTGCGGCCGGCGTCCGAGGACGGGCCGTCAGGGTCGGGCAGGGCCCAGGCACGAGCCAGCCCCGGTACGTCCTCGCGGTCCCAGACCCTGACCGGCTCCGGTACGGAACGGTCGCCGGAGTACAGCCCGCGCCACATGCTGGCGACGTGGGCGTAGCTGTCGGTGTCGCCGAGGAGGTAGACGGCGGTACGCCAGGCGCCGGTGCCCTGGGCGTCACCCAGACTCTTCAACTGGGCGGTCAGCAGTTCCACGTAGTGTTCGGCGAGCGGGCTGGGCACCCCGCCCAACTTCGCGGCGGTCTGCGCGGCCCGCATCTCGTTGATCACCTGGAGCTTGAGGGAGCGGATCAGTCCTTCGCCGACCGGCTGGGCGAGCACGAACGCCGCCCACCGGGTGGGGCCCATGGCCCGGAGCAGTCGGTCCACCTGTCGCACGCCGTCCGTCTCGTCGGGCGGCTTGGCCGTCGGGATACCGAGAACGAGACCTCCAAGGGGCCAGGGTTCCGCGGCCGAGACCTCCTCCTCGGTGGTATCCACCGCTGGGTAAAGAGACCGCAGGGCGGTGTGCAGCAGCCCGCTGTTGCGCCGTACGGCCGCGGGTTCACCCCCGTCAGGCAACCAGGTTCCCAGGCGGATGCAGGCCCGCCCGGAGTCCCCGCCAAGCTCGAAGGCGAGCGGCACCCTGCACTGGTAGAGGCTGACGAGTAGGTCGCGAGTGACCGGGGCGGCGGCTTCCCGGCTGTCGGTCCACGGGGGAGCGCCATCCTTCCGCAGCCGGCCGACACCGTTGACCCGGAGCAGGGTGCGCAGGGCCGGCGGCGCCGCTGTGAGGCCGACGCCGGAGCCCAGCCGCGGCGGCTCGAAACCCGCGCGCTGCAGGTGATCGAGGTCCTCCGCCGTCAGTTCTTGGATACTCATGCCGATGTCCTCACGGCCTAAGGGGAGTCCCAGCCCGGGGGCGGTCCCGTGGGCATCGTGAACATGCCGTAGGCCACCCAGGCTATGAAGGCCACGACGATGGCGAAGAAGATGCAGACGAGGATGATTACCGGCTTGGGAAGCCCCTTGGGACGGACCTCCGCGCCGGTCGTGTGGTTCTCGACCCGAGTAACGCGGAACGTACCGGAGCGCATGCGACCGTGCGCCCGGACCCAGTCGCCCTCGTGGATCGCTCCTTCGAATGTGCGTCCGCGCATCTCGACCGGAACCAGTGCCACGCGGCGCCCCGATGCGTCGTAGCGCTCGACCCGAAACGTCCAGACGTTCTCCCGGTCGGATTCACCTTGTTGATCGGTGCGCACCTGGAGGCCGCGTACCTGCCCTTCCACCGTCGTCCTGCCGCTCCCTGGGGGTGGCTGGGGCGGTGCGTCGGGCGGCTGGGTGTGTGGGGGGTGGCCCGGCGGGTTCCAACTCCCGTCCACCCGGACCGACTGCGAGCTGGAGGGTCCCGGGCCGCTTCCGGCAGCGCCCGGGTCGAGGGGCGTACCGCACCCGGGACAGAAGGCGGCGGACTTCGGCGCTTGGGCACCGCAGTGCCCGCATCGTGTGGTGTGGCCGACGCTGTATTCACCCATGCCAGTGTCCCGCGCTCTGAGCCCCCTGGGGAATATCTGCTGGTTAGTCATGATTCTAGTCGCTCGGCTCGACTCGTGCGCGCCCTCAGTCGGCTGTCAGGTCCGGTCGCTTCGGGCAGCACTCACCCCCTTCGGGTCACCGAACGCACTGACCCTCGGCGACGGCAGCCGGTCACCGCTTCGGACATGGAGGTGTACGGCCCCCAGGCCGACGAATAGGTGGCCTGCGACTGGCGTGTGGTAACCCTGGGCTGCCCGTGTGGCCTGGTGCCGGGGCGTACCAGGAGCCTGAAGCAGTGCGGCGGCCCGCCCCCGTCCCGGATCGGACTATGTCAGTGCCTGGTGACAGGATCGGAGGGTGCTGATCAACGGATACGACGACGGCCCACTGGTGGCAGGCGAGCCACTGCTGGCCCGCCTGGGTTTCTGGTCGAACTACCTTCTGACGATATGCAGTGACGGGGCATGTGCCGAGCGGGCGGTCCCAGAGTGGTTCGGCGACGATGGCGCTGATGCCGATGCCCTGTCCGAGCTCCTCTTCGATTCCGAACACTGGCCAACGTTCCGAGTGCCGGCCGAAGGGGGTCCCGGAGCTGTGGTGATCTACCGCAACCTGGTCGGCGACTACGCCACCGACTACCTGCTCACCCATCCAGACACGCGCTACGCACGACAGATCGCCAGCTGGGGAGAAGAATTTTCGGGGACCGGCCTGACGTGGCACGAACTGGTCCGCATCGCCGAGTACCCTTCCGCCGCGCGCGAAGGCGTCCAGGACACAGCCGCCCGCCTGCTGCTGCTCCTTCCCCTCCTTATGGACCAGGACCTGCCAGACGTGGCTTCGGCAAGGCTTGCCGCCGCCCTGACTGCGGTCGGCGCGCCGCAGGACATGGCCTCAACCACAGCGGAGCACCTGCTTGCCCACCTGGAGAGAAGGTCTGGGCACGATCCCACGTGGGAGTCTCCTCTGAGCGGCGGGCAAATGGCAGGCCAACCGTTAGGGCGCCCCACCGAATGATCTTGGTATGCCTGGTCTGACGAGCGGGTAGGCCGCGCGGACCACGGAGGGCGGGAGAGGCGTGGCAATGACGGCGCGGACAAGAAGTCGAAGCTGATGCGCCGCTCGAATGCGAAACCGGAGGGCGTCGCGGCGAACGTCGGTGACAAGCTCGTTGCGGACGCGGCGTAGTTGTGCCACGCGGCCGCCGTATACGGGCCTCTTGCCTGGTCCGAGCCGAACCTAGGCGGCAACGTGACCTGAGGTGGCAATCTGGGCACGGGCACCAGCCAGCGAGAACGAACGGCCTGGCACCCAGGGCCATTGCGCGGAGGTCGGTTTCGGCAGGGTGGGAGGAGCTTCTGCTGGCCGGCGTTCTCAGGGCTTAGCGCAGGTCAGTACGACCTGCTCGCTGCGTGCGCTCATGTTGTGGCCCGGGACGTGGAGGGTGACGAACACGCTTACGGATGAGGCGTTCGCCGTTCCCGAAACGTCGACTACTTTGAGCAACGCATGGCTCGTCGTACCGGGGGTGAAGTCGACCGAACCGGAGGAATGCGGCTCGGCGCTGGAGGCGTACGTCCAGTAGTAGTCGACCTTGCCCTGGCCGGTTGCCGTGATGCTGCCGTCGAATTCCGCCTTGTTCGTCTTGGTGCAGTCGACGACGGTCCCGGGCTTGGTGAGGGTCTTCACTGCCACGGCGGTGACCTTGACGTTCTGCTTGCCGCTGCCCGGCCTCTCCCCGGTGGTGACGCATCCGACGCGCTTGGTTTGGTTGCCGGCGCCGTCCCGGTAATTGACGCTGTAGTTACCGTGCCTCACGTCCTGCCGGCTGAGGCTGCCTTGGTCGTCCACTGTGGCTCGGAAGGAAAACCGCTGCCCTTCCACCCGCACCGACTGGTTCGCCGGGAATCCGCTGAGGTGGAGGTTGTAGCTTCGGTCGCCGCCCGGCTCGCCGGTGCCAGCCGGAACCAGCTCACAGGAGGGGCGCGCCGGAGCGGCTCCTGCTGCGTTGCCCGGGGCCGCGGAGGCGGGCGCGAGAGCGACCGAGGAGACGAGCAGGGGTGCTGCGAGGGCTATCAGCAGTCGATGCGCGTTCAACTTCCGGTTCATCGTGCCGCCCTCCACGAGAGGAAGCCCCCCATGTCGGATCACCAGGATATCGGGGGAGAGATGCCAGGGCCATTTCGTGTCGGCGGGGGGCCCGGCGGAGCGGTAACTTCTCCTCGCTGGACACTGCGAAGCGTTGGCCGAGGCCCAGGTCGGCCAGGAATGCCGCGGTATACCTTCGACGGGTTGGTTCTGCCCAGCGTGTGCTTCCTGTCCGGGAACGCTGCATCGGACCGGGAAGGGGGGTGGCCGCATGGCGATGACAGTGCCTCTGGTGCCGGGTGGGACACCTTTACCCGGTGCCCACCCGCAGGGTGAGAGGTGTTATCGGACTTGGCGCTTGGGTCCGGCGCTCGCCCCGGGAAGAGTTGCGTCCCGTGGGCGCGCCGGCCGGGGCGAGGGTGTGGGAGCAGGGCAGAGAGATGTGTGTGATGGATGCGCTGGCCAAACAGGCTGCCGTCGTTCGGTTCCTCCGCGAGTACCCGCAGATTGAGCGAGGTGCATGCGACCACCCCGCTTTGCGGGGCTGCGCCGATGTCGACTGGTCACAGGTACCCGAGGCCCCAGTCCTGCTCCGCGGTCTCCTGGACGAGGAAGCCGGACCCGAGGCTCTACTCGGAGCAGGGTCACCACCGGCACGACGTGTGTGGAGTACACGACGAACGCCACCAAGTCCTCTGTCTCGCGAACTGGCCCCTGACCGGACTTGCAGACCCGCTTCTAGCGAAAGAGGTGGCTGCGTGTGCACTCAGCGCCCGCCGGGAACTCAGAGGCGCTCAGGCGTCCACGGCATGTCCGTGGTGTAGGCCCGGGTCGCCCGACCTCGGTTCACGCTGGATGGAAGTCGGGCGCCTGGGCTAGAGGGGACCGTGTCTGGCGGGTGAGGGTCAGGCCTTCACCAGGTCGTACGTGCCCGTACCGTTCTGCCTGCCGCTGGAGTACTGGCGGATCAGTTCCCCGTCCGCGTACCGGTCGTGGCCGAGCATCGAGCCGGTGTACTTGTTCTGCAGGCCGATCTTCGAGCCGCCAGGTACGTCGCGATAGATGTAGAACCGCTGGAGGTCGTCTTCCGCGCAAGGAGCCGTTGTGAGGTAGGCCTGTTCCTGGTTGGCGATGCTGGCCGGGATGGTCGCGCACCCGCCGTTGCCCCAGTTCCACAGGGACGCCTCGATAACCCCGTTGCGCTCCGTCACGTTGCACAGCCGCCAGTTGTCCAGGTGGGCGCTGGTCCAGTTGGATTCGCGCAGCCGGATGCCATCGTTGGCCAGGACCGGTGCGCTCCAGTTCAGGGGCTTGCCGGGGACGTGGATCCTGTAGACGTCAGGCTGGCAGTTCAGGGCGGCCCGCGTGGCGGGCACACTGGTCCTCGGGGTGGTCGCCTTGCCCGCTGTGCCGTTCGCCGTTTCCTTCGCTGCCGCGTTCCTGGCCGCGGTGGCCTTGGCGGAGGCCACCGGCCCTGGTGCGTGTCCGGCCCGGGGCGGGGTCTCGCAGTCCAGGAGACCCTGCGCCTTGCGCATGATGCTGTTGGCGGGCACCTTGTCCTCGCAGCGCACCGCGCCCTCTTCGAGGGTGGTGTAGGTGGTGTAGCTGCCGCTGTCTGGTCCCTCGATCCACTTCGGCGCCCAGCTGCCGTCGCCCTGTTGGGCGCGGTTGCAGTTGAGGCTTCCGTAGGTGCCGGTGACCTTCTTGGTGCCCTTGTAGACGCCGTAGTAGCCGGGGTCGTTGAAGTTCCAGCTGACGGAGGTTGACTCGCTGCTGGTGGAGGAGTAGTTCACCTGTACGTTCAGGCCCAGCATCGCGCCGACGGTGCCAAGGGCCTCGACGGCGAAATCGCCCTTGATCTCGCCGTTGAGGCCGACGGAGACCGAGATGGTGGTCTGGGTGCTGGTGGTGACGTTCTGGTAGCCGGTCGAGCCCTGGGTGACGTACCAGCCCTTGAAGTGGGTGATCGTCGGGGCGACCTCCGTGCTTTTGATGATCGGGTGGCGCTTGCCGAGATCGGCTGCGGTACAGGCCTGGCCGGGCTGGACCGTCTGCCCGGAGGCGGCCGCAGTGGCGGCGGCCGGGGTGGCGGCGGCCGGGGTGGCGGCCAGGCCCGCGACGGCCGTCGCGGTGGCTATGAGCGCTCCGAGCCCTTTGCTCAGGCGGGTTTTTGTGCGGCGCATCATTGCTTTCCCTCTGTGTGTGATCTGTGAGATGAGTGCTGAGTGAAACTAGCGCCGCTGGGGGCGGCAGGTCTGTACCACAACTAGCCAAATGCGATCACGAAGTCGCGTTCTCGGTTGGCATGAAAGGGAGTTGACCGGTTCCATGCCTTCGGTGCGCGCCCGCAATGGGCCACCGACGGAAGGGACCACCTTGTGAAACACATCAGACGCGGCGTGGCGGCGATAGCCTCGCTCGCCCTCACCGCAGCCCTGTGCGCCGTGGGTGCCTCACCGGCCGCCGCCGCAGGCCCCAAGTCCCCCGCGCCGGCCCCGGGCATCGGGTACACGGCCAAGCCCGGCGACGGTGCTCTGCGCAGCAGCAACGGCAAGGGGACGCCGGAGATGCCGATATCCCCCGACAACCCCGCGGGCACCGAGTGGCTGAACGACTGTCTCGGTTCCTCGGACGCCCAAGACCCCGACGGCCGCGTCTACAACCGGTTCAAGTGGTGCCAGGAATACGAGTTCAAGAACAGGTATTACAAGAAGGTGGAGGGCAAGCCCGTCCTGAAGGGCACCAACACAATCAGGTTCCAGGCCGCCGCCATCGGCTACAACGACTCCCGCGCCACTCGCGTTTTTCTCCGCGCCAAAACCGGCCAGGCTAGCTACGACGGGTGGAGCCCCTTGGAGAAGCGGACCGTCGCCCCGAACCTGAAGCTGGAAATCACCCCCGAATGCGTGCCGGGCGCCAGTCAGCCCACCACTGCCACGTGCGGCGTCGGGCGGTCTCCGGCGAAGATGGAATGGGCCCAGTGGAGCAACTTCCCTGACTGGGTCTACTGGGACGTCTCCTCCGTTGGTGGGGAGGGCCAGGACCAGGTCGCCTTCCACCAGTGGCGCCTCTACATGAACGGCGCGAGCCCGGGATACGAGCAGGGCACCGAGCGCGGTGAGGGCCCCCCGATCGGTATCCGCTGCGACTCGGCCGACTACTTCACCCACGGCCTCAAGCGCTACCCCCGCGCCTGCATCTACACCGGGGCGCCGCCCTTCCTCACCTACGACGGCAACCACCCCAACATTCGCCAGCACATCCGCGACGCGCAGAACGCCCCGGCCACCGACGGCGTCACCTACCCCAAGGAGAACCACCCCAAAAAGGTTCCCGGCAAGTGGTCGCCGGCAGCCGGGACTCGGGGCGCGCCGCTGCACCGCGTGGGGAGCCGCGGGCAGGGCGGCGCGATCGCCCTGGCGAACGAGGAGGTGAAGAAGGCGGCATGCGGGCAGAGGAGCGGGTCCAACCCGTGGGGCCCGGACTACAACGCCGCGACCGGCCTTCCGCCGTACAACACCTCGGTCGATGACTGCGACGAATACCCCTTCAGCTCCACCTATGAGGGCGCATCGTCGATCGAATGGGACTTTACGGTACGCAACATCGAGCTGGGCGAGAACCGGTCGGCGGGCACCAAACTCAGCAACTTCTATGTCGACGACCGGATCCTGGCCTGGCCCGTAGAGGACCCGTACTGGGTGAACGTCGACTGACGTCATGCTCGGTTGACCGCCGATAGCACAGGTGCGGCCACCGTCCCCACCTCCCCGGGGGCGGTGGCCACCGCTATTTGGTTCAGGTCCACCACCACGTGCGCCCGCAAACCACCGGGCCGCCTGCGCGAGGGCGGCCCGCGTTGGTGAAGCCGCAACCCCCGAGCCGGGGCTACAGGAAGGAGCGGCTTCATGAGCCCTGCGACGGCGGTGGAACCGAGACGGTTCGCCAGCGGCTGCGGATCCACACGCACGAGGGAGGGGATCCGGGCTCCGGCTGCGGGGGTCGCGCGGTCGGCACGCTCCGTCGGGATGCGGCCCCAACTTCCCACTCCCGTAACTACCTCCCGCCGCATGTCACGTTGGGGCAGCATGAGTCACTTGAAGTTGACCGGCAGGGACCGGTCCGAGGGAAGATCCCCGCGGGTGCGGGGCCGACCTGATGGGTGGAGGCGGCGCCCAGTCCGCCAGCGAAAGATCCCTGCTGGTGCGGGGCCGACCGGTTTGTGGAGCGGAAGGGGGGCCGCGGACACGGAAGATCCCCGCGGGTGCGGGGCCGACAACAGGGTGGTTGGGTCACAGGAGTACTGCATGGGGGAACCCCCGCGGGTGCGGGGCCGACACTAAATGACCTGCAGGTTTAGAGACGGGCCTGCAAGTTTCCATTCACTTGCTTCAAGAGGTCTCATGCGGATGAAGTCACCTACAGCACTACGCAAGGTGGGCTTCCTCTGAGGAGGTCAGTATCAGTGTAGGCCTCCGCAACCCTGCGAGTCGGTCGCTGATGTCGATCGCGGGCCCCTCCCACGATCACGCCCCGAGTTGCCTGGGCACTTGTAGGTGGAAGATTTTGAGGGGTGGGCTCGGCTACGGGAGGTCTCGATCTGCGGGACGCTGCGTGTAGCCGTTGCCCTGAGGGGGGTGATGGTGATGTTCCATGCTGCAGTGTGTCCGAATGGGCGGGGGCCTGGGGTAGGCGACGGCTCAAGTTTGCCCTGCTGGACAGGAGAGAGCTGTGAACGGTGATTGTTCAGCTGGCATGTGGGCGGGTGGGGTCGGCGCGGAACACCAGGAGGCGGTCCAGGCCGCCGTGCCAGCGCTTGGGTGCCTGCCGTCTGAAGGTGTCGGTGCCGGTGAGGCTGCCGGGGGAGGGCGCGTAGGTGTGGGGGAGAGCGAGGCTGGTGCCGTGGGCGCTGGTGGCGGGGCTGTCGAAGACGTAGATGTTGGCGTTGGTGCTGTCGGTGGCCAGATGTGGTCCAGGAGCTGGGTCTAAGGCCGTGTCCTGGATGTCGTGTGTGCTGGTGAGGGGGGTGTGGAAGACGGCGCGCAGCCGGCGGAGGGCGGCGGGGGTGATGGTGCTGCTGGTGGGCTGGGTTCCGGGCGGCGTTCCGGGGCCGTCGCCTGGGGGGTTCTGTGAGATGAGGAGGGCGAGGAGGACGGGTACGGCTTTGTGGGCGAGTGCGGCTGTGGCGGCCTGCAGGCGGTGGGCGTTCGCCAGGGGCATGGAGATCGCGAGGCTGCCGATCTCTGTTCCGGTGCTCGCGGCGACGGCTCCGCAGACGACGCGGTTGGCGTACTCGCGCCAGTCGTAGACGGGCTGGTGGGGGGTGATTTTGTCGAGGGTGTCGATGAGGTGCCGGGTGCTGGTGATGGTGCGGCGGGTCAGCCGTGCGGTGCGGTGGCGGGAGAGGTGGTCGGCCCGCAGGCCCGGGGGGAGTTGTGTGAGGAGGCTCTTGCCGTTGGCGGAGGCATGGGCAGCGGCCTTGAAGTCGACCCACTGATGGACGGCGGGGGCGAGGGGTCCGTCGGCCATCTGCAGGACCTCCACCTCGCCGTCGACGTAGCGGGAGAAGTAGACGGCGGCGCCCAGGACCCCACAGGCCAGGTCGAGGGTGTGCTGGAGCTGGAGGTCGATGCCGCCCGGGGCTTGGAGACGGTCGAGGGCGGGTCCGGGGGCGTAGACGCCCGCTGCCACCTCGACGGCGAATTCCTCCTCGCAGAGCATTGCCAGGACGGGCGCCAGGCGGTCGGCGTTGATGCCGCTTTCGCGGGCGATTGCCGCGGTCTGGGTGCCGAGGGGGTGAGACGCGATGGCTTCGACGACGGTGTGCGCGACGCGTGCCTGGTCCAGTGCGGCAGCCGTGTGGCCGAGGGCTGCGGCGCGTTCGGCGGCGGTTCCGGTGAGCGGGTGCTCGGGTACGAGTTCGGACCAGTTGGGGCGCGGCGGTTCGGGGATGGTGATTTCTGCGGGGCGCGGCCGCGGCCTCGGGGCGGTACTGCTCCAGGCAGGGCCGAGGACGAGTTTGACTGTGGGGGAGAGGGCGATTTCGCCTAGGCCGTGGAGGTCGGCGCTGTCCTGGAGTTGGTGCATTACGCGCGCGGGTACCGCAAATCGTTCGGGGCGGCCCGGAAGGGCGAAGTGGTGGTCTGTTCCGGTTTTGCCGCTGCCGCGGTTGCCGACGGGCCCGCGCGGGGGGCGCACCGTTGGGTACAGGGCGGTGTAGAGGTCGCGGAAGGCGCGCATGTGGTGGCTGCCGTTGGAGGTGAGCTGTCCTGCGTCTATGTCGCCGTAGGGTTCCTGGCGGACGAGTGAGCGGGGCAGGACCTGCCGGGTGCCCGGGCTGGCCAGGAGGGCGAGAGGGACCCATGTCCCGGAGGGTACGGCGCCGAGCTCGTGGAGGTCGACTAGTGCATGCCATACGTCGGAGGGCTGCCCGCCGCGGTGGAAGGCCTCGAGGCGGGCGGCGATCTGGGCGCGTTCCTTGTTGTAGCGGTTGCTGTACTGGTTCAGGGCGCTCTTGGCTCGCTGCTGGCGGGTGGGATCGGTGTCATAGCGGGCGATGGCTTGCTCGCGCTGGATGTCGGCGGCCCGCTGGCGCAGGCGGCCCAGGAGGTGGGCCAGGATCGGCTGCAGGCGTCTTGGGGAACGTCCGTAGAGCGCAGCGAGTTCCACTACGAGCGGTTCGTGCGAGGCGGGGGCCTGCCAGGGCTCGTCACGCCGGACGTAGTCGTCGGCGAGCTTGCCCAGGAGCTGGGAAGCATGGTCCTTGCGTTCCGCGACGCTCGGAATGTTGTCCAGGGCCTTGCCGAGGGTGGCGTGCGGGACCTCGAGGACTTCGGCGAGGTCGTCGAGAAAGGTGTGGCGTTGGACGGGGATGATGCCCTGCTGCTCGAACCTGCGGTACGCCTTGACCGAGAGGCCGAGGGCCTCGGTGACTTCGGCCGCGGTCAGGGCAGCTGCACGGCGAAGGTCGGCGACTGACCACTTGTCCATTTTCCAGGTTCGCATCAGGCGCGAGGGAGGCACGTTCAGTGCGTCGGCGAGCTCGGCGACACGCTTGGGGTCCGGGACGGTGCGGCCGTTCTCATAGGCCACGATCTGGGCTTTCGTTGCCCCGATCAGGCGGGCGAGTTCACTGGCCGTCAGGCCCTGTTTGCCGTCTGACCTGGGGAAACTCCAGCGTAGCCGCATGAGTGCACTGGAATCGAAGTCGGTCAGTCCCCGAGCCATTCGTCGCCCCCTCCGTGACACGAGGGTCATTTCAGTGACCCCGCCCTGCGTTCCGCCGGGTGAACTGATCCGCTGTCTAACCCTTTTCACCTGCGGCGATGTAAAATTAGAGGCCGTGTCACTGGCAGCGTGGGCTGAAATACGCGAACGT
Source organism: Streptomyces sp. NPDC044704 (assembly GCF_056433525.1). NCBI lineage: Bacteria > Bacillati > Actinomycetota > Actinomycetes > Kitasatosporales > Streptomycetaceae > Streptomyces > Streptomyces sp. NPDC044704. The sequence goes on from NZ_JBWKGY010000023.1 coordinate 102,013, forward strand.
GGTGACTGCCGAGCCCTTTGTGGTAAGCAGACGGCGAAGAGCGGCTCAGGCCGCCGGCCGCCGGCTGAATGGCAAAGGTGCCCTGCACCCCCTCGTGGTCTCTAGGCACCGAGGGCGCAGGGCTAGCGGTGGAGCTGACGCTCCGGCGGGTCCCCTGTTACCGCAGGGGGCCCGCGACCATTACTGCAGAACCTTTTCGTACGGCCGACGCAACAAGGCCACGGGGTCTTGGAGCGTCAGCCGTGCCGGCGGTGGTCCTGACGGTCTTACGGATCTTCAGCACCCAGCTCTTACCGGGCGGGTCTACGTTCACTCCACTGCACCTCCTCTCCCGGGCGGGTATTCGATCGGCCCGCCGTACAGCCGACCGGGCTACCGCCGCCTTGAAGAGAAGACGTTCCAGATGCTACCGGCTTCCGGACTCTTCACCGCTCTCATCCGGCACCTCCCATTCATCAACTCCGCTACAAAACAACGGCCTGGTCAGGGACAACGCCATCGGACACCAAGCCGTTAGAGCGTTGACGTGCGCTGATGGCGCCCCCGACACCGCCGGGCGCACGCGCGCGTACTCAGGCCGCGCCTGCAGAAAATCGGTAGCGAAAGCAGGGCGCACACGCACGCGCCGAGTCGGCATATGCCCGTCAGATTATCAATCCACCCAATGCGAACATTCGTTCATTCGAGGGTGTGATCGCGACAGCAGTTACCCGATCGGTCAATGCAGGGGCTTGCGCTCCTCATCGAGTGGATCAAGGTGCTCACACCACGCGGACGCCGGCCGGAACCAAGCCCGACACCGTGCAACCGAAACCCGCCAGTCCCGGGCGAGGAGGTGCGGGGTGGCCTCGGCGACGGCGGTGAGGACCCGGGCGAACCGCGGGATCGACGCCCGCCCCCGCGCTCGTGGGTGGCGACCGAGGCCACCCGGCACCGCGCCGACGCAACGGGGGACGCCGCTGCTCCTCGCATGACTCACCGCGCGAAGGGGCCGAGCACCTCGTGGGCGCCGCCGCCTGTCTCCCTGGCCGGCGGCGCCGGGCGCTTTAGGGGATGTCCGTGCGTGCCGTGACGGTCGACGGTGACGATCCGCGCTGGTGGGGGACGGGAGCATGTGAGAGGTGTGGCGGAAGGTCGTCACGTTGGAGGGCGACCGTGTGGGTCGGGGCCGGGATCGAGATGCCCTCCGAGCGAAAGCGCCGATGCAGGCGCTTGATGAACTCGTGCTTGATCCGGTATTGGTCGCTGAACTCTCCGACGCCCAGAATCACGGTGAAGTTGATGCGGGAATCCGCGAACGTGTGGAAGCGGACGGCCCCTTCGTGGTCGGGGACCGCACCGTTGATGTCCACCATCACGCCGTCGACGACCTCGAGGGTCACTCGCTCGACGTGCTCCAGGTCACTCTCGTAGCCCACTCCCACCTGGACCAGGATCGAGAACTGCTGTTCTGGCTGGGTGTAGTTGGTCATGTTTGTCCGTGCGAGGCGGCCATTGGGGATGATGACCAGGTTGTTCGACAGGTTACGCACCACCGTGTTGCGCCAGTTGATGTCGACGACGTACCCCTCCTCGCCGCTGGTGAGCCGGATGTAGTCACCGGGCTGCACGGTCTTCGAGGCGAGGATGTGCACCCCGGCGAAGAGGTTGGCGAGGGTGTCCTGGAGTGCCAGTGCCACCGCCAGACCACCCACGCCGAGGGCGGTGACCAGGGGCGCGATGGACACGCCGAGGGTCTCCAGGGCGACGAGGACGCCCATCACGAGGACCACGATGCGCGTGATGTTGACGAAGATTGACGCCGAAGCGGCCACCCCGGTACGCGTGCCCGCCACGGACTGGACGAGGCCCGCGACGACCCGCGCCGTGCTGAGCGTTGCGACCAGGATCAGCAGCGCGGTCAGGGACTGGTTCACGAAGCCCGAGACGCGCGTGGTGAGCGGCAGGGTCGTGGCCGCCACCGCGGCGCCCGCGATCAGCGCGGCGAAGGGGGCGATGGTGCGCAGCGCGTCGACGATGATGTCGTCACCGCGCCAGCGGGTCCGTTCGGCGTGCCGGCCCAGCCACCGTAGGAGGGCGCGCAGCAGCAGTCCGGCCAGGGCGCCCGCCGCCAGGGCGATACCTGCGACCAGCCAGTCGTGCAGGACGAGGTCCCGGTTCAACGGACCCCCTCGGCTGCGCGGCGTCGGCCAAGGGGTTTGACGGCGGACGCCGCCACCCGTCGTATGAGGTGTGTTGTCACCTTGTCACCTGTCAGTTCGTCGTGCTGTAAGCCGCGTTCGGGCGTGTGTACGCATCCGGAACGGGCTGCCATCCTGCCGCATGGCGGGGTGACGCACGGCAGGCGGGGCGGCGGCTACCGCCGGACGGCGGCGTGTTCGAGGGTCGCGTTGATCTTCACGGGCAGGCCGGTGAGCGCTTGGGTGGGGAGGTGGCCGCCATGCAGTCAGTGGGTACAGCCGTCCAGCACCCACGCCCATCAGGCTGGGCCGCGGTGGCCGCACGGTGGTGCTTGGGCACGGCGCCCAGGTTCATGCCAGGAATCAGGCGGACTCGCCTCATGTCCGGCGCCATGAACGAGGCCGTGCTCTGGCTAAGGGCTGTCCAGTAAAGATCTTCGAGTCATTGGGACCGTGATCGGCTGCTGCCTGCTCGGCTCGCCTATCGGCCGAGTGCGAGGTTGTGCAGGTGGGCGATTCCGCTCATCGCATGATGGACGCCGTCGCCCTTCAAGCGGCAGTCCCGGAGGATCTTCCAGGTCTTCATATGGGCGAAGGCGTGCTCGACACGGGCGCGGACCTGGCGGTGAGAGGCGTTGTAATCTTCCTTCCAGGCTGGCAGTTCACTCTGCCCGCGCTCGCGGCGGTGCGGGATGATCAAGCCGGTGCCCCGGTAACCGCCGTCGGCGATCACGGTGGTGCGGGGTCCTGTACCGCGAGCACGAGGTCTGTCGGTTCTGCGGGCGACGCAGGCTGACCGGCGCTCTGTGTGGCAGTCGCTTCGCACCTCGCGCATCTAGATCCGTGCGCGGGCCCGGGCCGCCGGTGGGCGACTCTCCGGTGGTGCCCGACGGGGCCCCGCCCCGGGGCCGTTCGCGTGATCGGAGGCTGGAACCGGGGGCGGGACTCGGTGGGTCACCGGTGCCGTCGGCCTGCTGTGCGGCCGAGGCGGCAGCGCCCCGCAACGGAAGCTTTGCCGCTCCCGCACGGCGCCGGGGATTCAGCAGGCCTCCGTCGAGGAGTACCGCGGTGCCGGACAGAACTGGACCTACGAGACCTGCCCGCACTGTCCGTTGTTGTAACTGGTCCCGTCACTTGTCGGGCCTGGCCGCCGGGCCGGAGGCAGGGAGGTCAGGCCGTGAACGCCAGGTAGGTGCCGAGGGTGAGGCCGGAGAAGGTGATGAGCTGGCGGGGCTTGAGGCAGGTGAAGGCGGCGTGCATCCCGAAACCGGCGACGACGGCGTACGGCATGGTCTGCTCGATGAGCAGCGCGGGCGGCAGCGCGATCTCTGCCGCGATGGCCGTGGCCGCCACCGCGCGCCACAGGCGGACATCCCGGGCGGTGAGGTTGCCCGCGTAGCGGCGGACGAAGCCGGGGACGGCGTACTGGCTCCGGTAGGGCAGCCGCTCCCTGACCTGGGTGTAGGTGTGAACCCACTGGGCCAGGTAGAGGCCGGAACGGAACTGCGGGGAGCGGAGCTTCTGCCAGGCGCTGTTCCAGTAGATGTCGGTGGTGATCAGCACCAGGAGGCACTGAGCCCAGGTGTTCGCCGTGCTGGCGTCGTGTTCGACGCGGAACCCGTGGCCGAGGTCTCCGGCGAGCAGGAGGCAGGTTCCGGTCAGCAGGGTGTAGCGGACGGCGTTGGGGCTCTTGAGGTAGAGCAGCTCAATTGCGGCGCCGGCCAGGACCACCACCAGCGTGGCGTGGGGGGCGATGCCGAATGCCAGGGCGAGGGCGGCTGCGGTACGGATGACCAGCGAGGGCCGGTAGACGCTGATCAGGAGGCGGGCCCGGGCGGGACCGAAGCGCTGTTCGGCAACGTGGGCGCTGAGTGAACCGGGGACCAGGCGGTCCCAGCCGCCTTGGCCGAAGGCGAGAGTGAACCGAGCGGTGAGCACGGTGGCGAAGATGATCCGGAACCACTGGAGCCGTGCGGGGTCGGTGGGGTGCTGGAACCCGGAGGCGAGGGCGTCAAAGAACCACACGGCTGTCCCTCACTTCCACGCGCTGCTCGCCGCGGGTGGACAGGACGCGGCCGTGGCCGTTGATCCGGTCGTAACGGCCGCTGCCGGTGAGGTGGTCGAGGATTGTCTGGAGCTGGGGCGGACCGAGGATGAATGAGCCCGGGGAGAGGTAGGCGTAGACATTCACCGGCTCGGTGCGGCCCTCCTTGGTGGTGCCGGTGAGCGTGACGATGGTGAAGGTGGCCCGGCAGAACATCTTCCAGCGCAGCCAGCGGCCGGGCAGAGGAGTGAAGCCGGTGATCATCCAGCCCGCTAAGGCGAGGGTCACCGCGATTTGGACAGCGGACAGCACAGATGTGTGCATGGGTGAGACCTCCGTGTCGGGAGGGTGAAGGTGACGGCGGTGGGCCCCGTGAAGGGGGCACCCGCAGGGGTCAGCGTTCGGGTTTGGCAGGCCGCTGCATCAGCGCGCCCGCGGCCTCTTCGAGGGTGACCTTCTCGTGCAGCAGGGCGGAGATCACGTCCGTGATCGGCATCTCGACGCCGTGGGCCCGGGCCAGAGCGAGGATCGCCTCCGCGCTCTTGACGCCTTCGGTGGTCTGCCGGGTGGCGGCCGTCGCCGCCTCGACGCTCAGGCCGTGGCCGAGGTGGGTGCCGAAGGTGCGGTTGCGCGACAGAGGGGAGGAGCAGGTCGCCACCAGGTCGCCCACGCCGGACAGGCCGGCGAGGGTGGCCGGGTCTGCGCCCATGGCCTCGGCCAGCCGAGTGGCCTCCGCCAGACCGCGGGTGATGAGCATCGCCGTCGCGTTGTCGCCCAGGCCCATGCCCGAGGCGATGCCGACCGCCAGGGCGATGACATTCTTCACCGCGCCGCCCAGCTCACAGCCGATCACATCGGTGCTGGTGTAGGGCCGGAAGTACAGGGTGTGACACGCCTGCTGGAAACGGCGGGCTGCGTCTTCGTCCGGGCAGGCGATGGTCGCCGCCGCGGGCTGGCCGGCCATGATCTCCGCTGCCAGGTTCGGACCGGACAGCACCGCGACCCGGTCCGCGCTCACGCCGGTCACCTCGGTAATTACCTGACTCGCCCGCAGACCGCTTCCCACCTCGATGCCCTTCATCAGCGACACGATCACTGTGTCCGGGCCGATGTGAGGGGCCCAGCCGCCGAGGCTTGCACGCAGGGACTGCGCGGGGATGGACAGCACGAGGAAGTCCGCGCCGTCCAGCGCAGCGGCCGGGTCGGTCGTGGCCGTCACGGAGAAGGGCAGATCGATGTCCGGGAAGTAGCCGGGGTTGCGGTGTGTGGTGTTGATCGCGTCGGCGATCTCGCTGCGCCGGGCGTGCATGACGACGCCGGTGCCGGCGTCGGCCATGATCTTGGCGACGGCGGTGCCCCAGGAACCGGCCGAGAACACCGCCGCACGGGCGGAACGGTGCTGGGTCACTGGGGGGTCCCTCCGATGGACGCAGGCCCGTCGCCCGGGCGGCGGGTAGATCCCGACATCCTATCGGCCGCCCCCGGCCAGTCGGCTGGACCGTTCGCAGGTCTCCGCAGGGTCAGCAGGACAGCCCGACGGCCCCGCAGCGTGGGAAGCACCTGGTGCGCCTCGTGGAGCATGCTCTCGGCGGGGCCCTCACCCAGTGCATGCCGAAGCTCGTCGGCGCGGGCGATCCACAGCCGGTAGAGGCGCTCCCACATCGCGGGCTCGGCGGGCCGCTCGTCGAGGTGCTCCTGCACAAGTCCGGCGGCTTCGACTTGCTCGTGCCAGGCCGGTTCCGCGCCGCGCCGCAGCGCCCGGGTCATCACCAGACGGCCGCCCGGGGCCAGAATGCGGCCGAGCTCGCGCAGTGCCGCCGCGCGGTCGGCGCCGCCCAGGGCGTCCACACACACGATGCCGTGGGCATGACCGGTCGGCAGGCCGGTGCGCTCGAGGTCGGCCACTTGGAAGACTGCACGGCCGGCGGCCGGGCCGAGGAAGTGGGCGCGGCGGGTGGTGGCGTGAGCGGCGGCGACCGGGGACAGGTCGAAGCCGGTCAGGCGGACATCGAGGGCGCGGGCCAGCCACAGGCCGATGCCGCCGGCACCGCATCCGGCATCCACGAGCAGCTGGCCGGGCCGCAGTCGCAGCCGCCCGACCAGCAGCCCGAGCAGGGGCCAGTCGCAGGAGCTGGAGGCGGCGACCTCGGCCGGGTAGTCCTCGCCCATCGCCTCGGCGTACAGGCGGGGGACCACATCGGTGCGGGCGCGGACGGTGTGGAAGGCGTCGTACTGGGCCGAGCGCTCTTGCGCTGGCCCGGGTGCGGGTGGTGCTGGGGTCGGGATGGTGCTTGTGGGGTTCATCGGGGCATCGACCTCCTGATCCGTGAGCGGGTGCCGGGGCAGATGACCTGCACGGCGTGGACGGGACCGGCCTCGTCGGACAGGTCCAGGGCCGTCGGCTCGTGGCCGGTGACATGGGCGACCTGACGCGCCACGGCCTGGGTCTGCTCGGCGAAGCCGCCATCGGCCTCGGTGAGGTGGCCTGTTGCCTCCGGCCACGGGGTCAGGCCCGTGGTCTTGGCTGGGAGGAAGGCTGTGGTGTCGAAGGAGGCGGGGTCGCTGGGCAGGTCGTCGCGGGTTCCGGCGATGGCGGTCAGCCGGGACTGTGCGGCCTCGGTCAGTGCCCGGGTCAGGGCGATTGCCGGGCTGTTGTGGCAGCCGCCTCCGGCGAAGACGACCGGGTAGTCCTCCGACCACAGGTAGGCCACGCACACCGGCACCCCGTACGGGCCGTCCACGAGCGCGATCTCCAGGGCCATGCCCGCGGCTGCCAGCCGGCCGATGACTTCCCGGCCGTGGGGGTCGGCGACCGTGCCGGGCGCGATGAGGGTGCGCCGCCGCCCGCCCGCCAGCGCGTCCCGGTAGAGCACGTCGCGCTCCACCACCTCGAACAATGCGTGAAGCAGGGCTTCGTCCCGGGTGTTGCCGCACGCGAGTCCGGTGCTGGTCGCCCGCAGCAGATCCGGGCTCCACTCGGGCCTCTGTGACCGGCGGCGCACCAGGTCGACTGGCAGCAGCACCTCCCGGCCGCTGACCAGGCCGGTGCCGGGCGTCCACTCCCACACCACCTGGGCCAGGGTGCGCTCGGGGCAGGGGATGGTCAGCGGCAGCGCGGCCACTGGGCAGGCTGGGGCAACCTCGGTGGCCGGGCCGCATGCGGCGACAGGCAGCGGCTGCTCGACGTGCCACAGCTCGATTGCCTCCATGACCGCCGACAGCTTCGCCAGCAGGGGCGTAGCGCCTTTGCCCTGCGACGCCGACAGGGTCTGCGAGGCGGGCCGGATCGCAGTCCATACCGGCAGCCCGATCACGTCCAGGCCAGTCAGGTCGGCGACCCGGGTGATGCCGAATTCCGGCAGGTGCCCGGCCACCGCCTCCCATGTCTCCTCCGGCGGCCGGGACCGGACCGTGCCCGGCAGCGCCATCAGCTCCTCAACGCCCGCCACGGGCCGCCGCCATCCGCTCAGTCACCTGGTTTATCTCCTCCAGCAGCCCCGGCACGAGCCGCTTGACCGCCTCGACGGCCCGCGCCCCGCAGCCCAGGCCGCGCGCGGAAGCCTCGGCGTCGAACTCGAGCTCCGGGCACTGCCACACGCGCAGCAGGAGCCGGCGCGTGAGGTCATCGCGCACTGACCCCGTTGAGAACCCGGGGCGACTGCGGCGGGCCCACGCGACAGCGTCGGCGTACCGGGCGACCGCGCGCCGGTCGTCGGCGCTCTCGCCGGCCAGCAGCAGGGCTACCGTGGGCTCGTCGCGAAGGTCGAGTACCGGGTGGAACACACGGTCGGCGGGCAGGTCCCCGCCGGTGACCTGGGCCAGCCTCTCCGGCAGAGCCACTCCGGGACTTCCGTCGGCGGGGTAGAGGGAGCGGTATTCGAGGTAGGTGGCCCACGTCGTGCGGAACGCCGGGTCGAACACCTGCTGATAGACGACGCGGTCCTCGGTGGACAGCCCCATCCCGTCCACGCAGGTGCGGGCGAAGGCGTTGGACCAGCGCCGGAAGTACACCGTCTCCCACACCGCGGGCGCCGGCCGGGAGGGCCGGGGCACTTTGCCACCAGCCAGCACGATGCGCACGGCGGCGAGAGCGTCGGCGCGTTTGAGGTCGCCGAAGTGTCGGTCCCGCTCGCGCTGCCCGGCCAGCCAGCAGGCGAACTCAGTCTCGCCCTGGCGGCGGCACACGGCCTGAACGGCAGCCCACGTCCGGTGCGGGTAGTAGACCGCGCGCAACGCCGCTAGCAGATGGGCGGCCCGCCCGGCATCAAGGACCTTGGCCGACAGGGCCAGGTCCAGCATGTGCCGGAGGTTGACCACGGGCCAGGTCAGCGCGCCGAACTCTCCGTCCGGGGCCTGCCCGACCGCCACCTCGTCGTCGCCGTCGATGTCCCCGTGCACGTAGGCGGTATAGATGTGGCCGACGCCGAGCATCCCGAACGGCGCCAGCTCGGCCGCCCGCAGCGCGCCGATACTCGCTGCCCCGACCACCTTCACCCCCCGGCCCATCGCGGACAGGATCTCCTTGTGCCGCAGCGCCGGCGCCTGGTGGTACACGCCGTCGATGAGGACCACCGTGTCCTTGGCGCGGATCGAGGTATCGAACAGGTCGCCGTGCCGCGCTGGCGGCCTGACCCGCACCCCCGGCGCTGCGAGCTGCGGCTCGGACCACCTCAGCGTCGGTCCGACGAACACGTGAATCACTAACAGCCTCCAAGGTGGAGCGTGAGAGGCGCCTTTCCCCGGGCCCGTGGGCCCGGGGAAAGGCGCCCAGGTCAGGGCGCGGGGTTGGGCGAGGACTACTCCTCGTCTTCCACGTCGACGGCGACCACGACGGGCCCGGTGACCTCGTCGGTCTCCTGGGACGGCTGGGCGGTGCGGGCGGCGATCGTGGACTTGGACTGGGCCATGGGATGGCTCCTTCTCTACGGATTACGGCGGTGCCGGACGGCTGCCCGCACCGTGTGGTGCTCCGGGCCCGGGGCCTCTCGCTCCTGCGGGCTCGCCTGCCCACCCCTCGGCGGGGGCGGGAAGTCTGGTGGGGGTTCAGCCCTGGGTGAGGGCAGTAGGGCGTGGCAGCGGAGGCGCCGAGCCTCATCGCTGCATCTCTGACGCCGTGATGCAGACGGCAAGTGCTCCAGGCAGCGCCTGGATCCTGCGGCCGCGTCATCGAGTTCGCCGAGCGGGCTGGCTTCCACGGCCGTCTCGGGGCTGCGCTGATCTGCGTACGTGGGTGTCGGTGTCATCGAGGCCGGCGTCGTGGGAGAAGGGCGCAGCAGGGGGGGTATGGCTGGCTCCTGCACGGCCGGCCTCTGGAGGGTGTGAGGGGACTCCTGGGCAGGGTGGGAGAGTGCTTTGCGGGTCAGTGGGCGGGTTGGCTGCCAGCCGCTCGGCTGCCTGGACGCGGCAGGGGAGCAGGAGACAAGCCCTCCCGCGGGAGGCCGGACTGGAGTGTGCAGAGGATCTCCGGCCCGTAGTCCGGGTCCTGCCATCTCCGAAGAGGTGTTAGCTCTCGTGTCTGGTCTTCGAGCAGCGGCAGCAGGTGTTGAGCATCGCCATGGCCGCTGCGCGCCGCCCCGACGACGAGGTAGCGGAGGCAGGCCTCGGAGCCGCCCCCGCCGAACACCTGGGCTGCATCACTACGGCAGACGAGTGCGGCGGCTCGGAACCATGCACCCGGGTGGTCTGCATCCATGGCTTTGGCCAGCCAGTTTTCAGCGGGCCGTAACTCCCCCCGGCCCAAGGCGAGCGACCCCAGTCGGTACAGCGAGTTCGCGTGGAGACGTGCTTCCAGGGCGGACTCGCATGCGGGTACTCCCGCGCCCCAGTCGCCGTCTGGCCGGTCCCAGAAATCAGCACGCCGCGTCCGTTCAGCCTCCAGGTTCATAGCTGGTGCTCCGTCACATGGAGGTCGGTACGGGCGTTGTCTGCGTCCCAGCTCTTGACGTTCCGGCCGTGGTCGCCAAACGCTGCTGGGCTGCCCTGGTGGAGGTAGGCGGGCCGGCCTGTGATCCGGGCGCGCGCCAAGATGCGCAGCAGGTCGCTCAGCTCCTGGTTCGCGCCTTCGAGCGTCGTGAGGCGGTCGGATGACGGAAGGATGTATCCGTTGTGAAGCGGGGTGAGGCGGATCGCGTCGCGGCGGTCGGAGGAGATGTGGCCGCCGTCGAAGATCATTACCTGGAGGGGGAGGGGGGAGGCGTCGTGGCGGGGGTAGAAGTCGATGCTGAGCAGGCGGGCGGGTGCGGGAATCGTGAGCCCGGTCAGGGTCTCCAGGATGCGGGCCGCGGCATGGAAGGGGCTCCGGTCGCCGGGGCGCATGTAGCCCGACGGCGGCCACAAGTGCTGCGGACTGGTGGGTTTGGCGTCCCGCAGCAGCAGCGGACTCATCGGGTCTCCGGAGGTCAGGTAGATGCCCACGGCGAGGCGGATCCCCATCGGCTGGCTGCCGGCGTCCGGCTCCTGCACTGCGGCTGTTTCTACATCAGTGTCGATCATGGTGGTGCTCCCTTGAGGGAATCGTGGTGATGGCGTCAGCGGCGTGCAGGACGGCGGCCAGGCCTTTTGCAGGGCTGCACGCCGTTTCGAGAGCTCGTCGAATCAAGTCGGCGCGCCCGCGGGCGTCGCGACCGGTGAAGAATGCCGGCGTGAGCCCTTCATCCAGCCAGATACGGCGGTCTCTGGGCAGGGTTATCTCGCTGACCTGCCCGGTACCCTCTGGCATGGTGAAGTGGGCGGGCGTGATCCGGATTTCGATCTCACCGGCGCGCGCGAGAGTGGCCCAGTAGCGCAGCTGATCCGCTAGGACGGCCGGCCCGCCAAGGGGGCGGGTCAGAACGAGGGTGTCAAGGACCAGCATGATGGGGCAGTGTGGCCGTGGCCTGGGCCATACGAAGTTGAGGTCCTGCGCTGCCAGGTGCTGCCGGTAGGCCCTGCCGCACAGGGCGCGCGGGATACCAAAGGCGGAGAAGACTGTGATCCGTGTTGCCAGGTCTTCCACGGCCTCGATACGGCCGGAGGGGGTTCCGTTGGCGTCGTGGAACTCGTGGGAGGCGGCTTGGCGGTGGAGGTGGACGGCGTCGGTCAGCTCCCATGGGGAGGTCTTGCCGTAGAGCTTGAGCAGCACGGCGAGATCCTGTGTGCTGATCAAGGTGTCTCCGCGCTCGTAGCGTGAGACCGTTCCGAAGGACTTCCGGATCGCCTTCGCGGCTTGCTTGACGGACCGGTCTGCATTTCGGCGCAGAAATCGCAGATAGGCGCCAAGCACCAGCTGTCCAGCGGCGGGAACTTCAGCCCCCGGGGGCAGCAACGGCATGTGCATGGTCACCTAGCGCCAGTCGTCCGGCCAGCGCCCACCGGTGCACCAGCCTCGCTCGCCCTGACGTAGAAGCCGGCTCCGAATGGCCCGCTCGGATCATGCTGCAGGGTGCCGTCGCGGGTCAGGTACCGGCAGGCGCGGGCCACCTGAGCGGGATTGAGACCGGCCTCCTCGCCGAGCAGCCCGGTCGGCAGCGCGGACCCTTCCAGGTAGCGCCCGGAGAGGATCCGCTCCCGAACCGCCTGTTGAAGCAGCCGGTCATGGGGGTGCGGCTCATCTCCGGCAAGCACGACGACAATGGATGACGACGCCGCCACGACGCCCATGGTGTCGAGCCTTCTGAGAGCTGTCCTCACGTACGAGACAGGCTGGCGAAGCGAGGAGGCCAGGACGAATGCAGCGGGGCCTTCGTGTCGCCCGCCGATCTGCTGACCGGGCCTGCAATGGGTGGCGATATGCAGCTGGACGGCAGCCAGGGCCTGCCCCTCCCCGCGCTGACTGGGCGTCAAGGCTGAGTGATGCCCGTTCATGCTGCACCATCCAGTTCCGGAGTGAGGCTCGCCTTGTAGGCCAGCTGGAGAGTTCGGTCCGGGACGGCCCCGCGGAGTTCGAGGACGAGGTACCGGGCCAGGACGAACCGAAGCCGGTCGGTCTCGGTGAACAGCACAAGCTCCTCAGGCCCGCCGGGCCCTCCCTGGGGGTAGAGGGTGCCGATGACGCCTACCGGTTCGACATCCCGGGCGCGGACGGCGAGGTGGCCACGGCGAAGGGTCACGCACCGCGCCAGTGCGAGGTCGGCGTGGATGAGGCATATCGGCGGTGTCGTTGTCCGAATGTCGGTCGGCCACGAGTGCTCGTCCACGTCCGCATGGAGCAGCCACAGCGCCCCCACGCCGAGCACTCGCCCGGGCCGCTTGAGGCAGTGCGCGCACAGGAGTCGGTCCGCCGCCATCCGCTGGACTTCGGGGTCGAACCGTCCGTACTGCGGCGTGCCCGATCCGGGGCCGTCCCAGAGCTTCCACAACACCAGGAAGAGAGGGTCGAGCTGTTCTTCCCGGCTTCCTCCGTGGTATCGGATTCCGTCATCGCTGACCACGACCGTCGGGTGCCGCGGGAAACGGTCGGACCGCAGCGTGATGGCGGGGGCCTCAAGGGGTTTCACGTGCACGCCTCCAGAGTGGGCAGGGGGTCAAGACAGACGGGTGAGATAGAGGAGGGCCAGGCTCCCGACAACCGCTGCGGCGAAGGTCAGTACGGTTGCGGCAAGCCAGACGGAGACCCCATTGCGCTGCAGGATGTCCAGGGGATGGCGCACCGCGTACCGCAGACGAGGCAGGCGGCGTGCACGGCGGCCAGTGGTCACCGCCGCCTCCGGCCGCCGAAGACGACGAGCAGACCTATGGGGGTGGTCAGACTGATCAGGACCCATTGGCGTGGCGGCGGCGTAGCCGAGACAGCGCGGCGCGGGCGGCCTCCGGCGGCCGGGCGACCGCCTCCGGCCCTGGCGTGCCGGGCTCGGGCAGGGGGAGGCCGCCTTTCGCCCTCTGCCAGGCCTGGCCGACAGGACGAGCCGGAAGGGGAGTAGAGGCGGGGGGTAAGCCGGTGTGGCCGGTCTTGGACATGGGACCTCCAGGATGAAGAGGGGAGTAAATGTTGAGGCTGGTCTACGGCTGAGAGTGAGCCAGGGGAAGATGGCACCAGGCGGTGCGGCTCTCTGAGCTGAAGCCGCAGCTCCCGCCGGCCCCGCTGGCGAGCAGCTGCGACATCCAGAGGCCCCGGCCCCCCTCCGCGTCCGGGCCCGGGTCACTCACGAACGGCTCGCCGCTCCCGGAGTCCCGAACCAGCAAGCGGACGTCGGCTCGCGTGATGAGGAGGGACACCCTGATTGAGCCACCGCCGTGCTCGACCGCGTTAGTGACCAGCTCACTGACGATCACCTCCATGGTCTCGGCCAGCGACTCCAGCCCGAGAGAGTGAAGCCGGGCGGACACGATCCGGCGCGCGTGGCCGGCCCGGCGTGCGTCCTGCTCGGGCAGCCGGCTGCCGCCGTGCCGCTCGACGTGGAAGACAAACTCCGTCAGGTCGGTGCAGCGTGCCGGGCCTGTCAGTCGCTCCTGTGCCGACGCGGCGCCGAAGGAGATGATCGTCTGCGTCATGGTCCACACCTGTCCGAGTCGGCGGTACGGCACCGGACAGCCTGAGTGTTCTTGGAGAAGAGCTCGCTCCTGTCCGGCTGAACTAGCCTGCCGCTCTGTAGAGTTACCAAGCAATGGATATCCCGAAGAATATTCTTCGGGATAGAAACTGGCACATGCCACCGCACACGCGTTGGCTGTTGCGGCGCGCACATCGCGTGCCACACTCCGCGCAAGGGCAGAAATGACACGCGCATGGGTGGCATGGACGCGCGCATGGGGAGGAGAGGCATACGTATGGCCGCGAAGCCCAGACCGACGGTGCGTCGCATCGAGCTCGGCTATGAACTACGCGAGCTGCGAGAGCGGGCCGGCAAGACCCTTGAGGAGGTGGCCGCATCGGCAGAGGTGCCAGGGATGTACTTCGCCAAGCTCCAAAAGATCGAGAAGGGCACCCGGACCATCCGTTCAGCCGGCGAGCTGAGGGCACTCCTTGCCTACTACGGCATTGAGGACGAAGACGACATCGCGGCCTTGCTGGAGATCTGGAGAGATGGCTCCAGCCAGGACTGGTGGTCGCCCTACCAGTCCACGATGCCCTCAGGAATGCCTCGGTTCGTCGGTATCGAAGCCGCAGCCACGGAGACGTGGGCGTTTCATCCCACGCTGTTCCTCGGCCTGCTACAGACCGAGGCGTACGCCCGCCGACTCCACGAACTGTCTCAGCCGATCGAGGAAACGACGAGCGAGTCCAACGCCCGAAACGTCAAAGTCCGCATGCGACGCAAGGAAGCCATCCTGCGCTCTGAGGATCCTCTGCTACTGCGTGCCGTGCTCTGGGAGCCAGCTCTACGCAACCTCATCGGTGACCCGGACCTAATGCTCGCCCAGTACGCCGAGGTAGCGCGCCTCGCGAGCCTCCCCAACGTGGAGGTCCAGATCCTGCCGATACTGCCGCCGAAGTTTCGGGGGCACACCCCGACCCACAACTTCAGCATTCTTCACCTGCAAGACGACCTCCCCACGTCCGTGCAGGTGGACACGCCTTGGAGTTCTACCTCCGTGTCCGACAAGCCGAGGGAGGTGGGGCGCTTCAAGCGCAGCTTCGCCAGCCTGATGTCCTCAGCGCTTCCGCCAGAGGACACCCCAGAGTTCCTGAACCAGCTATCGCGAGAGATCACGAAATGACTGAAAACCTCAGCAACGCCCGACCTGCACCCCGCCTGACCTGGGTCAAGTCGTCGTACTCTGACGGCGCCGGAAACAACTGCGTTGAGGTTGCCACCACTGCGTCGGTGCACATCCGAGACTCCAAGCAGAGCGGACTTGCAGAACAGCCCACGCTGCTAGTCCGGACCGGGGCTTGGACAGCCTTCCTCCGATCGGTCCGAGACTAGTTCCGTTGGGGGTTCCCCCTCGCCCAAATCGAGGAGGAACCCCCAACGTCATTTCTCCATCTCGGCTGACAGTACGGTCACGAAACACGATCAGTACCAGTACGCACCTGCGGCCGGGCTTTCCTGCCACACGAACTGGCGGTCGGGTGTCACGGTCATCCCGAAATCCCAGAGTTGTGGTGAGCCGCGCTCTTCCCAGTACCGTCGGCCGGTCTCGACTTCGACCATGAGGCGTCGGGGACCGCCCTCGTGTGCCGTGATGATGCCGTCTCCGGTCGTGGTGGCGGTGGCCCAGGAGCCGACGCCGTCGGACATCCGGACGGCGCGCCCGTCCCCGCTGGCCTCGGTGGTGATGCGGATGTCCGGGTGGGACACCCTGAGCGCGAAGAGCAGATGTGCGTCAGCGAACGCGGTCAGGTCCCCCTCCAGATGGAAGGCGCGGTCGGGCGGGCTGTCGCCCCGGATGGTGTGGTACCCGCGTCCCTGGTCGGTGCCGCGGCTGGGCATGAACATCCCGAGCCCCTGCACCCAACCGGTCGCGGACTTGCGGTCGTCAGCGACCGTCAGCGCGACGTGCCCGAGCCGTCCCCAGGGGATGACGAGACGGCCGCCCGGTCTGGTCTGCTCCACCCACGTCCAGGGGACCTCGTCAACGGCGTACGTGGCGATCAGTCGGTCGTACGGCGCGGCCGCCGTCCAACCAGCGTTCCCGTCGCCGGCGTACACGGCGACGTCGAGCCCGGCCGCGACGAGCCGGTCGTGCGCGGCGACCGCCAGCCCGGGGTCGATCTCCACGGAGGTCACCTGCCCAACGCCCGCCCTCGCGGCGAGCAGCCCGGCGTTCCAGCCGGCGCCGGTACCGACCTCCAGCACACGGTGGCCTGGATCCAGTATCAGCGAGTCGAGCATGTCCGCGACGATGGCCACGCAGGACAGGCTTGAGCTGGGCAAGCCGTCGAGGATCTGAGTGACGGCGGAATCGTCGGGCCCGGCGTACACAAGATCGGCCCACCCGTCGGGATCAGTATGGCGATCGACGGGCACGTACGTGTCGTGGCCGTTCCATGTCCACAACCGGTCGGGGGCGAACTGGTGGCGGGGGACCGTGTCCAGGACGGCACCGCGGACCCAATCGGAGTCCGCCGGCCAGCCGTCCTGGATGTCCATCGCGTTCGTCAGCGCGAGCCGACGGTCATCAAGACGCATGTCCTGGCTACTTCCTGCGCTTACCCGAACCGGATCCGGGGTCGGGGGCCTTGCCGTCGCTGTTCCCAGGCGGCGGCGTACCACCGCTCAGCGGCGGGTTCGGCTTCGCGTGGCTCCCGCCGCCGCTGCTCCCACTTCCGTCCTTGTCCTTCGGCATAACGAGTTCCCCTCACAGCCGCGTAATGGTGCTGGACTCGGCACCAGGCCGGGCGCCCTGAGGCTGCCCGAGGTGTGATGCCGGTGACAACGATACCACACCAGAACGCACGGCGCGGGGCGTTGCCCGCGTCCCGCATGCCGTATGCACCTTCCGCATACGCAGTGTGCGCACGCGATCACTTCCCTTACGGTAGGGTCGGCAGACCCAGGGCTCGTCGACGGAGGGCGCCGTGAGCATTGACTCGCTCTGGAGGTCCCGCCGCGTGCTTGAGTTGGCCGAACGCCAGCGCGCGGGCTCGCTCATCCGCGTTGGGCGCCAGGCCCGAGGGTGGCGCCAGAGCGACCTCGGAGCCCGCCTGTCCTGCTCGCAATCCACCGTCTCGCGGCTCGAGCAGGACCAATCCCTCGACCTGCCGCTGATCAAGCGCGCGGCTGCCGAGGTCGGCGTCCCACTGCCGCTCCTCCACACGTCGTTAGGCCTAAGTTCCCCAGCAGCCACTACAGTTGCCAGCGACAGGACTTCGGTCGAGGAGGACCCCATGCGCCGCCGCTCCCTCATCACCACCGCAGCGGTCCTGGCCGTCCCGCACAGCCTGATGACCGGACTCGAATCTGCGCTCGCCGCGACACCCGAGCCCAGCGGCGCCCCGGCCTGCACGCTCGACGCCCGCCTGATCGCCGCCCGGGACCAGTTTGACCAAGCCGCCCATACCGGACTCCTGCGCGCCCTGCCGGGTCTGCTCGCCGACACTCACCAGGCAGCGTCCGCGACCCGCCGCGACCTTGACTACGCCCGCCTGTCCTCGGCGTACTCACTTGCTTCCCAGCTGCTAAACAAGCTCGGCCACTACAAGCAGTCACGTCTGACCTCGGACCGGGCCACGCTGTATGCGGATGTTTCCGGCTCCCCACTAGCTGTGGCAGCCGCCGCCCGGGAACTCGCCGCCGTGCTTCGTCACCAGGGCCAGGAAACCGCAGCCCAGCAGCACATTGAAGCGGCCGTCGCCCGGGTGGAAGCCACCGGCCTTGCCACGGACGCACAAGCCTCCGCCTTCGCGCAGATGCTGTGCAGCACCGCATACACAGCGGCTATTGCCGGTGACCGCGACCAAGCTCTGGGTATGCTCCGTGAAGCCGCCCGCGCAGCGCGCGACCTGCCCGAGATTCCCAGTGCCGCATGCCTCTTCCCGATGACCTCTGCGGCCGTCGACCTCTACTCTGTCAGCGTCCACTGGGCCCTTGGAGACGCCGGGGCCGCGCTGGAAGCCGGCAGGAACCTGCACGCCGACCAGTTCCCGACTATCGAGCGTAAGGGCCGCATGCACACCGACCTCGCCCGCGCCTGGTGGCAACGGTCAAAGCCTGAGCAGGCGGTACGCGAGCTCCTCGCCGCGGCCCGGATCGCGCCTGCGGAGGTTCGAGACCGCCCGGCGATCCGGCAGATCGTGGACGACCTCTACCTCCGGCACCACCATGTCAGCGGTGTCCGTGAACTCGTCGCTGTGACCGCGGCGTAACGAGCCCGTGCGCGGTTGCCCGAGCTGCGTCGAAAGGTGCAGGTCGGTCCGTTGCTTGCTGTGGCCGTTGAGGAGCAGCCAGCGCTGTCCGACAGCGCTGCAACCCACTACGGGGGGCTGGCCTCGAACCAGGGCTGGTGCCTCTCGCGCCATAACGGGTCTACCTCGGCAGCGAGTTTGGCGATCGCGTCGGACGAGAGCTTTGTGATCCTCCGGCCGTTGATGATTGCTGCACGAGACCGGTTCCCCCCCCGCACGAACATGATCAAGGATCACGATCCAGCGTCGCACCGCCCACCATGCACAAGCTCGCTAGGGGCTGTTGCCTCCTGCTCCGGCGGGCAGGTGCAAACAGAGTGATGCGCACGTCGACATGGAGGAGCGGCGTGTTCGACGGTGCTGGCGGGCGTAGCTGGGAACCACGACCCGTCACATCGGTGCGGAGTCGGTAAGGCGTCGGCGCACTTCGGTGGGGTTGATGCTGTTCAGCCAAGCACCCAGGCCGGCTGCCATGACGAGGGGGTCGACGCCGAACAGTCGACCGATGTAGTAGGCCTCACGCAGGTTGTACTTGATCGCGCCGTCTTGGCGTTTGCTGATCTGACTCTTGGACATGCCGACACAGCTGCCGAGCTGCTCGTATGTGAGTTCCGCGCGTAGCCGTCCGTGTTCGACTGCTTCGATGAATCTGAGTTCCAGCTCGGTAATGGCCTCCTGGGCCTGCCGCTTCGCCGCCTTGTCCATGCCTCCCATCATATCCAGCCCAGATGCTCGCGGGAGAGTTTAGGGCAACCTAGCCCCATCCAGGTTTCCATTGGGTAGGCGATGGTTGCCCGTAGGGAAACTAAGGCGCTATTCTCGACGTATGACGGACTGGGGAAAAGATGTCGAGCCTGGAGCGATCGCGCGGGGCTGCGCTCCCGCCCACTCGTGGCGATGGTTCCTTGTTCGGTCCGCAAAGCATGTCCCGAAGGCCACCAAGGACCGGCCCGAATGGAAAGCGCTCGGCGCCTCGTTCTTCGCCATTCTGCAGGCTGTAGGCCAGGCCGCGAACGAGGACGGTACCAATGCCTTTCTCGGAGTCGACACACTGATGGCGGTCGGCCGGTGCAGCAAGGAGACGGTGCACAAGGTGCTCATCGCGGCCGAGTCCGTGCACCTGATCAAGAAGACGGAGAACGCCCGCGGCGGCCGGAACCCGAAACCGGCGACCTATGCGTGCACGATCCCGCTCGGCGCGGACGCGGCGACCGGTCGGGGCATCGACTGGGACGGCGCGGCTGCCGTTCTGTCCAGTTCGCAACACGACCGCAGGCTCCGACATAAGCGGGAAAACGCCAGAGGGCTTCGCGTGACGCCTTCTGACGAGGCTCCTGTTCGGGCTCAGGCAGCGTCACATGACACCGCCTGCGCCGAGGGGGATCTGAGCCAGGGGGCGTCACATGACGGATCTGCAGGGCGTCACGTGACAAATCAGGGGGCGTCACGTGACGCCCCTACCAGGTTGTACCAGGAGTTTCACCATGAGATGACTAGGCACTGTCTTCAAAGGGGCTTTAGCCAGAGGAACAGGGATGCGATGGTGACGGCTGCCTGGTAGGACTCGCGGGTTTTGTCGTAGCGAGTG
>NZ_JBWKGY010000024.1:0-106345 GCF_056433525.1 Streptomyces sp. NPDC044704
CCGCTTCCCCGTCCAGTACGTGATCCGCCCCCAGTCCGCCGAGCACCCGGACTACCGCGGCTACGCCGGCCAGATCGCCTCCGGCGTCCTGCGCGCCGGCGAAGCCGTCACCGTCCTGCCCTCGGGCCGCACCTCCGTCATCGAGGGCATCGACGCCCTCGGCGAGAGCGTCGACATCGCCCGGGCCCCCCAGTCGGTCACGCTCCGGCTCAAGGACGACATCGACGTCTCCCGCGGCGACCTCATCGCCCCCTCCACGAGCCCTCCCGAATCCACCCGGGAGATCACCGCGACGGTCTGTCACGTCGCCGACCGGCCCCTCACCCCCGGCCAGCGCGTCCTCGTCAAGCACACGACGCGCACGGTGAAGGCGATCGTCAAGGAGATCCCCTCCCGGCTGACCCTCGACGACCTGTCCCAGCACCTGAACCCCGGCCGGCTCGTCGCCAACGACATCGGCCGCGTCGTCGTCCGCACCGCCGAGCCCCTCGCGCTCGACGCCTACGCCGACTCCCGCCGCACCGGGTCCTTCCTGCTGATCGACCCCGCCGACGGAACCACCCTGACCGCGGGCATGGCGGGCGATGCCTTCACCGAGAACGAACGGACCCCCTGACGATGCCCTCACCGCGCCGTCCTCGCCGTCCTCGCCGTACCGCCGCCCCGCTCTGTCTGCTCCTCCTCGCCTGCGCCGCGACCGCCTGCGGCTACGGCTCCAAGGCCGCCGAGTCGGCGCCCGGCCCGCAGGCTCCGGTGGCCGCCGTCGGCGAGGAGCTCTCGGCGGACTCCGTACGGCTCGGCTACTTCCCCAACCTCACCCACGCGACCGCCCTGGTCGGCGTGCGCGAAGGCCTGATCCAGAAGGAACTGGGCGGCACCACCCTGAAGACCGTCACCTTCAACGCGGGACCGGCCGAGATCGAGGCCCTCAACGCGGGCTCCGTCGACATCGGCTTCATCGGGCCCTCACCCGCGGTCAACGGCTACGCCAAGTCCAAGGGCGAGAACCTGCGCATCATCTCCGGGTCCGCATCGGGCGGCGTCAAACTCGTCGTGAACCCGGCGAGGATCAAAACGCCCGACGACGTCAAGGGCCGCCGGATCGCCACCCCGCAGCTCGGCAACACCCAGGACGTCGCCTTCCTCCACTGGATCTCCGCACGCGGCTGGAAGGTCGACGCGACCAGCGGCAAGGGGGACGTGTCCGTCGTCCGCACGGACAACACGATCACCCCGGACGCCTACCGGTCCGGCTCGGTCGACGGAGCCTGGGTACCGGAACCGACGGCCTCCAAACTGGTCGCCGAAGGCGCCAGGGTGCTCCTCGACGAGCGGGACCTGTGGCCCGGCGGCACCTTCGTGATCACGAACGTGATCGTGTCGCAGAAGTTCCTGAAGGCGCATCCGGACGTCGTCGAGGCGGTGCTGCGCGGCACGGTGAAGACCAACGAATGGATCAACGCAGACCCGGACCGGGCCAAGGCCTCCGCCAACGCCGCCCTGAAGTCCCTGAGCGGCAAGGAGCTGGAGGCCGGGGTCATCGACCGGGCCTGGCCCGGCATCCTCGTCACCGACGACCCCCTCGCCGCGACCCTGCGGGCCCAGGCCGGTCACGCGGTCGCGGCCGGCCTGCTGGAGGAGCCCGACCTGACCGGCATCTACGACCTCGGGCCGCTGAACAAGGTCCTCGGTTCCCTGCACAAGCCCGCCGTCACCCCGGGCGCGGGCACCGACGACCAAGGGAGGTGACCGGCGATGGCGACCGCTCTGGTCAACGCGGAGAACACCACGGCGGTCCGCAGCGCCGTCCGCATCGAACACGTCTCGAAGTCCTTCCCCGGCCGCGCCGGCCCCCAGACGGTCCTGGACGACATCACCCTCGACGTCGGCCCCGGCGAGTTCGTCACCCTCCTCGGGGCCTCCGGGTGCGGGAAGTCCACCCTGCTCAACCTGGTCGCGGGACTGGAAGAGCCGACCGGCGGGACCATCGCTACCGAGGGCCGTCCCGCGCTGATGTTCCAGGAGCACGCCCTCTTCCCGTGGCTGACCGCGGGCAAGAACATCGAACTCGCCCTGCGTCTGCGCGGGGTCGCCAAGGCCGACCGGGGGCCCGAGGCAGAGCGGCTGCTGGAACTGGTGCGGCTCGGCGGCTCGTACGGCAAGCGCGTCCACGAACTCTCCGGCGGCATGCGCCAGCGCGTCGCCCTCGCCCGCGCCCTCGCCCAGGACAGCCGACTGCTCCTGATGGACGAGCCGTTCGCCGCCCTCGACGCCATCACCCGCGACGTGCTCCACGGCGAACTCACCCGCATCTGGGCCGAGACGAACCTCTCCGTCCTCTTCGTCACCCACAACGTCCGCGAAGCGGTCCGCCTCGCCCAGCGCGTGGTCCTCCTCTCCTCCCGGCCCGGACGCGTCGCGAAGGAATGGACCGTGGACATCCCGCAGCCGCGCCGCACCGAGGACACCGACGTCGCCGACCTGTCCCTGGAGATCACCGAACACCTGCGTGGGGAGATCCGCCGCCATGGCCGCCACTGACCTCGGGCCCCGGCCCGGTGCGAACGAACTGGCCGGGCTGGACGCGCTCGACACCCACCAGGACATGCGCACCCCGCTGCGGCGGGTCCTCGCGGCCAAGGCGCTGCCGCCGCTGCTCGCCGTCGTCCTGGTCCTGACGGTGTGGCAGGCCCTCACCCTCGCCCAGGTCACCGACGACTACATGCTGCCGCCACCCGCCGCGGTGTGGGACAGCCTGTCCGACCTGTGGCTGCGCGGCACCCTCCTGGACGTCGTGTGGACCAGCATCTGGCGCGGCCTGTCCGGCTTCCTGCTGGCCCTGGCCATCGGCACGCCGCTGGGACTGCTCGTCTCCCGGGTGAAGACCGTGCGCGCCGCGATCGGCCCCGTCCTGTCGGGGCTCCAGTCGCTGCCGTCGGTGGCCTGGGTGCCCCCGGCGGTGCTGTGGCTCGGCCTGAACAACTCGATGATGTACGCCGTCATCCTGCTCGGCGCCACCCCCTCCATCGCCAACGGCCTCGTCTCCGGCATCGACCAGGTCCCGCCGCTGTACCTGCGGGCCGGCCGTTCCCTCGGTGCGACCGGGCTGCGCGGCGCCCGGCACATCGTGATGCCCGCCGCGTTCCCCGGCTACCTGGCCGGGCTGAAGCAGGGCTGGGCCTTCTCGTGGCGTTCCCTGATGGCCGCCGAGATCATCGCCAGCTCCCCCGACCTGGGCCTCGGCCTCGGCCAGTTGCTGGAGTCGGGGCGCGAGACCTCGGACATGGCGCGGATCTTCCTCGCCATCGGGCTGATCCTGCTGGTCGGCATCGCCGTCGACCTGCTGGTGTTCTGCCCGGTGGAGCGCCGGATGCTCCGCCGCCGCGGGCTGCTCGCCGCGCCGGCCGCCGCCGGCTCCGGCCGCCCGCGCCGCAAGGGCGCCGGAAGGAGCACCGGGTCCCCTTCGCCCGGGCGGAGATGACCCGTCGGTGTCAGCCCGTCAGGGCCGGGGCGCGTACGGCGGCGTCGTACCGGCGCAGTACGAGCCGGGCGAGTTCGGGCGCGGCGCCCAGGACGGCGCCCAGGAGGTCCGCGCCGCCCTCGGCGGCGCCGTCCGCGATCCGGTCCGGGAGCCTGCCCGGGGCAAGGACGTAGGGGGCCACCGCCACCCGCCGGGCGCCGTCGGCGCGCAGGGCCCGTACGGCCTCCCCGGTACGGGGGAAGGCGCCGCCGGAGGCGAAGGCGGGGCGTACGTCGTACCAGCCGGTGCGCCGCCACTGCCGGGCGGTCCCGGCGAGCAGGGCGACGGCCTGCGGGTCGGTGGTGCCGGCGCAGGCGAGCACGACGGAGGTCGCGGCGCGGTCGCCGGGGTCCAGGCCCGCCTCGGTGAGCCGGCGTTCCAGCGCGGCGGTCAGCAGGGAGTGCGGTCCGAGCACCCCGGCCTGCCGTACGGAGAGGGACGCCGGGGCTCCGCGCAGCGCGTCGGGCAGGTCGGTCCTCGCGTGGAAGGCGCGGGTCAGGAGCAGGGGCTGCGCCACCACCCGCCGGGCGCCGAAGTGGGCCATCCGGTCCAGCTCCCCCGGTACGGAGGGCGGATCGAAGTCCAGGAAGGCCGTGCTCACGCGCAGTCCGGGCCGCATCGACCGGACCCGGCGGGTGAGGGCCCGTACGGTCGCCGCGTGCCGCGGATCGCGGCTGCCGTGCGCGATCAGGAGCAGCACACCGGCGTCGGCGTCAGCGTCGGCCATGGCCGTCGTCCTAGCTCGCGGCGAGGGCGGGCACGGGCCAGTAGGGCTCGTCCTGGAGCAGCATCGGGTCGTGGGTGAGGATCGCCCGCTCGTACTGGCTCAGGACGGGGGAGGGTTCGATGCCCTGGGACTCGATCATGTTGTGCCGGCACTGCCGGTACACCGTCAGGGCGTCGAGCTGCCGGCCCGAGCGGTACAGGGCCCGCATGAGGAGCATGCAGAACTGCTCGTGGTTCGGGTTGCGGGAGTAGAGCTCCGTGAGCTCCGGGAGAATCCGCTCGTGTCCGCCGGTGCGGAGTTCTAGATCGTAGAGCAGAATCAGTGCCGAATTTCTCGCCTCCAGATATCTCGCGGAAGCCGTCCGGCAGATCGGGCCGCCCGCGAGTCCGCCGAATACGGGCCCCCGCCAGCGCGAAAGCCCTTCGCGGAGGTCGGCGATGTTCTGCCGGTGTTCGGAGAGGCTGTCGTTTCCGGTCCGCGCGTGGATGGCGTCCACGGTGTCGAGGAATAAGTAGGCGTCGAGTTCCCACCGGTCGAAGAGGAACATGTAGCCCGAGGTGCTGGTCACCACCCGGGATCCCTCGCGGTCGGGCTCGACGGCCGAAAGCGTCCTGCGGACCCTGCTGACCTGCGCCTGGAGGGCGTTCTCGACCTTGGCGGGGGGAGTGGTGCCCCACAGTTCGAGGATGAGGGCGTCGACCGTGACGAGCGATCCGCCGGCGGCCAGCAGGGCCGCGAGAAGGGTCTGCTGCATGGCGCCGCCGAGCCGTACGGCGCCGCGGTGCTTCATTATCTCTATGGAACCTAGGACTGAGAACAGCAACACAAACATCTCCCCGCGAGATGGAAAGAGAACGGTGTCGTGTGCACGGGCGCCGGGCGAGTCATATACGTCCGGAACGAGACTGAATTCCTAGTGGACCGATCGGTCCCGACCGTACTTGGTCAGGTAGGAGCATGTCAATGAAGCCCCCGGCCGACGCGGGGGCGTCGTACCCGGGGGCAAACACGACAATGCCGTGCAACACGTCCGGCGCCGGATGCGGGGGATCCAATGGGTGCGCCTGACGTGTTGCACGGCGTTCGGGGGGCGGGGGCGCGGCCGCGGCGGCGCCCCCGGGTCCGGTCAGGCGGTGGCGGACTTGCGGTAGCGGGCGGCGCCCGCGAGGGCCACGGCGGTCACGGCGAGGGTGATGGCCGTGACGGTCCACAGGCCGGCCCGGTAGGGGGCGATCCCGCCGGCGGAGAGGGAGAAGGCGGTGGCGGTGATCGCGATGACCACGCCGTTGCCGATCTGCGCGCCGGCGTTGAAGAGGCCGGACACCAGACCCTGCTCGTCCGGGGCGGCGGTGCCGACGGCGGCGATGTTCAGCGCCGGGTAGACCGCGGCGAAGCCGAGGCCGCCGAGCAGCTGCTGGGCGAACAGGGTGACCAGCGGGTCGACCTGACCGAGCAGCAGGACCCAGCCGAGGTAGCCGATGCTCAGCAGGACCAGGCCGCCGGTCGCGACGGGCCAGGCGCCGTACTTGGTGACCAGCGCGGCGCCGTAGCGGGCGGTGCCGGCGGTCAGGACGCCGCCGAGGAGGAAGGCGAGTCCGGCCTGGAGCGGGCTCCAGCCCAGCTGCTCCTGGTAGTAGAGGGTCAGGACGAACTGGAAGGAGACGTAGGCGCCGAAGAAGAGCATGGCGACCAGTGCGCGGGTCAGCTGGCCCTTGCGGAAGACGGACAGCGGGACCAGCGGGGCCGGGTGCCGGCTCTCGACGACGGCGAACAGCGGGAAGAGCACGGCGGCGGCGAGGAGCGAGCCGATCGTCTGCGCATCGCCCCAGCCGTCGCTGGCGGCCCGGCTGAGTCCGTACACGAGGGCCACGGCTCCGGCCGTCACGGTGACGGCGCCGAGGATGTCGATGCTGCCGCGCTTGCCCGCGTCCTGCTGAGAGGGGACGACCGAAGCGGCGAGCAGGGCGACCAGCACGCCCGCGACGGCGGGGGCGAAGAGGACGAGCCGCCAGGAGACGCCCGCCATCAGGCCGCCGAGGATCAGGCCGAGGGAGTAACCGGCCGAGGCGACCGCGAGGAAGGTGCCGAGGGCCTTGTTGCGTGACTGCTCGTCACGGAAGGCGTCGAGCAGGATGGCCATGGCGGCCGGCGCGGTGATGCCGGCGCTGATGCCCTTGAGGAGCCGGGCGACGACGAGGACCACGCCGTCGTCGGCGATGCCGCCCAGGATGCTGGCGACCACGAAGACCACCAGCCAGCCGATCAGCAGCTTCTTGCGGTTGTAGAGGTCGGCCAGCCGGCCGCCCAGCAGCAGGAAGCCGCCGAAGCCGAGCGCGTAGGCCGATACGACCCACTGGAGCGCGGAGGTGGACATCCCCAGGTCCGCCTGGACCAGGGGGAGGGCCGGTCCCATGCTCGCGATGTCCATCGCGTCGAGGAACTGCACCGCGCACACGACCAGGAGCAGGAGCGGAAGGCTCTTGACCGCGGGAGCGGGCGGTAACGCCCGTGCGACAGGAGGAGAGGTGGGGGATGCCTCGGTCATGATCAGACTCCGATCGGAGTGTCGTCGGAAGCGGTGAGCGCAACAGGAAGAATGACGGACCGATCAGTCCCGGACTGATCGGTCCATTTCTAGCGCTCACAAACCCCTGTGTCAAACGTATGCTGGGATCCGCGGGGGAGAGGGGAAGGAGTTCAGACATGGCGCGCACACCGGCACCAGGCACGCGGCGGCGGATTCTGGAGGCTTCGGCCAAACTCTTCGGTGAACAGGGGGTCCGGGCCGTCGGCATGCAGCAGGTGATCGACGCGACCGGAGTCGGCAAGAGCCTGCTCTACCGCGAGTTCGCCAGCAAGGACGAACTCATCGCCGCCTGGCTCCGCGAGAGCGACGCCCAGTGGTGGGAGCGGGCCGAGGAGGTCACGGCGCCCCACACCGGCGACCCTGCCCGCCAGATCCTGGCCCTGATGGAGTTCTTCCACACCAGCGTCCAGGAACCGGACTTCCACGGCTGCATCTACTACAACACCTCCAGCGAGTTCCGCGACCCGCGGCACCCGGGTCGCCAGGAGGCGAAACTGCACCTCACGGGCCTGCGCAACTGGCTCCGCGACCGCGGCGCCCAGGCCGGGGCCGAGGACCCGGACGCCCTGGCCGACACGCTGATGCTCATCGTCGGGGGCCTCCTCGCCAACGGCGAGGTCCTCGGCGCGGCCGGCCCGGCCCGCATGGCCGTCGCCACCACCGAGCTCCTCCTGCGGCAGTACTGCCCGGACACCGTGACGGCCGCCGCGCACTGACGCACCATCCGGTACGCGACCGGCCCCGCGGCACGTCGATGCCGCGGGGCCGGGGTGCGTGCGCGTCCGCCCCCGGTCAGGGGCCCGCGACACCGGTCCGCCGCGGCCGGGCCGCCCGTACCGCCACGCCGTGCTCCTCGTAGCCGTCGTCGTAGACGAACGACGAGGGCATGCGGTCGTGGAACTGGTAGTCGGCCTGAATTCGCCCGTCCTCGGCGAGCACGACGATGTCCTGGCCCGACATCTCCATCTCGCCCGTGGCCGCCGAGACCATCACCCAGTTGAACCGGACGACGTCGTGGTGGCCGGTCGCGTTGTTCGAGGACCGGAACTCGTAGCCCATCGGCCCGTACACCTGGTGCGTGTACGCCAGCTGGTCGAGGATCGCCGCGTGACCGCGGATCGGATCCTTGCGGTAGAACACGTACACGGCGTCCGGCGCGTACAGGGCCTCCACCCTCTCGCGCCGGCGCGCCGGATCGGTCTCGTTCCACAACGCGACGTAGCGCGCGAGGAGTTCGTTCGGTCGGGGCAGCATGGGGAAACCTCCTGGGTCGACGGGTCGACGGGGCGACGGGCCGATGGGTCGATGGGGTCGGCGTGATCGCCGTGCGGGGCCGCCCGCTCAGCGCCCCGCGGCGTACCGCGGCAGCAGCTGGGCCAGGTCGGCCGTGATGGCGCGGGCGTGGGTCCGCAGGTAGAAGTGGTCCCCCGGAAAGGTCCGGCACCCCAGGTACTCCGGAGTCCGGCCCGCCCACGACCGCATGGCCCCGGGCGCGAGGAGGGGATCCTCCCGCCCGCAGTACGCGACGACGGGGCAGCCCACGGCCGCCCCGTCCTCCGGCCGGTCCGCGCACACCGCGGCGTCCGCGCCCATCGCCCGGACCGCCGCCGCCAGCTGCGCCGGATCGCCCTCGACCGCCGCCGGCAGCCCGCCCAGCAGCCGCAGCGCCTCCAGCGGATCGGCCGACAGCCCGGCCGGCGCCGAGAACCCGGCCGGAGCCCAGCCCGACACCGCGAGCAGCACCGGCGCCGGCAGGCCCCGCCGCTCCAGCTCCACCGTCAGCCGGTACCCCAGCAGCGCCCCCATCGAGTGGCCGAACACCGCGTACGGGCGCTCGTCCGGCTCGTCGGACACCACCCGGGCCAGAGCCTCCGCCAGCGGACCGAGCCGCGTGTACGGGGCCTCCCGGCGCCGCTCCTGCCGCCCGGGCAGCTGCACCGCCCGGCACGCCACCGACGGCAGCAGCCCCGCCCACTCCCGGTACATCGAGGCCCCGCCCCCGCTGTGGTGCAGCAGGAACAGCCTTACCTCGCCGTCCGGTTCGGCGTCGGCCGGATGCAGCCACCGCGCCGCGCCCTGCACCTCGGGCAGCGGACCCGCGGGCGCGGCCGGCCGTACGACGGTCCCGTCCACGCCGGTTACACCGCGGGCGCGGCGGCATCGGCCCGCGGGGCGGTGAACCGCTCCCGCAGCACCCGCCGCAGCACCTTCCCGGTGGGGTTGCGCGGCAGCGCCCCGACCAGGTCGTAGCCCGTGGGGATCTTGAACCCGGCGATCCTGCCGTTGAGGAACCTCAGGAAGTCCCGCGGCGTGGCCGCGGCGCCCGGACGCAGCACCACCGCGGCCCGCACCGCCTCGCCCCACTCCGGGTGCGGAACCCCGTACACGGAGACCTCCTCGACGGCCGGATGCTCCCGCAGCGCGTTCTCGACCTCGGTCGGATAGATGTTCTGACCCGCGACGATGATCGTGTCGTTGACCCGGTCCACCAGGAACAGGTAGCCGTCCGCGTCGAGGTGACCCATGTCCCCCATGGACAGCCACTCGCCCGACAGGGACCGTGCCGTCACCTCCGGCAGCCGCCAGTACCCGAGGAAACGCGCCGGGCTCTTGACGACGACCCGTCCGACCCCGCCCGGCGGCAGCTCGTTGCCGTCCTCGTCCAGGATCCGCACCTCGTTGCCGGGACACGCCCGCCCCGCCGAACCCAGCACCCGGCTGTCCGGGGTGTGGTCCGCCGGCGCCAGACAGGTCACGAAACTGCCCGCCTCCGCCGACGAATACCCCTGCGCCAGCTCGCAGCCCAGTACGTCGATGCAGGTCAGCAGGAGCTCGCGGTCGATCGGCGACCCGCTGTACACCACCTTGCGCAGCGACCGGAACGTCTCCCGCGTCGTACCCCGCTCGGTCAGCATCATCCGTAGCATCGCGGGCGCCGCCCACAGCGTCGTGATCCGGTGCGCCCCGATCAGCCGGGTCGCCTCGTCCGCGATGAACTGACGCATGATCACCGTCGTGGCACCGGCGTTGAACGCGTGCATGAACCAGCCGAAGCCGGAGGTGTGCAGGCCGGGGAAGCAGCTCAGCCCCCGGTCCTCGGGCCGCCAGTCGATCCAGTCCACCCCCTGCGCCCGCGTGTCGGCGATGAAGGTGAAGAACGTCCGCTGCGCCAGCACCACGCCCTTCGGCAGGCCCGTCGTCCCGCTCGTGTACAGCTGCGCCACCGCGTCGTCGAACCCGGCCGCGCCCGCCGCCGACGGCTCGCTGTCCGGCCGCCCCGCCTTCCACTCCAGGAACCCGCCCGCCACGTGCCGGTCGGAGTCCATCTCCACGACCTGCCGCAGCTCGGGCAGCAGCGGCAGCAGCTTGTCCACGACCGGCCGGAACTCCCGCTCCACGAAGAGCAGCCCGGCCTGCGAATCGCGCAGCACGTGCTCGACCTCGCCGGGCGTCAGCCGCGAGTTGACCGGCACCAGCACCGCACCGCTCTTCGCGCAGCCCAGCGCCAGGTCGTAGTAGTGCTCCGACTCCCGGCCCAGGTAGCCCACCCGCATCCCGGCGGCGGGGCCCGCGGCCAGCAGCGCGTGCGCGGTCCGGTTGCTCTCGCGGTGCAGCTCGCCGTAGGTGAGCGTGCGGCCCTCGCAGATCACCGCCGGGTGATCGGGCCGGGTCCGGGCGTGCAGCGCCGCGCGGGCGGCCAGCGTCCGGTCCTCCGTACGGTGGTTGTCTTCGTCGTCCATGGGGATCCCCCGTCGTGTCGTCCGTGTGGTCGTGTGGTGGGTGGGTGGGTGGGCCGGGCCGGCCGGCTCAGGGGGCCGGGTGCGCGGCCGGTTCCGGGGCGAGGGTCCGGCCCAGGTGGGCGGCGAGTTCCTCCACCGACGGGTGGTCGAACACCGTCGACGAGAGCAGCGGGACGCGCAGCCGCGCCTCCAGCCGGCTCTTCAGCACGATCGCCGTCAGCGAGTCCACGCCCAGCTCCAGGAAGCCCGCCCGGGTGTCCACGTACTCCGGGTCGTCGATCGCGAGCAGCGCGGCGACCGTGCCCCGGACCAGCGCGACCAGCACGCCGTGCCGTTCCTCCGGCGGGGCCTGCGCCAGGACCGCCGGGTCGAGGGGCGCCGCGGCCGCCGCGAGCTCCGCCTCCCGGGCGGTGTCCGCCGCCGGGGCCGGGCGGTCCGGAAGCCGGGTGAAGCCCATCCCGGACAGCTCCATCACCGGCCGGCCGCCCGTGGGCCCGCCGTCCAGCAGCAGCACGTCCAGGGTGAACGCCGGGTCACCGCCCGCGCCGACGACGGGATCCGCGGCGCGCCGCACCCGCGCGGCGGACCGCAGCACCTCCCCGCGCGGCTTCTTGAAGGCCCGCAGCCGGGCCACGCTCGTGGCCACGTACCGGTTCCCGTCGTCGGTGAGCGCGGCCAGCGCGTGCGTCGCCCCGTCCAGCACCGGCGGCGGCAGGTGCTCCGCCCGGGAGACGTCCGCCCCCGACAGCTCCGCCACCGCGAAGTCCGGGCCGTACGCCGCCACCCGGCGGGTCCGGCTGAACTGCGGCCCGTACGTGAGCCCGGCCCGCCCGTACGCGGCCCGTACCTCCTCGCCGTCCAGTACCCGCGCCGGCTCCTCGTCCTCCATCGCCCCGAGCAGGCCCAGCAGCTCCCGGCCCGGGCCCGCGAGTCCGCTGCCCGCCCGCTCCGCCGCCGCCGCGATCCACGCCGTCGCGTGCAGCCGTTCGGCGCCCCCGGCCTCGTCGGCCGGCCGGCTCGACACCTCCACGGCCAGCCGCCCGCCCGGCCCGGGCCGCACCCGGGTCAGCAGCAGCGTCGGCCGGTCGGTCAGGAACAGCGCCTCGTGGAAGCGCACGTCCTCCACCGCCCGCCCGGTGTCGCCGTGGACCTCGTCCTGTACCGCGAGCAGCAGCTCCAGGTATCCGGCCGCGGGCAGGAACGCCTGCCCGCCGATCGTGTGGTCCGCCAGGTACGCGGGCCGTCCCGCACTGATGCGCGCCGTGAACTCCCGCTGCCCGCCGTCCCGTTGGACCTCACGGCCCAGCAGTGGATGGGTGTCGGCGGTCCCGCGCGCCGCCGGGCGGGCGGGGAGCCGGTAGCGGCGCCGGTCGAAGGCGTACCCCGGCAGCGGGATCCGCCGCCCGGGGCCGCCCGCGTACACCTCGCCCCAGGCGATGTTCAGCCCGGCCGTGTAGGCACCCGCCAGCGCGGCGTCCAGCGAGGCGCCGGTGGTGTCCTTGGCACGCAGGCAGCTCAGCCAGCGGTGCTGCTCCTGCGGGACGCAGCGCCGGGCCAGCGAGGTCAGCGCCGACGACGGCCCGACCTCCAGGAACACGTGCCGGCCGCGCTCCGCGACGGCGCGCACCCCGGCCGCGAACTCGACCGTCTCGGTCACGTGCCGCACCCAGTACCCGGGGGTGGCCAGCTCCGCCGGCGACGCGATCCGCCCCGTCAGGTTCGACACGAGGGGCAGCCGCGGTTCGTGGAAGGAGATCCGGCCCAGCACCTCCGCCAGGGGCTCGGACACCCCGGCCATCAGCGGCGAGTGGAACGCGGCCGTCACCTGCAACGGCGTGACCGTCCACGTCCGTTCGCGCAGCGACTCGACCGCCTCGGCCAGCGACCCCTCCCCGCCCGAGATCACGCACTGGCCGGGCGCGTTGACCGCCGCGACCGCCAGGTCCGGCCAGACCTTCAGCAGCGGCCGCACCTCGTCCGCCGCCGCCGACACCGCCGCCATGCCGCCCGGCTCCGCCGCCGACACCGATTCGATCAGCGCGGACCGGGCGGCGAGGAAGGTGATCCCGTCGGCGAGCGTGAACAGCCCGGCCACCGTCGCCGCCACGATCTCCCCGACGCTGTGCCCGATCAGCACCCCGGGCCGCACCCCCCACGACAGCCACAGCCGGGCCAGCGCGTACTCCAGGGTGAACAGCGCCGCGTGCGTGAAGGACGTACGGGCCAGGGTCTCCTCGGCGTCGGGCGCCTCGCCGAACATCACGGCGGCCACGGAACGCCCGAGCAGCGGGGCGAAGAGGGCGTCGCACTCGTCCACGTACCGGGTGAACGCGGGGAAGCGGCCGTACAGGGACCGCCCCATGCCCACGTACTGCGAACCGGAGCCGGTGAACAGGAAGGCCACCTTGCGGAAGGCGTCCGGCTTCTCCTCCCCGCGCGGCGGGGCGCTCCACCGCTCCAGGTGGGCGCCCAGGTCGCCCGTGCCGGCGACGGCCGCCGCCGCCCGGTACCGGAAGTGCGAGCGGCCCGTGGCGCGGGTCCGGCACAGGTCCGCCAGGCCGGTACCGGGGTGCGCGGCGAGGAAGCGCGCGTACCGCTCGGCCTGTAGGCGCAGCGCCGGCCGCGACTTCGCCGACAGGGTGAAGACCTGCCCGGGCCGTGCCCGCTCCTGCGGCCGGTCCTGCGCCTGCTCCTGTTCCCGCTCCCGCTCCCGCTCCTGCTCTTGCTCCCGTTCCTGCTCCTGCGCCTGTTGCGCCGGGCGTTCCGGTGCCGGCCCGGTCCGCGGGGCCTCCTCCAGTACCGCCACCGCGATGGCCCCGGCGACGCCGAAGCCGTTGACGGTGGCCCGGCGCACCGGCGCCTCCCACGGCCGCTGCTCCGTCGCCACCGTGATCGGGTACGTCTCCCAGGGGATCCGCCCGGACAGGTTCCGCCACACGTGCGGGAAGAAGGCCCCCGCCCGCATCTGCGTGATCACCTTGATCACCGCACCCAGCCCGGCCGCGGGCTCCATGTGCCCGATGTTGGCCTTCAGGGAGCCGATCGTCAGCGGGTTCTCCGCGTCGTGCGAGGCACCGAACACCCCGTTGACCGAACCGAGCTCGATCGGGTCGCCCAGCGGCGTCCCCGTCCCGTGCGCCTCCACGTACTGGATGTCGCCCGGCTCCAGCCGCGCGTTGGCCAGCGCGGCCCGCATCACGGCCTCCTGCGCCGTGCCGTTGGGCGCGCTGAGGCCCGCGCTCTCGCCGTCCTGCCCGATCGCCGTGCCCCGTACGAGCGCCAGCACCGTGTCACCGTCCGCCAGCGCGTCCGACAGCCGCTTCAGCACCAGCGCCCCGCAGCCCTCGGCGCGCGCGTAACCGTCCGCGCTCTCGTCGAAGGTCTTGCAGTGCCCGTCGGGAGCGAGCATCTGGCCATGCGAGAGGATCACGAACGAGCGCGGATTGTGCAGCGCGTTCACCGCCGCGCACAGCGCGATGCCGCACTCGCGGCGCCGCAGCCCCTCGACCGCCAGGTGCAGCGCGGTCAGCGAGGCCGCGCACGCCGTGTCCGTCGTCAGGCTCGGACCGCGCAGGCCGAGGAAGTACGAGAGCCGGCCGGACATCGAATACCCGCCGAGCCCGGTCGTCAGGCTCCCGTCGAGCTGCTCGTCGGAGAGCCCTTCCAGCTCCAGCGCGAAGTCCAGCGGCGAAGCCCCCACGTAGACGCCGCCGTCGCCGTGCCGCAGGCCGGCCGGATCGATGTTGGCGTCCTCCAGGGCCTGCCACACCGTCTCCAGCAGCAGCCGTTGCTGCGGATCGATGAAAGGGGCCTGCTTCGGCGGAATGTTGAAGAACTGGGCATCGAATTCGTCGATACGGTCGAGAAAACCACCGGCGACCGCCGTGATGTCACCCCCGGCCACCTCCGGAACCCAACGGTCGCGCGGCAGCGGCCCGATTCCGGAACGGCCGTCCCGCAGGAAGGAATCCAGAGCCGAAGGGGAATCGTTCCCGCCGGGAAAACGCATTCCGATGCCGACCACCGCGATCGGCTCGTGCTTCTCCAGGAGGAACTGCCCGAGCTCGCCCTGCTGCCGGCGGATCGTCTCCTCCGCCGCTTCGAGCCTTTCCAGCAGGTCCGGATCCGGATTTCCCGGAGGATTCGGCATTCCCGGCATGGCGGCCGCCTCTCTCAGTTCGCGTCGAAGATGTCGGCCAGTACTTCGGAGGCCAGATAATCCGTCAACCGCTCGACGGTGGGCTGGTTGAACAGGGCCGTGCTGCTGATGCCCCGCCCCAGCTGCCCCTCCAGCCGCTGCTTGACCAGAGTGAGCAGCAAGGACGTCATGCCCAGCTCGAAGAAGCTGTCCTCCAGCGGCAGCTCCTCGTCTTCGGGCATGAGCAGTGCCGTCTTGAATTCCGCCACGACGATTTCTTCCAGAACCGAGCGGCGTTCCGATCTGGGTGAGGACACCAATTGTTCTGTCATACCGGCCGAGTGAACCACAGGCCGTGTGACGACCGGCTGACGTCCTCCTGACCCGTCCGCCCTGTCAGTTCAGCGTCAGCAGCACTGTGGGAACCTCGGGGAGCAGGAGTGCGTGACATCCGGCACGGAGGAGCCAGCAATGCAGAACAAGGTGCGAGAAGAACTGCGGACCAGTGGATATTCATTGATTCCGGCCGACCGGCTCGTCATCGACGCCGAATTGAGGCAGCACGTCAAGGAACTGGCCGCCGAATGGGAGAACCTGGAGACGGACCAGTACCTGAAGGGCGGGTCCCGGTTCCGGGAACGCCGCTACGACCGGTTCTTCTTCGTCCCCCGCACCGGAGAGGTCCGGCTGCGCCCGCACCGCCCCTACTTCCAGTCGATGGGCGCCAACGACTACGCCGGCGGCATCGACCGCGACGTCGCACCGCTCAGCCGCACCACCCTGGACAACCCGCTCCTCACCCGGCTCCTGCGGTCCGACTTCGAACGGTTCCCGGTCCCCGAGGACACCTGGCTCGACGACCCCTGGGACGTCCAGTGCCACCAGTTCCGCATCATCAGCACCCCGGACGAGACGGGCGAGCCGACCCCCGAGGGCCCGCACCGCGACGAGGTCGACTTCGGGGTCATCCACCTCATGGGCCGCTTCAACGCCCGGGGCGGGGAATCGCAGGTGTACGGCCTCGACCGGGAACTGGTCACCGAGTTCTGCCTCACCGAGCAGATGGACACCATGTTCTGGGCCGACGCCCAGATCCTCCACGCGGTGCGTCCGATCCTTCCCGTGGACCCGTCGAAGGCGGCCGTGCGCGACGTCCTGATCATGGGCTACCGGCACGCGCCGGAGCTGCTGCGCGAAGAACTGACCGCCGATCCCGTGAAGTGATCCGGGCCGCACGCTGTCACGGAGGCGTGGTGCGCGGTGTCTCGTGCCCGAACCGCGCCGAAACCTGTCGCAGGCGGATTTGTGGAGCGGTGACAAAACTGAACTCGCGTCCGACCCCGGGCCGTATGCAGGTCGTGGGGGAGCGTCCATCGGATCGAGGAGTGTCAGTGTCCAGAAAACGGACCATGAGTCCTGTGAAGAAGCTCGTGTTCACCGTGGTCGCGGGAGCGCTGGTGACCGGCGGCGTCGCCGTCACGGTGGCGACCGGCCACGCCGCGGCCCCCGACGTCGTCTGCCCGGGGTCGACGGTGACGTTGTCCGGTGAGGCGGGTGCTCCGGCGGCGAGCAGTGGGACGTTCCCGGTGGGGACGAGGCTGAAGGTGACGAACCTGGACAACGGCCGGGCGACGACGGTGACGGTGACGGGTCCGTCGGGCAGTTGCGCGCTGCTGAACAACGCGGCCTTCGAGCAGGTGCGGGAGCCCGGGAAGAACCTCATCCGGCGGGCGCGCGTCGAACGCGTGTCGGGCGGCGGGGGAGCGCAGGCCGGTGCGCCGGCGGGTCCTGCGGCCGGTTCCACGCCCGGTGCCGGTGCGGCCGGTCCGAAGGTGCCGTCGGCGACCGGGCAGGTCGTCTGCCCGGGGTCGACGGTGACGTTGTCCGGTGAGGCGGGTGCTCCGGCGGCGAGCAGTGGGACGTTCCCGGTGGGGACGAAGCTGAAGGTGACGAACCTGGACAACGGCCGGGCGACGACGGTGACGGTGACGGGTCCGTCGGGCAGTTGCGCGCTGCTGAACAACGCGGCTTTCGAGCAGGTGCGGGAGCCCGGGAAGAACCTCATCCGGCGGGCGCGCGTCGAACGCGTCGGCTGAGCGCCCCGGCGCGGTGCGAAGGACCGGGCCACGGCGGGGGCCACGGCGTTCCCGCCGTGGCCCGGTCCCCGCGGCCGCGCTGACGCGCAGTACCCGGTACCGCACGCCCCCGCCGCTCAGATCAGGGCGAGGACGGCGACGGCCGGGGCGGCGTAGACCATCGGGAACGCGACGTGGGCGTAGGAGCGGGCGCGCAGCACGGTGATGACGGCGCCCGTGAAGTAGAGGACGAGCCCGATGGCGGCGGCGACGCCGATCGCGGGGACGAAGAGTCCCGCGACCAGACCGGCCGCCCCGGCGGCCTTCGCGGCGCCGAGCCAGTTCCACCAGCTGCGGGGCACACCGTAGGCGGCGAGGGGCTCGACGGTGAACTTGGCCCCGAAGAAGATCGAGGCGCCGGAGAAACCGGCCATGAACGCGGCGACCAGGGTGACGACGGTGGCGGTGGTGGACATCGGGGGCTCCTCGGGGGCGGGGTTGCTGTGCTCGACACCCCTATGACCCGCGCCGCCGCACGGATGTGACAGCCGCCCGGAAAAAATTCTCGGGGGCGGGTCCCGCCGGCTGCGGCGCGGCGGACCCGCCCGGGACGTACGTCCCTACAGCCAGCCCTTCTCCTGTGCCAGGAGGGCCGCCTGGAAGCGGTTGGCGGCGTTCAGGCGCTGCATCAGCGTCGCGATGTGCTTGCGGTAAGTGCGGACTGAGATGTTGAGGTCGCGGGCGCCGGTCTCGTCCTTGTCCGCGTTGTAGAGCGTGCGCAGGATCCTGCGCTCGATCTCCGTGGGCTGCTCCGTGTCCTGCGTCGGCAGCTCCTGCGCCATCGCCCACATCCGTTCGAAGAGGGCGACCAGCGTGGCCACCAGGCCCGGTTCGCGGGTGAGGAGCGCCCCCTTGGCGGTATGCGCCGGATCCATCGGCGTGAGCGCGGCCGCCCGATCGCAGATGATCATGCGTTCGAGGGGCTGGTGGGAGATCCGGATCCGGGCCCCTTTGGCGGCGAGCTCGCGCAGGTACGCCATGGTGGTCGGATCGTCGAGCGCGGGCGAGGCCATCAGGGTGCGCATCCGTACGCCCCGCCGCAGCACCCGCAGGTCCAGCGGCCGGGAGATGTCGATCGACTCGGGGGTGAGGATCCCGTACGGATTGGTCGTCAGGTTCTCCGTCCGCGCGAAGAACGTCAGCTCGTCGATCGCCGAGCGCACCGCGTCCATCCCCTCGATCTGCTGGACGGCGGGAGCGTCGTGCGGGGCGGCCACCGGAGCGCGCGGGGCCGGCTCGCGCTCGCTCAGCAAGGAGTCCAGGATCCCCTGCCGGCGCGCGGCCTCCTCCAGTTCGTCCTGGAGCCGGGTCACCATGTTCTCGATGAGGCGTTCGACGGCTCTCGAAGGCTGGGCCGGTCTGAGCGCGCCGGTGAGCGTCTTGGTCGCGAGCCCCAGTTCGGTGACCCGCGCGAGGGTGTCGTCGGTGGCGTGAAGTTGACCCGGCTCGGTCGTCCCCCGGCGGAGGAGTTCCCGGTAAAGGGCCTCCTCGGCTGGGCCGAGGCCCAAGAACTCCAGACTTGGCTGCGCCACAGTTCCCCCCTGTGTTCATGGCCGATTTACCAGGAGTAAGAGATACATCGGCGGGATGCCGTGGCGCCATGGGCGGGCGTGACCCATGGGGCCCGTGGGGCTGGTGGGGACGGCGGAACGGCGGCGGGCGGGGGCGCTCGCGGGGCGTGCAGGAAACGGCACGGGAAGGCGCAGGATGCTGCACGGTCAGAGCCCTCGAACAGGGCTTGAGCGAAGGCAGAGTTGTCCTCGCAAGGAAGCAACGGGAACGGAAACGCAGACCGAAGACCGCAGACCGAAGACCGCACCATCCGATCACTGGGGGACAACGTGAACCGCACTGCCGCTGTGGGTGTTCAGGCCGGCATCGCTCGCCGAGGCGCTCGCGCCGCGGCGGTACTGCTGGCCGGGGGGCTGCTGACCCTCGCGGGCCAGGGCGCCGCCCAGGCCGACGGGACCACGCCGGTGCCCCAGCCCGCCCCCGTGGTCCAGCCGGTCACGCCCTGCACGCTCCTCGACGCGGTGGCCGGCCGGCTCCCGGACCCGCTCGGATCGGTGCTGGCCCCCCTGTGCAAGGAGACCAACGACTGGGGCTGACCCGGCCCGCGAGGGCCCGACCGGCCGACCACCGGACGGACCCGCGCACCCGGCGTCACCCCCACCGAGAACCACCGCACGAAGCACCACCCGCACCACCGCACGAAGCGCAACCGCACCGAGCACCACCCGCAGCGAGCACCACCGCACCGCGCACCCGCACCACCCCAGGCCCGCCGGGCCCGCCGCGCCACCCGCGCCGCACCGCCGCCGGCCACGCACCACCCCTCCCGCCCCCGCCCCCTCTACCAGAGAGACGTCTACCGCCATGACGGACTTTTCGGTCCTGATACCTTTCGTGCCGCGCCGATTGGAGCAGGCACTCCCCTTCGCGGGGCTGGTGAACTGGACCTCGGCGCTGCGCCTGTGGCAGGGGCAGTCGATGATCCTGGAACCCCACCAGACCTTCGTCGGGGCCGCGGGGGCCGGCTTCAGGGTTCCGACGGGCTTCGGTGTGACGCTGATGCCGCTGCGGCACCCCTTCGAGGCCGCGAACCAGGCCCGCTCGGTGGCCCTCACCACCGGCCACCCGGTCATCGCGGGCTTCGGCCCGGGAGCCCCGGCCTTCCAGGCGAACATCCTGGGGGCCCCGTACGACAAACCCCTCTCCGTGGCACGCCAGTACGTCACCGCCGTACGGCGCCTGCTGGACGGCGAACACGTCGAGATGGACGGCCCCCACTTCCGCTTCCAGGCACAGCTCGCCCCCAGCGCCGCGCCCCGCGTCGACGTCGGACTCGGTGTCCTGCGCCCCGGCATGGCCCGCCTGGCCGGCGAGGTGGCCGACACGGTCATCACCTGGCTCACCCCGCCCTCCTACATCCACGAGGTGCTGATCCCCGCCGTGGAGGAGGGCATGGCCCGGGCCGGCCGCACCACACGGCCGCGCATCGTCGCGATGGTCCCCGTCGGGATCGACCGCGAGGGCACCGAACCCGAACGCCTCGCGATGGCGAGCAACTACGCCCACATGCAGGCACCGCACTACCTGGACATGCTCCGGCGGGCCGGTGTGGACGTGGCGGGCGAGGACGTGAAGTCGGTGGCCCGGGGCGTGGTCGACGTGGGCGCGTTCGTCGCCGGCGACCTGGACACCGTCGCCAAACGGCTCGCCGCGTACGGCGACGCCGGCGTCGACGAGGTCGTACTCAACACCACCGGCGTCAACAAGATGTTCGGCACCCAGGAGGCGCTCGGCGACCTCCAGGCGATCCTCCGCGCCACCACGTGAACCGCACGGCACCACCACGGAACCAGGACTCACCAGGACACCAGGCCATCAAGGACGGGACTGCAATGGAAACGCAAGCGCGCAGACGCGCGAAGGAGCACATCATGTCGTGGGGCTCGGGCGGCGCACGCCCGGCAGGAGTCCCCACGGGCTCGGTCGCCACCATCGTGCTCGCCGACCGCGCCCACCTCGCCGCCCTCACGGCCTCCGGCCTCGTCGGCCCGGGCACCCTCGTCTTCGCCCCCGGCAGCGCCGACGGCGACGAAGCCGCCCAGGTCGTCGGCTACGAGGGGTCCCTCGCCGAGCCGGGCGCCGACTTCGCCCTCGGCGAGGACTTCTACCTCCAGACCCAGGACTACGCCTCCAGCGCCTACATGTCGGTGCTCGGCCCCACCCTGGTACGCGTCTTCGGCACCGAGGACTTCGCGGCCTTCTGCGCCGACGCCGACCGGGCCTTCGCCCAGGGCGTCTTCCCCGAGTTCCTCATCACCCCCTCCGTCGTCATCGCCGACCTCGCCGCCCTCGGCGCCGCCGGCCAGGAGGACGGACCCGGCCTGCGCCTGTACGTCGGCCCCGACGGCTCGGTGTCCACCTCACCGGGCGGCACCCCCCTCGGCACCGTCGGCGAGGCGCCCGAGGTCCTCGCCACCCGCTTCGAACACGTCAACGCCGCCAGCGAAGTCCCCTGCGCCGTCAGCCTCGGCGCCGTCGTGCCCGAGGAGGCCCGGACCGCGGCCCTCCAGGTCCGCCCCTTCCTGGCCCGCTACCTCGCCGCGGTCAGGGCCCTGCGCACGCTGACCGCCCAGGACATCGGCGGCCTGAAGGTCTCCGGCTTCGGCGCCCGCCTCACCCCGGGCCTGTCCGCCGCCGGTCACGAGAGCGACCTCCTCGACGCCGGCCTGCCGCTGGTGCTGTTCACCCCCGACCAGGCCTACGCCGTCCACTCCGGCCGCGTCTTCACCATCGGCCACACCACCGCCCGGGCCCTCGAAGCCCTGCTGGCCGCCCAGGACGCCGCCGAGGACTTCGCCGCCCCGGCCGTCCTCGACCGGGTCCGCACCTTCTTCGCCGACCGGGGCATCCGCCTCGACGCCCGCATCCCGGCCGGTGTCCGATGACCGCCACGACCCTGACCGCACCCGCCCCCCGCGCCCTCCCCGGCCGGGCCGGCCTGCGCGTCGCCGAACTCGGCGACCGGGCCCGCCTCTGCGGGATGTACGACACCGCGGGCGCCCCCGTCTACGACGACCTCGCCGCCGCCGACGGCTTCGAGGTCCGCGAGATCCTCGCCGCCGTACGCTCCGCCGACGGAGCCGTACTCGACCTGGCCGCCGGCTCGGGCCGCTTCACCCTCCCGCTCCTGGCCATCGGACGCGAGGTCACCGCCCTCGACCTGTCCACCGACATGCTCGCCCTGCTCGACGCCCGGCTCGCCGCAGCCCCCCGAAGGCTCCGCGAACGCGCCACCGTCGTCCACGCCGACATGTCCGCCTTCGACCTGGGCCGCACCTACGGCCACATCGTCCTCGGCACCACCTCCCTGTCCCTGCTCGACGCCGCCCAGCGCGCCGGCCTCTACCGGGCCGTCGCCGCCCACCTCGCCCCCGGCGGACAGTTCCTCGTGTCCGTCATGGAACGCGGCGACGCCGGCGGACCCACCGAGGTCAGCGCCCGGGTGACCGGAGCGAGCGGCACCACCTACGACATGTACGAGTACTGGCCCGAAGGGGCCGCCCACCGCAACGTCACCATCGTCCCCGCGGCGCCCGGGCCCGGCCCGGTCACCGTCTGCGTCGACGCGGTGTCCACCATGAGCGCCGCCGTGACCGAGGCCGAACTCGCCGCGGCGGGCCTCACGGTCACCGGACGCCGAGAACTGACCGGTCCCGGCGAACGCCACCGCGTCGCCCTGCTGAAGGCACAGGCCACCCCATGACCACCTCCGCCCTCTGGCCCTACCTGATCCCCCCGAGCACCCACGGCGACGACGGCCTCTGCGCCGTCTCCGCCCGGGGGCACCGCGTCACCTTCGCCGACGGCAGCGTCGCCCTCGACGCCGACAGCGGACTGTGGAACGCCAACCTCGGCTACGGCAACGAGGCGATCGCCGCCGCGATCGCCGAAGCCGCCACCACCGGCTCCTACCTCAACTCCTTCCGCTTCGAGAACACCTACGCCCGGCGGGCCGCCGACGCCCTCCTCCAGGTGTGCGGACCCGAGCACTACGCCCGGGTGCTGTTCTCCTCCGGCGGCGGCGCCGCCAACGACGCCGCGATGAAACTCGTCCGGCACTACCACGCCCTGGCCGGCCGGCCCCGCCGCAACCTGGTCGTCGCCCTGCGCGGCAGCTTCCACGGCCTGACCTTCGGAGGCTTCGCCCTCACCGGCGAGGACCTCGGACAGCGGGTCTACGGAGTCGACCAGCGGCTCATCCGGCACGTCACGCCCAACGACGCCGGCGAACTGCGCGACCTCGTGGCCCGCAGCGGCGACCAGATCGCCGCCGTCGTCGTCGAACCGGTCCTCGGCACCGGCACCGTACCCCTCGACGAGGAGTACATCGCCGAACTGGTCCGGCTGCGCGACGAAACCGGCTACCTGCTGGTCGCCGACGAGGTCGCCACCGGCTTCGGCCGCACCGGCACCTTCTTCGCCTCCCAGACCTGGCCCGGACAGCCGGACGTGCTCATCACGTCCAAGGGCCTCACCAACGGCACCTGCCCGGCCTCCGCCGTGGTCTTCTCCCAAGAGATAGCCGACGCCTTCATCGGGCACGACGCGATCCTCACGCACGCCGAGACCCAGGGCGGCAGCTCCATACCGTGCGCCGCCATCGGCGCGACGATCGCCGAGATGCACCGCCTGAACGCCGTCGTCGCCGGCCGGGCGCTCGCCGCCCGCCTCGACGCCGCCGTCGAGGACCTGATCGCCCGCCACCCCCTGGTGGTCGGCGCCTCCGGGAAGGGCTGCTTCCGCACCCTGCACATCGCCTCCCCGGGCGGCAACCGCCTCTCCGGAGCCGGCGTCGCCCACCTGGTCACCCGGATCAGGCAGGCCGGCGCCATCGTCCACCCCGGCCCCGCCGGCATCCAGCTCGTCCCCGCCCTGACCTACTCCGACGCCGAGCTCGACGAGCTCATGGCCTGCGTCGAGAGCGGACTGGACGCCCTGCTGCCCACCGCACCGTCCGCCGCCCGGAACTGACCCCGCACCACACCCGGCGCACACCACCCGCACCGCACCACCACCCGCACCACGCCACCACCCGCACCACACCCACCGCTCCGCACCACCACACCAAGGGAAACCGCCATGACCGAGCAGAACCCCACCGACCAGATCACCGCCCCGGCCACCGAGGAGTTCCAGCCGGAGACCACCGAGCTGGAGATGCAGGAGCTCGAAGCCCTCGAATCCCCGGGCTTCTGGACCGGCGTCTCGATCGGCACCATGGTCAGCGTCTCGGTCGTCGTCGCGACCTGATCCACCCCGGCTCCGCCGGAAGCCCCAGCGGCCCGGCCGGCCCGGTCGGCCTCAGCGACCTGAGGACCTGAGGGGCGACGACGGCCCGCACACCGGCAGTACCGCCCCACGGGGCCCGTACGGCCGCGCGTCACAAGAACCGAGGGAACGGCGGGTACGTCCCCCCGTCCCGTCCTTCCCCACCGGCGAGCCCCGCTCGCCCCCTGCGGTACGACCCCCGGCCGCAGATCCTGCCTCGGCCCCGCTTCCGGCAAAGGAATGAGCCGGGCCGAGGCAGGAA
The DNA here is from genome assembly GCF_056433525.1 of Streptomyces sp. NPDC044704. Lineage (NCBI taxonomy): Bacteria > Bacillati > Actinomycetota > Actinomycetes > Kitasatosporales > Streptomycetaceae > Streptomyces > Streptomyces sp. NPDC044704. Next base: position 23,950 of record NZ_JBWKGY010000024.1, read on the forward strand.
CCCACACCGTAACCGATGCAGAGCACGAGTGCTCGTGGTCAAGGAGCTGACGTGAGTACCACCGCTGTACCCGGCGCCCGCCACGCCGCCCTCGGATCCGCCCCGACCCTCCCGGACACCCACCCCATGGCCCCTGCCGCCCCGACCGCAGCCCCGACCGACGCCACCGCACCGGCCCGGGCCAGGGCCCGCAAGGGCGCCATCCGCCCCCCGTTCGTCCCGCCGGCACCCCCGCTGCGCTCCATCGGCGAACTCGCCGACTGGCTGCGCCGCGACGGCGCCCCGGCCGTCACCGTCCTCGCCGACCCGGCCGTCGCCGGCCAGAGCGTCACCACCCTGGTCTGCGCACAGGTCCGCGCCGCCGGCCTCGACCCCCGCCTCGTCACCCTCGACCCGGCCGGCGGGGTCCGTGCCACCACCGAACTCGCCGCCCTGCTCGCCCCCGGCGAACTCGTCATCGGCATCGGCGGCGGCACCACCCTCGACTTCGCGAAACTCGCCGCCCTCACCGCCGCCCGGCCCGAACTGCCCAAGTACCTGAACTCCCCGCAGCGCAGCGGCTTCCTCGTCCTGCCGCCCGCCCTCGGCACCTCCGTACGGGTCCTCGCCGTCCCCACCACCCTGGGCACCGGCAGCGAACTGGGCACCGTCGCCTGCTTCGCCAAGGACGGCGCGAAACTCCTCGCCACCGGCGCCTGCCTGCGGCCCGTCGCCGCCCTGTGGACCGCCGAGGCCACCGCCACCCTGCCGCCCGAGCTGATTGCCGACGGCGTGCTCGAAGCCCTCTTCCGCACCGTCAGCCCGTACGCCGGCGACCACACCGACCTGCCCGAACAGGACGCCCAGGTCGAGGAACTCGCCGCCCGGCTCCTCGCCGCCGGCTACCACGTGGCCGCCCACCGCGCACACGGCACGCCCGTCCCCGCCGAACTGCGCCTGCGCATCGCCGAGATGAGCGGCGAGAGCCAGATCGGCCTGCTCAACATCGGCCGCAGCCCGTACGCCGTCAAATGCTGGGCCATCGCCAACGAACTCTCCACCACCCTGAACCTGGCCAAGATGCGGACCGTCTCCGCGCTCTGGCCGGTGCTGTGGCGGCGCACCCTCGCCGGAGACACCCGCCTCGGCAGCCCCGACCGCATCCGCCGCCTGTGGAGCACCCTGCGCGGCCACGCCCCCTGGCTCGACGAGGACCCCGCCGACGGCCTGCTGGCCCTGATGCGCCACTGGCACATCGACCGCACCGTCACCGCGACCGGCACCGAGATAGCCAGGGCCACCACCCGCACCATGCGGGCCTGGGGAGCGGGCCTCCCCATCCTCGACGAGTTGAGCGCCGCCGACGTACGCGCGCTCCTCACCGAGGCCACCGACCAGGCCGCCCGAGGCGCCGCACCCGGCGCCCGCGGCCGACAGGACCACCACGGCGCACAGTCCCCTGCGCGCCCGTGATGGAGCACCACCGCACCACCCGCACGGCCGTACCACCCACCGCAGCATTCCCGAGGAGGAACCGCATGAGCGACAAGAACCCGATCGAGACCGAGCTCCAGGACCTGGCGCTCTCGGAGCTGGAGATGCAGGAGCTGGAGGCCCTGGAGGCCCCGGGCTGGGCCACCAGCATCGGTGTCAGCGTCGGCATCTCGGTCGTCTCCGTCGCCTGGAGCCTGACCTGATCCCACCGGCCGGCCCGCCGGGACCCCTCCCGGCGACCGCCCACGGGCTCTGCGCACCACCCCCGGAAACCCCGGACACCACGGGACACCCCGGAAACCACCGGAACAACCCACAGAGGAGAAACACATGAGCGAGCACGACAACGTCGAGACCGAACTCCAGGACCTGGCCGTCTCGGAGCTGGAGATGCAGGACCTGGAGGCCCTGGAGGCCCCGGGCTGGGCCACCAGCGTGGGCGTGAGCGTCGGCATCTCGGTCGTCTCCGTGGCCTTCAGCCTCACGTAACACCCCCGTCCGCACCCCGCGGACCGCATCACCGCACCACCCGCGTCACCGCACCACACCACTCATTTCCGTTCACCGAGCACCACCCACCGAAAGGAAAGCCACCATGGCCGAGAACATCATCAAGACGGACGACATCACCGCCGAAGCGGGCGTCGAGCTGGAGATGCAGGAGCTGGAGGCGCTGGAGGCCCCGGGCTTCTGGACCGGCGTGTCCATCGGTGCCGGCGTCTCCTCCGCCGTCGCCACCTCGATCGCCCTCACCTGATCGAGCCCGTCAAGGACGCGACTCCCCGGTGAGCACCCCTCACCAGATCTTCGGTGACTGAGGACCACGGGTCCCAGCGCTTCGGCAACGCCGCAGATCCTGCCTCGGCCCGGCTTCCGGCAGAACGAATGAGCCGGGCCGAGGCGGGGGGCGCCCCTGAACCACCCCCGACCGCCGCAGCCCCCGGCAGGGCCCGACGGTCACCCCCGCACCCCGACCCGCCGCTAAGGAACCCACCGTGAGCGCCACCACCGCACCACCCGCTGCGCCCGCCGCGCACACGCGGCGGCCCAACCGGGCCCCGGGCACCGAGATCCACCCGCCCATGGGCGACGGCGGCACGTGGGTGCTGCAGCGGGGCCCTCGCTACATCCGCGTGACCCCCTCCGTCGCCGACCTCGCCGAGCACTTCGACGGCGAGCGCGACCACCAGGACCTGGCCCGCCTCATGGGCCGCACCTGGACCCCCGAGCTCGTCGCGGTCGCGGTCGACCGCCTCGACGGCCTCGGCCTGATCGACCGCGGCGACATGAAGGCCGCGGGACCCGACCCCCGCGTCAAGATGATCCCGCCGTTCACCGTCCAGCTGACCCTGCTCCGCCCGGGCCGCGCCATGCAGGCCCTGCAGCCCCTGTTCGCCCGCCTCGGCAACCGCGCCGTCATCGGCTCCGCCCTGCTGACCGCCCTCGTCGGACTGATCGCCCTCGCCGTCCAGCACACGTTCGTCAAGAGCTCCCTCAGCGGGCCGCTCTCGCCGCTCACCTACCTGGGCATCCTCGCCGGCCTCGTCATCGGCACCTCCATCCACGAACTGGGCCACGCCGCCACCCTGATCCGCTACGGCGGCCGCCCCTCCCGCATCGGGATCATGCTCTTCTACCTGATGCCCGCGTTCTTCTGCGACGTGTCCGACTCCTGGCGCCTGCCCCAGCGCCGCCAGCGCGTCCACGTCGCCCTCGCCGGACCCACCGTCCAGACCTTCCTCGCCGGAGCCGCCGCCCTCGCGGCCTGGCCGCTGGCAGAAGGCGGACTCAAGACCGGCCTGGTGTTCTTCGCCCTCGGCAGCTACCTCACCGGCCTGCTGAACCTGCTCCCCTTCATCAAGCTCGACGGCTACATCGCCCTGATGAGCCACGTGGACGTCCCGTACCTGCGCGACCGCGCCATGACGGACGCCCGGCGCGCCCTCGCCCGCCTCCTGTTCGGCGGCACCTACACCCGGGAGCTCGACACCCGCTGGACCACCTGGTACGGCCTGGCCTGCATGGCCTTCCCCCTGTACCTGCTCTCCACGGCCCTCGACCTGTGGATCGACCTCCTCCAGCGCGGCGGCACCATCGGCGTCTGCCTCGCCGGGTCCGCCCTCTCCTACGCCCTGTACTTCCTCGTCCGCGGAGCCCAGCGGCTCGCCGGCGAAGTACGGGCCGCGGGCGCCGCACCGCGCCGCGTGGTCCCGGTGACCGCCGCCCTCGCCGCGGCGGCCGGCGCGCTGATGTTCCTGCCCGTCACCCACACCGTCCCCGCCGCCTACGTCACCCGCGGCCAGCACACCGAGCTGGTCCTCCTCGACGGCGCCGACACCGACCGCCTCGCCCCCGGCCAGCAGGTCACCCTCACCGCCAACGGCCCGGTCCTGCACCCCGTCGTCGGCACCGCGGCCATCGCCGCCGGCGCCCCCGGCCCCGGCACCGCGCCGCTCTCCTCCTTCTTCCCCATCTCCCTCGACGGAGCCCCCGAACTGCCCGTCACCAGCTACCGGCTGACCGTCGACGGCACCCCGGGGCAGCCCACCGGAGCCGCCGAGGTCGCCACCGGCACCCTCCCGCTCTGGGAAGTCGCCTACCGCACCTACATCAGCCCCTTCATCCCGTCCTGACACCCGGGACCGCGCCACCGTCCACTTTCCCCGCGGCCACCGCCGCACCCGCACGCATCCACGGCCAGGAGACGTATCGTGCTTGACTTCCGCTTCCTCGACTTCTGCCGCGAGGACTCCCTCTTCTACGACGCCCCCGACCACACCGGCGCCGCCGACCAGGACTTCCACGCGGGCCGCATTCCGGCGCCAGGCTGGACCGTGACCCGCGGAAGAGAATGGACGGTCTGCACCCCGCCCGTGCTCGACATCCCCGACCAGGGATGGAAGATCCACGTCTCGGCCTCGCCGGACAACGCGGCGACGCTCCTCGACCTGGTCGCCCCGTACTGCGCGGACCACGAGCTGATGTACAAGTACATCTCCAACCGCGACATCCTCGGCCGCCGCGGCAGCAAGTACGGCGACCGCAGCGCCAGCGGCAAGTTCATCACCATCTACCCGCCGACCGACGCCTCCCTCGAAAAGACGCTGAACGACCTGGAGGAACTGGTCGGCGGCACCCCCGCCCCCTACATCCTCAGCGACCTGCGCTGGAAGCAGGGCCCCCTCTTCGTCCGTTACGGCGGCTTCGTCCTGAAGATGGCCCGCGCCGACAACGGCACCCTCGTCCCCGGCATCCGCAACCCCGCCGGCGAGATGGTCCCGGACCTGCGCCGCCCCGCCTTCAAGCCGCCGGAGTGGGTCACCCTCCCGGACTTCCTCGCCGAGGCCCACCTCACCCGCAAGCAGGGCACCCTCAAGGACTTCCCGTTCCGCGTCTACAAGGCCCTGCACTTCTCCAACGGCGGCGGCGTCTACCGCGCCGTCGACCACCGCACCGGCACCGAGGTCCTCCTCAAGGAGGCCCGCCCCCTCGCCGGCCTCGACGGCAGCGGCGCGGACGCCGTCACCCGCATGGAACGCGAGCACTGGGCCCTGACCAAGCTCGCCGGACTGCCCACCGTCCCCGCCCTGCTCGACTACCGCGACGGACACGAACACCGCTTCCTGGCCCGCGAGTTCGTCGAGGGCGAGGCGCTCATCGACGTCCTGCGGACCCGTCACCCCTTCACCAACGGCAACAACACCCCGGCCGCCCGCGCCGCCTACACCACCTGGGCCCTCGACATCCTCGACCAGGTCTCCGAAGGCGTCGCCGCCATGCACGCACGGGGCGTCGTCTTCGGCGACCTCCACCCCGGCAACATCCTCGTCAAGCCCGACGACACCGTGGCCTTCATCGACATGGAGACCTCCACGCCCGTCGAGGCGAACAGCGAGCAGGCCATGGGCGCCCTAGGCTTCCACGCCCCCCACCACATCACCGGCGCCGACGTCGACCTGTTCGCCCTCGCCGTGCTCCGCCTGACGATGTTCGTCCCCATGCCCCAGGTCGTGCCGTGGGGCGTCGCCAAGGTCCGCACCCTCATCAAGGTCGCCACCGAACAGTTCGACCTGCCGGCCTCCCTCGTCACCGCCATCGAGGACGCCCTCGGCCCCGAGGTCCTCACCTCCGGCAAGGACTTCTCGGCGCCCTGGCCCGAGGACCCCTCCTACGCCGCCGTACGCGAGACGATCGCCCGCTCCATCATCGACACCGGCACCCCCGAGCGCGCCGACCGCCTCTACCCCGGCGACGCCATGCAGTTCCTCGCCCCCGGCGGCGGCACCACCTTCGCCTACGGCGCCGCCGGCATCCTGTGGGCCCTGTCCCACACCGGCCACGAACCGCCCGCCGAGCACGTCCAGTGGCTCGCCGACCACTCCCGCGACGTCGAGACCGACGGCCCCGGCTTCTACACGGGCCTCGCCGGCATCGCGTACACCCTCGACCACTTCGGCCGCCACGACGAAGCCGCCGCCCTCATGGCCCGCGCCTTCGCCACCCCCGCCCCCGGCATCAGCGACTCCCTCGCCAACGGCTGGTCCGGCCTCGGCCTCACCGCCGTCCACCTCGCCGAACGGCGCGGCGACAGCGGGTACCTCGACATGGCCCGCAGCATCGCGGCCCGCCTCGGCGGACCCGACAGCGCCCTGCCCGGCCCCAAGCGCGTCGGCCTCGTCCACGGCCGCGCCGGCCACGCCCTGTTCCTGCTGCGCCTCTTCGAAGCCACCGGCGACACCTCCTACCTGGACGCCGCCACCGTCGAACTCCGCGCCGACCTGGAGACCATCGACCTCGACCAGGCCGACAGCCGGCTGCGCCTGGGCCCCGGCCTCGTCGGCAGCGCCGGCCTGGCCATGGTCACCCACGCCCTCGCCGCCTACCGGCCCGACCCCGACCTCCTCAAGGCCCACGACCAGCTCCTGGACACCGTCCAGACCCACTTCGCCGTCCCCTGCGGCCTCTTCAACGGCCGCTCCGGCGCCGTCCTCGCCCTCACCGACCACACCGCCGGAGCCCCCGGCCGGCTCGGCGCCCACATCGAGGCCCTCGGCTGGGAGGCCCTCGCCGCCGAACCCGGCCGCATCGACTTCCTCGGCGACCACGGCTACCGCCTCTCCACCGACCTCGCCACCGGCTCCTCCGGCGTCCTGCTCGCCCTCACCGCCCTGACCACCGACGACACCCAGCCGCTGCCCTTCTTCACCTTCGCGCCGCGGCCCACCTCCACGGTCCAGGCGGCCGCGTGATGATCGACATCCCGCGCACCCTGGCCCCCACCACCGGAGTCGCCTCCCGCTACTCCCTCATCCCGCCCAGGGGCACCAACCCGCTGTGGAGCGCCGCCGTCGCGCTCCACGCGGTCCCGGGCATGACCGACGACCAGGTCCCCCTCTCGGCGCTCGTCGCCGGCGCCAGCGGCCACTCCCGCGCCGACGCCCTGCTCCGCGGCGCCGGCGAGGCCGTCGAACGCCGCGCCCTGCACCCGCACCCGGCCCTGCCCGGTCTCTGCGGCACCGCCACCACCCTGGGCCGGCCCACCCTGAACCCCGAGCACCCCCGGCACGCCCTCGCCCACCCCGACGCCGCGACCGCCTTCCTCGGCTGGGTCCCCGGCCGGCGCCTGAGCGACGGCGCCACCGTGATGGTCCCCGCCGACCTCGTCGACTGGCCCACCCTCACCCCGACGTCCCTCTTCGACCCCGGGCCCTCGGGCGCCGCCGCGGGCAACTCCCGCACGATGGCGCTGCGTTCCGCGCTCATCGAGGTCATCGAGCGGGACGCCTTCACCGTCGCCTGGGGCCGCCAGCTGCGACTGCCCGCCTACACCGACCCGGCCGCGGCCGTCACCACCCCCGCCGACCGGCCCACCGCGGAAGCCCTGCGCGGCCTGTGGCAGCGCGCCCTCGACGCGGACATCACCCCCACCCTGGCCCGCATCCCCACCGCCGTCCCCGGCCTGTGGTGCATCGTCGCCTCCCTCGTCGAACCGGCCCGCCCCGGCGCCCTGGCCACCGTCGGCATGAAGGCCTCCGACCGCCCGCACGACGCGCTCCTCGGCGCCCTCCAGGAGGCCTGGCAGGTCCGCACCGCCCTGGAGACCGCCCGCCTCGACCCCCGGCCGGTGCCCGAGGTCCTCGTCACCGAGCACGACCGGATCCAGTACATGCTCACCCCCCGCGCCCACACCGCCGTCAGCGACTGGGTCGCCGGGTTCACCCCGAGCCGCCGCCCCATGACGCCCACCGAGGTCAGCACCGAGGACATCGTCGCGGGGATCCTCGCCGACGGCGCCGACCCGGTCGTCGTCGACCTCACCCCGCGCCTGCCCGCCACCGTCGCCTCCATGGGCTGGCAGGCCGTCAAGGTCGTCCCGGCCGGCTACCAGCACCTGCGGATGGACGAGACCCACCGCTGGAGCTGGAACCGGCCCCGCCTGGACAGCGCCCCCGAACGCACCGGCTGCCCCGCCCGCCTCGACGACCACACGGCCGCCGCCCCCCACCCCCTGCCCTGACCCACCGCCCCGCACGACACGCCCCCGGCCCCGGACGGGAGGAAAGGAACCCCATGCTGGAACTGGACAACGTGGTGAGGCGCTTCGGCGAACACACCGCGGTCAGCCACGTCTCCTTCCGCGTCGACGACGGCCGGATGACCGGCTTCGTCGGCGGGAACGGCGCCGGGAAGACCACCACCATGCGCATGATCATGGGCGTGCTGTCGCTGAACGGCGGCGAGATCCGCTGGAACGACGACCTCGCCACCGACGCGGACCGCCGCGGCTTCGGCTACATGCCGGAGGAACGCGGCCTGTACCCCAAGCAGTCCGTCCTCAGCCAGCTCGTCTACCTCGGCCGGCTCCGCGGCCTCGGCCAGGCCGGCGCCCAGCGCTCCGCCACGGCTCTCCTGGAGCGGCTCTCCCTCGCCGACAAGCGCGACGCCCGCCTGGAATCCCTGTCCCTGGGCAACCAGCAGCGCGTCCAGATCGCCGCCGCCCTCATCGGCGACCCGCACCTGCTCGTCCTGGACGAGCCGTTCTCCGGACTGGACCCGCACGCCGTCGACAGCATGGCCGACCTCCTGCGCGAACACACCGACCGGGGGGTCCCGGTGCTGTTCTCCTCCCACCAGCTCGAACTCGTCGAACGGCTCTGCGACGACCTGGTCTTCCTCTCCGGCGGCCGCGTCCTCGCCCAGGGCACCTCCGACGTGCTGCGCCGCCGCGGCACCGTCCGCCACCGCCTGGTCACCGGCGGCCCGACCCGCTGGATCCACGAGGTCCGGGGAGTGACCGTCATCGAGGAACACGAGGGCGCCGCCCTCGTCGAAGTGGCCGCCGCCGACGCGGCCGACCGGCTCCTGGCGGAGGCACTGCGCCGAGGATCGGTACGCGAGTTCGCCGAGATCGTCCCCAGTGTCGCCGACGTATTCAGGGAGATGACGGCAGCATGAGCAGCACCCTCACCACCGAACGCACCACCGCCCCCACCGCCCCCGCCCCGGCACCCGCCACGCCGGCACCGCGCCCCGCCGCAGAGCGCCGCGAGGCGGCCTGGCGGATCGTCACCGCCCGCGAGATCGCCGTCAAGATCCGCGACCGCGGGTTCCTGCTCTCCACCCTGGCCACCCTCGCCCTGATCCTCGGCGCGGTCGCCCTCCAGGTCTACCTCGCCTCCACCGCCGGGAAGATCAGCGTCGCCGCCGTCGGCGCCGACAGCGGCCGCCTCGTCCAGCAGGCCGTCGCCCTCGCCGACCGGGCGGGCCAGGACGTCGAGATCACCGTCAAGGCCGAGGCCTCCGAGGAAGCCGTACGGGAGGCCGTCCGCTCCGGCGACGTCGAAGCGGGCCTGATCCGCACCCCCGAGGGCTGGACCCTGCTCGGCAAGACCGACCGGGACCCCACCGCCTCCACCTGGATCGGCGCCGCCGTCCAGAACACCGCCCTCGAAGCCAACGCCACCGGCGCCGGCACCAGCCTCGACGCCCTCACCCGCGGCGCGGCACTCCAGCACACCCTGCTCTCACCGGACGAGACCCCCGAAGCGGTCGTCCACATGGCGGTCTACTTCTTCGGCTTCCTCTTCTACCTCGCCGCCGTCCTGCTCGGCGTCTCCCTCGCCACCAGCATCGTCGAGGAGAAGCAGAACCGGATCGTGGAGATCATCGCCAGCTCCATCCGGCTGCGCGACCTCCTCGTCGGAAAGATCGTCGGCTCCACGGTCCTCGCCCTCACCCAGATGCTCGCCTTCGCCGCGGCCGCGGCCATCGGCCTCGTCGCCATGGGCGAGAGCGAGACCCTCGGCCAGGTCACCGCCGGCCTCGGCTGGTTCCTCGTCTACTACGTCGTCGGAATCGCCGTCCTGGCCTGCGTGTTCGCCGCCGCCGGCGCGATCGCGACCCGCACCGAGGACATCCAGTCCACCACCACCCCGGTCAACGCGATCGTCGCGGTCGTCTTCATCGCCGGGATCTCCGCCTCCGGCACCGCCCAGACCGTGCTGTCCTTCCTGCCCCTGACCTCCACCATCACCATGCCCGGCCGCATCGTCGCCGGCGACACCACCTGGTGGGAACCCGCGCTCTCCCTCCTCGTCTCCCTCGCCGCGGCCGTCCTGGTCATCCTCACCAGCGAGCGGATCTACCGCCGCGCCCTCATGCAGACCGGCGGACGGCTCTCCTTCCGCCAGGCCCTCAAGCTCGGCGACTGACCGACCCCTTCCACCCGGACCCCACCACCCCTCATCCAAGGAGAAACACCATGGCCGCCAGCACCTCCCAGCGCTCCACCACCCTCATCGCCGCCCTCCTGGCGATCCTGGCCTGCGCCGAGATCGCCCTGGTCGCGAGCGACGTCGACAACACCCTGCGCTACGGCGGCGGCGCCGCGATCCTCGTCGCCCTCGCCGCGGGCACCTTCCAGCTGAGCCGCGCCCGCCGCAACAACTGACCCACCCGCACCTCAAGCACGCAGGAGTCACCGATGGCCACGGAGCACCACATCCGGATCGAAGGCCCCGCCGACGCGACCCCGGAAACCGCCGCGATCCGTCTGATCGCCCAGCTCCCCACCGATTGGAGCGCCACCGTCGACTCCTGCGCCGGCTCCACCGCCACCCTGACCCTGACCACCCCCGAGCTCCCCCCGGCATCGGTGACCACGGCCGTCGACGCCGTCCTCACCGGCGCCGCCCTGCGCGGCTGGCACCGCCACTGACCCACCCCGACGCCACGTGCCCCCGCCCCCGGCGGGGGCACGGCCATGCCCGTTTCACCCGCCGGAGGCTGGGGAGTAATGAGCGCGGGAGCCGGGCGCGACGACAGCGCCGGGCCCGACGGACGGAAGGCACGGCATGGCTCAGGGCACTGTGAAGTGGTTCAACGCCGAGAAGGGGTTCGGTTTCATCGCTCCGGACGACGGCACTCCCGACGTCTTCGTGCACTTCTCCGCGATCGACTCCACGGGCTACCGCTCGCTCGACGAGAACCAGCGGGTGGAGTTCTCCACCTCGCAGGGCCCGAAGGGCCCCCAGGCCGAGCAGGTCCGCCCGCTCTGACCGCGGCCCCGCCGGGTCCGCCGCCCGAGCCCCCGACCGGGCCGGGGCGGCGGATCTGACAGACCGGCAGGCCGACGGAATATCCCCGGCGGACACGGTGGTTGGAGGCGTCGAACGCAACCGACCGGCCCCGTACCCGCACCGGAGCAGACATGACGACCGACGCCGCCCGCTCGTTCCTCTTCGTACTCGGCAGTTCCCGCCCCGACGGCAACACCGAGATCCTCGCCCGCGAGGCCGCCGCTCAACTGCCCGCCGGCGTTCCGCAGACCTGGGTGGACCTGGCCCGCCTCCCGCTGCCCGACTTCCAGGACGGCCGTCACGAGGGCGGCGCCTGGACGCCGGACGAGAACGAACTGGCCCTGCGGCAGGCCACCCTGGAGGCCACGGACATAGTCCTCGCCTCACCCCTGTACTGGTACACCGTCTCCGCCCACACCAAGCGCTACCTCGACTACTGGTCCGGCTGGCTGGCGGTCCCGGAGCTGGACTTCAAGCAGCGCATGGCGGGCCGCACCCTGTGGGGCGTCACGGCCATGGCGGAGTACGACGAAGCCGTCGCCGACGGCCTGGCCACCACCCTCACCAACACGGCCGCCTACCTGCGCATGCACTTCGGCGGCGTCCTCCTCGGCAACGGCTCCCGCCCCGGCCAGGTACGCGACGACGCACGCGCGATGGTCCGCGCCAAGACCTTCTTCGAGCGCGAAACCCCCCTCGCCCGCTTCCCGAACGAACAGCCCTAGACCCCGCACGCGCAGGTGAGGGGAGTCGGCGCGGGGGAGGGCGGCCGCCGGTGGGCGCGTACCGTCCACCGCCCCTCCCCACCAGGGACGCGGCACGGTTGGATGGGGGCATGCCGATACGCACCGGACCCCAGTGGGTGAAGCTCGCACTCGACCTGACCGCCTTCGACGCCCGGCGCTTCGGCGCGTACGTGGCGAGGGCCCGCCGCGAGGACATCCGGCTGACGACCCTCGCCGACCTCGGCGACACCCCCGGGCACCGCCGGGCCCTGTACGAACTCGACAGGACCTGTTCCGCCGACATCCCGGAGCGGGGCGGGTTCCACACGTACGACGAGTACCTCGCGCGCCGCTTCGACACCCCCTCCTACGACCCGCGCGGCATCGTCCTCGCCCTCGACGGCGACGCCTGGGTGGGCATGGCCGCGACCTCCCACCACGACGGCTACCTCCTCAACGAGATGACCGGCGTCCGGGCCGGCCACCGCGGCCGAGGCCTGTCCATCGCCATGAAGACGATCGGCACCCGCTTCGCCGGCCTGTACGGGGCCTGCGAGATCCGCACGCTCCACCACCCGGCCAACACGAACGCCATCGCCATGAACCGGAAGATGGGATTCGTCGACGCCGACTGGCCCGACCCCTGACGGGCCGCCGGCCGGATCACCACGTCAGCTTGTAGGTGCTGTCCTTCGGGACCGGGTGCGGCGCCGTGTCGGTGTAGAGGAGCCGCATCGTCGTGAACCGGTCCAGGTCGGGGTGGTCGGGCCAGCGCTCGGGGTTCGCCAGGGTCACCGTCACCGGGTACGCGCGGAAGCGGCCCGCCGCGCAGTACGGACGGCAGTCGTTCACCATGTCGGTGCCGGTGGCCGTCGCGGTCCGTGTTCCCCAGTCGTGCCAGCGCAGGTCGACGAGGCGGTTGTTCCCGTCACCGCAGGCCAGCAGGTACTCCTCGGGCCGCACCTGGGCCTGCGCGAAGCAGTCGACGACCACGACCGGATCGGGATCGACCCGGGCGGGGGCGGAGGTGGCGGCGGAGGCCGGCACGATGGTGGTCAGCAGCGCCGCCGCCGCGAACAGTGCGGCGCCCGTCCGCGCCCTGCGTGATACGTCCACGGAACCCTCCTCGCCCTGCGATCACACCCAGCCTCTCCCATACCGGCCGCACTCGCACACGCTGTACGCACCGTGACTCAGGTGTCACTCAGGGCGAGGCACCTGGACTTCCGTACCAACCCCCCCAGACTGCCGCCGACCGCCACCAGGGCGTCCCCCGCGAGCTGACGGCTCTCCTTGAAGGACACCTCGACCGCCGGGTCGGTCCCGTACACGGTGAAGACCCACCCGTCGCCGCGCTTCGCCCGCTCGTCGTCGAGCACCCAGTCGACGCCGTTCACGTTCATGCAGGTGTCGACGGTCGGTGCCGGCGGCCGCACCCCGCACCGCAGGACCACGGCCCCGCCGCCCCACCCGGCCGCGCCGGCTCCCTCGACCGCGTCGCGGTCCCGCCCGAGCAGCCGCTCGGGCAGCCGGCCGACCACGTCCGTACACGCGGCGCTCCGCGCGAAGGGCCCGGCCGGCACGGCGTAGTCGTCCAGGGCGGTCACCAGGCCGCCGACGGCGGCCGCGACCGCCACCGCGCACACCGCGCCCGTCCTCGTGCGCGTCATCAGCAGTGGTATCCGTCCGGGCACTCGGAGGCGAATTCCCAGAACGCGAAGAAGAGCAGGACCGCGACGGCGGACACCGCGCCCATGACGGCGAAGCGCCGCAGGACGTCCCTGCGCCCTCCGAACAGGGCGATCCCCAGCCCGACGGCCGGCGCGAGCACCAGACCGCCCAGCCCCGCCCACACCAAGGCCGCCAAGGCCCACTCGTCGACGAGGTACCGCGTCTGCGCGAAGGCGCCGACGAGCACCGCCGCCACGAAGCACGCGGGTGACGCCATCCACCACCGCCCCAGCAGACCGACCGCACGCCCGGGAGGCCTTCCGACATCATGAGAAGCCATCTCCGGATCATAAGGACCCCCGGCCCGGCCCCTGTTGGCGCCCACCCGCCCCGGCCTAGGCCGGCCCGTGCTCCTCCGGGACGGTCAGCACCACCGTCCGCCCGTCCGGGTCGGTCAGGGTGTGCCGGCCCGCAGGCAGGAACCGGGTCCCGTGCGCGGGCGCGGTGAGCCCGAGGCGCAGGTACCCGGTCGGCGGCCGCCTGGTCGCCGGGTAGAGCTCGAGGACACCGCCGTCGGCGAGCGTGGCGGCATGGTGCTCGGGCCCGCTCCCGTGCTGCTCCGGCACGAACACGAGGCCCAGCAGGCCGTAGAAGTCACGACAGGCGTCGAGCCGGTCCGTGTAGATCACAACGAGATCGATGATCACAAAGGCGCTCCAGGTATCGGGGGACACCCCCCGGTGCGTGCGTCGGCAGACCCCCAGTCTCGGTCACACCGAACCCCCCACCCCCGAGACCCCGTTCAACGGCCGCGGTCACAGGACTTCGTACGGCGGGATGACGCGGACGATCGCGATGAGCCGGAGGCGCGGCAGGGCGAGGGCGTAGAACCATCCGTCGTCCAGGAGCGGGATCCGGCGCAGGCCGCCCGACACGCCCCGGCGCGGACCTTCACCGATGTCACCGACGTCGACGCCGACGCCGGCGAGGACGACGAGCTCACCCGCCAGCCGTTCGACCTCGTCGACCACGTGCGATGGGAGGCCCTTGATGACGTGCTCGGCGTCGGGGTCGTACTCCCAGCGCCAGGCGCTCACTCGGCTCCGCCGTGCGGAAGGCCGGCTTCGGCGGCCGCCTTGTCCAGGATCAGCCCGATCTCGGCGGCGAGGGCACGGGCCTCGTCGACGTCCGTGACGTGCGCGGCCCGGTCCTCCAGCGCGCGCAGCCGGGCGGCCTGGGCGGGGTGCCGTTCGACGGCGACGTAGAGGGCCCACTGCCGCAGGAACCTGCGCACCGGGGCGGAGCTGACCCGGTCGCGGGCCAGGGCGAGGGCGGCCGCCCGTTCCGCGTCGAACGAGGGCACGGCCTCGGGCGCGACCCGGGCCAGAGCGGCGCGCAGGTCCTCCGCGGTCATCGCGGGCTGGGGGAGCCCGGTGCCGTTTCCGGGGTGCTCGGCGGCGGTGCTCATGCGGCGTCGGCCTCGTCGTCGTGGGAGGTGCGGGAGGTGTCCCGGTGGGCGGCCGCGAGGGTCGAGACGTGCTGGCGGGACCATCCGACGCGGGCGGCGACCGCGGCCGGCCCGCCGCGCTCGTAGCGTGCGGCGATCCGCCCCGCCGCCTCACCGAGCGCGCCGCGGGCCTGTTCGAGAGCCTGCGTGCACGCCGCCAGGGCCTCGGCCAGCCGGTCCAGCTCGGCCTCCTCTTCGGGGCCGAGTGCCACCTGGGTCGCACGGGTTCCGACAACCATGGGCGCCACCCTTCCGCACCCCCGCCGAAATCGCAACCGCGCTTGACAACCCGGTCCCTACCGGACGGCAGCCCGCCGGTACCGGTGGAGCTGCCGGGCCGCGTATCCCACGAAGGGAACGACGACGGCGGGCACGACCCACCAGGGGACGTCGAGGGCGAGGGCGAGGAACGCCACCCCGCCGCAGGTGATGCCCGTCCCGATCAGCATGGGCTTCACGAACGGGCGCCAGCCGAGGTGCCCGTGCCCGTCGCGTCCGGCCAGTCGGACCGTGCCGAGTACCAGCCCCAGGGCCGCCAGCAGGCCCGCGAACGTGGCGACGCCGGCGGTCATCTGGGCTTCGTCGCGGGGTTCGTCGGCGGAGCTTTCCCGGATGCCGTCCCGGCTCAGCGCCATGACGTCGCCGCGCCAGACGGTACCGGTCACCCGGTCCCCCGGCCGGAGCTGTTTCACCAGCGGCCCCCCACCGCCGAACGGGACCAACCCCCTGCCGAAGGGCGTGCCGTGCACGATGACGTCGTACACGGTGCTCTTCCCCGAGTCCTTGGACACCACGCTCTCGACGGTGAACGAGACCGTACGCAGGCAGTCCTCCCCGGGGCAGGGCCCGGTCGCCGCGTAGGCCTCGTACCGGCTGACGTCGGACGGCAGCACCTCGGCAGCCAGGAAGAAACAGGCCAGGGCCGGGACCAGGGACAGCGCGATCAGCGCGGCGCCGAGGAGCCGGTCCCCGGCGGACCGGCGGGCGGGTACGTCCCCGTCCGGCGGAGGCGGCATCGGCGTGTCCGGCCGGTCACCCGTGGTCGTTCCAGTCACTTCAGGCCTCCCCCTGCTCGGGAGACCGGGTCTCCGGAGCGCACCCGCGGTTGCCTCCGGCCGAAGAACCGCCGGCGCGAAGGCGGTTGGTCCAGGCTAGCTACCGGAAACCGGCGCCCGACGGCCGGGGTGCGCGGTCCGGTACGGACCGGGCGTGCGGGGCTCAGGCCAGGTCGTCGCGGGTTATGCGGCGGTGTGCGGTGCGCCATTCGCCGCGGGTGCGCAGCAGGACGTCCTCCATGACGTACACGTGCAGCACCTTGGAGCCGCCTCCGGCGGGCGTCACGTACACGAGGGCCGAGCAGCGGGTGTGCAGGGCCCCGTCCGGCTGGGGCCGTACGTCGAGCATGCCGATCCAGTGGTCGAGGCGGCTGCCGGCCCGCCGCTGCCGTTCCGCGCCGGCGCGGACGTAGCCGGCGAGTCCGGTGCGGGCACGCACCGGCACGGACAGGGAGGGGGTCTCGAAGACGGCGTCCTCGGTGAAGGTGGCCGCCCAGCGCTCGGTGTCGTGCGCGTCCAGGATCCGCATCTGGTGCGCGTAGAACTGCTGGACCTGCGCGTACAGGGCGGCGAAGTCCTGGCTCTGGGCGTTGAGTTCGGCGGTGCCCACCAGCTCGATGGTCATGATCTCAGCCTCCGCTTGCGTCCGTGTCCTTGGGGTGGTGGGGGACGCCGAGGGGATCCCGGGGATCTCCAGGGGATCCGCACTCGGTACGGACAGTCTCTGCGGCCCGGATGGAGCATCCTTTAAATACTCCTCAAGCGGTCCCGCCGACCCTGGCGACGCCGGACCGGGAAAAGTCCTGGCAACGGGACAGCGGGTCGCCGATATCGAGAGGAACGGGCACCGAAGGCCTCCACGGGATTCCTGAAAGGTGCCATGATCGGGGCTGGCTTATCGCCAGCCCGATGCCACCGAGGAATGATGGTTCACTTTCCGCTCGAAAGTGAATCGTGGACGGCTTGAATTGGAGTGCATTCATGAGCAGCAACCCGTTCGACGACGCTGAAGGCCGGTTCTGGGTTCTGGTGAACGACGAGCAGCAGCATTCACTGTGGCCCTCGTTCGCGACGGTGCCCGCCGGCTGGCGCATCGTGTTCGGCGAGGAGAGCCGCGACAAGTGCCTCGCGTACGTGGAGGAGCGCTGGACCGACCTGCGGCCGCAGAGCCTGCGGGACGCGATGGACGCCGGCGCGGCCGCCGCTGCCGCCGACGCCGCGTGAGCTGACCGGCCGACCGGGCGTACCCCGGGAACCGCCAAGGGGTGGGCCCCGGTGCTGCGGCCGCAGCACCGGGGCCCACCCCCTCCCGGCCGTCTCAGGCGGCCGAGGGCTCCCGCTCCGCGGCCGAGGTGCGGTTCAGCTCCCGCTCGGTGCGCCGCAGCACGATCGAATCGGCGATCTCGCCGCTGCGGACCGCGATGTTCGACAACAGCGACGACGACAGGCCGTGGCTGTGCTCGGTGCCGCCCTGGACGTAGACGCCGCAGGTCAGTCCGGAAGCGGCGACGAGGCGGTAGTCGCGCTCCACCCGGTGCCGGCCCGCCGCGTCGCGCTGGAAGTGGCGGTCGAAGTCACCGAGCAGGCGGGCCGGGTCCAGGCCGTCGTAGCCGGTGGCGAACACCAGCGCGTCGACCGTCAGTTCCTCCGTCCGGTCGTCGAGCAGCGAGCGCAGCACCACCCGCGCCCCGCTTCCGACGCGCTCGACCGCGTCGACCCGGGTGAGGTTGCGGAAGTGCAGCCGTCGGCTGTCCCGCACCTGCTCGTCGTACGAACGCTGGTACAGCGAGCGGATGACGTCGGAGTCGACCACCGAGTAGTTGGTGTTGCGGTGGTAGCGCCAGAACGCGTCCTGCGCCTTCTCGCTGCCGAAGTAGTACTCGTCCACCGCGGCCGGGTCGAACACCTGGTTGGCGAAGGGGGTGTCGTCGGCGACGGAGTATCCGTAGGACGGGATGACCGCGGAGACCTGGGCGTGCGGCAGCGCGTCGTGCAGGAAGCGGGTGATCTCGGCCGCGCTCTGGCCGGCGCCGACCACGGCCACGCTCTTCAGGTCCTCCGGGGCCTGCGCGTTGAACTTGGTCAGGAACTCCGAGCTGTGCCACACGCGTTCGTCGGCGCTCACGCCCTCCGGCAGGCGCGGCACCAGGCCCGTCGAGACGGCCACGTTGCGCGCCGTGACCGTGCTGGTGGTGCCGTCGCTGCCGCGCACCTCGACCTCCAGCAGGTCGGGCGCGCCGGCCCCGGCCTCGGCCACGGGCCGGATCGAGGTGACCTCGGCGCCGTAGGTGACCCGGTCGGCGAGCCCGGCGGCCGCCCACTCCAGGTACTGGTGGAACTCCTGCCGGGTCGGGAAGAAGTCCTGGTTGTTCACGAACTGCACCAGCCGGTTGGAGGCGTGCAGGAACGAGATGAAGCCGAACCGGGATACCGGATTCCGGAAGGTCACCAGGTCCTTGAGGAACGAGATCTGCATGGTCGTCGACGGCAGCAGCATGTTCCGGTGCCAGCCGAAGGACGGCTGCCGCTCGAAGAAGTGGGATCTGACCGGATGCTGCGGAGCGCTCGCTCCGTGCTCCTCCAAGGCGATCGCGAGCGACATGTTGGACGGGCCGAACCCGATGCCCACCACGTCGTAGATCTCTTGGCTGCGCCTATCCGTTACGCCCATAGAAAACTCTCCCGCTTGCGTCTGAAAAACTCGGACGGTGGCCCGAGAGACCGTTATGCAGTGTTGCTCCGGAGAGTGCCCCAAGGCAACTTGAAGACGGTATGAAGGTCATTGGAGAGTGCTTCTCGCGTTGCTCGATATGCGAAAGCGTTGTCCTGTCGACGGGACGCCGGTACGGTCGGCGCATATCTGCAGAATCCCTGCGTGGCGAGGCCGATGGCGTGTTTCCGGAGGAGTGCCGTCAGTCATGCACTGAGCCAGAGCCATGCCCTGAGTCAATTGCCGAAAGGGTGAATTCGGATGTACGTGCCCAGCTTTTACCGCGAACCGGACAGTTCGTGGATGGTGGACCTGATCCGTGGTAATCCATTGGCGCTCGCGGCGGCCAACGGCAGCCGGGAGGACGGCCCGTTCGCCACGCACCTGCCGGTCATCTTCGACCCCGAGACGTCCGGCGACTGGTCCGGCGACCTGACGGGGGCCACGCTGCTCGGACACATGAACCGGGCCAATCCGCACTGGGCGGCCCTGGAGTCGGGCAGCGTCCTGCTGCTGACGTTCACCGGTCCGCACTCCTACGTGTCGCCCACGGTGTACGGGGTGACCCCGGCCGCCCCGACCTGGAACTTCACCTCGGTGCACGTCCGGGGCGTGGTGGAGAAGATCGACTCGACGGAGGAGGCGCTGGGCGTGGTGCAGTCCACCGTACGGGCCTTCGAGGGGGAGTTCGGCAGCGGCTGGGACATGACCGGGTCGCTCGACTACTTCCGCAAGATCGTGCCCGAGGTGGGGGCCTTCCGGTTCACCGTGACCGGGGCCGAGGGCATGTTCAAGCTCAGCCAGGAACAGCCGGGCGAGGTGCGCGAGCGGGTACGGGAGTCGTTCGGGCAGAGCGCGTGCAGGTACCAGCGCGAGACCGCCGGGCTGATGAGTGCCCTGCCGTGACGCGGGGCGAGGTGACGTGACGCGCCGGCGTGCCGGGGCCTGCGGGCAAGGGGCCCTCAGGCCCCGACGGCCACCGGCCGGGTCCGTACCGCGAGACCCTCGGGGCGCGCGTTCTCCTCGGCGGTGCCCGCCGCCGGCGCGGCCAGGCCCTTGATGCCCGTGAGGTCGGAGACCGCCTTGCGGTCCGGCCGCTCGCCGAGGTCCTCCAGGGCGCTCGCGGCCGCGCTGTCCAAGGTGGCCATCACCCACTGCTCGAAGTCGACGCCCAGCTGCTCCGCGGCCTGGCCCCACCACTCGACACGGCTGCCGGGCACCTCCAGGCGCCGGCTCGGCTCGGCGGGAGCGCCCGGCTGCCGCTCGCCCTGGCGCACGGCCCGGATGGCGTCGCGCAGCTGCTTGGTGGTCCACTGCCGCTGCTCGGCGCGGTCGAGCCAGTGGTCCTGTTCCTCGACCGGCATCGAGGCCAGCTCGGCGTGGTGCTGGAAGCTCAGGGCGGGCCGGCGCCGGTCGAGGTCGAAGCGTCTGGAGACCCACGCGTAGTTGCGCAGGGTCTGGTAGGAGAGGCCGACGGCGCGGATCCCGCGCTGGTACCGGTCGGTGTAGTGGTCCTTGCCGTACACGAGCCAGTCGCCCAGCCACCAGGAGGACGAGTCGAGGACGTCGGCGAGCTGCCGCCCGGCCCGTTCCCACTCGGCGTAGGCCAGCCCGGCCGGCATCTGGAGGCTCACCTTGGTCGTCAGTACCTGGCCCCGTCGCGGCGCGGTCCCCGCAGTGCGCGGCTGCCGAGGCTGGGGCTGCGGGAGAGCGGTTGCCGGGGCGCCACGCGACCCCGCGGTGTGACCGGCCTGACGTGCCATCATGCCTCCATGGAAGGGCGTACGTAACCGGCGAGCAGTCTCGCGAGGCGGTCTGGAGCTGCGCCGGAGCGGCGTTCGAACGACTGCGCCGCGACCCTTTCCGTGGCATGAAACCGATCGTCCGGTGCATCATCGGTGAGCTCCCGGCGGCCGGGTACGGGATCGTTCAGGTGCCCCGCCCGGGGGAGTTGTCCCGTCGACGGGACGCCACGTGACCGCAGGCGCCGCCGTGTGCCGAGCGCCCCTTCCGGCGCGCGTTCCGCATCGCGGAGCCGTGCGACCCGGCCGCCGCCGCTGTGCGCGTGAGCGCCGGGTGTGGACCGCATCAGCCACAGGACGCTGCCGCCCACGGGTCACACAAGTGCGAAATCAGCCAAATCCGGACGACTCAGGGGAATGACGATGGGGAAGAGATACAGAGCCGGGGTGGTCGCCCTGGTCGCGGCCGCGATCACGGCCACCGCCTTGACGGCTCCCGCCCAGGCGGCGCGCGACACCGGCCCCACGGCGGCCGGCCACCGGGCGACGCAGCGCGCGATCGACGCGGCCGTCGCGGCCGGGGTCCCCGGCGTCACCGCCGAGGCGCGGGACGCGGGCGGAGTGTGGAAGTCCGCGTCGGGCGTGGGCGACCTGCGGACGGGAGCGCCGCGCGGCAAGGACGACCGCTTCCGCGTCGGCGGCATCACCAACACCTTCGTGGCGACGGTCCTCCTCCAGATGGAGACGGAGAAGAAGCTCAGCCTCGACGACACCGTGGAGCGGCACCTTCCGGGCCTCGTGACGGGCAACGGCAACGACGGCCGCGAGATCACCGTACGGCAGCTCCTCAACCACACCAGCGGCCTGTTCGACTACCTGGCCGACGAGGAGTACGCGAAGACGTACCTGACGGGCGACGGCTACCTCCAGCACCGGTACGACACCCTGACGCCCCGGACGCGCGTGCGGGTGGCCCTCTCCCACGAGCCGCCGTACCGGCCCGGCGCCCGGCACTGGTACTCCAGCACCAACGACGTCCTGGCCGCGCTCGTCGTCGAGAAGGTCGGCCGCAAGCCGTACGAGGCCGAGGTGCGCAACCGCATCATCGAGCCCCTGGGCCTCAGGGCGACGTCCCACCCCGGCACCGGCGCCCAGCTGCCCCGGCCGAGCAGCCGCGGCTACTCGAAGCTCTTCGGCGCGCAGCCGGACCGGATCGACGACGTCACCGAGATGAACGGGTCCCAGGCCTGGGGCAACGGCGACATCATCTCCAGCGCGGCCGATCTGAACCGGTTCTACGAGGCCCTCATGCGCGGCAGGCTCCTGCCGCCGCAGCAGCTGGCGGCCATGAAGACGACGGTCGACAACCCCGACTTCCCGGGCTCGTCCTACGGGCTCGGCATCGAGCGGCTCACGACGAGCTGCGGCGGTTCCGTCTGGTACCACGACGGAGGCGCGGTGGGGTGGATCACCGTGGCCACCTTCACCGAGGACGGCCGCCGCCAGTTCACCTACAACTACAACGCCAACTGGGGAGCGGAGACCCTCCTCCCCATCCTGAACGCCGAGTACTGCGAGCAGCCCGCGCGCACGCGCTGAGGCAGGTCGCGAGGACGCCCCTTCCCGACCGCGACACCCGTCGTATCGAAGGCGAACGAAACGGATGGCGGCGCCTGGATCGCGTGACAACGACACGTCCGTCAACCGGGAGGGTTCATGACAGTGCGAGCAGCCGTGGCGGGAGCGGCCGGACATCCGGACGGACAGCCGGACGGACGTCCGGACGGACAGCCGGGCGGGCGTCCGGACGGCGGGGCGCGCCGCTCCGCCGAGCGTTCGGTCCCGCCCAAGGCACACGCCCTCATCGAGGCGCTGCCCCGGATGGCCCGCCACCACGGCAAGACCGTCGTCATCAAGTTCGGCGGCAACGCCATGGTCGACGACGACCTGAAGGCGGCCTTCGCCAAGGACGTCCTCTTCCTGCGGCACGCGGGCCTCAACCCCGTCGTGGTGCACGGAGGCGGCCCGCAGATCAGCGCGCAGCTGCGGCGCCTGGGCCTGGAATCCCGGTTCGAGGGCGGGCTGCGGGTCACCACCGACGAGACCATGGACGTCGTACGCATGGTCCTCGCCGGTCAGGTGCAGCGCGAGCTCGTCGGGCTGCTCAACGAGCACGGCCCGCACGCGGTGGGCCTGACCGGGGAGGACGCCCGCCTGATGACCGCCACCAAGCACTACGCGGAGGTCGACGGCCGGCCCGTGGACATCGGCCGCGTCGGCGAGGTGGCCGACGTCGACGCCGGGATCGTGCAGGCCCTCATCGACAACGGACGCATCCCCGTCATCTCCTCCATCGCCCGGCCCGCGGACGACAAGGACGCCGCGGGGGGCGGGGTGTTCAACGTCAACGCCGACACCGCCGCCGCCGCCCTCGCCGCCGCGCTCGGCGCCGAGACGCTGCTGGTCCTGACCGACGTCGCGGGCCTGTACGCGAACTGGCCCGACAGCGACGAGGTGATCCCCCGGCTGACCGCCGGCGAACTGACCGGGCTGCTGCCCGGGCTGGCCGCCGGGATGATCCCCAAGATGGCGGGCTGCCTGCACGCCGTGAACAACGGGGTCCGCAGCGCCCGCGTCATCGACGGCCGGGTCAAGCACTCCGTCCTGGCGCAGATCCTCACCGACGAGGGCGCCGGCACGCTGGTCGTACCGGACGAGGACGCGAGTTCCGGGGGAGCGGCACCCTGAGCCGCACGCCGGCCGCACGGCGAGGCTCAGGAGGGGCGCGTCGCGGCCGCCGCGTCGAGCGCCGCGGTCGCGTCCCGTTCGATCTGCCGCAGCAGCGGCCGGGGATCGTCCTGGAAGTAGAAGTGACCGCCGTCGAAGATCCGCAGCCCCAGGAAGTGCTCGGTGTACCGGGCCCAGTCGGCCATCCGCTGCGGTGAACAGGCGTGGTCCTCGGCTCCCGCGTAGGCGGACAGCGCCACGGGCAGCGGGGCGGCGCCGGGAGCGGGGCGCCAGTTCTCCACCAGGGCCAGGTCGGCCCGGATGACCGGTTCGAACAGGGCCCACAGCTCGGGGTCGTCGAAGACCTCGTCGGGCGTGCCGCCGAGCAGCTTCAGCCGGGTCCGCAGCTCGGCGTCGGGCAGCTCGTGGTACGGATGCGCCGGTCCGGCCGGCTGCGGTGCGGACCGTGCGGAGACCCCGATCCACACCGGCAGCGGCAGGCCCCGGTCGACGGCCCGCCGGGTGATCTCGTACGTCACGAGGGCGCCCATGCTGTGCCCGAACAGGGCGTAGGGGACGGTCAGTTCGGACTCGACGTGGCTCAGCAGGAAGTCGGCGAGGCGGCCGGCGTCCGCGATCTGCGGCAGTTCGAGGAGGAAACCGTGGCCCGGGGCGTCGAGCAGCCGTACGTCCCACGTCGCCGGCAGCCCGGCCCGCCAATGGCGGTAAAGGGTGTGTGAGCCCCCGGCGTGGTGCAGGACGAACAGGCGCAAGGTGGGTCGGGTGCTGTCCATCTCTCTCCCTCGGATAGGGCCGCGCGTCCTCGGACCGTAGAGCGGTGGCCGCTCGCGGGGGCGCGCGCACCAGAGGGCCTCCGCCGCAGGTGTGGCGGCTCTTGGCCGATCCTCAGGTGGCGCGGACGGGAGCCGGCCGCCGGTTCCGCGCCCGCGGAGCCCCCTGCCGGGAGGCCCGGCAGCTGCCCGGACGCCGGCCGCCGGCCGCGGATCCCCGCCCGCCACCTGCTCCTCCAGGAGACCTTGACCGTGTCTCAAAAGGGTTGTGTCTACAGTGTGCGCGTCGGCTACCCGGCAACGCGTACAGCCGGCCCGTACGACGACCGTGACCCGGCTCGGACGGCCGGGGCCCGCACCACCGCCCGAACCGGGCGGACGGCGCACGGGCCGACCGGTAGTCGTGGGTTCCCCTTCCGGGGAACGCGGGGCGGCGGCCCTCCCGCACCTGCCCCCGCGCATTCCCATCCCGAGCCACCCCATGACAGTTGAGGACGGTGCGAGTTGAGCACGAACCCCTTCGATGACGAGGACGGCCGCTTCCACGTGGTGGTCAACGACGAGGAGCAGCACTCCCTGTGGCCGGCGTTCGCCGAGGTGCCCGCCGGCTGGCGGGTCGTCTTCGGTGAGGCCGCCAGGGCCGAGTGCCTCGAGTACGTCGAGAAGAACTGGACCGACCTGCGCCCCAAGAGCCTGCGCGAGGCCATGGCCGCGGGCTGACGGAGCAGCACGGCTTCGCGGTCGAGTGATCGGTTACGCCCGGGCAAGCACTCTGAGTGGGGGGATGACGGTGGTGAGCGGCGCTGTGAGGACCGCGAGCGGTATCAAGGCGGGGCCGGGGGGCAACAGCGGTGAGCCCGCGCGGCGCGACGTGGTGCCGTCCTTCGTGGGGTCGCAAGCCACGGTGCAGAAGTCGGGGATGATCCTCCCGCAGAACCTGCCGGAGCGCTCCTGGGAGCGGATCGGGACCGACCTGCGCGAGCTCGTGAACTCCTCCGCGTGGTGGCTCGCCGACTGGCTGATCTACGGGGAGGCCACCTACGGGTGGCGGCGGTACAAGGAGGCGATCGAGCGCACCGGGCTGGACTACCAGACGCTGCGCAACTACGCCTGGGTGGCCCGGCGGTTCGAGCACTCGCGCCGGCGGGACGGCCTCAGCTTCGCCCACCACGCCGAGGTGGCCCGCCTGGCGCCGCCGGAGCAGGACTACTGGCTGCGCAAGGCCGAGCAGCAGAAGTGGTCGCGCAACGAACTCCGCCGGTCGGTCCGGGCCAGCCTGGCCGTGCAGAGCGACACGGCCGAGATCCCCCCGGGCGGCGACGAGAAGCAGGACGTGCCCCGGCTGGCCGGTCCGGCGGCCGCCGAGAAGCGCCGGCAGAAGGTCACCACGCTGACCATCGAGCTGTCCGTCGGCCGGCTGGAGTGCCTCGCGGAGACGGCGGCCGCGCACGGCCTGTCCGTCGACAAGTGGGTGGCCCAGATGCTGGAAACCGCCGACCGCAAAACCGCCTAGAGGCGCGCCCGAACGTGCCGGCAACGCCCGTTGCCCGTGTCGCGCCGAGACGGCGCGTGCGGCCGGACACCTCTCACATCGGAGCCAGTTGATGATCCTTCAGGGAAAGCGGGTCGCCCTGCCCCCGGCGCCCGTCGTCCACAAGCGGTTCGAGGCGCACGTGGCGGCCGCCCCCGACGCCGTGGCCGTCGTCCGGGCCGGCCGGCAGGTGACGTACGCCGAGCTGGACGCGAAGGCGAACCGTTTCGCCCACCTGCTCGTCGCGCGCGGACACGGCCGGGGCGCGAAGGTCGGCGTGTGTCTCGACTACTCGGTCGACATGCTCGTGGCCATCCTCGGCACCCTGAAGGCGGGCGCGGCCTACGTACCGTTCGACCCGGCCTACCCGGAGGCCCGGCTCCGGCTGCTGCTGGGCCAGGTCCCCGGTCTCGCCCTGATCGTGGCCTCCCCCGCGACGGCCGCGATGGTCGAGTCCGCGAGCGTCGACGTCATCGACCTGGAGCAGCTGGCCGGTCACCTGGCAGGTCTCCCGGCGACCGCGCCCGACGTCCCCGTCACCGGGGACGACGTCTGCTACGCGGTCTTCACCTCCGGATCGACCGGTACGCCCAAGCTCACCGCGGTGCGGCACGAGGGCTGGTTCAACCTGATGAACTGGCTCCAGGTCGAGTACGGCCTGGACAGCGGGTCGAACAACCTGGTCGTCAGCGCCTTCGGCTTCGACCTCTCCCAGCGCGCCCTGATGACCGCCCTGTTCTGCGGCGCCACCCAGTACCTGCTGGCGAGCCGGAACTTCGACGCCATGATGGCCTACCGCATCCTGAACGAGCACGACATCCGCACGGTCCACTGCGCCTCCAGCACCCTGTACCTGCTGGTGGACTGGGAGACCGCGCGCGGCGGCGACGCCCTCACCCGGCTGGACTACGTCCTCTTCGGCGGCGAGGCCCTGAAGGCCGGGCGGCTCACGGACTGGGCGCGGCGCGAGGGCAACACCTGCACCCTCCTGCACCAGTACGGGGTCGCCGAGTGCACGGACGTCGCGACCTCGTACGACCTCGCCGGGTACCGGCCCGGCGAACAGGACGTCCCACCGGTCGGCAGGCCCGCGTACAACACCGACATCCACCTCCTCGGCGAGGACCTGCGCGGTGTCGCGCCCGGGGAGCAGGGCGAGATCTGCATCTCCGGGGCCAGCGTCGGCGCGGGTTACCTCAACGCCGGTCCCGAGAACCGGAAGTTCACCACGATCACGGTCGACGGGGAGCCGCGCCGGGCGTACCGCACGGGCGACCGCGGCTACGTGAACGAGGCCGGCGAGCTCGTCGTCCTCGGCCGGATCGACGCGCAGGTGAAGGTGCGCGGCATGCGCATCGACCCCACCGACATCGAGCGCGCGCTCGCCCGGCTGGCCGGGGTCCGGGAGGCCGCCGTGGTGGTCACGTACACCGAGTCCGGCGACGCCGAACTCGTCGCCTTCGTCGTCCCCGCGGGGGACGGCCCCACCGAGAACGACCTGCGCACGGGCCTCCTGGAGACGCTGCCGCGGAACATGGTCCCGGCCAGGTTCCTGAACATTCCGCGCATTCCGCTGAGCCCGCACGGGAAAGCGGACCGCGCGGCGCTGGCCGATGCTTGCCGAGCCTGAAGACAATCGAGAGGACTGTGATGATCGCCGATCGTGTGCGCGCCATTTGGTGCCGGGAACTCCAGCAGGAAGACATATCGGTCGACGATGATTTCTTCGCCCTCGGCGGCCAGTCCCTGATCATGGTCAACATTCAGGGTGCCTTCATGGACGAATTGGGCGTCGAGGTCCCCATCGACCAGATGTTCCTCAACTCGACGGTGGCGTCGATCTCGGCGTACATCGAGTCCCAGGGCGCGGTGACCTCCTAGCATCGGGCGTGGTCGACGCCGCGCCGTGTCTCGCCGGCGAGACACGGCGCGGCGTCGGTGCGCGTTCTCCGCCGCGTTTCCCGCGCTTTCCCCGCCGCGTTCTCCGCCACTGGTTCCCTTCATTCCGCCAGTGCGGACGGCTAGCATCGCATTCATGCCCGGCAGCGGTTGTTCCGTCCGCCGCGCCGATAGCGCGCCCCCCTTGCAACGGATAATCCGGTTGCGGCCGCGCTGCGTCAAAAACCACCTGCTAAGAGAGGCGTAGGCGCCATGTACGACGTGATTGTCATAGGTGCTCGTTGTGCGGGTTCGCCGACGGCCATGCTATTCGCGCAGCAGGGATATCGCGTCCTGCTCCTGGAGAAGGCGAATTTCCCGCAGGACACCCTGTCCTCGCACTACCTGCACCAGCCGGGCGTGGCGCTCCTCAACAAGTGGGGGCTGCTCGACAAGCTCCGTGAGGCGGGCTGCCGGCCGATCAACCACGAGAGCTACCAGGGTCCCGAGGTCCGCCTCGACGGCTTCTCCCTGCCGGTCGACGGCCAGCGGACCACGTACGCGCCGAGGCGGTTCGTGCTCGACCCGATCCTCGCGGCCGGCGCGGTCGCGGCCGGGGTGGAGTTCCGCGAGGGCTGCGCGGTCAACGACCTGGTGTTCGAGGACGACCGGGTCGTCGGAGTGCGGTACACGACGCCCGACGGCGCCGAGGCGACGGACCGGGCGCGCCTGGTCGTCGGCGCGGACGGCATGCGCTCGCTGGTGGCCCGCAAGGCCGGTGCGCCGAAGGTCATCGAGCACGCGCGGATGACCTGCGTCTACTACAGCTACTGGGCCGGGGTCCCGTCGAGCTTCGAGCTGTACGAGCGGCCGGGGCGCTGGGTGGCCGCCCTCCCCACCAACGACGACCTCACGCTGATCATGACCTACTTCCCGCAGGACGAGTACAACGAGGTCCGCAAGGCGGCGGAGGCCGCCTACCTCGAGGCCGTCCGCACGACGGCGCCCGACCTGTTCGAGCGGATGTCGGCCGGCACCCGCGTGGAGCAGATGTACGGCACCGGGCACCAGGAGAACTACTTCCGCAAGGCCTACGGACCCGGGTGGGTCCTGGTCGGCGACGCGGTGCACCACAAGGACTCCATCACCGCCCGCGGCATCACCGACGCCTTCGTCCAGGCCCAGGCGCTCACCGACTACATCGGGGCGGGCCTCCACGACGACGCCGCGCTCAAGGCGGCGCTGCGGCGCTACGAGAACGACCTGGGCAACAACGCCCTCAGCCTCTACCAGGGCGTGCTCAACGTGGCCGAGCTCAAGCCCGAGGGGCGCACGGAGATGCTGCGCAAGCTGGTCGGTCACCAGGACCTGATCGACCGCTACTTCTCGACGACGTCGGGCGCGATCTCCCTCGACGACTTCTACAACGCCGACCTGTTGACGGTACTCGATCAGTAATTGAGCGGCGGACCGCTCACTGGTAGTTCTGCCGATTTTGGAGAAACAATGATTCCGTTGTCGTTCGCGCAGCGCCGGCTGTGGTTCGTGGACCGGTTCGAAGGCCCTTCGCCGACCTACAACGGCGCTTTCGCCCTGCGGCTGACCGGTGAGCTGGACGTGGATGCGCTCCGGGCGGCGCTCCACGACGTCATCGACCGGCACGAGGTCCTCCGCACGGTGATCGTCGAGGACGGCGACGGCGTCCCGCACCAGCAGGTGCTCCCCCCCGAGGAGAAGCCGTTCGAACTGACGGTCGCCGAGGTCACGCAGGAGGAGCGGGCGGCGGCCGTCGCCGAAGCGGCCACCCGGACCTTCGACCTGGCCGCCGACGTGCCGATCCGCGCCACGCTGGTGCGGACCGGCCCGCGCGCCCACACCCTGGTCCTGGTGGTGCACCACATCGCCCTGGACGGCGAGTCCCTCGGACCGCTGCTCCGCGACCTGAGCGTGGCGTACTCGGCGCGCGGGCACGGCGCGGCCCCGGTGTGGGAGCCGCTCCCGGTGCAGTACGCGGACTACACCCTGTGGCAGCAGGACGTCCTCGGTGACGAGTCCGACCCGGACAGCCTCGCCGCCCGCCAGCTGGCGTACTGGCGCGAGGCCCTGGCCGGCATGGTGCAGCCGCTGGCCCTGCCGACGGACCGCCCGCGCCCCAAGCGGACGAGCCCCCGCGGCGGCCTGGTCGAGTTCCCCGTCGACGCCGCCCTCGTCGGGGCCGTGGAGAAGCTGGCCGCGGAACAGGACACCACGGTGTCCATGGTCATGCAGTCGGCGCTCGCGGTGCTCCTGCACCACCTCGGATGCGGCGACGACATCCCCCTCGGCGGGCCGATCGCGGGCCGCACCGACGAGGAACTGCGCGACCTCGTCGGGTTCTTCGTCAACACCTGGGTGCTGCGCGTCGACGTCTCCGGCAACCCGACCTTCCTGGAACTGCTCGGGCGCGTGCGGGAACGGGCCCTGGCCGCCTACGACAACCAGGACATGCCGTTCGAGCGGCTGGTGGAGCTGCTCAACCCGGACCGGTCCACCGCCTACCACCCGTTCTTCCAGGTGATGCTCGCCTGGCAGGAGCCGCTGGGCGCCCTGGACTTCGCCGGACTCGACGTCGAGTCCGAGACGCTCGACACCGGAACGGCCAAGTTCGACCTCTTCTTCAACATGATCCCGAACGCCTCCGGCGGGGCGGGGGTCCGGCTGGAGTACGCCACCGACCTGTTCGACCAGGGCACGGTCGAAGGCCTCGCGGACCGGTTCGTGCGCGTGCTGGGCCGGCTCGTGGCCGACTCGGGACGCGGTGTCAGCGGCATCGACGTCCTCGACGCGGCCGAACGGGACCGGCTGCTCCACCGGTTCAACGACAGCGCCACCGAGCAGTCCGGGCTGACGGTCCCGGAGTTGTTCGAAGACCAGGTGGCCAGGACGCCGGACGCCCCGGCGGTCCTGTGCGAGGGCCGGACGCTGACCTACCGGGAGCTCGACGACCGGGCGAACGCCCTCGCGCGGGAACTGGTCCGCCGCGGCGCCGGGCCGGAGGACCTGGTGGTCCTGGCACTGCCCCGCACGGAGGACCTGGTGGCCGGCCTGCTCGGCATCCTCAAGTCCGGTGCCGGCTACGTGCCGCTGGACCCGCAGTACCTCGCCGGACGGGCGGAGACCGTGCTGTCCGAGGCACGCCCGCGTTTCGTGGTCACCGACACCGCGACGGGCCGGGACCTGCCCTCCCACGACATGACGAGCGTCAACATCGACCACCGCACCACGTGGGAGGCGACCCCGGGAACACCCGACGACGCCCCGCGCAGCGCGCCGCCCGGCCCGGACAACCTGGCCTACGTGATGTACACCTCCGGCTCCACGGGCACGCCGAAGGGCGCGGCGATCACCCACCGCAACGTCGTCAACGGCGTGCGGGAACTGGTCCGCGTCCTCGACGCGCCCCCCGGCTGGAAGATGCTGGCCGGCACCTCCGTGAACTTCGACGTCTCCGTCTTCGAGCTGCTGACCACCCTGTCCACGGGCGGCACGGCCGAGGTGGTGGCGAACGCGCTGGCGCTCGCCGACCGGGACGGCTGGGACGGCCACGTCATCAGCGGGGTCCCCTCCGTGCTCGGCGAACTGACCGGCCACCTGGAGAAGGCGGCCGACGTCCGCACGGTCGTGTTCGCCGGCGACGTGCTCCCCGCCCGGCTGGTGCGCCAGGTGCGCGAGGCCCTGCCCGGCGCGCGGATCGTGAACTCCTACGGGCAGAGCGAAAGCTTCTACGCCACCACCTTCGCCCTCCCGGCGGCCGAGGAGTGGGCGGACGGCGACGTCGCGCCCATCGGCACCCCGCTGGGGAACATGCGCGCGTACGTGCTGGGCCCGGGACTCGCCCCGGTGCCGCAGGGCGTCATCGGTGAGCTGTACGTCGTCGGTACCTGTCTCGGCCGCGGCTACCACGGCCGCCCGGGCCTGACCGCCGAGCGGTACGTGGCGAACCCCTTCGGCCCCGCGGGCGAACGCATGTACCGCACCGGCGACCTGGCCCGCTGGAACGCGCACGGCCTGCTGGAATGCGTCGGCCGCGGCGACGGCCAGGTCAAGGTGCGCGGCTTCCGCATCGAGACGGCCGAGGTCGAGGCGGCGCTCACCGCGCACCCCGGCATCAGCGAAGCCGTGGTGATCAGCCGCGAGGTGCCCTCGGGCGGGCGGCGGCTCGTCGCGTACGTGGTGCACACCGGCGAGGGCGGCGTCGGCGACGACGGCGCCGGCGGCATCGGCGACGTGGACGTGCAGGCCGGAGCCTCGGCCGCCGAGCTGCGCAAGTTCGCCGCCGCGCGGCTGCCCGACTACATGGTCCCGTCGGCCTTCGTCGCCGTCAGCCGGCTGCCCCTCGGACCGACCGGCAAGCTGGACCGCTCGGCGCTGCCCGAACCGGAGTTCCTGGGCGAGGCGTACCGGGAGCCCCGCACCGAGGCCGAGAAGATCATCACCGCCGCGTACGCGGACGTGCTCGGCGTGGACCGGGTCGGCGTCGACGACGACTTCTTCGCGGTGGGCGGCGACAGCCTGCGCTCCATCCAGGTCGTGGCGCGGGCCCGCGCCCGCGGCCTGACCCTCACCACCCGGGAGATCTTCGAGAGCCGCACGGCGGCCCGGCTGGCCGAGGTGGCCTCCGACCGCCGGGACGAGGTACCCGTGCTCGCGGAGCTGGAGGGCGGCGGCGTCGGCCCGATGGCCCTCCAGCCGGTGGCGCGCCACGTGTTCGAGCACGGCGGCGGGACGGACCGCTTCGCCATGTCGATCGTGCTGGAACTGCCCGCGGGCATCGACGGGACCGGGCTGGCCGCGACGCTGGACGCCGTCCTCGACCGGCACGACCTCCTGCGCTCGCAGCTGGTGGGCGGCGCAGAGCCCTCCCTCGTCGTACGCCCGCGGGGCGCCGTGCGGGCGGCCGACCTGATCCACCGCGTCCCCTGCGACGGCCGGTGGGACGACCCGTCGGCCCTGGAGGCGGCGAAGGCCGAACTCGACGCCGCGGCCGGCCGCCTCGACCCGGAAGCCGGGACCATGGCGGACTTCGTCTGGTTCGCCGCGGACCCGGGCGCCGGCCGGCTGCTCGTCGTCCTGCACCACCTCGTGGTGGACGGCGTCTCCTGGCGCATCCTCATGTCGGACTTCGCCGAGGCGTGGCAGCGGGTCCGCTCCGGCTCCGCGCCCGAACTCCCCGAGGTCGGCACCTCGGCCCGCCGCTGGGCGGCGGCCCTGGAGACCGAGGCCCTCTCCCCGGAGCGGGAGGAGGAGCTGGAGTACTGGCGGGACCTGCTCGAAGCGTCCGACCCCCCGCTGGGCGCCCGGCCGTTCGACCCGGCCGTGGACCTGATGTCCACCCTCGACACCGTGCGGGTGCAGCTGCCCGCCGACGTCACCGAGGCGGTCCTGACCACCCTCCCCGCCGCGTTCAAGGCCACCGGCACCGACGTACTGCTCGCCGCGCTCGCCCTCGCGGTGAACGAGTGGCGCGGCGCGGACCGCTCCACCCTGGTCCGGCTGGAGGGACACGGCCGCGAGGAGGACGTCGTCCCCGGCGCCGACCTCTCCCGCACCGTCGGATGGTTCACCAGCATGTACCCGGCCCGCGTCGACGTGCGGGGAGTGGACCTGGCCGACGCACTGGCGGGCGGCCCCGCAGCCGGCCAGGCCGTCAAGCTGGTCAAGGAGCAGCTGCGCGGGGTCCCGGACAAGGGCATCGGGTACGGACTCCTGCGCTGGCTCAACCCGGAGACCGCCGAACAGCTCGCCGAGTACCCGGCGCCGCAGATCGGCTTCAACTACCTCGGCCGGATATCCGACACCGACGTGCCCGAGCACCTGCGCGCCGACGGGTGGGTGCCGGCGGACTGGTCCTCCGAGCTCATCCCCATGCCCGACCCGGACCTGCCCGCGCTGTCCGCGCTGGAGGTCAACTCGGTCGTCACGGACACCGCGGACGGCAGCCGGCTGCAAGCCGTCTTCATGTTCCCCACCGGAGTGCTGTCCCGGACCCGGACCTCCGAACTGGCCGAGCTGTGGACCCGGGTGCTGCGCGGCATGGCCGCGCACGCCGCACGCCCGGGAACCGGCGGCCTCACGCCCTCGGACGCCCCGCTGGTCTCGGTGCGGCAGGCCGAGATCGACGACTGGGAGGAGCGCTACGGCCGGCTGGTCCAGGTCTGGCCGCAGGCCCCGGGCCAGTCCGGCATCCAGTTCCAGGCGGCGCTCGCCGACGGCACCTTCGACGTCTACCACATGCAGTTCGTGCTGCACCTGACCGGGCACGTGGACCCGGCGCGGATGCGGGCGGCCGGGCAGGCCCTCCTCGACCGGTACCCGAACCTGCGCTCCGCGTTCCTCGCCGGAGCCGACGGCGATCCCGTACAGGTCGTCGCGGAGCACGTCGACGTGCCCTGGCGGCACCTCGACCTGACCGGTCTCGGCGAGGCCGAGCAGGAAGCGGAGCTGGGCAGGGCCCTCGCCGGGGACCGGGCCGACCAGCTCGACCCCACCCGGCCGCCGCTGTTCCGCCTGGCCCTGCTCACCTGCGGACCGCAGAAGGCCAAGCTCCTGATCACCGCCCACCACACCCTCTTCGACGGCTGGTCGTCGCCGCTGGTCATCAAGGACCTGGTGCGGCTGTACGCCGGGACCGAGGAGCTCGCCCCGGTCCGCAGCTACGGCGACTACCTGGGCTGGCTGTCGAAGCAGGACCGGGACGCGTCGGCCGCCCGCTGGAAGGACGAGCTCGACGGATTCGACCAGCCGACCCTCCTGGCCGCCGGCCTGCCCGAGAAGGGCGAGGCCTCCCGCCTCGGCCGCGTCGAGGTCCCCCTGTCGATCGACAAGGGGCGGGAACTCGCCCGGCGCGCCGCCGAACTCGGGGTCACCCTGAACACGCTCCTCCAGGGCGCGTGGGCCGTCCTGCTCTCCACGCTCACCGGGCAGCAGGACGTGGTGTTCGGCGCCGCCGTCAACGGCCGCCCCGCGGACCTGGTCGGTTCGGACGAGATGGTCGGCCTGTTCATCAACACCCTGCCGACCAGGGTGGTCTGCCGGCCGGACCACACCGTGGGCCAGGTCATCACCGACCTCCAGGACCGGCAGATCTCCCTGCTCGACCACCACTACTACGGGCTGGCCGACATCCAGCGCGGCGTCGGACTGCCCGCCCTGTTCGACACCATCGTCGTGTTCGAGAACTATCCGATCGACCGCGAGGGCATCGTCGAGGCCAACGACTCGGCCGGCTTCACCATCGACGCCATCCGGCCGTTCGCGGGCTCGCACTACCCGCTCACCCTCAACTCCTCCGACCCCTACCTGCGGCTCTCCCTCGACTACCAGACCAACCTCTTCGACCACGCCGCGGCCGAGGAGGTCGCCGCCCGGCTCGTCCGGGTGCTGGACCAGGTCCTCGAAGACCCGCAGAAGCCCGTCGGCGCCCTGGAGGTGCTGTCGGACCAGGAGCGGGACTGGCTGGTCAGGGGCGTCAACGACACCGCGGCGGAGGTGGCCGCGGACACCCTGCCGGACGCCTTCGAGGCCCAGGCGGAGCGCACCCCCGACCGGGTGGCACTGATCGGCGAGCACGAGACGCTGACGTACGGGGAGTTCAACCGGCGCGCCAACCGGCTCGCGCACTGGCTCATCGAGCAGGGCGCCGGCCCGGAGCGGCTGGTCGCCGTACGCGTCCCGCGCTCGGTGGACCTGATGGTGGCGGTCTACGCGGTCGTGAAGGCCGGAGCCGCCTACGTCCCGGTGGACACCGAACTGCCCGAGGACCGGGTGCGGCACGTACTGGACGGCGCGAAGCCGCTGCTGGTGCTGGACGGGACCCTCCCGGACGTGTCCGGGTACGCGCCGACCAACCCGGAACGGGAACTGTCCCCGGACCACGCCGCGTACGTCATCTTCACCTCCGGTTCCACGGGCGGCCCCAAGGGCGTGCAGGTGGCCCACCGGTCGATCATGAACCGGCTGAAGTGGGGCCTGTCCCACTTCGACGTCGGCGCCGAGGACCGGGTGCTGCTGAGCACCACGGCCAGCTTCGACGTGTCGGTGCCGGAGATCTTCGCACCGCTCCAGGCCGGCGCCGCCGTGGTCATCGCCCGCCCGGACGGACGCCGCGACCCGGCCTACCTCGCCGACCTGATCCGGCGCGAACGCGTCACCGGCGCGGACTTCGTGCCCTCCCTGCTGGAGGCGTTCGTCAACGAGCCCTCCGCCAAGGAGTGCACGAGCCTGCGCTGGATCGAGGTCGCGGGCGAGGCGTTCCCGCCGGCCCTGGCCGACAGGGCCGCCGACGTCCTGCCCGGCTGCGGGATCCACAACCTGTACGGCCCGACCGAGGCGTCCGTGGAGGTCACCGCCTACCAGCACGTCCCCGGCGCCGGCCGGCTGCCGATCGGCGCACCGGTGTGGAACACCCAGGTGTACGTCCTCGACGCGGCGCTGCGCCCGGTCGCGCCCGGCGTCGCCGGCGAGCTGTACCTGGCCGGCACCGGCCTCGCCCGGGGCTACCTGGGACAGACCGGGCTGACGGCGGGCCGCTTCGTCGCCTGCCCCTTCGGCGAACCGGGCACCCGGATGTACCGCACCGGGGACCTGGTGCGCTGGACCCGCGACGGCCAGGTCGACTACATCGGCCGGACCGACTTCCAGGTCAAGATCCGCGGTTTCCGCATCGAACTCGGCGAGATCGAGAACGTACTGGCCGCGCACCCCGACGTCGACGGCGCGGTCGCCCTGGTGCGCGAGGACCGTCCCGGAGACCAGCGGCTCGTCGCGTACGTGGTGCCGCGAGCCGCCGCGGCGGACACGGCCGGACCCGACCTCACGGCCCTGACGGACCTCGCCCGGGAGCACCTGCCGGAGTACATGGTCCCCTCCGCGATCGTCGCGCTCGCCGAACTCCCCGTGACACCCAGCGGGAAGCTCGACCGCAAGGCGCTCCCCGCCCCGGACCGCACCGAGGCCGCCGCCGTCGGACGGGGGCCGCGCACCCCCCGGGAAGAGGTCCTCTGCCGGCTGTTCGCCGACCTGCTGGACGTCGAGGAGGTCGGCATCGACGTCGACTTCTTCGACCACGGCGGACATTCGCTGCTGGCCACCCGGCTGATCGGCCGCATCCGCAACGCGCTCGACGTCGACGTCAAGGTCACGACGGTGTTCCGCAACCCGACCGTCGCCCAGCTGGCCGAGCAGGTCGAGGAACTGGCCACGTCGAACCGCCCCCAGCTGCGCCCCAAGCTGGGCCAGATGACCGTATCGGAGACGCGTCGATGATCCCGCTGTCCTTCGCCCAGCGCCGGATGTGGTTCCTCCACCATCTGGAGGGACCGACCTCGACCTACAACATCCCGTTCGTCCTGCGCCTGGACGGGCCGCTGGACACGGCGGCCCTGCTGGCCGCGGTGACGGACGTCGCGAACCGGCACGACAGCCTGCGCACGCTGATCGCCGAGGACGCGGACGGCACCCCGGAGCAGCTGATCCTGCCCCCGGAGGAGGCGGCCCTCCAGTTCCAGGTGGTCGACGTGGCCGCGGACGAGGTGGACGCCGCCCTGCACGCGGCCGTGTCCCGCGGCTTCGACCTGGAGACGGAACTCCCCCTGCGGACCACCGTCTTCCGCGTCTCCCCGCAGGAACACGTCCTGGCGTTCGTGTTCCACCACATCGCCGCCGACGGTTCGTCGATGGCGCCGTTCCTGCGGGACCTGGTCTCGGCCTACACGGCCCGCCGGGGCGGGAGCGCACCGCGGTGGACGCCGCTGCCCGTCCAGTACAAGGACTACACCCTGTGGCAGCGGCAGCTGCTGGGCGAGGACGGCGGTGAGGACGGCGTCGCCGCCTCTCAGCTCGCCTACTGGCAGCGGGAACTCGACGGCGTCCCGCAGCCCGTGGAACTGCCGCTGGACCGGCCGCGGCCGAAGGTGATCAGCCACCGCGGCGGCCACGTCGAGTTCCTGCTGGAGGCCGACGTCGTCGCCGGACTCGGGAAACTGGCCACCGGGCACGGCGCCACGCTGCCGATGGTCGCCCAGGCCGCGCTGGCCGTCCTGCTGAACAAGCTGGGCGCCGGCGAGGACGTCACGATCGGCAGCCCGATCGCCGGGCGCACCGACGAGGCCCTGGCCGACCTGATCGGCTTCTTCGTCAACACCTGGGTGCTGCGCGCCGACCTGTCCGACAACCCGCGGTTCACCGACCTGCTGGAGCAGGTGCGGGACAAGGCCCTCGCCGCGTACGACAACCAGGACGTCCAGTTCGAGCGGCTGGTGGAGCTCCTCGACCTGGAGCGTTCCACCTCCTACTCACCGCTGTTCCAGGTGATGCTGGCCTGGCAGTTCGTATGGCCGGAGATAGAGATCCCGGGGCTGCGGGTCACCCCCGTCGCGGTGGGCACCGACACCGCGAAGTTCGACCTCTACTTCAACATCGTCCCCGACGCGTCCGGCCGCGCCCACGGGCGGCTCGAATACGCGGCGGACCTGTTCGACCCCGCCACGGCCGCAGCCGTCGTCGACCGGTTCGTCCGCATCGTGGAGCGGGTGGCCGCCGACCCGGGTGCGCACGTCGCGGACATCGACGTGCTGGGCCGGGACGAGCGGCGGTGGCTGCTGAGCACGGCGAACGACACGGCCGAGCCGACGCCGGAACCGGGCCTGGCGGAGACCGTGTCCCGGCGGGCCCGGGCGACGCCCGGGGCGCTCGCCGTCGTCGCCGAGGACCTGACGCTGACCTACGGGGAACTGGAGGCGCGGGCGAACCGGCTGGCGCACTGGCTCGTCGGCCGGGGCGTGCGGCCCGAGTCGCTGGTGGCCGTCCGCCTGCCCCGCTCCGCGGACCTGGTGGTCGCCCTGCTGGCCGTACTGAAGGCGGGCGCGGCCTACCTCCCGATCGACCCGGACCACCCGCGCTCCCGGATCGACCACATCCTCGACGACGCCCGTCCGGCACTCGTCCTCGACGCCGACGCGCTGGCCGGCGCGGACCTCTCCGGCCGCCCGGACTCGGCGCCGGCCGTGCGCGTCGCCCCGGACAACACCGCGTACGTCATCTACACCTCTGGATCGACGGGAAACCCGAAGGGGGTCGCGATCCCGCACGGCGCGCTGGCGAACTTCCTCGCCACGATGGGCCGGCGGGTCCCGCTCTCGCCCGCGGACCGGTGGCTCGCGGTGACCACGGTCTCCTTCGACATCGCGGCACTGGAGCTGTACCTGCCCCTGGTCTCCGGAGCGGCGGTGGTGCTCGCGAGCAAGGACACCGTCACCGATCCGTCGGCCGTCGTCGCCGCGATGCGCCGCCACGGCGTCACCGTCGTACAGGCGACTCCGGCGTTCTGGCAGATCCTGGCCCTGCACGAGCCGGACGCCGCACGGGGACTGCGGGTCCTGGTCGGCGGTGAGGCCCTGCCGGCGCGGCTGGCCGGGACGCTGGCCGACCGGGCCGCCGAAGTGCTCAACGTGTACGGCCCGACCGAGACCACCATCTGGTCGACGATGGCGCCCGTGACGGCGGGCACGGGCGTGGCGATCGGCTCACCGATCGGGAACACCCGGGTGTACGTGCTCGACTCCGCGCTGGCACCGGTCCCGCGCGGGGTGCGGGGCGAGCTGTACATCGCCGGCGACGGACTGGCCCGCGGCTACCACGGCCGCTCCGACCTGACCTCCGAACGGTTCGTGGCCTGCCCGTTCGGCCCCGCCGGCGCGCGGATGTACCGCACCGGCGACCTGGTGCGGTGGGGCCGGGACGGCCGCCTGGAGTACGTCGGCCGGACCGATTTCCAGGTGAAGGTCCGGGGCTTCCGGATCGAACTCGGCGAGATCGAGCACGTGCTGGCCGGGCATCCCGCGGTCGCGCAGGCCGTGGTCGTCGTACGGGAGGACGGGCCAGGCGGGCAGGACGGGCAGGACGGGCAGGGCAGGGAGAGCGCCAAGCGCATCGTGGGCTACGTGGTGCCCGCCTCCGACGACCCGGAGGCGACCGGTCCGCTGCTCGCCGAGCTGCCCGCGTACCTGCGCGGCCGCCTGCCGGACTACATGGTGCCCACCGCGCTCGTGCCGCTCGCGGAGATACCGCTGTCCCCGGCCGGGAAGGTGAACCGGCGCGCGCTGCCGGCGCCGGACCAGACGCGGGCAGAGGCCGGCCGGGCGCCCCGCGACCAGCGTGAGGAGGCCTTCTGCGCGCTGTTCGCCGACGTGCTCGGCGTACCGGCGGTCGGCGTCGACGACGACTTCTTCACCCTCGGCGGGGACAGCATCCGTTCCATCCAGGTCGTCGTGCGGGCCAGGGCGCTCGGCCTCGCGGTCAGCACGCGGGAGGTCTTCGAGCACCGCACGGTCGCCCGGCTCGCGGAACTCGTCGAAGGCCGGGCCGAGGAACGCGTGACCCTGGCCGAGCTGCCCGGCGGCGGCGTCGGCTGGGCACCGCCGACCCCCATGGCGGCGCACGTCCTCGCGCTGGGCGGCGGCGTCGGCCGGTTCGCCATGTCCGGGCTGCTGACCCTGCCCGGGGACGTCGGCCGTACGGAGCTGCTCGCCACGGTGCGGGCCGTACTGGACCGGCACGACGTGCTGCGTTCCCGGCTCGACCGGACCCGGCCGGGCCTGCTGATCGCGGAGCCCGGCAGCGTGGACGCCGCCGCGCTGCTGCGGGAGGTACCCGGCGACGCCGACGTGCACGCCGAACTGGACGCGGCCGCTGGCCGGCTGGACCCGGACACCGGGGTGATGGCGCAGTTCGTGCGGTTCACCTCCGGCACCGGACCGGAAACCGGCACCGCACCGGAAGCCGACGCGGCAGCGGGAACGCCCGCGGACCGGCTGCTGATCGTGCTGCACCACCTGGTCGTCGACGGGGTGTCGTGGCGGATCCTGCTGCCCGACCTGGTCGCGGCCTGGCAGCGGGTCCGCGACGGCCGCGCACCGGAACCGGCCCGGGCGGGCACCTCGCTCCGGCGGTGGGCGCACGCCCTGGCCGACGCGGCGGCCGACCCGGAGCGCGTGGCGCGGGAACTGCCCGTGTGGCAGGAGGTCCTGCGCGGCGACGAGCCCGTCCTGGGAGCACGGCAGGTCGACCCGGCGCGCGACGTCGCCTCCACCGTGGACACGGTGCGGGTCACCCTCCCCGCCGACGTCACGCACACCCTGCTGACCACCGTGCCCGCGGTGTTCCGCGGCGGCCCCGACGACGCCCTCCTGGCCGCCCTCGCGCTGGCCCTGGCCGGGCGGCGCCAGGCGCGCGGCGAGTCCGGGACCTCGACGCTCGTCCGCAGGGAGGGCCACGGCCGGGACGAGGACCTGGTCCCCGGCGCGGACCTGTCGAACACCGTCGGCTGGTTCACCTCGGCCCACCCGGTCCGCCTCGACCTGGCCGGCATCGACGTGGCCGACGCCTTCGCGGGCGGCCCCGCCGCCGGCCGGGCCCTCAAGGCCGTCAAGGAGCAGCTGCGGGCGGCGCCGGACCACGGCACCGGCTACGGCCTCCTGCGCCACCTCAACCCCGAGACGGCCGCCGTACTGGCCACCGGACGGGAACCGCAGATCGGGTTCAACCACCTCGGCCGGACCTCCCCCGCGGACCTCCCCGAGGACCTGCGCGGCCTCGGCTGGGCACCGGACACCACCCACCGGGACCTGACCCCCGCGCCGGACGGGGACATGCCGGTCCTGTCGGCCCTGGAGATCAACGCGGTCACCACCGCCACCCCCGACGGCGACGAGCTGACCGCCCACTTCGCCTTCCCCACCGGAGTCCTCTCCCGCGAGGAGGTGAGCGAACTGGCCGGGCTGTGGGTCCGGGCGCTGAACGCCCTGGCCCGGCACGCCACGGCCCCCGGCGCCGGCGGTCTGACCCCGAGCGACGCCCCCCTGGTCGACGTGCGCCAGGAAGAGATCGACACCTGGGAAGCCCGCTTCGGCAAGCTGACCGAGGTGTGGCCGGCGACCCCGGCACAGTCCGGGATGCTCTTCCACACGATGCTCGCCGGCACCTCCTTCGACCCGTACCACATGCAGATGGTGTTCCACCTGTCCGGCGAGGTCGACCCGCGGCGGATGCACCGGGCCGGACAGGCGCTCCTGGAGCGCCACCCCAACCTGCGCGCGGCGTTCGCCGACCGCGCCGACGGCGACGTCGTACAGGTCGTCACGGCGGCGGGCACCCCCCTGCCCTGGCAGTACCTCGACCTCACCGCGGCCGACGAGGCCGAGCGGACGGAGACCTTCGAACGGTTCCTCACCGAGGACCGGGCCGCCCACTTCGACACGGGCGCCCCGCCCCTGATGCGGCTCGCACTCGCCGTCCTCGAACCCGGACGCGCCGAACTCGTGATGACCTGCCACCACGTACTGCTCGACGGCTGGTCCCTGCCCCTGCTGATGCGGGACCTGCTGCTGCTCTACGCGTCCCACGGCGACCCGGCCGCCCTGCCCCGCACGCGCGGCTACGGCGAGTTCCTGGCCTGGCGCGCCCGGCAGGACGACGAGGAGTCCGCCCGGGTGTGGGCGGCCGAGCTCGACGGCGTCGAAGAACCGACCCTGCTCGCCCCCCGCTCCGACGGCGCGGGCGAGAAGGGCGTCGACGAGATCGACGTCGGCCTCCCGGCCGACGAGGCGCGCGAACTGGCCCGGCGCGCCGCCGAGCTGGGCGTCACCGTCAACACCCTGGTCCAGGGCGCCTGGGCGCTGCTGCTCGGGCAGCTCACCGGCCGCCAGGACGTCGTGTTCGGCGCCACCGTCTCCGGGCGCCCGCCCGCGGTGACGGACGTCGACTCGATGGTCGGGAACTTCATCAACACCCTCCCCGTACGCGTCGAGTACGCGCCCGGCGACACCCTCGCCGAGGTCCTGGGCCGGCTCCAGAGCCGGCAGGCCGGTCTCCTGGAGCACCACCACTACGGGCTGACGCAGATCCAGCAGGCCGCCGGCCTGCAGTCCCTCTTCGACACGCTGGTCGTCTTCGAGTCGTACCCGATCGACCGGGAGGGCCTCGGCGCCGCCGCCGAGGCCGCGGACGGGATCGCCTTCACCGGCCTGCGCCCGTCCACGGCCACCAACTACCCCCTCGCCCTGATGGCTGCGGCC
This sequence comes from Streptomyces sp. NPDC044704, assembly GCF_056433525.1. Classification (NCBI taxonomy): domain Bacteria; kingdom Bacillati; phylum Actinomycetota; class Actinomycetes; order Kitasatosporales; family Streptomycetaceae; genus Streptomyces; species Streptomyces sp. NPDC044704. The sequence goes on from NZ_JBWKGY010000024.1 coordinate 66,448, forward strand.
GACCCGCACCTCCAGCTCGTCCTCCAGTACGCGCCGGGGGTCTTCGGCCGGGAGGCGGTGGAGGCGCTCGCGGCCCGCCTCGTGCGCGTCCTGCGGCAGCTGGCGGCCGACCCCGGGCTCAAGACCGCGCACGTCGACGTCCTGGAGCCGGCCGAACGCGACCGGCTGCTGGCCGGGCTCAACGACACGGCCGTACCCACCCCGGACGTCACGGTGGCCGGTCTCGTCGAGGCGCAGGCGGCGCGGACCCCGGACGCGGTCGCCGTGGACGCCGGGGGCGTGTCGCTCACGTACCGCGAGCTGGACGACCGGGCCCGCCGCCTGGCGCGCGAACTGGCCGGACGCGGCGTGGGCCCCGAGTCGGTGGTCGCGGTGTCGCTGCCCCGGTCCGCGGACCTGGTCGTCGGCCTCCTCGCGGTCCTCAAGGCCGGCGGCGCCTACCTGCCCGTCGACCCCAAGTACCCCAGCCACCGCCTCGCGGCCATCTTCGGCGAGGCTCGGCCGCACCTGGTCCTGACGGACTCCGCGACCGTCGCGGTCCTGCCGCGGCACGACGCCCCGGACCTCCTCCTCGACGCGCTCGACCTGACCGCGGACGACACCGGCCCCGAACCGCGGGTCCACGCGGACCAGCTGGCGTACGTGATGTACACCTCCGGCTCCACGGGCAAGCCCAAGGGCGTCGCCATCACCCACGCCAACGTGGTCAACGGCGTCCTGGAGCTCGCCTCCCGCGTGGACATGGAGCCGGGCAAGCGGCTCCTCGCGGGCACGTCGGTCAACTTCGACGTCTCGGTGTTCGAGATCTTCACGACCCTCGCCGCCGGCGGCGTCGTCGAACTGGTCCGTGACGTCCTGGTCCTCGGGGAGCGGGACGGCTGGAACGGCGCCGTCATCTCCACCGTGCCGTCGGCCTTCGCCGAACTCGTCGACGACATCGCCGGCCGCACCCGCGTGGAGACGGTCGTCTTCGCGGGCGAGGCCCTGCCCGCGTCGCTCGTCGAGAAGGTGCGGGGAGCCTTCCCGGGCGTACGGGTCGTCAACGCCTACGGGCAGAGCGAGTCCTTCTACGCCACCACCTCCACCGTCTCCGGCGGGACGGGCGGCCCGGCGGGCAGCGCGCCCGTCGGCACCCCGCTCGGCAACATGCGGGCCTACGTCCTCGGCCCCGGCCTGGCTCCGGTGCCGCCCGGCGCCGTCGGCGAGCTGTACGTCGGCGGGAACGTGGGCCGCGGCTACCACGGCCGCGGCGAACTCACCGCCGAACGCTTCGTGGCCGACCCGTACGGCCCGGCCGGCGCACGCGTGTACCGCACCGGTGACCTCGCCCGCTGGAACGCCGAAGGGCAGCTGGAGTACGTGGGCCGCGACGACGCGCAGGTCAAGGTGCGCGGCTTCCGCATCGAACCCGGCGAGGTCGAGGCCACCCTCACCGCGCACCCCGAAGTCGACCAGGCCGTCGTCATCGCCCGGCAGGGCGCGGGCACCGGCAAGCGGCTCGTCGCGTACGTGGTGGCGTCGGGCGGGACCGCCACCGAGGACATCCGCCGGTTCACCGCCGAACGGCTGCCCGAGTTCATGGTGCCGTCCGCGTTCGTGCTCCTGGACCGGCTGCCGCTGATGCCCAACGGCAAGCTGGACCGGTCCGCGCTGCCCGAACCGGAGTTCACCGGCGCCCCCTACCGCGCACCGCGCAACGCCCGCGAGGAGACCCTGGCCGCGCTGTTCGCCGAAGTGCTCGGCGTGGACCGGGTCGGCATCGACGACAGCTTCTTCGAGCTGGGGGGACACTCCCTGCTCGCCACCCGGCTGATCAGCCGGGCCCGTACCGAGATGGGGACGGAGATCCCCATCCGCAAGGTCTTCGATCTGCCGACGGTGGCCGCGCTCGCGGCGTGGCACGAGGAATCCGCCGCTCCCCGTCGCCCCAGCCTCCGCCAGATGTTCGCTTGAGGAGTGAACCAATGATTCCGCTGTCATTTGTGCAACGTCGTACGTGGTTCCTGCACCAGCTGGAGGGTGCGGAGACCTGGAACATCTCAGCGGCGTTCCGGCTGACCGGGCAACTGGACCAGGACGCCCTGGTCGCCGCGCTCCGCGACATCGTCGACCGGCACGAGATCCTGCGCACCACCTACCTCACCGACGACGACGGCGAGCCCTACCAGCACATCCTGCCGACGGAGCGGGCGCGGGAGCAGGTGCGGGTGCCGGTGGCCGAGGTGACGCCCGAGGGCGTCTCCGCCGCGGTCGACGAGACCGTCGCGCACTGGTTCGACCTGACGGCCGAAATCCCCCTGCGGGCCCGCCTGCTGCGCTCCGGCCCCGAGGAGCACGTCCTGGTGCTGGTCATCCACCACATCGCCTCGGACGGCAGCTCGGGCGCACCGCTGGCGCGTGACCTGGCCGCGGCCTACAACGCCCGCCGCGCCGGCCGGGTACCGCGGTGGGAGCCGCTGCCCGTGCAGTACAAGGACTACACGATGTGGCAGCGCGAGGTGCTCGGCGACCTGGCGGACCCCGACAGCCTCGGCGCGCGGCAGATCGCGTACTGGCGCCGGGAACTGGACGGGGTGCCGCAGCCGCTCAACCTGCCGCTGGACCGCCCGCGGTCCGTGGAGGCGGGCACGGAGGGCGACGCGGTCGCCATCCCGGTGGGCGCGCAGGTGATGAACGGCCTGCAGAAGCTGGCCGACGGGCGCGGGCTGACCATGTCGATGGTCATGCAGGCCGCGCTCGGCGTGCTGCTGAGCAAGCTCGGCGGCGGTGACGACATCCCGATCGGCACGCCGATCGCCGGCCGGACCGACGAAGCGCTGAACGACCTGATCGGCTGCTTCGTCAACAACCTGGTCATCCGCATGGACCTCTCCGGCGACCTGACGTTCGCGGACCTGCTCGCCCAGGTCCGCGACAAGGCGCTGACGGCCTACGAGCACCAGGACGTGCCGTTCGAGGTGCTGGTCGAACAGCTCAACCCCGACCGCTCCGCGGCCTACCGGCCGATCTTCCAGGTGATGTGCGGCTGGCAGAACACCGAGAAGTGGTCCCTGGAGCTCGACGGCCTCGACGTGGAGTACCGCCAGGCCCTCCTGGCGACCACCCAGGTCGACGTGTTCTTCAGCATGACCACGGACGAGTCGGGGGCGCTGCGGGGAGACATCTCGTACGCGACGCACCTCTTCGACCGGGACACGGTCGAGGACATGGCCGCCCGGTACGCGCGCGTCCTGGAGCAGCTGGCCGCCGATCCGGGCGTGCTCGTCGCCGACGTCGACGTGCTGATCGCGGGCGAACGGGAGCGGCTGCTGGAGGAGGTGAACGACACCGCCGAGCCGACCCTGGACGGCGGACTCGTGGAGGCCGTGCGGCGGCAGGTGCGGGCGGCCCCGGAGGCGCTCGCCGTCATCGCCGAGGAGGAGTCCCTCACCTACCGGGAGCTGGACGCGCGCTCGAACCGGCTGGCGCACTGGCTCGTCGGCCGCGGCGTGCGGCCCGAGTCGCTGGTCGCCGTGTGCCTGCCCCGGACCGCGAACCTGCTGGTGGCGCTGCTGGCGGTGCTGAAGTCCGGCGGGGCCTACGTTCCGGTCGACCCGGACCACCCCCGCTCCCGGATCGACTTCGTCCTCGAACAGGCGAAGCCGGTGCTGGTGCTCGACGCGGACGCGCTGGCCGCCGCCGACTTCGACCGGTACCCGGACTCGCCGCCCGAGGTGGGCGTCCACCCGGAGAACACCCAGTACGTGATCTACACGTCGGGCTCGACGGGCACCCCGAAGGGCGTGACGATCCCGCGCGGCGCGGTGGCGAACTTCGTGGCCGCGACCCGGCGCCGGTTCCCGCTGTCGCCGGGGGAGCGGATGCTGTTCAGCACGACGGTCTCCTTCGACATGGCCAACACCGAGCTGTACCTGCCGTTCGTCTCCGGCGCGACGATGGTCCTGGCGAAGAAGGAAGCCGTCACCGACCCGTCGGCCGTGGTGGCGCTGCTGCGACGCCACGAGGTCACCGTGGTGCAGGCCACCCCCGGCTTCTGGCAGATGCTGCTGACGCACGAGCCGGAGGCCGCCAAGGGCCTGCGGATCATCACCGGCGCCGAGGCCGTCCCCGTACGGCTGGCCGAGACGCTGGCGGAGCAGGCCGCCGAAGTGGGCAACTGGTACGGCCCGTCCGAGACGACGACGTGGTCCACCACGGCGCCGCTGAAGGCGGGAGCGGGCGTGGCGATCGGCTCGCCGATCGGGAACACCCAGGTGTACGTCCTCGACCCGCGGATGCGTCTGGTTCCGCGCGGGGTGCAGGGCGAGCTGTACATCGCCGGCGCCGGCGTGGCCCGCGGCTACCAGGACCGGCCGGAACTGACCGCGGAGCGGTTCGTGCCCTGCCCGTTCGGACCCGCCGGCGCGCGGATGTACCGCACCGGAGACCTGGTGCGGTGGAACAAGCAGGGCCTCCTGGAGTACATCGCGCGCACCGACCACCAGGTGAAGGTCCGCGGGTTCCGGATCGAACTGGGCGAGATCGAGCACGTCCTGGCCGGACACCCCGCCGTGGCCCAGGCGGCCGTCGTGGTGCGCGAGAACCAGCAGGGCGACAAGCGCATCGTCGGCTACGTGGTGCCCGAGGCGGGCGCGGCGGCCGGCGCGGCGGACGCGCTGCTCGCCGAGCTGTCCGAGCACCTGCGCGGGCGGCTGCCCGAGTACATGGTGCCGTCCGCGCTGATCCCGCTCACCGAGATCCCGCTGACGCCGAACGGGAAGCTCGACCGGCAGGCACTGCCGTCCGAGCACACGCCCGCCGTGGCCGGCCAGGCGCCGCGCAACTCCTTCGAGGAGAAGCTGTGCGCCGTCTTCCGCGAGCTGCTCGGCAAGGAGAACGTCGGCGTCGACGACGACTTCTTCGCGCTCGGCGGCCACTCGCTCCTGGCCACCCGGCTCAGCGTCCGCATCCGCAAGGACTTCGACGTCGACCTGCCCCTCAGGACGATCATCAAGTTCCCCACCGTGGCCGAGCTGGCCGCGCTGCTGCTCGCCGGCGCCGTCCCCGACGAGGTCGCCAACCCCTTCGGCGTCGTGCTGCCGCTGAACAGCGACCCCGGCACGGGCAAGAAGCCCCTGTGGTTCTTCCACGGCGGAGGCGGTCTGGGCTGGGCGTACTTCAGCTTCGTGACGCACGTGAAGGACCGGCAGGCCTACGCGCTTCAGTCCCGCGGCGCGGACGGCGTCGACCCGCTGGTGGACTCGATCGAGGAGATGGTCGACCACTTCATCGAGGAGATCCTGAAGGTCCAGCCGGAAGGGCCCTTCAACCTCGTCGGCTGGTCCTACGGCGGCACCCTCGTCCAGGCCATCGCGGAGGGGCTCGACCGGCGCGGGCACGAGATCGCCCTCACCGCCATCCTGGACTCCCAGCCGGGCGGCCAGGGCTGGACGGACATCCACCGCAACAAGACCGTGGCGGACTACCGGGGGGAACTGGAGGAGTTCTTCGGCCAGTACATCGGCACCGGCAACCAGCAGGACTTCCTGGACAACATGTCGAAGGTCCTCGCCAACAACACGAACCTCATGATGGATTGGGAATCCCCGGTCTACCGGGGCGACGTGGTGTTCTTCCACGCGACGCTCAAGGACGACATGTACGCCCACCTGTGGCGGCCCTACGTCCTCGGGACCATCGAGGAGCACGACGTGCGCGCCACGCACCACGAGATGAACCTGCCCGGACCCGTGTCCGAGGTCTTCGAGGTCCTCAACCGCAAGCTGGCGGACGCGCGATGACCGGAGCCCGGATCCCCGCGGCCACGTCAACGAACCACCGAACGGAAGATTGGGGTTGGTCGGGATGACAGAACCCGGCATGTCCGCGGAACAGGGGGACAAGACCACGCTGCTGTGCGTGCCGTTCGCGGGAGCGGGTCCCTCGTTCTTCCACCCGTGGCGCGAGCTGGCCGCCGGCCGGTGGCGCGTGACCTCGGTCGAGCTGCCGGGCCGGGAGCGGCGCATCATGGAGGAGCCGTACCGCAACGTCGTCGAGGCGGCCGAGGGCTCGGTCGACGACGTCGTCGCGGACCTCGGCGAAGGGGCCCGGGTCGTGCTGTTCGGGCACAGCCTGGGCGCGGTGCTCGCGTACGAGCTGGTGCACCTGCTGACCGCGCGGGGCGTGCACGTCGAGCGGCTGGTCGTCAGCGGCTCGCCGGGCCCCTGGACCCAGCGCGAGCGGCGGGCGGCGGGCCTGCCCGACGAGGAGTTCCTCGCCAGGGTCGAGGAGTTCGCGGGGTTCAGGCACGAGGCCCTCGACCACCCCGAGATGCGCGAACTGATCCTCCCCGTGCTCCAGGCCGACTGCGAGATGCACGAGGCGTACGTACCGAGCACCGACGCGCCCGTGACGGTGCCGGTCTGCTCGCTGCGCGGCGCCGTCGACGGGCTGGTCACCGCGGAGGAGGCCCGGCAGTGGCGGGCGGCGACCACGGCCGGCTTCACCTACGTGGAGTTCCCGGGGGACCACATGTACCTGGTCGACGCCGGCCGCGAGGTGCTGGACGTCATCGAGGCCCAGAGCGCCGGCGACCGGGAGCGGGCGGCGCGCGCATGAGGACCTCGGCGATCTCGGTGTCGGGGCTGCGGAAGGCGTACGGCGACAAAGCCGTCCTGGACGGCATCGACTTCGAGGTCGCCGAGGGCTCGGTCTTCTCCCTGCTCGGCCCGAACGGGGCGGGCAAGACGACGACGGTGAACGTCCTGACGACGCTGATCAGGGCGGACGCCGGAACGGTACGGATCGCCGGGCACGACGTGGCGACCGCGACCGGGAAGGTCCGCGCGGCCATCGGGGTGACCGGCCAGTCCGCCGCCGTGGACGACCTGCTGACGGGCCGGGAGAACCTGCGGCTGATGGCGGACCTCCGGCGGGTGCCCGCGGCCGCCCGGCTCGTCACGCGGCTGCTGGAGCGCTTCGACCTGGTGGAGTCGGCCGAGAAGCGGGCGTCGGCCTACTCCGGCGGCATGCGCCGGAAGCTGGACCTGGCGATGACGCTGGTCGGCGACCCGGAGGTGATCTTCCTGGACGAGCCGACGACGGGCCTCGACCCGCGCAGCCGGCGCACGATGTGGGGGATCGTCCGCGAGCTGGTGTCCGAGGGCACCACCGTCTTCCTCACCACCCGGTACCTGGAGGAAGCCGACCAGCTCGCCGACCAGGTCGCGGTGCTCCACCAGGGCCGCCTGGCCGCCCGGGGCACCCCCGAGGCGCTCAGGCGCCGCATGCCCGGCACCCACGTCCGGTTCCGGTTCGCCGACCTCTACGAACTCGACTCGGCGGCCCGGATCCTGGTCGAGGCCGCGCGGGACGACGAGGAGCTGACCCTGCGGGTGCCGAGCGACGGGGAGACGAAGTCGGTGCGGGCCCTGCTGGAGCGGCTCGACGTCCACGCGGTCGACGCCCAGGAGTTCTCGGTCCACCGACCCGACCTCGACGACGTCTTCCTCGCCCTGACCGGGCGGACGGGACCGCAGGGGACGGAACCCGCGTACGAGGGCAAGGAGGCGAGCTCACGGTGAGCACCGTACCGACGTCGTTGGCCGATTCGGCGATCATGCTGCGCCGCAACCTGAGGCACACCGCGCGGAACCCGGTCGTGATGTTCAACGCGGTCCTGTTCCCCATCGTGCTCATGATCATGTTCGTGAAGGTGTTCGGGGGCGCGTTCAGCGTCGGTGAGGACTACGTCGACTACGCGACGCCGGGCCTGCTCGTGATGGCCGTCAGCCACGGGCTGGTCGCCACCGCGAGGGCCGTGAACGACGACATGACCAAGGGCGTCATCAACCGGCTCAAGGTCATGGACGTCTCCCGCGGCTCCGTGCTCACCGGCCACGTCGTCGTCACGACGGTGCGCTGCCTGGTGTCCTGCGCGGTGATCCTCGGACTGGCCTTCGCGATGGGCTTCGCCCCGTCCGCGAGCGCCCTCGACTGGCTCGCCGTCTTCGGCGTCATCGTGCTGGTCAGCTTCGCGGCCGGCTGGCTGACCGTCGCCCTGGGACTGGCCGCGAAGACCGCGGAGTCCGCGGGCCTGGCCACCGTGCCGCTGATCATGCTGCCGTTCCTGAGCAGCGCTCTCGTACCCGCGGCCACGATGGGGGCCGGCGTGCGGCAGTTCGCCGAGTACCAGCCCTTCACCCCGGTCGTCGAGACGCTGCGCGGGCTGCTGCTCGGCGGCGTGTCGAGCGGTGACGTGATCGCGGCCGTCTCCTGGTGCGCGGGGATCGCCCTCCTCGGCTACGGGTGGGCGGTCTCCACGTTCGACAAGCGGGCGTGACCGTCCGGCCCGCACCACGACGGCGGCCGCGGAGACCCACCGGGTCTCCGCGGCCGCCGTCGTGAGCGGACCTCCCTCACCCCCGCGGGGCCGGTCCGAACCAGGTGGTGAGGGCGGCCCGCAGCGCGGAGGTGTCGGGCGCGCCGTCGGCCGCCCAGGCGACATGGCCGTCGGGGCGGACGAGCACCGCGGCCGGCGCGGGCACCTCGCCGATGACGGGGACCGGCCAGAAGCCGTCCTCGCTCCGCGCTTCGACGAGGTCGACGCGATCGGCCCAGCCCTCGGCGGCCGCCACCGCCGCGCCGCCGCCCAGGTCGAGCAGCAGGGGGCGGCCGGCGTGCAGCAGTTCGTAGACGCGGGTGGCACCGACGGACGTCTTGAGATCGGCGTCGGGGACCCGGCGGCCCGCCAGCTGGTGGTCGCCGTCGACCGGATACCGGATGTCCAGCGCGGTCAACATGCCCCGCAGGTACCCGTTGACGTCGTCGGAGACCATGAGCGCGCTGAACACGTCGCGCAGCGCGTCGGTCTGCGGGCCGGGGCGGGCCAGGGCGGACTGCGCCCTGGTGTTGTGCAGCACGCGTTCCCCGACGGGGTGACGCTCGGCGTGGTAGCTGTCCAGCAGGCCCTCCGGCGCCCGGCCGTTCACGACCGAGGCCAGCTTCCAGCCGAGGTTGAACGCGTCCTGGACGCCCATGTTCAGCCCCTGCCCGCCGGCCGGGAAGTGGATGTGGGCCGCGTCGCCCGCCAGCAGCACCCGGCCCTGCCGGTACCGGGCGGCCTGCCGCGCGGCGTCGTTGAACCGGGACACCCACCGCGGGGCGCGCATGCCGTAGTCGGTGCCCGCCAGCCTGACCAGGGACTCCCGGAGCTGCTCGAACGTCGTGGGCTCGTCGCGGTCCACGACGCGGTCGTACTCGGACGTGATCACCCGGAACCAGCCCGGCTCGAAGGCGATCGCCGAGAAGTCACCGCCCGCACAGCGCCGCACCCAGACGTAGTCCTCGGTCAGACCGGGGAGCTCGACGTCGCCGATCAGCGCGGTCATCGTCGCCGCAGTACCGGGGAAGTCGATGCCCGCCAGCTTGCGCACGGTGCTGCGCCCGCCGTCGCAGCCCACGAGGTAGCGGGCACGCAGCGTCGAGGGCGGCGCCTGCGGCGTACGCAGTTCGACCGTCACGCCGTCCTCGTCCTGGCGGATCCCGCACACCTCGGACGAGCGGCGCACCCGCACGCCGAGCTCGGCGGCCCGCTCCTCCAGCAGCTGCTCGATCGCGGACTGCAGGATCATCAGCGGGTAGGGGTGCCTGGACTCGTGCTCGTCGAATTCCAGATAAAGGCCGGAGAAATGGCCCACCGGCTGCGGTTCGCCGACGTCGAGGAAACGGTCCAGGATTCCGCGCTGGTCCAGAACCTCAAGGGTCCGGGAATGCATTCCACCGGCCCGCGACTCGCCCGTCCGCTCCGCGAGCCGCTCCAGCACCACCACCTCGACGCCCGCCAGCCGCAGTTCGCAGGCGAGCATCAAGCCCGTCGGCCCGGCCCCCGCGATCACCACGTCCGCATCCATGCCGGTGTGTCCCACGTCGTTCCCCCTCACTCCACTGCGCCTCTAACGTCGTTGAATCACCCCCACGTTCACTGAACGCGGATCAGCCGGTCAAGGAACGCCGGGGCCGGTACGGGACGGGCCGCAGCCGCGCTTGCCTGTCCCGCCGGCGGGACGGGCGGCTGCTCCGGGCGCCGGCATGCAGGCCGGCCGGTCCACTCTCAACCCCGCGGGCGGTGAAACGCCGGACACCGCCGATGCGGTGTGCGCGGACGCGCATTCACGCGACGCTCCATTCGGCCATTCGAAGAATTCGTCTCGCCGGCGGGACAGCGTGAAGGGCCGCAGCGCCCGTCACGGCGATGACGGACCGGGACAGGACCGAAAAGGACGCGAGCGGGCATTCCCGGTCGGCGGAGGAAGGAAAACGGGCAATGGAATCGTCGCCGCAGGTGCTCCACCCGCGAGGTGGACAGGACGAGACGTCGCAGCGACAGGACGCGCCTCCGGGCGCGCCGGTGCCGCTGGCGCAGGAGATCGCGGAGCTCTGGGGGGAATTCCTCACCTCCGGCGAGGTCGGGGTGGACGACGACTTCTTCGTGCGCGGCGGCAATTCGCTGATCGGCATCAAGATCATCGAGCGGGTGGCGCAGGACTACGGCGTCAAGCTGTCCGTCCGCGACTTCTACCTGGCCCAGACCCCGGCCCGGGTCGCCGAGCTGATCGAGCAGGGGAGGGCCGCGGCGTGAGACTGACGCCGGGTCCCGGGCGCGACATCGACCTCGACGACGTCGACCTGTTCGACCTGGACCTCTACGCTTCGGGCGATCCGCACCCGGTCTGGGACGTGATGCGGGCCGAGGCGCCCCTGCACCACCAGGTCCTGCCGGACGGCCGCGAGTTCTGGTCCGTGACCCGGTACGAGGACGTCCGCCGCGTGCTCGGCGACCACCGGGAGTTCACCTCCGAGCGCGGCACCGTCCCCACCCACCTCGGGACGGACGACGTCGCCGCCGGCGTGCTGATGACCTCCACCGACCCGCCGCGGCACACCGAGGTCCGCCGGCCCCTCGGCTCCAAGCTCACCGCGCGCGCGGTGAAGGCCTGGGAGGACCGGATCCGCGCGACGGTCGTGCGCTTCCTGGAGCCGGCGCTCGACGGGGCCACCTTCGACCTCGCCGAGCAGGCACTGCTCCTCCCGGCGCTGGTCACCGGCCCGCTGCTCGGGATACCGGAGAAGGACTGGGAAGAGCTCGTCCGGCTGACCGCGATGGTGACGGCCCCCTCGGACCCGCACTTCCGGCTGGGCAGCGAAGCCGCGACACTGGCCATCTCCCACCACGAGCTCGTCACCTACGTCAAGGACTGGGTCAAGGAGCGGCGGGACACCGGGGACGAGGGCGACAGCCTCCTCCACCACCTCATGAGCGTCCGCCCGGGAGGCGAACCGCTGGACGACGAGGAGATCGCCCTCGACGGCTACAGCATCCTCCTCGGCGCCAACGTCACGACCCCGCACACCGTCTCGGGCACCGTGCAGGCGCTCATCGAGCGCCCCGAACAGTTCGACAAGGCAGCGGCCGACCTGTCGCTGGTACCGAACCTGGTCGAGGAAGGGCTGCGCTGGACGTCGGCCGCCTGCAACTTCATGCGGTACGCGGTCGACGACGTCGAGATCGGCGGGGGCACGATCCCGGCCGGCGGCGCGGTCGTGGCGTGGATCGGGTCGGCCAACCGCGACGAGACCCTGTTCCCCGACCCGCACACCTTCGACATCACGCGGGAGGGCGCGAAGCGCCAGGCCGCGTTCGGGTTCGGACCGCACTTCTGCATCGGCGCCCCGCTGGCCCGCATGACGCTGCGCGTCTTCTTCGAGGAACTGCTCCGGCGGTTCGAGTCGATCGAGCTCGCCGGCGAACCGGAGCACCTGCGGTCGTACTTCATCGCCGGAATGACCCACCTCCCCATCGTCGGCCAGAAACGACAGACGCCATGACAACCGGCTCCACCACCGTCGCCTCACCGTGGTTCGTCCGGCCGGGGGCCGCCGAGCACCCCGCCCGGATCTTCTGCCTGCCCTTCTCCGGGTCCGGGGCGTCGGCCTTCAGCGCCTGGCCGGCCGCGATCGGCGACGCCGAGGTCTGCCCGGTCCAGTTCCCCGGCCGCGAGAACCGGCTGGGCCACCCCCACTACGGCACCTACGAGAACCTGGCCGCCGGCCTGGCCGAAGCGCTGGAGCCGCTGCTCGACCGGCCCTTCGCGTTCTTCGGGCACTGCGCGGGCGCGCTGCCGGCGTACGAGACCGTGCTCCGGCTCGCCGAGCTCGGCCTGCCCGGCCCGGACCGCCTCTACGTGTCCGGCCAGCCCGCCCCGCACGACGCCTCGCGCGACCGGATGCTCACCATGACCGAGCCCGAGCTGCGCGCCGAACTGGAGTCGTTCCTCCGCGGCCGCGGCATCGAACCCCGGCCGGACATGATCGACATGGGGATGTTCGTGCTGCTCCGCGACCACGCCGCCGCGGGTGCCTACCGGAGGCCGGAGCCGGTCAGGATCGACTGCCCCATCGTCGTCCTGCACTGGCGCGACGACCCCGACGTGAGCGCCGAGGAGCTGGAGGGCTGGCGCCGGTACTCGGACTCGGTCGAGATCCGGGTCGTCGACGGCGGCCACTACGACTTCATGGACGCGCCGGACGAGCTGCTGACGCTGCTGGCCGGCCGGCGGTGAGAGCAGTTCAGCCCGCACGAGCCGTAAGCCGAGGGAACCGGAAGGAATTCGTATGAGTGGCGCAGCCGCCGGCATCGCCGTCATCGGGATGGCGTGCCGCTTTCCCGGCGTGAACGACCTGGGTGAGTTCTGGCGCCTGCTGGCCGACGGGAAGTCGACCGTCGGCCAGTTCCCCGACCACCGGGCGGCCGGCTCGGCGTACACGTCCCATCCGGACGCGGACACCCTGAGGTCGGGGTCGTTCTTCGACTCCGTCGACGGGTTCGACGCGGAGTTCTTCGGCACGGGCGCGGCGGAGGCGGCCGCCATGGACCCCGTGCAGCGGCTGGGGCTGGAACTCGCCTGGGAGGCCGTCGAAGACGCCCGCGTCCCGGCGAGCGCGCTCGCGGGCCGCGAGATCGACGTCGTGGTCGCCACCGCGCCCTCCGGGTACGACCTGCTCCGCAAGCTGTCCGGCAGCGACCGGGACGACCACTACGCCGCGCTCGGATCGAGCGGTGCGCTGATCGCGAACCGCATCTCGGCCCTGTTCGACGTCCGCGGCATGAGCTTCTGCGCGGACTCGGGCCAGTCCTCCTCGCTCGTGTCGCTGGCGCTGACGTGCGAACGGATACGCGCCGGCGCGGTCGACATGGCGATCGCGGGCGGCGTCCACCTGATCACCGACCCGGAAGCGGGAGGCGCGCTGGCGAACCTGGGCGCCCTGTCGCCCGACGGCCGCTGCTTCACCTTCGACGAGCGGGCCGGCGGTTTCGCCCGGGGCGAGGGCGGGGCGTTCGTCGTGCTGAAGCGGCTCGACCTCGCCGTCGCCGACGGGGACCACGTCTACGCGGTCGTGCGCGGCTGGGGCGTCGGCAACGGCGGCGCCTCCACCCGGATGCCGGATCCCAGCCCCGAAGGGCAGGCGGCCGCGGTGCTGGCCGCCCTCGACCGCGCGGCCGTACCGTTCGACAGCGTCGACTACGTCGAGGCCCACGGCACCGGCACCCGCATGGGCGACCCGGCCGAGATCTCCGGCCTGCGCCGGGTGTTCCGGGAGACCGGCCGCAGCCGCCCCCTGGCGATCGGCTCGGCGAAGACGAACGTCGGGCACCTGGAGCCCGCCGCCGGCATGGTCGGCTTCGTGAAGGCGGCCCTCTGCGTGGACCGCGGCCGGCTGGTGCCGAGCCTGAACTTCCGCTCCCCCAACCCCGGCATCCCCGACTTCCACGAGGACTTCGAGGTCCCGCTGGCCGCACGGCCCTGGCCGGGCGAGCCCGGCCGGCCGCGACGCGCGGGGGTGTCGGCGTTCGGCATGGGCGGCACCAACGCGCACGTGATCCTCGAACAGGCCCCCGAGCGGCGGACGGAACCCCGCCCCGCCGGGGAGGACGCGGCCTCCGCGGGCGGTTCCGCGGTGCTGCCGTGGGTGCTGTCGGCGCGGTCGGAGACGGCCCTGCGCGAGCAGGCGGCGCGGCTGCGGGACCTGCTGGCCGCGGACGCCTCGCTGTCGGCCGCCGACGTCGGCCACTCACTGGTGTCGACCCGGTCGCTGTTCGACCACCGGGCGGTCGTCCTGGGCGCCGGCCGCGAGGAGGCGCTGGCAGGCCTCGACGCGCTGGCGGCGGGCGATGACGCGGCGACGGTGGTCCGCGGGGCGGCCGCCGGAACGGCGGGTCCGGTCGTCTTCGTGTTCCCCGGCCAGGGGTCGCAGTGGCTCGGCATGGGCCGGCGGCTGTACGCCGAGTCGGAGGTCTTCCGGCACGGCATCGACGAGTGCGCGCGGGCCCTGGAGCCCTGGGTGGACTGGTCGCTGGTGGACGTGGTGACCGGCGCGGAGCCGGCCGGGTGGATGGAGCGGATCGAGATCGTCCAGCCGGCGCTGTTCGCGATGCTGGTGTCGCTGGCGCGGGTGTGGCGTTCCCTGGGGGTGACGCCGGACGCGGTGATCGGGCACTCCCAGGGCGAGATCGCCGCGGCCTGCACGGCGGGCGTCCTGACCCTGGCGGACGCGGCCAAGATCGTGGCCCTGCGCTCCCGGCTGCTCGCCACGGTCGCCGGACAGGGCAGCATGGCCGGGATCCTGCTGCCCGAACAGCAGGTACGGGAACTGCTGGAGCCGTGGGGAGCCCGGGTCGGGATCGCCGCGGTCAACGGCCCGAACTCCACCACGGTCTCCGGCGAGAGCGCGGTCGTCGAAGAGCTCGTCGCGGCCTGCGAGTCCCGGGGCGTGCGCGCCCGGCTCATCAAGTCGACCGTCCCCGGCCACTCGCCGCTGCTGGACCAGCTGGAGGACCGGCTCACGGACGGGCTCGGCCGGATCACCCCCGGCCCTTCGCCGGTGGCGGTCTACTCGACGGTGACCGGCGACCTGATCGACCCCGCGGAACTGGACACGGCCTACTGGTTCCGCAACCTGCGGCAGACCGTCCGGTTCGAAGCGGCCATGAGGCGCGTCATCGAACACGGACACGGCACGGTCGTCGAGATCAGCCCCCACCCCGTGCTCCAGGTGGCGGTCGAGGAGACCGCCGACGCGCTGGCGGCCTCGCCGGTGGTGGCGGGCACCCTGTACAAGCACGACGGGAGTACGGGCCGGGTCCTGGCCTCGCTCGCCGAGCTGTGGGTGCGCGGCGTGCCGGTCGACTGGGAGGCGGTGTTCGCCGCGGACCGCCCGCGCCGGATCGGCCTGCCGCACTACGCCTTCCAGCGGCAGCGGTACTGGCTGACGGCGCCCGACGACGGCGGCGCCACGAACGGCCCCTCCGCCCGGACGGGCGCACCGGGGGCGGCCGGACCCGGGACGGGCACCCGGGCCGCGGACCTGGACTCGGAAGCCGCGGTCCTCACCCTCGTGTGCGCGGAAACGGCGGCGCTGCTGCGGGCGAAGGGCACGGACCTGACGGGCGCCGGCCTGGAAGCGAGGCCGACGGACACCTTCAAGTACCTGGGCTTCGACTCCTCGCTGGCGGTGGCCCTGCGCAACCGGCTCGCCCCGGCGGCCGGAGTACGGCTCCCGGCCACCGTCGCGTTCACCTACCCCACCCCGCAGGCCCTCGCCCGCCGGCTCTTCTCCCTCCTCCGGCCGCAGGAGCCCGAGACCCCGGAGACGCCCCCGCAGGCACCCCGGGTCCCGGAAGCCGCGGAGGGGACGAGCCCGGAAAACCACAGCGATGACGATCTGTACGCACTGATCGACCGCGGCTACGTGTAGCCGCACCCGTAGCCGCACCCGTTCTTTCAAGAAACCGTAGGGGGAGGTCCTGGTGGAGGATGTCGACAAGCTCCGGTCCTATCTGCGACGCGCCGTCGGCGACGCGCAGGAGCTGCGCGAGCGGGTGCGCGAGCTGGAGGATTCCGCCCGCGAGCCGATCGCGGTCGTGGGCGTGGGGTGTCGCTTCCCGGGCGGCGTGACGTCCCCCGAAGGGCTGTGGGGGGTCGTGGCCGACGGGGTGGACGCGATCGGCGGCTTCCCGCAGGACCGGGGATGGGACCTGGAGGCGCTGTACGCCGCCGATCCCGAGGCGCCCGGCACCACGTACACGCGCTCGGGCGGGTTCCTGCACGGTCTCGCGGACTTCGACGCGCCGTTCTTCGGCATCAGCCCGCGCGAGGCCCTGGCGATGGACCCGCAGCAGCGGCTGATGCTGGAGACGTCGTGGGAGGCGCTGGAGCGGGCGGGCATCGACCCGGCCGGACTGCGCGGTTCGGCGACCGGCGTGTTCACCGGGATCTACGCCGTCGACTACGGCCCGCGGATGGGCGGCGGGGCGGCCGCCGAGGTGGAGGGCTTCGCCCTCACCGGGACGAACGCCAGCGTGGCCTCGGGCCGGGTGGCGTACGTACTGGGCCTGGAGGGCCCGGCGGTGTCGACCGACACCGCGTGCTCCTCGTCGCTCGTCGCCGTCCACCAGGCCGTACGGTCCCTGCGGTCCGGGGAGTCCACCCTGGCCCTCGCCGGAGGCGTGTCGGCCATGCCCACCCCCGGACTGCTCGTGGAACTCAGCCGGCAGCGGGGCCTGTCGGACGACGCACGCTGCAAGGCCTTCGCGGACGCCGCGGACGGCACCGGCTTCTCCGAGGGCGCGGGCGTACTCGTCCTCGAACGGCTCTCCGACGCCCTGCGCAACGGCCGCCGGATCTGGGCGGTGATCCGCGGCTCGGCGGCCAACCAGGACGGCGCCTCCAACGGCCTCACCGCGCCGAACGAACTGGCGCAGCGCCGGGTCATCAGGGCCGCCCTGGCCGATGCCGGGCTGCGGACGGACGACGTGGACGCGGTCGAGGCGCACGGCACCGGCACCCGGCTGGGCGACCCCCTGGAGGCGGAGGCGCTGCTGGCCACCTACGGGCAGGACCGGGACCCGGACAGCCCGCTCTGGCTCGGCTCGCTGAAGTCGAACATCGGCCACACCCAGGCGGCCGCCGGCGTCGGCGCCACCATCAAAATGATCATGGCGATGCGGCACGGCGTACTGCCCAGGACCCTGCACGTGGACCGTCCGACGACGCACGTCGACTGGTCGGCCGGCGCGGTCGAACTGCTCACCGAGGCCCGGGAGTGGACCAGCGCACCGGGACGTCCCCGGCGGGCCGGCATCTCCGCCTTCGGTATCAGCGGCACCAACGCCCACCTGATCCTCGAACAGGCACCCGAGACCCCCGAACCGGCCCCCGCACCACAGCGCGCCCCGGCCCGCCCCGCCCCCGCGTCCGTGCCCTGGGTGCTGTCGGCCCGGTCGGCGGAGGCGCTGCGCGGACAGGCGCTGCGGCTGCGCGACGCCCTGGCCGCGGACGCGGACCTCCCGCTCGCCGGCGCGGGACACGCGCTCGTGACCACGCGCTCGCTCTTCGACCACCGCCAGGTGGTCATCGGCGCCGACCGCGACGGACTCCTCGCCGCCCTCACCGCCGCTGCCGAGGGCGACGACAGCGCCGCCGGCGTGGTGTCCGGGGTCGCCAAGCCCGTCGGCAAGACGGTGTTCGTCTTCCCCGGCCAGGGTGCCCAGTGGGCCGGGATGGGCCGCGAACTGTGGGAATCCTCCCCGGTCTTCGCGCGCCGGATGCGCGAGTGCGCCGACGCGCTGGCGCCCCACGTCGACTGGTCCCTCCACGACGTGCTCGGGGACGCCGACGCGCTGGAGCGGGTGGACGTCGTACAGCCCGCGCTGTGGGCCGTGATGGTCTCGCTCGCCGAGCTGTGGCGCTCGCACGGGGTGCACCCCGCCGCGGTGGTGGGCCACTCGCAGGGCGAGATCGCCGCCGCCTGCGTCGCGGGCGCCCTGTCGATCGAGGACGCCGCCAAGGTGGTGGCCCTCCGGGCGAAGGCCGTCCTGACCCTGTCCGGTACCGGGGCCATGGCGTCGATCGCGCTCCCCCTGGAGGACGTGCGCGCCCGCCTGACCGACGGGCTGTCCGTCGCCGCCGTCAACGGGCCCTCCTCCGTCGTCGTGGCGGGCGACGTGACCGCACTGGAGGCGTTCCTCACCGCCTGCGAGGCGGACGAGGTGCGGGCCCGCCGGGTACCGGCGGACTACGCTTCGCACTCCGCGCACGTGGAGGCGCTCCACGGGGAACTGCTCCGCGTCCTCGCCGGACTGGAGCCCCGCACGGCCGAGGTCCCGTTCTTCTCCACCGTGACCGCCGACTGGCTGGACACCACGGTCATGGACGCCGAGTACTGGTACACCAACCTGCGCGGAACGGTCCGCTTCGAGGAGGCGACCCGGGCCCTGGCCGCCCAGGGCTTCCGCTTCTTCGTCGAGGCGTCCGCCCACCCGGTCCTGACGCTCGGGGTGGAACAGACCCTGGACGGCGCGGGCGCCGAGGCCACCGCCGTGGGCACGCTGCGCCGCGGCGACGGCGGCCTCGCCCGCTTCCACCGGTCGGCCGCCGAGGCCTTCGTGGCGGGCGCCGAGGTGGCGTGGGAGACGGCGTTCCCCGAAGGGGACCGCCCGTGGGTCGAACTGCCCACGTACGCCTTCCAGCGACAGCGCTACTGGCTGAACACCCCCCACGAGACCACCACCGGGACCACGTCGGACCACCCGCTGCTCGACGCCGCGATCGACCTGCCCGACGACGGGGACGGCGGCGGCGTCGTGGGCAGCGGGCGGCTGTCCCTCGAAACCCACCCGTGGCTCGCCGACCACGTCGTCCACGGCGCCGTCCTGGTGCCCGCCGCCGTGCTGCTGGAACTGGCGCTCTGGGCGGCGCACAGGGCGGGCCACGACGCCGTCGACGAACTCACCCTGGAACCCCCCCTGGTGCTGTCCCGGACGGCCGGACGCGAGATCCGCGTCGTCCTCGACGGCAAGGGCGCGATCAGCGTGCACTCCCGCGGCGAGGCCGAACCCGCATGGACGCGCAACGCCGTCGGCGTCGCCGGGTCCGGCGCCGGACGCCCCCGCGCCGAGGAGGGCCTCACCGCGTGGCCCCCGCCCGGAGCGGCCGCCGTCCCGGCCGAGGACGAGTACGACCGGCTGTCCGCCCTCGGCTTCGGCCACGGCCCCCTCCTGCGCGGCCTGCGCAAGGCGTGGCGCCGCGACGACACCCTCTTCGCGGAAGTGGAGCTGCCCGCCGCCGACGGCGCGGGCGGCCGGTACCGGATCCACCCGGCGCTGCTCCACGCCGCGCTGCTCCCGGCCGGCCTGGGGCGGACCGCCGACGGCTCCCGGCCCGGAGGCCGGCTCCCGTTCCGCTGCACGGGCATCCGCGTGGACCCCGCCGAGCCGGCCGCGCTGCGCGTCCGGCTGACGCCCGCGGGGGAGGACGCGCTGTCCCTGACCCTCGCGGACCAGGACGGCGCCCCCCTCGGCGGCATCGCCTCGCTGAGCCTGCGGCCCGCGGACGCCGAGGAGCTGACGGCCCTGGGCTTCGACGACCAGGACTCGCTGTTCCGGGTGGACTGGGTGCCCCTCCCGGTCCCCGCGGGTACCACCACGGGCCGGTACGCGGTGCTGGGCGACCCCGGAGCGGTCCCCGGGGCCCCGGACACGGACGTCTTCGCCGGCCTCGACGCGCTCGCCGCGTCCGGCGGCGCGGTACCCGCGCTCGTCGTCGCCGCCCTCGACCCGGCGGGCGCGGACGACGCGGACACCCCCGCCGCCGTCGGCCGGAACCTGCACCGCGTGCTGCGGTGGACGCGGGACTGGCTCGCCGACGACCGGTTCGCCGACTCCCGCCTGGTCATCGTCACGCGGGACGCGGTCCAGGACGGCCAGGTGCTCCGCACCGACCCCGCGGCGGCCGCCGTCTGGGGATTCGTACGCACCGCGCAGACCGAGAACCCCGGCCGGTTCACGCTCGTGGACACCGACGGCCGGGCCGCGTCCCTGGCGGCCGTCCCGGCCGCGGCCGGCACCGGGGAACCCCAGCTCAAGATCCGCTCCGGCGAGGTGACCACGCCGGAACTGGTACGCGCCCGCGACGCCTCCGCCGGCCGGGGAGCCCCCGGCGGGGCGGCGGACGCCCCCGCCCTCGGGCCGGGCACGGTACTGATCACGGGAGGCACCAGCGGCCTGGGCGCGATGCTGGCCCGGCACCTCGTGGACCGTCACGGCGTACGCCACCTGCTGCTGACCAGCCGGCGGGGCCCGGCGGCCCCGGCGGCGGCAGCGCTGCGGGAGGAGCTCACCGCGGCCGGAGCACACGTGGAGATCGTGGCCTGCGACGTCACGAGCCGTGAGTCCGTCGCCGGACTCGTCGACGCGGTACCGCACGGGCACCCGCTGACAGCGGTGGTCCACTGCGCGGGCGTACTGGCCGACGGGGTCGTCGAGGCGCTGACCGAGGAGCAGGTGGACGCGGTCCTCGCGCCGAAGGTGCGCGGTGCCTGGCACCTGCACGAGCTGACCCGGCACCTGGACCTGTCCGCGTTCGTGCTGTTCTCCTCGATCGCGAGCGTCCTCGGGACGGCCGGTCAGGCCAACTACGCGGCGGCCAACGGCTTCCTCAACGGCCTCGCCGAAGCCCGCCGGGCCCGGGGACTGCCGGCCACCTCGCTGTGCTGGGGCTTCTGGGCCGAACGCAGCGAGATGGTCGCCGGCATCGGCGACACCGACGTCGTACGCCTGCGACGCCAGGGCGTACTGCCCCTGGCGTCACGGGAGGGCCTCGCGCTCTTCGACCGGGCCGTCTGCCTGGACGAGCCGGTCCTGGTGCCCGCGCGCCTGGACCCCGCGGCGGCGGGCGCGGCCTCGCCGCTCCTGCGCGCCCTGACCGGGACACCCGCCGGACCCGGCGGCCCGGCCGGCCGGGACACCGCCGGCACCGGCCTCGCCCGGCAGCTGACGACGCTGCCGCCGGCCGAGGCGGAGGCGGTCCTGCTCGACGCCGTCCGGACGCAGACCGCCCTCGTGCTCGGCCACCCGGACACCAAGAGGATCGGCCCGGCCGCGACGTTCAGGAAACTGGGGATCGACTCCCTCACGGCGCTCGAACTGCGGAACAAGCTCTCGGCGGTGACCGGCCTGAAGCTGCCCGCCACGATCGCCTTCGACCACCCGAACCCGAGCGCCCTCGCCCAGTTCCTGCACGCGGCCGTCACACCCGGCTCCGCGGCCCCGGAATCTCCCGCCGGCCACCTGGCCAACGAGATCGAGGGCCTGGGCGCCCGGCTGGAGGACGCCTTCCTCCAGCTCGCTCAAGAGGAGCGGGACACCCTTTCCACCCTGCTCGGCGAACTGCAGGGTCGGATCCGTTCACTGGCGGGCGCCGGATCACCGGCCGGCCTCGTCGACCAGATCAGTTCGGCCTCGGCGGGAGACCTTCTCGCGCTACTGGACAGAGAGCTCGGCTAGGGGATAGCGATGACCAACGACAACAACGCCGAAGTCCTCGACTACCTCAAGCGGACGTCGATCGAGCTGATCGAGACGCGCAAGCGCCTGAAGGAACTGACGGAGGCCGCCGCCGAGCCCATCGCGGTGGTGGGCGTCGCCTGCCGGTACCCGGGTGGCGCGGCCTCCCCGGAGGCACTGTGGGACCTGGTGCGGGCCGGCGCGGACGTGGTGTCGGACTTCCCCGAGGACCGCAACTGGGACCTGGAGGGCCTGTACGACCCCGATCCCGACCGGCCGGGCACCTGTTACACGCGCTCCGGCGGGTTCCTGCCCGACGCGGGTGACTTCGACGCCGAGTTCTTCGAGATCAACCCGCGCGAGGCGCTGGCCGCCGACCCGCAGCAGCGGTTGCTGCTGGAGACCTCGTGGGAGTCCCTGGAGCGGGCCGGCATCGACCCGCAGACCCTGCGCGGCAGCAGGACCGGCGTGTTCGCCGGTCTCGCCTACTTCGGATACGGCAACCACTTCCAGACCCCCGAGGCCATCTCGGGGTACGCGCAGACCGGTTCCCTGACGAGCGTGGCGTCCGGCCGCGTGTCGTACGCGCTGGGTCTGGAGGGCCCGGCGGTGTCGACCGACACCGCGTGCTCCTCCTCGCTGGTGACGGTGCACCAGGCGGTGCAGTCGCTGCGGCAGGGCGAATGCGGCCTCGCGCTGGCCGGCGGGGTCACCGTCATGGCGATGCCGCAGGTGTTCCGCGAGTTCGCGCGGCAGCGGGGACTCGCGCCGGACGGCCGGTGCAAGGCGTTCGCGGACGCCGCGGACGGCACCGGCTTCGCCGAGGGCGTCGGGATGCTCGTCCTCGAACGGCTCTCCGACGCACGGCGCAACGGACGCCGGGTCTGGGCCGTGATCCGCGGCTCGGCGATCAACCAGGACGGGGCCTCCAACGGCCTGACCGCACCGAGCGGGCCCGCGCAGCAGCGCGTGATCCGGGCGGCGCTGGCGAACGCCCGGGTGCAGCCCGGCGACGTCGACGTGGTGGAGGCGCACGGGACCGGCACCACGCTCGGCGACCCCATCGAGGCCCAGGCGCTGCTCGCCACCTACGGGCAGGACCGGGACCCGGGCAACCCCCTGTGGCTGGGCTCGCTGAAGTCGAACATCGGACACACGCAGGCGGCCGGCGGCGTCGGCGGGATCATCAAGATGATCATGGCGATGCGGCACGGCGTACTGCCCAAGACGCTGCACGTGGACCGTCCGTCGACGCACGTGGACTGGTCGGCCGGCGCCGTGGAACTGCTCACCGAGGCCCGGGAGTGGACCAGCGCGCCCGGCCGCCCCCGGCGGGCCGCCGTGTCCAGCTTCGGGGCCAGCGGCACCAACGCCCACCTGATCCTCGAACAGGCCCCCGAGGAGGAGACAACCCCCGGCACCGGCCCCGACAGCGCCCCCGACGCCGCCGGCCCGGTGCCGTGGGTGCTGTCGGCGCGGTCGGAGCAGGCCCTGCGGGCGCAGGCCGAGAAGCTGCGCGAGTTCGTCGCCGCCGACCCGCACGCGGACGCCGCCGCGATCGGCGCGTCCCTCGTGTCGGGCCGGTCGCGGTTCGAGCACCGCGCGGTGCTGCTGGGACACGGCCGGGACGAGTTCCTGACCGCCCTGACGGCGCTGGGCGAGGGCGCCGAATCCCCCGCGGTGGTGCGCGGCGCGGCCGGGGAACCGGGCGGGTCCGTCTTCATGTTCCCGGGCCAGGGAGCGAAGTGGACCGGCGCGGCACGGGAGCTGTACGACACCTTCCCCGTCTTCGCGCAGAGCCTCGACGAGGTCTGCGCGGCTTTCGACGCGCACCTCCCCTTCGCCCTGAAGCCCCTGCTCCTCGCGGACGACCCCGCCGAGCCCGCCGACCCCGCCGAGCCCGCCGACCCCGCCGGGCCCGCCGGGCGCACGGACGTCATGCAGCCGGCGCTGTTCGCCCTCCAAGTCGCCCTGTACCGGCTCATCACCCGGTACTGCCCGCCGCCGGACCACCTGATCGGCCACTCCGTCGGCGAGATCGCGGCCGCCCACGTGTCCGGCGCCTTCGGCCTCGACACCGCCACCAGGCTCGTCGCCGCTCGCGGACGGGTCATGCAGACCGTCACCGAGCCCGGCGCCATGCTGGCCGTCCGCGCCTCGGAAGCCGAGGTGGGCACGCTGCTCGGCCGCTACGCCCGGGTCGGCTTCGCCGCCGTCAACGGCCCCGAATCGGTGGTGGTGTCGGGCCTGCGCGACGAGGTCCACGACCTGCGGGACCGCCTCGTCGCCGACGGCCGGTCGGCGAAGCTGCTCCCCGTCGCCCACGCGTTCCACTCCCCGCTCATGGACCCCGTCCTGGAGGAGTTCGCGCAGGCGCTCCACACCCTCCCCGGGGTAGGCGAGCTGACGGTCCCGGTCATCTCGACCAGGACGGGCCGCGAGGCCACGCTCCAGGAGCTGACGTCCGTCGGGCACTGGGTGGACCACGTCCGCGAACCCGTGCGCTTCCACGCCGCGGTGGAGCGCGCGCGTGAGGCCGGGGCGAACGTCTTCCTGGAGGTCGGGCCGGGATCGACGCTCGCCGGCCTCACCAAGGACGCCTTCGCCGCCGAGGGCGTGCACGACGCGGTCGTCGTGTCCTCGTCGCGGCGCGGCCGCGGCCCGGCGCGCGCGCTGGCCGGCGCACTGGCCGAACTGCACGTCCGGGGCGGGTCCGTGGACTGGGCCGCCCTGACCGGCACGCACCCGCGCGTGGACCTCCCGACGTACGCCTTCCAGCGGCAGCGCTACTGGATGGACTTCCTGGCCGGGACGGAGCAGACGGACGTGGCCTCCGCCGGTCTGTCTGCCCCCGGGCACCCGTTGCTGGGCGCCGTCGTGGACCACCCCGGCACCGGCGAGGTGGTGTTCACCGACCGGTGGTCCCTGCGGACCCACGCCTGGCTCGGCGATCACGCCGTGTTCGGTGCGGCCGTCGTCCCGGCGACGGCCTACCTGGACCTGGCGCTGTCGGTGGGCGGCCACGTCGGGTGCGCGGCCGTCGGCGAACTCTCCCTGGAAGTCCCCCTGGTCCTCCCCGACCCGGGCGAGGTACAGGTGCGGATCGTCGTCGGCGCCGCGGACGGAACGGGACGCCGCCCGCTGGACGTGTACTCGCGCCCCGCCGAGGACGCCGCGACCTCCGGCGGCTGGACCCGGCACGCGACGGGCCACCTGGCCCCGGGTACACCGCCGGCCGCCGAAGGGGCCGACGGCGCGGACGCGCTCGCCGTGTGGCCGCCCGCCGGGGCCGAACGGCTCGGCTTCGACGGTCTCTACGACTCCCTCGTGGACGCGGGCTTCGACTACGGCCCGGCGTTCCGCGGACTGCGCGAGGTCTGGCGGCGCGGCGACGACCTCTTCGCCCTCGCCACCCTGCCCGAGGACGCCGGGGGCGCCGACGGCCCGGCCGGGGGCGGGTTCGCCCTGCACCCGGCGCTGATCGACACCGTGCTCCACTCGGTCGTCGTCGGCGGCGTCATCGAGGTCACGGGAGAGCAGGGCTGGATGCCCTTCTCGTGGTCCGGCGTGTACCTCTCCGGGGAGTGCGGACCCACCGTGAAGGTCCGCATCACCCCGTCCGGCGAGGGCGTCGTCTCCCTCACGGTCGCCGACGGGCACGGCCGCGAGATCGCCCGCGCCGACGCGCTGGCGTTCCGGCCCGCCCGCGCCGAGCAGGTCCGCTCGGCGCCCGGCGGCCGGGAACGGCCGCTGTACGAGGTGCGATGGCGGCCGGCCCCCCGGGCCGCGCGGGAAACCGGCCGCGGACCGTGGGCCGTCGTCGGCGCCGAGAACGGCCAGGCCTCCCGGCTCGCCGGGACGGCCCGGGGGAGCGCCACGCTCCACACCTCCCTCGACGCGGTCCTCTCCGGGGACGCCCCCCGGCACGTCGTCCTCTGCCTGGACGACGTCGTCACCGCCGGGCCCGACCTGCTCACCACGGTCGGCGACGCCGACAAGCACGTACTGGACCTGCTGCAACGGTTCCTCGCCGAGGAGCGGCTCGCCGGATCCACCCTGGTCGTCCTCACCCGCCTGGCCCTCGCCACCGGTGCGGGGGAGGGCGTCGAAAGCCTGCCCGGCGCCTCCGTGTGGGGTCTGGTCCGCTCCGCGCAGACGGAACACCCGGGCAGGTTCCGCCTGGTCGACGTCGACGACGAGGAGACCTCCTGGGCAGCCGTCCCGGACGCCCTCGCCCTCGGCGAGGAGCAGCTCGCGCTGCGCGGCGGCGCCCCCCTCGTCCCCCGCATGGCGCCGGCCCAGCCCGCGGACCACCGGCTCGAACCGCCGGCGGACGGCGCCCACCGGCTGGGCATCCCGAAGAAGGGCACCCTGGAGAACCTGACGTGGGTGCCGTGCCCCGAGGTGGAAGCACCCCTGACGAGCGGGCAGGTCCGCATCGCCGTACAGGCCGCGGGCCTCAACTTCCGCGACGTCACGATCGCCCTGGGACTCATCGACAGGACGGCCTTCGACGCCGGACTCGGCAGCGAGGGCGCCGGCGTCGTCCTGGAGACGGCCGACGACGTGACCGGTTTCGCACCGGGCGACCGGGTGACCGGCATCTTCAACGGCGCCTTCGGACGCGTGGCCGTCGCCGACCACCGCCTGCTGACGCCCGTCCCCGACGGATGGAGCCACGCCGAGGCGGCGTCCGTGCCGAGCACCTTCCTCACCGCCTACTACGCGCTCTTCCACGTGATGCGGCTGGAGAAGGGACAGCGCATCCTCGTCCACGCCGCGGCGGGCGGTGTCGGCATGGCCGCCGTCCAGCTGGCCAAGCACGTCGGCGCCGAGGTCTACGCCACCGCGAGCCCGGCCAAGTGGCCCGCCCTGCGCGCCCTGGGGCTGGACGACGCGCACCTGGCCTCGTCGCGCGATCTGGAGTTCGTGGAGAAGTTCCTCGGCTCCACGGCCGGCGACGGCGTCGACGTGGTCCTCAACTCCCTCGCGCACGCCTTCGTCGACGCCTCGCTGGAACTGCTGCCCCGGGGCGGACACTTCATCGAGATGGGCAAGACGGACATCCGCGAGCCCCGGCAGGTGGCGTCCGACCACCCCGGAGTCCACTACGAGGCCTTCGACCTCTACGGCTCGGCGGGCACGGACACCATCCACGACATGTTCCGGGCCGTCATGGAGCTGTTCGCCGACGGACGCCTGGAGCTGAGCCCCGTCTCCGTCCGCGACATCCGCGACGCGCGCGCGACGTTCCGCGAGATGAGCCAGGGCCGCCACATCGGCAAGCTGGTCTTCGACGTGGGCGGCGGTTTCGGCGGCGGGACCGTACTGGTCACCGGCGGCACCGGGGGAGTGGGCTCCCTCGTCGCGCGGCACCTCGTCACCGGACACGGAGTACGCAGCCTGGTGCTGGCGAGCCGCCGGGGAACGGCGGCCGAAGGGGTCCGCGAACTGGTCGCGGACCTGGAGGGAGCGGGCGCCGCCGTCCGGGTCGTCGCCTGCGACGTCGCGGACCGGGCCGCCCTGGCGGAGGTGCTCGCGGACATGCCCGGCCGGTACCCGCTCACGGCGGTCGTGCACGCGGCCGGCGTGCTGGCGGACGGCACCGTCGCGTCGCTGACCGCGGAGGGCGTCGACCACGTCCTGCGCGCCAAGGTCGGCGGCGCCGTCAACCTGCACGAACTGACCCGGGGACACACCCTGTCGGCGTTCATCCAGTTCTCCGCCCTCGCGGGCACGCTCGGCACCGCGGGACAGGCGAACTACGCCGCCGCGAACGGCTTCCTGGACGGTCTGGCGGCCCGGCGCACCGCGTCCGGCCTCCCCGGCACCTCACTGTGCTGGGGCTGGTGGGAACAGAGCAGCGGCATGACCGGGGACCTGAACCAGGCCGACTTCTCCCGCCTCCGGAGGATGGGCGTCGACGCCATGCCGACGGCCGAGGCACTGGCCCTGTTCGACGCGGCGTACGCGTCCGGCAAGCCGGTCCTCATCCCGGCCCGCGTGGACGTCACCGCGCTGCGGAAGAAGACCGCCGACGAACTGCCGCCGCTCCTGCGCGGCCTCGCCGACGGCGGCCGCCCCCGCCGGAACAAGACGGGCACCCCCCAGGACGGCGGCCCGGCCGGCCTGCCCGCCCGGCTGGGCACCCTCCCGGCCGACGAGGCGCAGGCGTCCCTCCTGGACTGGGTCCGCGACCAGGCCGCCATCGTGCTCGGACACCCCTCCAGCGCGGCCGTCGACGCCGACCAGCCGTTCACCCAGCTCGGATTCGACTCGCTGACCGCGGTCGAACTGTGCAACCGGCTGGCCGCCGCGACCGGACTGCGCCTGGCGTCCACGCTCGTCTTCAGCTACCCCACACCGCGCGAGCTGGGCCGGCACCTGCTCGGCCTGCTGCGCCCCGCGGCGGACCCGGCCGCGGACGAGGACGCGCGGATCCGCGAAGTGCTGCGGACCGTGCCCGTCGACCGCCTGCGCAGCGCCGGCCTCCTGGAACTGGTCCTGGCGTGCGCCGACCCGACCCGGCCGGACGGCGCCGCGGACACGGCGGAAGCGGCGGACACCGGCACCGGTGCGGACGCGGACGCACTCTCCGACATGGACCTGGACGCGCTGCTCGACCTGGCTCTGGATGAAAGAGGTAAGTGACATGACCAACCCCGGGGATCAGCCGGCGGAGGGCACGGACCGGGTCCAGCGGGCGCTGCGCACCCTGCTGGAGGAACGCGACCGCCTGCGCCAGGAGAACGAGGCCCTGAAGGCCGGCCACGGCGAGCCCATCGCCGTGGTCGCCATGGCCTGCCGCTACCCGGGAGGCGTGGCGTCGCCCGAGGACCTGTGGGACGTGGTCCGCGAAGGCCGCGACGTCGTGGGCGAGTTCCCGACGGACCGCGGCTGGCGGGACGTGTACGACCCGGACCCCGACACCGTCGGCAGCGCCTACGTCCGCCACGGGGGCTTCCTCACGGACGTGGCCGGCTTCGACGCCGACTTCTTCGGCATCAGCCCGCGCGAGGCACTGGCCACCGACCCGCAGCAGCGCCTGCTGCTGGAGACGTCCTGGGAGGCCTTCGAACGGGCCGGCATCGTCCCCGCCGACGTGCGCGGCGCCGACGTCGGGGTCTTCTCCGGGGTCAGCTCGACCGAGTACGGGTGGCGCTTCCTGGAGGCGGGCCAGAGCGAGCTGGAGGGCTACCTGCTGTACGGCAGCTCGCTGAGCGTCGCGTCCGGCCGGGTGGCGTACGAACTGGGCCTGACCGGGCCGGCGGTGTCCGTGGACACGGCCTGCTCCTCGTCGCTGGTCACCCTGCACCTGGCGGTCCAGTCACTGCGCGCCGGGGAGTGCTCGCTCGCGCTCGCGGGCGGGGCCCTGGTGATGTCGACGCCCGCGCCCTTCGTGGAGTTCGCCCGGCAGGGCGCCCTGTCGGCCGACGGCCGGTGCAAGGCCTTCGCGGACGGGGCCGACGGAACCGGCTGGGCCGAGGGCGTGGGCGTACTGCTGCTGGAGCGGCTGTCCGACGCCCGCCGCAACGGCCACCCGGTCCTCGCCGTCGTCCGGGGTTCCGCCGTGAACCAGGACGGGGCCAGCAACGGGCTGACCGCCCCCAACGGCCGCGCCCAGGAGGCGGTGATCCGGCGGGCCCTGGCGAACGCCGGGGTCGCGGCCCACGACGTGGACCTGGTCGAGGCCCACGGCACCGGAACCACCCTGGGGGACCCCATCGAGGCGGGCGCCCTGCTGGCGACCTACGGCAAGGACCGGGCCGGGGACAGGCCGCTCTGGCTGGGATCCCTCAAGTCGAACATGGGCCACGCCCAGGCGGCCGCCGGCGTCGGCGGGGTCATCAAGACCGTCATGGCCCTGCGCCACGGCTACCTGCCGAAGACCCTGCACGTGGACGCCCCCTCGCGGCACGTGGACTGGTCGTCCGGCGGGATCGAACTGCTGGCGGAGGGCCGCGAGTGGACCCGTACGGACGGTCCGCGGCGGGCCGGCGTGTCGTCGTTCGGCGTCAGCGGCACCAACGCGCACGTCATCCTGGAAGAGGCGCCGCACCAGGAAGAGGACCGGGAGCGGGCCGGCGGAAACGCTCCGGACCCGGCGGCCGCCCGCGCACTGGTGCCGTGGATCCTGTCGGGCAAGAGCCCGGCCGCCGTGGAGCGCCAGGCGGCCAGGCTGCGCGACTTCGTCGCCGCCGGTCCGCACACGGACCTCGCCGCCGTCGGCGCTTCGCTGGTGTCGGACCGGTCGCGGTTCGAGCACCGTGCGGTGGTGCTGGGGCGCGACCGCGACGAACTGCTCGGCGCCCTGACCGCGCTGAGCGAGGGCGCCGAATCCCCCGCGGTGGTGCGCGGCGCGGCCGGCGCCCGCGGCGGGGTCGCCTTCGTGTTCCCCGGACAGGGATCGCAGTGGGCCGGCATGGGCCGGCAGCTGTACGACACCTTCCCCGTCTTCGCGCGGAGCCTCGACGCGTGCGCGGCCGCACTGGACGAGTGGGTGGACTGGTCGCTGCTCGACGTGGTGCGGGGCACCGCGGGGGCGGCGTCACTGGACCGGGTGGACGTGGTCCAGCCCGCGCTGTTCTCGGTGATGGTGTCCATGGCCGCCCTGTGGCGTTCCTGGGGCGTGGAACCGGCCGCGGTGGTGGGACACAGCCAGGGCGAGATCGCCGCCGCCCACGTGTGCGGCGCGCTGTCGCTGCGGGACGCGACCCGGGTCGTGGCCCTGCGCAGCAAGGCGCTGGTGGACCTGATCGGTCACGGCGGGATGGCATCGGTCGCCGAGTCCGCGGACCTCGTGGCGGAACGTCTCGCTCCGTGGGGTGGCCGGGTGAGCATCGCCGTCGTCAACGGGCCCCGCTCGGTGGTGGTGTCCGGGGAGCCCGACGCGCTCGACGAGTTCGTCGAGAAGATGAAGGCCGAAGGCTCCCAGGCCCGGCGGATATCGGTCGACTACGCCTCGCACTCCCACCACGTGACGCGGGTCCGCGACCAGGTCCTCGAAGCGCTGCCCGGCCTGAGCCCGAAGACGTCCGCGCTGCCCTTCTACTCGACGCTGCACGGGGAGGTCATCGACACCGCCCGGCTGGACGGCGGCTACTGGTACGACAACCTGCGCGAGAAGGTCGTCTTCGAGACGTCCGTCCGGCGGCTGGCCGACGACGGCTTCCGGGTGTTCGTCGAGATGAGCCCGCACCCCGTCCTGACCGTCCCGGTACAGGAGACGGTCGAGGACGTGGACGACGCGGTGGTGCTGTCCTCGACCCGGCGGGACCGGGACGAGGTGGCGGACCTGGTCGCCTCGCTGGCCCAGCTCCACGTCCGCGGCGGACCGGTGGACTGGGACGCCCTGCTCGGCACGGACCGGCGCGCGGACCTTCCGACGTACGCGTTCGAACGGCAGCGGTACTGGCTCAGCGCCTCGCGGACGGCGGCGTCCGCGGAAGTGCCGCCGACGCAGCCGCCCGCGGGCGACGACCACCTCGTCCCGCTCGCGGACCGGGTCTCCGCGCTCCCCGGCGACGAGGCCGAGGCACTCGTCCTCGACCACGTCCTGGAGCGGGTCGCCGTCGTCCTCGGGCGCCCCTCCGGCGCCTCGGTCAACCCCGACCAGGAGTTCAAGGAGATCGGGTTCGACTCGCTGCTGTCGGCCGAGCTGAGCAAGCGCCTGACCGCCTCCACCGGCCTCAAACTGCGGGCCAACCTGGTCCTGAAGCACCCGTCACCCCGCCGGATCGCCGGGCACATCGTGTCCTCGATGGCCGCATAGGCGGCGCGGCCCGCCGGCGGGAATGTCTCGCCGGCGGGACACCGCAAGCCCGGCCGCGGCCCGTCCCGCCCGGCACCGAGTTGCATTGAACGGCCGTGTCGCTTCCCCGAAGGTGGGGGTGATCTGCGACGACTTCCGATTCCGGTCCTGTCTGCTGAGAGGTTGATCTGTATGCCTTCGTTCGGCGCGTCGTCTGCGCACAAGGGGTTGTGGCGGGCGCAGGAAATGGCCGCCGACACGCCGAACCACGCGCTGACCATGTGGGACGTGGCCGGTGAGCTGGACGCGGCGGTCATGGACACCGCGTTCCTGCACGTGATGGGCGAGGCGGAGGTACTGCGCGTCAACTTCGTCGACGACGGCACCGGGCTGCGCCTGGTCCCCAGGGAACTGGGCGACTGGCGTCCGTTCTTCCTCGACCTCAGCGCCGGGCCCGACCCCGAGCAGGCGGCGCGCGAAGCGCTGGCCGACCTGGTGCGGCAGCCGTTCGACCTGGAGCGGGACCTGCTGTTCCGGCTGGGCGTCGTCAAGCTCGCCGAGACCCGCTCCCTCCTGGTGATCGCCTACCACCACCTCATATCGGACGGGTTCGGCGCGGGCGGCCTCCTCTCGCGGCGCCTCGCCGAGGTGTACACGGCGCTCGCGCGGGGCGAGGACGTCCCGCCGCTGCCGCACCCCTGGGACGTCGCCTCCTTCTCGGCCGAGGCCGTGGACTACCTCGCCTCCGACACGTTCACCGAGGACACGGAGTTCTGGCGCGACTACCTGAAGGACGCGCCGGCGCCCGCCCGGGTACCGCGCGTCACCCTGTCCGACTCCGCGCGGACCGCGCTCTCCGAACCCCTGGGCAACGCCGACCGCTGGGCGGAGGTGGCCGGCGCCATCGGCATGTCCGGCCGGACGCTGACCGTCCCGCGCGCCCGGGCGGACGCGTGGACCGCGACCGCGACGTCCATGGGCGTGTGGATGTCCCAGATGCTGACCGCGGCCGCCGCGGTGTACTTCCGGCACCGCTGCGACCGTCCGGAGTTCCTCCTCTCGCTGGCCGTCGGCAACCGGGTCGGCGTCGCGAGCAGGACCCCCGGCCTGGCCGTGAACGTCGTACCCGTGCGCGTGGCCGTTCCGCTCACGGCGACGTTCACCGAGATCGCCGACGCGATCGTCGACGAGACGTACGAGCTCTTCGGCCACACCGCCTGCCACTACTCGGACATCCAGCGCGCGAGCGGCACCGTCCTCAGCGACCGCGGCAGCTTCGGCGCCGTCGTCAACGTCGTCGAGTTCGCGGAGCAGCTCCACTTCGCCGACAGCCCGGCGAGCTACTTCGGCGCGACCACCGGAACCTTCGACGAACTGTCGATCGGCGTGTACTCCGACGGCACCCCCGACAGCGACCTCTTCATCCGCCTCGACGCCCCCGAGAGCCTGTACTCCCGCCCCGAGCTGCGGTTCGTCGGCGAGGAACTCATCGCGTACGTCGACGCGCTGGTGGCCGCCGCGGACCAGCCGGTCGGCGCCCTCGACGTGGTGAGCGGCGTCGAACGGGACCGGGTGCTGACCGCGCCGGGCGACACGCGGGAGCCGGCCGCGGAGCCGGCCGCGCCGCGGGAGGTGACGGTGCCGCGGCTGTTCGCCCGGCAGGTGGAGCGGCGCCCCGACGCCGTCGCCCTGGTCTCCGGGGACTCGGCGCTCTCGTACCGTGAACTGGACGACCGCTCGACCCGCCTGGCCGCGGCGCTGAGGCGGCTCCGGATCGGCCCCGAGACCGTCGTCGCGGTGGCCCTGCCCCGCTCCGCGGACCTGGTCGTCGCCCTGCTGGCCGTGGCGAAGGCGGGCGGCGCCTACCTGCCGGTCGACCCGGCGCTCCCGGCGGAGCGCACCACCGCGCAGCTCCTCGGCTCCGCCGCGCGCGTCCTGCTCACCGACGCCAAGACGGCCGGCGCGCTCTCCATCGGCCCCGACGTCTCCCCGATCCTGTTCGACGACATCGCGTCGGAGCCCGCGTCGGAGCCCGCCGACGGAGCCGACGGCGTGCCGGAGGCCGCGGCCCCCCACCCGGACGGCCTGCTGGCCGTCGCGTACGGCTCCGGACCGGCCGCAACGGCCACCGCCGTCACGCACCGCAACCTGAGCCGGTTCGTCACGGACACCAACTGGACGGAAGCCGGCGACGGCACCGTGCTGTGGCACGCGCCGCACACCTGCGACTCCCTCGCCCTCGAAGTGTGGGCGCCGTTGCTCAACGGCGGCACGGTCGTCGTGGCCCCGCCGGGCGACCTGGACCTCGACGCGCTCACCCCTGCGGGGGAGGCGCACGGCGTCTCCGCGGTGTGGCTCCCCGCGGCCCGGTTCTCGGCGATCGCGGCGCAGCGCCCCGAACTCCTCGCCGGGCTGCGCGAGGTGTGGACCGGCGGTGACCGGGTGCCGGCGGCCGCGCTGCGACGCGTCCGGGAAGCCTGCCCCGGGCTGACGGTCGTCCACGGCCACGGCCCGACGGAAACCACCGTGTTCGCCGCCTGCCACCGCCTGGCCGTCGGCGAACCCGTCCACCGGGCGGGCGCGGTCGGCCGCCCCCTGGACGACACCACCCTCTACGTACTGGGCCCGGGACTGGCACCCGTCCCCGCCGGCGTGGTGGGAGAGCTGTACGTGGCCGGGCCCGGAGTGGCCCGCGGATACGCCGGCCGGCCCGGGGCGACCGCCGAGCGCTTCGTGCCCTGCCCGTTCGGTCCGCCCGGCGCCCTCATGTACCGGACCGGGGACCGGGTCCGCTGGGGCACCGACGGCCGGCTGGAGTACGTGGGCCGGGCCGGCGCCCAGCTGGAGGTCCGCGGAGTCCGCGTCGAACCGGCCGAGGTCGAAGAGGCGCTGGCCGAGTACACCGGGCTGGCGCAGTCGGTGGTCGTCGCCCGCGAGGACGGCACCGGGCAACGGCGGCTGGTGGCCTACGTGGTCCCGGTCGCCGGCCGGACCGTCCCGGCCGACGAGCTCCGCCGGTTCGCCGCCGGGCGGCTGCCGGAGTCCGGGGTACCGACGGTGTTCACGGTCCTGGAGCACCTGCCGGTGACGTCCGACGGCAGGGTGGACCGGCCGGCGCTGCCGGAACCCGGGTTCGACGACGGGAAGTACCGGGCACCGCGCAACGACACCGAGCGGATCCTGACCGGACTGTTCGCCGACGTGCTCGAAGTGGACCGGGTCGGCATCGACGAGGACTTCTTCGACCTCGGCGGGAACTCGCTGCGCGCGATCCGGCTGGTCGGCCTGATCCGGGCGGAGCTGAAGCAGGAGGTGTCGATCCGCAAGCTGTTCGCGGCGCGCACCGTCATCGGCCTGTCCGACATGTGGAAGGACCTCGACCGGTCCAGCAGGCCGAGCCTGCGCAGGAGGACGAAGGACGGCGCGGTCCTCTGACCGCTGCCCGCCGCCCGGCCGCGGAGTTCGGCCACTGCGAAGGAGTGAGGCAACATGGATTCTTTGACCGAGGCCCTGCTGGGCGGGGCCGGCCCGGACGAGATCGAAAGACACGCCCTGCCGACGGAATACGAGGCCGCGCACCTCCTGGCCTCCGACGTCGGCATGTTCGACGGCGTGCAGGACAAGGACGTCCGCAAGTCGCTGCACGTCGGCCGGGTGCCGATGCCCGACCTCGCCCCGGACGAGGTGGTCGTCGCCGTCATGGCGAGTTCCATCAACTACAACACGGTGTGGTCGGCGACGTTCGAGCCGGTGCCCACCTTCGAGTTCCTCAAGCGCTACGCCCGGGAGGGCGGGTACGCCGCCCGCCACGACCTGCCGCACCAGGTGGTCGGCTCCGACGCGGCCGGCGTCGTCGTGCGCGTCGGCGCCGGGGTGCGGCACTGGAAGGCCGGCGACCACGTCGTCGCCAGCTGTGTCCAGGTCGACGAGCAGGAGCCCGCCACGCACGCCGACGCGATGCTCGGGTCGGGCCAGCGCATCTGGGGCTACGAGACGAACTTCGGCGGACTCGCCCACTACTCGGTGGTGCGCGCGAGCCAGCTGCTGCCCAAGCCGCCGCACCTGAGCTGGGAGGAGTCGGCGGGTGTCCTGCTGACCGCGGCGACCTCGTACCGGATGCTGGTCGGTGACAACGGCGCGCGGATCAAGCAGGGCGACGTCGTGCTCATCTGGGGCGCGACGGGCGGGCTGGGCGCGTTCGCGGTACAGATGGTGAAGAACGCGGGCGGCATCGCCGTCGGCGTCGTCAGCTCCGAGCACAAGGCCGGGGTGCTGCGCCGCCTCGGGTGCGACGTGGTGATCAACCGCAACGAGATCGGCATGGGCGGGGACGACGCCCTCACCCCCGAGCGGACGATCGAGCTCGGCAAGCGGCTCGGCCGGGAGATCCGGCGGCAGGTCGGCGAGGACCCGCACGTCGTGTTCGACTACGTCGGGCGGGCCACCTTCGGGATCTCCGTCTTCGTCGTGCGCAAGGGCGGAACGGTCGTCACCTGCGGATCGAGCACGGGGTACGACCACCACTTCGACAACCGCTACCTCTGGATGAACCTCAAGCGGATCATCGGCAGCCACGCCGCGAACCTCCAGGAACAGGCCGAGTGCAACCGCCTGTTCCGGCTGGGACAGCTCTCCCCCATCCTCTCCGAGGTGTTCCCGCTGAAGGAGGTGGGCGAGGCCGCACGACTGGTCCAGCTGAACCGCCACACCGGCAAGGTCGGCGTGCTCTGCCTCGCACCCGGGGAAGGGCTCGGCGTCACCGATCCCGTCCTGCGGGAGAAGATCGGGGCGGCCCGGCTCAACCCGCTGCGCGGCTCCGGCGCGCCCGCCGCCGAGGTGTCCTGACGTGGGGATCGGCATCCTCTCCACCGGCTCCTACCTGCCCAAGAACGAGGTGGGCAACGAGGAGGTCGCCGAGCGGGTCGGCGTCACCGCGGAATGGATCGAACGCAAGACCCAGATCCGCTCCCGGCGCTACGCGGCCCCCCACGAGGCGACCTCCGACCTGGCCCTGAAGGCCGCCGAACGGGCGCTGGAGCAGGCGGAACTGACCGCCGACCAGATCGACTACCTCATCGTCTCGACCTCCACCGGCGACCACCCGCAGCCACCCACCTCCTACCTCGTCCAGCACGGGCTCGGCGCCTACGGCGCGGCCTGCTTCGACGTCAACGTCGTGTGCAGCGGCTTCGTCTACGCGCTCGCGCTGGCCCACAGCCTGGTGGCCGTACGCCCGGACGCCCGGGTCCTGGTCATCGGGGCGGACGTGTACTCGCGGATCCTGGACTTCACCGACCGCAGGACGGCGGTCCTGTTCGCCGACGGCGCCGGGGCCGCGGTCGTCGGCGCGGTGCCGGACCCGTACGGGATCATCGCGAGCGACCTGGCCAGCCGGGGCGACGCGCACCACCTGATCCGTGTCGAGGCCGGCGGCAGCCGCACTCCGGCATCGGCGCAGACCCTCGCGGACGGCGGCCACTTCTTCCGGATGGACGGCCGCGGAGTACGGGACTTCGTCGCCGAACACGTACCGCCGGCCCTGATCGCGCTGACGCGCAGGGCCGGAGTGGACATCGGCGCCGTCGACCACTTCGTACCGCACCAGGCCAACGGCGTGATGCTCGGCGAGGTCGTCGAACGCGCCGGGCTGACCGCCGCGCACACCCACCGCACGCTGATCCGGTACGGCAACGTCGGCAGCGCCTCGGTGCCCGTCGCCCTCGACGAGGCCAACCGGACGGGAGCGCTGTCGCCGGGAGACCTGGTGCTGCTCGCCGGGTTCGGCGGCGGCATGTCGATCGGAGCGTCACTTCTGACCTGGGGGACCCGCACATGACCACGTCCACGCAGAACGCCGCCGCCCGCATCGACCGGGTGGGTGTCGTCGGCAGCGGCATCATGGGCACCGGCATCGCCGAACTGTGCGCGAAGGCCGCACTGGACGTCACGGTCGTGGTGTTCTCCGAGCCGTCGCTGGTCACGGCGCCGCAGCGGCTCGCCGCGTCCCTCGACCGGGGGGTGGCCAAGGGCAAACTGACGGAGGAGCAGCGCGACGCGGCGCTGGGCCGGGTGTCGTTCACCCGTGACCTCGGCGAGCTGGCCGACCGTCACCTGGTGATCGAGGCGGTCAAGGAGGACGAGCAGGTCAAGCTGGACCTGTTCGCCGCCCTCGACAAGATCGTCGAGGACCCGGACGCGATCCTGGCGACCAACACCTCCTCGATCCCCGTCGTCCGGCTCGCCGCCG
Source organism: Streptomyces sp. NPDC044704 (assembly GCF_056433525.1). Lineage (NCBI taxonomy): Bacteria > Bacillati > Actinomycetota > Actinomycetes > Kitasatosporales > Streptomycetaceae > Streptomyces > Streptomyces sp. NPDC044704. The sequence continues at coordinate 103,825 of NZ_JBWKGY010000024.1, forward strand.
CGACCGCCCGCCCGGGCCGGGTGCTCGGGATGCACTTCTTCAACCCGGTGCCGGCACTGCCGCTCGTCGAGCTCGTCGACTCGGTGCTGACGGACGGGGAGGCGAGCGCGCGGGCGCTGGTCTTCGTCCGGGACGTCCTCGGCAAGGAGCCCGTCGCCTCCCCGGACCGGGCGGGCTTCCTCGTCAACGCGCTGCTGTTCCCGTACCTGCTGTCCGCGGTCCGCATGGTCGAGTCGGGCCTGGCGACCGCCGAGGCCGTCGACCGGGCCATGGTGGCGGGCTGCGCGCATCCGATGGGGCCGCTGCGGCTCGCCGACCTGATCGGCCTGGACACCACCGTGTCCATCGCGCGGGCCATGTACGAGGAGTTCAAGGAGCCGCTGTACGCGCCCCCGCCGCTGCTGCTGCGCATGGTCGAGGGCGGTCTGCTGGGCAAGAAGTCCGGCCGCGGTTTCCACACGTACGCGTAGGGCGGTGTCGGTCCTGCCGGCTCCCGGGGTCCCGGGCAGTCGGCAGGACCACGCGCACGCTCAGGAGACGGCCGCGCCGGCGAGCAGCCCCTCGGTGACGGCCGAGGCGACCTGGTCCAGATGGTCGTTGAGGTAGAAGTGGCCGCCGGAGAACACCTCCAGGGCGAACGGGCCGCTGGTGTGCTCCCGCCAGGCCAGGGCCTCCTGGACCGTCACCACCGGGTCGCTGTCCCCGACCAGGGCGGTCACCGCAGTGGTGAGCGGCTCACCGCCGCCCCAGCTGTACGTGCTCAGGGCCCGGTAGTCGGCGCGCAGCGCCGGCAGCACCATCTCCAGGATCTCGGGGTTGTCGAGCGTCGTCTGGTCGGTGCCGCCCAGCCTGCGGACCTCGGCCAGCACCGCGGCGTCGTCGAAGCGCCGGTAGTGGGCGCTCGACTTGCGCAGGCCCGGAGCGTCCCGGCCGGAGAGGAACAGCCGCTGGGGGCCCGGGAGTCCGTCGCGGGCCAGCAGCCGGGCCGTCTCGAACGCGACGAGCGCGCCCATGCTGTGGCCGAACAGGGCGTACGGTCTTCCGGGATCCTCGGCCAGTTCGCGGGCCAGTTCCCCGGCCACCGCCTCGACGAGCGGATCCAGGGCCGTGAACGGTGCCTCCAGGTACCGGTCCTGGCGTCCCGGGTACTGCACGGCCACCACGTCGAAGTCCGCGGGCAGGGTGCGCGCCAGGTTCGTGTACGCCGTCGCGGAACCGCCCGCGTGCGGGAAGCACACGAGCCGCGGACCGTTGCCCGCGGCCGTGGTGAAGCGCCGCAACCATGTGTTGTTCACCGGTGTCTGTCCTCTCGTGTGGACGGCCGGCCGTACGGCTGCGGGGCTCCGAGCGGACCGGGCCCGGCGGCCGGGACCCCGCGGGGGCGCGCGTCCGTCCGTACCGGACCTGACCACCGAATATCCCGCTCCGGCCTCGACCGGTCCTCGTACAGCGGTGGAGCACCCGCGCGGACTCCCTCCGGCGGCCGGGCACGCGAACGGGGCGGTGTGCGCCGGCGTGGTGTCGGCGTACACCGCCCCGGGGCGGGACGGGCTGCGGGCGGTGTGGTCCCCGCTGTCACGGCGGCTACTTCGGGTCGTGGTTGAACTTCGAGGTCGACCAGAAGTACCCGAGGACCGTGAGGGCCAGGCACCAGGCGACGGCGAGCCAACCGTTGTGGCCGATCTCGCTGCCGAGGAGGAGCCCGCGGAGGGTCTCGATGGCGGGGGTGAAGGGCTGGTACTCGGCGATGGGCTGGAACCAGCCCGGCATCGAGTCGACCGGCGTGAAGGCGCTGGAGAGGAGCGGCAGCAGGATCAGCGGCATGGCGTTGTTGCTGGCGGCCTCGGCGGTGGGGCTGATGAGGCCCATGCCGACGGCGATCCAGGTGAGCGCCAGGGCGAAGAGGACGAGCAGGCCGAACGCCGCCAGCCACTCCAGGGCGGTCGCGTCCGTGGAGCGGAAGCCGATGGCGACGGCGACGGCGCCGACCAGGACCACGCTCGCGATGGACTGCAGGACGCTGCCGATGACGTGCCCGACGAGTACCGAGGGGCGGTGGATCGCCATGGTCCGGAAGCGCGCGATGATGCCTTCGCTCATGTCGTTGGAGACCGACACGGCGGTGCCGATGACGGTGCTGCCGATGGTCATCAGCAGCAGGCCGGGGACGAGGTAGGCGATGTACGCCGACCGGTCGGGGGTGCCGCCGGTGATGCCCGCGCTCATCGTGCCGCCGAAGATGTAGACGAAGAGCAGCAGCAGCATGATCGGGGTGAGCAGGAGGTTCAGGGTGAGGGAGGGGTAGCGGCGGGCGTGCAGGAGGTTGCGGCGCAGCATCGTGGACGAGTCGCGCACGGCGAGGGAGAGGGAGCTCATCGGACGGTCTCCTTGGGCTGGCTGGTCTGGCTGTTCTGGCTGGGCAGCTTGGTGTCGCCGGTGAGGGCGAAGAACACGTCGTCGAGGTCGGGGGTGTGGACGGTGAGTTCGTCGGCCTCGATGCCGGCGGTGTCGAGCCAGTCGA
>NZ_JBWKGY010000025.1:0-11874 GCF_056433525.1 Streptomyces sp. NPDC044704
TGCAGCATGACGATGGAGTCCTTGCCGCCGGAGAACAGGATCACCGGCTTCTCGAACTCACCCGCCACCTCACGGAAGATGTGCACGGCCTCGGATTCGAGGGCGTCGAGGTGGGACAGCGCGTAGGGCGCGTCGGACTCGGCGCCGGTGTGCAGGTGCGCGGCGGTGGTCATGCCAGACCCCTCTCGGTGAGCAGCGCGTGCAGGGCCGAAGCCGACTCCTGCACGGTCTGCGTGTGCGACTCGATACGGAGGTCCGGGGATTCCGGTGCCTCGTACGGGTCGTCGACCCCGGTCAGACCGGAGATCTCGCCCGCCGCCTGCTTGGCGTACAGGCCCTTCACGTCACGCTCGGAACACACCTCGACCGGAGTCGCGACATGCACCTCCAAATAGGCGGTGCCCTCGGCCGCGTGCCGCTTGCGGACCGCCTCACGGCTGTCCGCGAACGGCGCGATCACCGGGACGAGCGCCTTGACCCCGTTCGACGCCAGGAGTTCGGCGACGAAACCGATCCGCTGCACGTTGGTGTGCCGGTCCTCACGGGAGAAACCCAGCCCGGCCGAGAGGAACTCGCGGATCTCGTCCCCGTCGAGGACCTCCACCCGCTGCCCCTCGCCGCGCAGCCGCTCCGCCAGCGCGTAGGCGATCGTGGTCTTGCCGGCGCTGGGCAGCCCGGTCAGCCACACGGTGGCGCCCTGGTCGCTCACGCTCATCCGCTTCTTCTCCGTCGGTTCCGTGGTGTTCGTGGTGTCCGTCATCAGCCGTGCAGTCCGCACTCGGTCTTGCCCCGTCCGGCCCACCGGCCGGCCCGCGCGTCCTCGCCCTCCGCCACCCGGCGGGTGCAGGGGGCACAACCGACGGAGGCGTAACCGTCCATCAGCAGCGGGTTGGTGAGGACGCCGTGCTCGGCGACGTAGGCGTCCACGTCGTCCTGGCTCCAGCGGGCGATCGGCGACACCTTCACCTTCCGCCGCTTCTCGTCCCAGCCGACCACCGGCGTGTTCGCCCGCGTCGGGGACTCGTCACGGCGCAGACCCGTAGCCCAGGCCTCGTAGCCGGTCAGGCCCTCTTCCAGCGGCCTGACCTTCCGCAGCGCGCAGCACAGGTCCGGGTCCCGGTCGTGGAGCTTCGGCCCGTACTCGGCGTCCTGCTCCGCGACGCTCTGGCGCGGCGTCAGGGTGATGACGTTGACGTCCATCACCGCGTCCACGGCGTCCCGGGTGCCGATGGTCTCCTCGAAGTGGTATCCCGTGTCGAGGAACACCACGTCCACACCGGGGCGGACCCGGGAGGCCAGGTGGGCGACGACCGCGTCCTCCATGGAGGAGGTGACGGCGAACTTCTCGCCGAAGGTGTCGGCCGCCCAGCGCAGGATCTCCAGGGCGGAGGCGTCCTCCAGGTCCCGGCCCGCCTGCTCGGCCAGTTCCTTGAGCCCGCGCGTCTCCTGAGCCGTCGTCATATCTCGTCCCCTCCAGCGGTGTTGGCCTGAACGCCCCGGGCCAGCAGCCCGAGGTACTTCAGCTGGAAGGCCCGGTTGCAGGCCCTGCATTCCCAGGCGCCGTGACCGGTTTCGTTGGGGAACAGGTCCTCGTCGCCGCAGTACGGGCAGTAGAACGGTGCGGCGCGCTCGCTCATGACAGGGCCTCGTCGTCGGCGCGGGTGACCCAGGCGGCGAAGCGCTCGCCGTCCTCGCGCTGCTCCTGGAAGCGCGTGACGACCCGCTCGACGTAGTCGGGCAGACCGGCCGAGGTGACCTTGAGGCCGCGGACCTTGCGGCCGAAGCCGGCCTCCAGGCCGAGGGCGCCGCCCAGGTGGACCTGGTAGCCCTCCACCTGGTTGCCGTCCTCGTCCAGGACCAGCTGGCCCTTGAGACCGATGTCCGCCACCTGGATGCGGGCGCAGGCGTTCGGGCAGCCGTTGATGTTGATCGTGATCGGCTCGGCGAAGTCCGGCAGGCGGCGCTCCAGTTCGTCGATCAGGGAGGCGCCGCGCGCCTTCGTCTCGACGATGGCCAGCTTGCAGAACTCGATGCCGGTGCACGCCATGGTGCCGCGCCGGAACGGGGACGGCTTGACGCGCAGGTCGAGCGCCTCCAGGGCGGAGACCACCGAGTCGACGCGGTCGGCCTCGATGTCGAGGACGACCATCTTCTGCTCGGCGGTGGTGCGCAGCCGGCCGGAGCCGTGCTGCTCGGCGACGTCCGCGATCTTGGTCAGGGTGGCGCCGTCCACGCGGCCCACGCGGGGTGCGAAGCCGACGTAGAAGCGGCCGTCGTTCTGCTGGTGGACGCCGACGTGGTCGCGCCACTGGCCGGAGGGCTGCTCGGGGGCGGGGCCGTCCGTCAGCCGGCGCTTCAGGTACTCGTCCTCCAGGACCTGGCGGAACTTGGCCGGGCCCCAGTCGGCGACGAGGAACTTCAGGCGGGCGCGGTTGCGCAGCCGGCGGTACCCGTAGTCGCGGAAGATCGAGATGACGCCCTCGTAGACGTCCGGGACCTCGTCGAGCGAGACCCAGGTGCCGAGGCGCACGCCGAGCTTGGGGTTGGTGGAGAGGCCGCCGCCGACCCAGACGTCGAAGCCGGGGCCGTGCTCCGGGTGGTTCACGCCGACGAAGGCGATGTCGTTGATCTCGTGCGCCACGTCGAGCAGCGGCGAGCCGGAGATCGCGGACTTGAACTTGCGGGGCAGGTTGGAGAAGTCCTTGTTGCCGACGATGCGGCGGTAGATCTCGTCGATGGCGGGCGTGCCGTCGATGATCTCGTCCTGGGCGATGCCGGCGACGGGCGAACCGAGGATGACGCGGGGCGTGTCACCGCAGGCCTCGGTGGTGGACAGGCCGACGGCCTCCAGGCGGCGCCAGATCTCGGGGACGTCCTCGATCCGGATCCAGTGGTACTGGACGTTCTGGCGGTCGGTGAGGTCCGCGGTGCCGCGGGCGAACTCCTCGGAGATCTCGCCGATGACGCGCAGCTGCTCGGTGGTCAGCCGGCCGCCGTCGATGCGGACGCGCAGCATGAAGTACTTGTCGTCCAGCTCCTCCGGCTCCAGGATCGCGGTCTTGCCGCCGTCGATCCCGGGCTTGCGCTGGGTGTACAGACCCCACCAGCGCATGCGGCCGCGGAGGTCGTTGGGGTCGATCGAGTCGAAGCCGGCCTTGGAGTAGATCGTCTCAATGCGTGTCCGCACGTTGAGACCGTCGTCGTCCTTCTTGAACTGCTCGTTGCCGTTGAGGGGCGTGTGGTGTCCGACGGCCCACTGACCCTCGCCGCGGTGACGGCCGGTCTTGCGGCGCGCTGCGGCTGCGGGGGCGGCTGCGGGCGTTTCGGGGGTGGCGGCCATGGCGGTACGTCCTTCTTCGGCGGCTCAGGGCAAGGGCAGGGGAGGTGGCGGAGCGCCCCTGTCAGACCGGCGTCGCTGAGCAGGTGTGGCCGAAATGCCGCCTTCGGCCGGGTTTGCCGGCAGGCAGGAGCGGTCTTCGGCCTTCAGGGGGCTTACGTGGTCGGCGCGTCCGCTTCAGTGGGGACGGCGTCGACGTGCGGCGGTGGCTGGTTCCGTCAGCTCGCCGGACAGATGGCGCTGGACATGCGGCCGAGGTCGACGTGCCGCCGACTCACCAAGGCAATTCCAGCTCCATTCATGGCGGAAGCGTGTCATGCCCCGATTGGAGGAGTCCACTACTGTCCACGATGCGGACGAAGTCGTCCCAAATGGCGGGACGGGGTGATCGGGGTCACGTCGCCGCGGGCCTTTCCGCTGGTGGCGGCGGCTCGGGCCGATGCGTGCCGATGGAGCGGACGCCCCGGTTCCACGCTACCCGGGGGCGCCCCCGGGCTCCGGCATGGCCGGATCACGCCGCTCGGCCACGCTCGGCGTCGCCGCCCGGGAGCCAGGCCCCGCCCGTGACGGCGCCCGCCCCCGGAGGGGCTACGCGCCGGGCCAGGGGCCCGGGGTGGGGGCGTCCTGCTTCTCCTCGGTCTCGGTGCGGAAGACCTTGAACCCGCGCCGCTGGTAGTTGTCCATCGCGGTCGGCCCGTCCTGGCTGCAGGTGTGGACCCAGACCCGGCGCGTGGGCTCCCGGTCGTCCGGCCAGCGGGTCGCGAGGTCCCAGGCGCGGGCCGTCCCGAACGTCAGCAGGTGCCCGCCGATGCGGCGGCCCCGGAAGTCCGGGAGGAGCCCGAAGTACATGATCTCCACCACGCCGTCCGGCTGCGGATCGAGCTCGACGTACCCCGCCGGGGTGCCCCGGTCGTACGCGACCCAGGTCTCCACGCCGGGACGCTCCAGCTGCTCCACCCACTGCGCACGGGTCAGCGACAGCCGGTCCGTCCAGTGGATGTCGCCGCCCACCGAGGCGTACAGGAAGCGGCTGAACTCGGGGGAGGGGACCTCCGCCCGCTCGATGCGGATCTCGGGGCCCGGTACGGCCGCCGGGACCAGATCACCGGGCGAGTTCATCTCGAGGGACCAGGTGGTCAGGGTGATGGTGCTCATGCCGTTCAGGGAACCACACCCCCCGGCCGCCGCTCCGGGGTGCCCCAGCCGCCGGCGCCGCCCTGCCGGGCCCGGATCACCGCGGGGGCGGTGGAGTGGGGGAGCAGCTCCGCCGGGTCCCGCGGGCGGATCAGCTCCACCTCCACGTCCTCCGCGAAGCGGTACGGCCGGTGCGTGAGCACCCCCGCGAGGTGGCGGCGGACCCGGGAGAGCTCGGCCCGGACCGTCACCGTACGGGTCGGGTCCCCGAAGAGTTCCGCCGCCAGCTCCGCCGCCGAACGGCCGCGCGGGGTCTCCGCCAGCAGGAACAGCAGCTCCGCGTGGCGCGGGCTCAGCTCCTGGGACCAGCTGCCGGCGGCTCCGTACACGGTCGCCGACCAGGAGCGCGGCCGGCTCAGGTCCAGCACCACCCGGCTGACGGGGGCGGCGGCCGCGCGCGGTTCCGCGATCCGCAGCAGCCAGCCGCCGGGCAGCGGCTCGGCCACGCACTCGCCGAGCTGCGGCACCCACAGCCGGCCCGGCCCGAGGGTCTTGGGCAGCGGGATCCGGTCCGCGGGCGCCAGACCGGTCACGGCGGCCGTCCAGCCGTGCGGGTCCACGGCCACCGCCCGGCCGGGCAGCCGGGCCAGCAGCGGGGCGGCCACCGCCCGCAGCCGCTCCAGGGACTCCAGGTGCCGCACCCGCAGCTCGCGTTCGGCGAGGCGGGCGACGGAGCTGACCCAGGCCAGGGTGGCCGGGTGCATCGTGGCCAGCGGCCCGCTGACGTCGACCACGCCCAGCAGCTGCCCGTCGCGGGGGTCGCGTACGGGGGCGCCCGCGCAGGTCCAGTCGTGGTGGCTGGAGACGAAGTGCTCCGCGGAGAAGACCTGGACCGGCCGGCGGACCACCAGGGCGGTGCCCACGCCGTTGGTGCCGACGACCGCCTCGGCCCAGTCGGCGCCCACCGCGAAACCGAGCCGGTCCGCCTTGCGCAGGATCGAGGCGTGCCCCTCCCGCCACAGCAGCCGGCCGTCCGCGTCGGCGACGACCATGATGTGCAGGACCTCGTCCAGGGAGGGCAGCAGCCCCTCGCGGAGCACCGGCAGGACCTCCCGCAGCGGCGACACGTGCCGCCGCTCCTCCGTCTCGGCGGCCGACAGCATCCGCGATCGGGCGTCCCGGTCGGGGTGCACCCCGCCGGCCAGCATGCGGCGCCAGGACTCGGCGATCTCCGGCCGCGGGGCGGCCGGCGGGCGTTCCCCGGCCAGCGCGGCCGCCCGTACCCCCTTCAGCAGACGCGTGGCCTCACGCGCGTCCATGGCCGAGATGCGTGCCACGTCGACCGTGCCGCCTGCGGTGTTGGCCACCGGAACCTCCCCGTGCTGAACAGGACGTACTGCGGGAGCCGCCCGCCGGCGCGCACGTGCGCTTCCCCGGGCACGTGCGGCGGGCGCTTTCCGAACCGAAGGGTTGCAACGGTATGCAACTCTCGCCAACCTCCGGTCACCCGACCGAAACTATCGGCACGCCGCCGAGCGGCGTGACAGCTCCTTCCTCGGGGCTTCTCGGATCAGGGGTGGTGCCGAGTCGGCGCGGCGCCACCCCGGGTCCCACCTCTACGGGCCCGGATCCGGTGCTGAGCGGTTCGGGGACCACCGCGGTTTGGGGACCGCAGTGGCCCGAACCTCGCGTCAGCCCGCGATCCGCGCCCGTGCCACCACCGCCGCCAGGTCCAGGCTGTGCGGCAGCGTCCCGAAGGCCGCGCCCCAGTCCCCGCCCAGCCGCGAGGCGCAGAACGCGTCCGCTACCTCCGGCGGAGCCCACCTGACCAGCAGCGATCCCTGGAGCACCAGGGCCATGCGCTCCACGACCCGCCGGGCCCGGGCCTCGATGCCGTCCAGGTCGGCCAGTTCGGTCAGCAGGTTCTTGACCGCGGCGTCCAGCCGGTGGTCGGCGCCCCGGGCCAGCCCGACCTCCTGGAGGAACGCGTTCAGGGCCAGCGGCTCCCGCTGGAGGGCCCGCAGGACGTCCAGGGCCTGTACGTTGCCCGACCCCTCCCAGATCGAGTTGAGGGGGGACTCGCGCAGGAGCCGGGGCAGCCCGGACTCCTCGACGTAGCCGTTGCCGCCCAGACACTCCAGGGCCTCGGCGACCATCGGCGTACACCGCTTGGTCACCCAGTACTTCGCGACGGGCACCGCGAGACGCAGGAAGGCCTTCTCCTGCTCGGTCCCGGCGTCGTACGCCGCCGCCAGCCGCAGGGTGAGGACGGTCGCCGCCTCCGACTCCAGGGCGAGGTCGGCGAGCACGTTGCGCATCAGCGGCTGGCCGATGAGCGGCGCTCCGAAAGCAGAGCGGTGCTCCGCGTGGTGGACGGCCTGGGTCAGCGCCTGCCGCATGAGGGAGGCCGAGCCGATCACGCAGTCCAGCCGGGTCGCCGCGACCATCTCGATGATGGTGCGGACCCCCCGGCCCTCCTCGCCCACCCGCCGCGCCCAGGTACCGTCGAACTCGACCTCGCTCGACGCGTTCGACCGGTTCCCCAGCTTGTCCTTCAGCCGCTGGATCGCGAACGCGTTCCGGCTGCCGTCCGGGAGCACCCGCGGCACCAGGAAGCAGGTCAGCCCGCCCGGAGCCTGTGCCAGCACCAGGAACCCGTCGGACATCGGCGCCGAACAGAACCACTTGTGGCCCGTCAGCAGGTACTCCCCGGACGCGTCGAGCGGTACCGCCGAGGTCGTGTTCGCCCGTACGTCGCTACCCCCCTGCTTCTCCGTCATCCCCATCCCGAACAGCACCCCGGCCTTCTGCCCGGCCGGCCGCAGGCCGTCCTCGTAGACGTGCGAGGTCAGCCGGGGCTCCCACTCGGCGGCCAGCTCCGGATCGGTCCGCAGCGCCGGGACCGCGGCATGGGTCATCGAGACCGGGCAGCCGTGCCCCGCCTCGGCCTGCGACCACACGAAGAAGCCCGCCGCGCGGCGCAGGTGTCCGGCGGGCCGGCCCCAGGCGTCGGTGAGCCCCGAGGTCACCGCGTGCCCGAGCAGCCGGTGCCAGGCGGGGTGGAACTCCACTTCGTCGATCCGGTTGCCGTACCGGTCGTGCGTCTTCAGCTTTGGCGGACATTCGTTCGCCCTCGTACCCCAATCCTGGGCCTGCGCGGAGCCCGCGGCACGCCCGAGCGCGGTGAGTTCCTCCCGCACCTCGCCGAGGAGTTCCGGTGCGGCGTCCGCGAGGTGCCGCTCCACGCCCTCCGTGAGGGCCCGGTCGCCGAGGTAGACCTCGTAGCCCACCAGGGGCGGGGCCTGGTTGCTGACTGTGTGGGTGGTGGCTGCCATGCGGATACCGTAAGGACGTGCAGCCAGCAAAAGAAACACCCGAGCGGATCCCAGGACGGCTCCATCGGGCCCGCGCCCTCTACCGCAACGTCTCGAAGCGGAAGATGGCCTGGCTGCTGCTCAAAGACACCGTCAACTCGTGCATCGAGTACCGGATCCTCGGACTGGCCGCCGAAGCGGCCTTCTTCACGCTCCTGTCGCTGCCCCCGCTCTTCCTCGGACTGCTCGGTCTCCTCGGCTACGTCGACGGCTGGACCGACACCCAGTCCGTGCAGAGCATCGAGGAGAACATCCTGCGCGCGGTCGGCACCGTCCTGTCCGACCGCGGCGTCAACGACATCGCGAAACCCATGCTCGACGACGTCACCAGCCGCGGCCGGCCCGACCTGATCTCGCTCGGATTCGCCTTCGCCCTGTGGTCCGGATCCCGCGCCGTCAACGTCTTCATCGACACCATCACCGTCATGTACGGCCTCGACGGGCACCGCGGCATCGTCAAGACCCGGCTCCTCGCCTTCCTGCTCTACGTCATCGCCCTGCTGATCGGCGCGATCGTGCTGCCGCTGATGGTCGTCGGCCCCGACGCCGTGGTCCGGCTGGTGCCGTGGAGCACCGAGGTGATCGCGGTCCTGTACTGGCCGACGGTCACCCTGCTCTCCATCGCCTTCCTGACCACCCTGTACCACGTCTCCGTTCCCGTACGGTCCCCGTGGATCGAGGACGTACCGGGCGCGCTGGTCGCCCTCGCCATGTGGGTGCTGGGCTCCTTCCTGCTGCGGATCTACCTGACGAACACCGTGGAGGGGCCCACGATCTACGGGTCGCTCGCCGCGCCCGTCGCGATCCTGCTCTGGATCGGCATCTCCGCCTTCGCCGTCCTCGTGGGCGCGGCCGTGAACGCCGCGATCGACCGCGTCTGGCCCTCGGTGGCCACGGCGGCGGCCCGCGAGGCGAACGAGCGGGTCCGCGAGGCCGAGGCCGCCCAGCTCGTCGCCCGGGCCGCCGCCTGGCGGGCACTGGCCGAGGGGGAGTCCGAGGACGACGAGGACGCCGGGATGCCCTCGGAGTTCCCCGAGCGCTGGTCGAAGTTCCTGCCGCCCGAGGACTACACCTCCCGGCTCCGCAAGCACTGAACCCCCGGGCACCGCCGGGCCCCGGCGGCCTACCCTGGCGGTGTGTACGAGGAAGCGCCGTCGCGGGCCGTGCCCGGGGCCGTCGTGTGGCGGGCCCGCGGTACCGGCTCCGTGGTCGTCCCCGACGGCTGCATGGACCTGCTCTGGGCCGGCGGCCGCCTGCTGGTCACCGGGCCCGACACCGGGCCGCACCCCGCCGGCGAGGTTCCCGGTGACGCCTTCGCCGGGCTGCGCCTGCCTCCCGGTACCGCGCCCGCGCTGCTCGGCGTACCGGCGCACGAACTGCGCGACCGGCGCGTGGAGCTGGCCGGGCTGTGGCCCGGCGCCGAGGTACGCCGTCTCACCGAGCGGATCGCCTCGTACGGGGACCCGTGCGCAGGCCTCGAAGAGCTGGCCCGGACCCGGGCCGCCCGGCCGCCCGACCCCCTCGCCGCCGAGGTGACGGCCCGCCTCGGCGCGGGGCAGAGCGTCGCCGGGATCGCCGCGGCGGTCGGCCTCGGGGAACGGCAGCTGCGCCGGCGCTCCCTCGACGCCTTCGGGTACGGCCCCCGCACCCTGGGCCGGGTGCTGCGCTTCCAGCGGGCCCTCGTCCTGGCCCGGCGCGGGCTGCCGCAGGCACAGGTGGCCCACGCCGCCGGCTACGCCGACCAGGCCCACCTCGCGCGGGAGGTCCGCGCGCTGGCCGGAACCACCCTGCGCGCCTACGCGGCCGGGGCGGAGGGCGCGAACAGCGAGACCCCGGAGCCGTCGGGGTCCAGTACCACCGCGTAGCGCTGCCCCCAGAAGGCGTCCCAGGGCTTCAGGTGCCCCTCGTGGCCCGCGCCGGTCAGCTCGGCGTACAGCGCGTCCACCTCGGCCGGGGAGTCGCAGAGGAAGGCGAGCTCCACCCGGCCGCCGCCGGACGGGCGGGTCCAGGAGGGGTCGATGGAGCGGACGGTGTCCTCGGTGTCCCAGGCGATCCGCAGGCCCCCGGGGAGGGCGGCCTCGACGTGGGGCTGCTCCTCGGAGCCGGCCGGAACGTCCAGCCCGAGACGGCGGTAGAAGGCGAGGGAGGCGGCCATGTCGGAGACGACCAGGCCGATCATGTCGAGTCGTGGAGTCATGGCAGCAGGCTAGGCAGCCGTCGCGGCGGCCGTCTTGAACGAAACGGACATCGGCCCGCGCGGTTCCCGGGCCCGGCCCGACGTAAAACCGGCTCCCCCGGGCCGTCGTAAAAGAACTGGCGGTGCCGGCGGGGCGCTTGTTACGGTGAACCCGTTCCCGCCCACCGGTGCGGAACCGATCAGCTCGTACACGATCCCGGAGGTGAGTTCATTGATGACTGTCGTCGCGCAGGGCGCTGCCCGCACTCAGAAGACCATCAATGTCACCTCCGTGGTCTCCGGCTGACCTCACACCTCTTCGCGCGCCGACGAGCGCGCGCTGCCGGGGCCACCCTGTGAAGGGTTCCCCTTGACTTCCTCTTCTTTCCCGCAGGCCTCCTCCCTCGCGCACGCCCTCGCCCCCTACGGCTGGGACGACGCCTGGGCCGCCGAATTCGCTCCGTACGCCGCCCAGGGACTCCTCCCCGGCCGGGTCGTCCGGGTCGACCGGGGCCAGTGCGACATCGTCACCGCGGACGGCACCGTCCGCGCCGACACCGCCTTCGTCACCCCGCACGACCCGCTCCGGGTCATCTGCACCGGCGACTGGGCCGCCGTCGAAGCGGCCGGCAACCCGCGCTACGTGAAGGCGTACCTGCCGCGCCGGACCGCCTTCGTACGCTCCACCTCCTCGCAGCGCTCCGAGGGACAGATCCTCGCCGCCAACGTCGACCACGCGATCATCGCGGTGTCGCTCGCCGTCGAACTCGACCTCGGCCGCATCGAGCGGTTCCTCGCGCTCGCCTGGGAATCGGGGGCGCAGCCGCTGGTCGTCCTCACCAAGGCCGACCTCGTCCCGGACCCGGCCGCCCTCGGCTACCTCGTCCAGGACGTGGAGACCACCGCGCCGGGCGTCCAGGTGCTCACCGTCTCCGCGCACACCGGGGAGGGCACGGACGTACTCGGGGCGATCGTCGCCGACGGTACGAGCGTGCTGCTGGGCATCTCCGGCGCGGGCAAGTCCACCCTGGCGAACGCGCTGCTCGGCACGGACGCGATGGAAGTCCAGGCGACCCGCGACGTCGACGGCAAGGGCCGCCACACCACCACCACCCGCAACCTCCTCGCCCTGCCGGGCGGAGGCGTCCTCATCGACACCCCCGGGCTGCGCGGCGTCGGCCTCTTCGACGCCGAGGCGGGAGTCGGGCAGGTCTTCTCGGAGATCGAGGAGTACGCCTCCGAGTGCCGCTTCCACGACTGCGCGCACGAGGCGGAGCCGGGCTGCGCGGTGCTCGCCGCGCTGGAGTCGGGGGCGCTGCCGGAACGCCGCCTGGAGAGCTACCGCAAGCTGCTCCGCGAGAACCAGCGGATCGTGGCGAAGACCGACGCGCGGCTGCGGTCGGAACTCCGCCGCGACTGGCGCCTGAAATCGGCCGAAGGCCGGGCCAACTACGCGGCGAAGCGGACGGGGCGAGCCTGACCTTGCCCTGGCCGGGCGGGGGCCGGACTGCACGTCTGCCCACGCCGGGCGGGGCCGGGGTCTGACCTTGCCCGTGCCGGGCAGGGGCGGGCGGGGCTCGGTTTGAACGTCTGCCCGTGCCGGGCGGGGTGCGGTGCGGCTGCCGCCCCGGCCCGGGTGGGGGGCTGCGTTTGGGCTGCCGCCTCGACTGGGCGGGGGCTGCGGGTGCGCTGCGGTCTCGGCCTGTGTGGGGCTGCGCTTGGGGCCGGGGTCGGGGCCGGGGGGGGGGGGGGGGCGGGGGGGGCGGGGGGTGGGGGGGCGGGGGGGGGGGGGGGGGGGGGGGCGGGGGTGGGGGGGGGGGGGGGGGGGTTTGGGGGGGGGGGGGGGGGGCCCC
>NZ_JBWKGY010000025.1:11880-84351 GCF_056433525.1 Streptomyces sp. NPDC044704
ATGGCGCCTTGTCCGGAGCGTCTTGTCGGGCGGGGCAGGGCGCCAACAAATCACGTTTTAGCCCCGGCCGACCCCCCACCCCGTCCCCGCCCCCGGCCCGGGACGGTTTTGCGCCGATGGGGCATTCCGGCCCCGTCGGGCCAGATCCAGCCTCGCCGGCGTTTGAGGCGCGGGGTCTGGGTCGGAGCCCCAGGGGGCCCGGCCCCGCTGGGCAACCCCCGGCCGTCTCAGCCCCGCCGGCGTTTGAGGCGCGGGGGTTCGGGGGCGGAGCCGCCGGGGGCTTGGTCTGAGCCGCGCCGGCAGCTGAGGCGGGAACGGGGGAAGGGCGGGTAGGGGAACGGCCCGCGCAGCGGCACCCCCCCCGGGTCGGGCGGGTAGGCCCCAACGGCTCGCGCAGCGGCACACCCCCGGGTCGGGTGGGCAGGCCCGAACGGCTCGAGTAGCGGGACAGCCTCGGGTCGGGTGGGCAGGCGCGGGGTGCGCTCGGGTGGGGGTGGTCAGGGGGACGAGAGGGTGGCGCCCAGGCAGGCCGCGGCCACCATCAGGCAGGCCACCAGTTCCACCAGCACGCTCGTCCCCACCCCCCGCATCACCGCGCGGACCGACGCCCACGCCTCCCCGTGCGTGCCCAGCCGGCGGCGTTCGTGGAGGTAGATGCCGCCCATGAAACCCGGGACCGACCCCACCACCGGTACCAGGACGAAGCCGAGGACCGCGCCGCCGCCCGCGTACGCCGCCATCCGGCGGGTGACGCCCAGCCCCTGGACCCGCCTCGGCGGCAGCAGCCACTTCACGACCTGCACCACCAGCAGCAGGGCCGTCGACGCGACCAGCACCGCCCACGCCGTGGCCGACCGCAGGTGGAGCGCCCACCACAGCACGCCCGCCCAGACCAGCCAGGTTCCCGGGACGCCCGGGACCATCACCCCGAGCACCCCGAGCAGCAGCACCAGCCCCACCAGGAGCAGCTGAGGCAGATCCATCTGCCCAGCCTGACCGACCTGCGGCTATCGGGCCACCCAGCCCCGCTCGTACGCGTGCCAGCCGAGCTGGAGGCGTGTCGTGACCCCGGCCAGCTCCATGAGCCCCTTCACCCGCCGCTGTACCGTCCGCAGCCCCAGTTCCAGGTGCTTGGCGACGCTCGCGTCCGTCATCCCGGCCAGCAGCAGGGACAGGATCTCCAGGTCGGTGGTGTCGGGGCCGCCGTCGCCCTCCTCCGCGCAGCCCGTCGAGCCCAGCCGCAGCGGCAGCGACTCCCGCCAGACCGCCTCGAACAGGCCGCGCAGGGATTCCAGCAGCCCCGACGCGTGGACGACCAGTGCCGCCGGCTCCGCGCCGCGCGCCGTCAGCGGGACCATCGCCAGCGTCCGGTCGGCGATCACCAGCTTCGTCGGGACCTCGCCCGTCACCCGGATCCGCTCCCCGCGGGCCAGGGCCGTCGAGGCCTCGCGGATGCCGCTGGGCAGGGTCAGCACCTGGCGTTCGATGACCACGCGGTACTCCACGCCGCGGACGGAGGCCCGTTCCTCGGCCTCGTTGTCCGTTCCCGTCACCACCTGGGGCCGGCCGCTGACCAGCGCGCACACCTCTTCCGTCGCGCCCAGCTGGAGCTGGTGGAAGCGGTGCGCCACCGCGCTGGCCCCCGTCACCACCTCCACCAGGTCGTGGACGTCCGGCTCGGCGGCCTCGGCCCGGTACTCCTCCGCCAGCAGGACCGCCGCCAGCTCCGCCTGCTCCAGCTCGTGCCGCTGCTGGGTCAGGAGCGCGCCCAGTGCCACCCCGGGCGGCGCGGCCACCCACCGGCCCGGCCGCGCCGACGACTGGGCGGCCAGACCGTGGCGTTCCAGGTGCCGCAGCGCCCGTTCGGTCTGCGGCACCGGCAGCGTCAGCCGGTGCGCGAGGTCCGGTACCTCCGCCGCCCCCAGTGCCACCAGCGCGCGGTACGCCGACTCCTGCCCCTCGTCCAGGCCTATCGCACCCAGCAACCCGTCCACCCCACTCTCTGCGCCGTTCCTGGCGGGAAGCGGCCACGGCGCAAACCCGCCGCCGACATCATCGCCGCACCTTCCGCCTCTCTGCCAAGGTGACGCCACCGCAGCACCAACATCCGCCGGTCAGAAGCCATTTCCGCGGCAGCTATGCCGTGCAATGCAGCGGTTGGCCGGAATTCACCTGGGGAGAGCGATGCGCCCGATATCGCGCACGGCACTCGGGGCGGCCACAGCGGCCGTCCTCGCCGTCACCGCCGTCGGCCCGTCCGCGGCACAGCCGAGCGGCGGAGCGCCGGGACAGAGACCACTCGTCGGGAGCGGGGCGGCGGGCGGGCAGCCCACGGCGCCCGTCACCGTCACCCTCGTCACCGGAGACCGGATCCTGGTCTCCACGGACACCGCCGGACGCACCGCCGCCACCGCGATGCCCCGCGAGAACGGCTCCCAGCCGGTCGTGCAGACCCGTCAGAGCGGCGAGGACCTCTACGTCTACCCCGAGGGAGCCGTCAAGGCGCTCGCCGCGGGCAAGGTCGACGAGGAACTCTTCAACGTCACCGGCCTGATCCGGCAGGGCTACGACGACGCCCACAGCAAGAAGCTGCCGCTGATCGCCGTGTACGACGGCTCCGTCAGCGTCGCGCGCAACACCCCGCCCGCACCCCGCGGCGCCGAGCGTTCACTGGTCCTGGACTCCATCGGCGGTGTGGCCCTCGCCGCCGACAAGGAGCGGGCCGCCGACTTCTGGGCGGACATCTCGGCGGGCGGCACCTCCCGGGCCGCGGGCGGACTGAAGAAGCTGTGGCTGGACGGGAAGGTCCGGGCGAACCTGGAACGCTCCACCCGGCAGGTGAACGCCAACGCCGCCTGGGCCGCCGGACTCGACGGCGCCGGCACCAAGGTCGCCGTCCTCGACACGGGCACCGACCTCGACCACCCCGACCTCAAGGGCCGCGTCGCCGGGTCGAAGAACTTCACCGACTCCGACACGGACGCCGACCGCCAGGGCCACGGCACCCACACCATCTCCACCGTCGGCGGATCCGGAGCCGAGAGCGGCGGCGCCAAGAAGGGCGTCGCGCCCGGCGCCGAACTGCTCAGCGGCAAGGTCCTCAACGACCAGGGCTACGGCCTCGATTCGTGGATCATCGCCGGTATGGAGTGGGCCGTCGAGAGCAAGGCCGACGTGGTCTCCATGAGCCTCGGCGACCCTTCCCAGACCGCCTGCGACGACCCGCTCGCCGCCGCCGCCGAACGGCTCTCGCAGCAGGGCCCGCTCTTCGTCATCGCGGCCGGGAACTCCGGTCCGGGCAACAACACGGTCTCCTCGCCCGGTTGCGCGCCCAGCGCGCTGACCGTCGGCGCCGTCGACCGTGACGACAGCACGGCCTCCTTCTCCAGCCGCGGCCCCGCCGGGCTCGCGCACACCCTGAAGCCCGAGATCGCCGCCCCCGGCGTCGGGATCTCCGCCGCCGCGGCGGGCGGCCGCGGGGTGTACGCGTACCAGTCGATGTCCGGGACCTCGATGGCCACCCCGCACGTCGCGGGCGCCGCGGCCATCGTCAAGCAGCGTCACCCCGACTGGAACGGACAGCAGGTCAAGGCCGCCCTCGTCGGCTCCGCGAACACCAAGGTCCCGGGGGACGTACGGGAGACCGGAGGCGGCCGGCTCGACGTGAGGGCCGCCCTCGACGCCACCGTCACCGGCGCCCCCGCCGTCCAGGGCGGTACGTACAACTGGCCGCAGGACCGCAGCGACCGCACGAGCGTCGAGGTCCCGTACACGAACACGGGCACCCGGCCCGTCACCCTGGACCTCGCCGTCGAGACGGTCACGGGCAACGACGGCTCCGCCGTCCGCTCCCAGGTGGCCCGCCTCGACCGGCGTACGGTCACCGTCCCCGCCGGCGCCACCGTCAAGGTGCCGCTCCACCTCGACCCGGCCGCGAAGCTGGAGCGTTCCCAGTACGGGGACGTCACCGGCCGCGTCGTCGCCACCGCCGGCGGGGTGCGGGTCTCCACCCCCTTCTCCCTGTACGTCGAGCCGGAGACCGTCACCCTGCGCGTCAAGCTGATCGACCGCGCCGGCCGCCCGGCCGCCGGACCCTCCTCGCTGGACGTCATCGGCACCGACGACGCGAGCGGCGAGCGCCGCTTCAACGAGGGCTCCGTCGACCAGGTCTACCGGGTCCGCCCGGGCTCCTACTTCCTCTCCGCCTTCGTCGGCACCCCCGACGCGGGCGAGGGCGCCGAGCTGATCGACTCCCTCACCTACCTGGGGCGCCCGCAGACCGAGGTGAAGAAGGACACGACCGTCGTCCTCGACGCCCGCAAGGCCGGACGCCTGGCCGTCGAGGCCGACAAGCCCGTCGAATCCCGCAACACCACCCTCGGCTTCGCCCGCAGCTGGGACGACACCTGGCTGCACGCGGGCACCGCCATGGGCGGCCGGACGATCCGGGGCTACTACGCCTCCGTCGAAGGCCGCGCCAAGGAAGGGGAGTTCGAGTTCGGCAGCTACTGGCGGGCGGGCGCGCCCGTACTCGCCGAGCTGAAGGTGGCCGGCGGTCCGGTACTGCACCCGATCACCGCCTCCACCGGCAGCGACAACCTCGACGGAACCGGCAGCGCCCCCCTGGTCGACGCGGGTTCCGGCACCCCCGAAGAGCTCGCCGCGGCGGGCGCCAAGGGTGCGATCGCCTTGGTGAAGACCACGGACGGGGCCCTGTACGAGGTGGCGCAGGCCGCCAAGGACGCCGGGGCCAAGGCGGTCCTCGCCCACCGCGACGCCCCCGGCCGCTGGGTCGCGTTCACCGGCTACGCGGGCGGCACCCTGCCGGCCCTGGCCATCGAGTCCGGGGAGGGGAAGGCGCTCCTGGCCCGGCTCGCGGCGGGCAAGGTCACGCTGGCCTGGAAGGGCACCGCGAAGAGCCCGTACGTCTACACCCTGGCCTTCCCCGAGACCGGCGAGGTCACGTCGGGGCACACCTACCGGGTGCGCGACCGCGACCTCGGGCAGGTCGACGCCACCTACAACTCCATGGGCGTGGCAGCCGACTTCATCGACATCGCCGGGGCCTACCGGCCGATCGGCAGCGCCGTCTTCTTCGGCGGGATCGAGACCGTCGCGGCTCCGGGCCGGCGCACCGAGTTCTACTCCGCCGGGGACACCGCCTGGGACCAGCTGCTGTCCAGCAGCTTCCCCTGGGGCGAGTTCATGACGGGTGAGCAGCGGACGTACGTCAAGGGCCGCAAGACCGCAGTGAGTTGGTACGACGGGGTGACCGGGCCGGTCGCGCCCCGCGACACGGCCGGCAAGGAGACCCTGGCCGCCGAACGGCAGGGCAACCTGATCGGCTTCGCCCCCGCCATGTGGGGGGACGGCGGCCACTTCGCGCAGCCGGGCTCGTTCGGCGACATCGGCGGACTCCAGCTCAAGCGGGACGGCGAGGTCATCGGCGAGAGCTGGTACCCGTTCGGGGTGTTCGAGGTCCCGGCGGAGGCGGGCCGCTACGAACTGACCCAGTCCATCGAGAAGATCGGGCCGCCCGCCCGTACCTGGCAGCGCTCCACGGCGGTGTCGACGACCTGGGGCTTCACCTCGAAGCTCGACGCGGCGGCCTACTCGCAGGGACTGCCGGTCCTCTTCCCGCGGTACGCGGCCCCGCTGGACGGCATGAAGACGGTCGCGGCGGCGAACGGCCAGAGCATCGGGCTGAGCGTCACCGGGCACGCGGGGTACGCGCCGGGCGCGCTGAAGTCGGCGAAGCTCTCCTACTCCTACGACGGAGAGAACTGGACGCAGGCGCGGACCACCGAGCGCGGCGGCCGGTGGACGGCCGTCGTCGACCACGCGGGAGCCTCCGGCAAGGCGGTGTCGCTGAAGGTCGAACTCGCCGACGCGAACGGCGCCACGGTCACCCAGACGGTCACTCGGGCGTACGAAGTCCGTTAGTCCGTACGGGTAGAGCGGGGAGGGTCCACCGGGCGGCGGCCCGGTGGACCCTTTTCGCGCGTTCGGGGTTTTCCGCCGCCCGACTGGGCCGACAATGAGGGCATGAGTCAGCAGGGCGACGAGGACTGGTGGCAGAAGCTCTACGAGGATCCGGAAGCGGGACCCGAGCCCGATCCGGGGGACACCCTGGACCACCGGTTCCGCTCGGCGTCGGTCCTGGTGACCGACCCGGGGCCGCCCGCCCCCACCCGGATCCCGCCCCCAGCCCGGCCCCCGGACGCCGCACCACCCGGCGCCCCCCTGCCGTCACCCCGCTCGGCCCGGCCCCCGTCGGCACCGGCCGCCGACGCCCCGTCGGCCCCGCCCCGGCCGCCGGGGACCCCGGACGGGTCCGCTTCGGCCACCCCGGCCACCCCGGACGGGTCCGCTTACCCGGCCCCGGACCGGGCCGCTTCGGCCTCCCCGGCCCCGGACCGGGCGGCTTCGGCCTCCCCGGCCCCGGAGGTGGGGTCCGCTCCGGGCGGATCGGCCCCGCCTCCGGGTGCGGGGGAACCGCTGCTGCCGGGGCCCCGCCGGGCTCCGGCCGGTCCTCTCGCACCACGACCTCCCGCACCGCCGGCCGCGCCGCCCGTGGTGCGGGATCCCCGGGTGGCGGGGGCGACCGGGTACGCCCAGGGCGATGTGACGGTGCCCCCGGCCCTTCCGGACGAACCGCCCGCCCCGCCAGAACCGCCCGCCCCGCCCGGCGCCTTCGCGCCACCGCCCACCGGGCCCTCCCGGCGCCTCGCCGGCGACCCCGCCCCGGCCCCCGGGCGTGCCGACAGCCCGACGGCCGGCCCCGCCTCAGGTCTGGGCACCGATGGCTCCGCCGGGCCCGGCTCCGGCTCGGGCCCCGCCCAGGCACCCGCCTCCGGGGGCGGCAACGAGCTGCCAACCTGGCAGGGAAGTGCCCCGTCCGCCCCGCAGGCCCCGCCCGCCCCGCCCGCGGGGCCCGACGTTCCGCAGGCCCCGCTGCCGCTCCGGGCGACCGCCCCGTCTCCCGCGACCCCGCCGTCCGCACCGGCCGTACCGCCCGCCCCGCCGGTCGGGCCGCCCCCGCCTCCGGCCCCGGGAGCGGTACCCCCGCCCCCGCCGGTCGCACCGGCCGCACCACCCGCCCCGTCCGCCGCGGCGGTGCCACCGGCCGCGCCCGTCGGGGTGCCCGGGCCGGGCGCCCCAGAGGAGTCCCGTCAGGGGTCCGGCGGGCGGCCCGTGGTCAGCCATCTCGGGGACCGGGCCCCCACCTACGCCGCCGAGCCGGGCGCGCTGCCCGCCGCCGACCCGGCCGCGCTCGACGACCTGACCCCCGACACCGTGCTGGAGGGGGCCCGCTACGGGGCCTACACCCTGCGCGCCGCCTCCCTGCGCGGGGACTCCGCCCGCTACCGGGGCGAGGCCCGCCGGGACTGCCTGCTCACCGCCCGCTTCGGCAGCGGCGACGACGCCCTGGTCCTGGTGGTCCTCGCCGGCGGGGACCGGGCCGCCCCCGGAGCCCGGGAAGCCGCCGCCGACCTGTGCCACACCGTCGCGGCGGCCGTCGGGCGCAGCCGGGAACGGCTGGCCGACGACATCCGGGCCGGCCGCCGCGAGGCCCTCCGGTCGGGGCTCCAGCGGCTCACCGACCGGGGCTACGGACGCCTGCGCGCCCGCGCGGCCGAGCTCGGGCTCCCCGAGGAGGCCTGTACGGCCGGGCTGCGCGGCCTGCTCTTGCCCCTGGACCCGCAGTGCGCCCACCGGGTGTGCTTCGGCGCGGGCCCGGGCGGGGTGTTCCGGCTCCGGGCGGGCCGGTGGCAGGACCTGGAGCCGGGCGCGGCTCCCGGCCCGGGGACCGGCGCACTGACCCCGGCGGTCGCTCCCGCCCCGGCCGCCCCGTCCGGCACCGACCCCGCCTCCGGCAGCGGCAGCCTCACCGGCGGTTTCCGGTTCCGGGCCTCCGTGGCCCGTCCGGGCGACACCCTCCTGTTGTGCACCGGAGGGCTCGCGGAGCCGATGCGGGAGGAGGCCCTGCTCCCGGCCGAGCTCGCGGCCCGCTGGTCGCAGGAGGAGCCGCCCGGCCTCGCGGCGTTCCTCGCCGACACCCAGCTCCGCCTCAAGGGGTACGCCGACGACCGGACGGCCGCCGCGGTCTGGGAGGCGTAACGGCGGGGAACGTGCATGGATGGGAGCCGGACCCGGCAGAGCCGAACCGGAAAGGGCGCCCCCTTCATGGCGAAGCAGAACGTGGCGGAGCAGTTCGTGGACATCCTCGTGCGCGCGGGCGTGCGGCGGATGTACGGAGTCGTCGGCGACAGCCTGAACCCCGTCGTCGACGCCATCCGCCGGACCGGCGGCATCGAGTGGATCCAGGTCCGGCACGAGGAGACGGCCGCCTTCGCGGCGGGCGCCGAGGCCCAGGTCACCGGCAGGCTCGCCGCCTGCGCGGGCTCCTGCGGCCCCGGCAACCTGCACCTGATCAACGGCCTCTACGACGCCCACCGCTCGATGGCCCCGGTCCTCGCGCTCGCCTCGCACATCCCCTCCAGCGAGATCGGCCTCGGCTACTTCCAGGAGACCCACCCCGACCAGCTGTTCCGCGAGTGCAGCCACTACAGCGAGCTGATCTCCAATCCGAAGCAGATGCCCCGGCTGCTCCAGACCGCCGTCCAGCACGCCGTCGGCCGCAGCGGGGTCAGCGTCGTCGCCCTGCCCGGGGACATCGCCTCCCTGCCCGCCCCGGAGAAGGCGGTGGAGCACGCCCTGGTGACCGCGCGGCCCACCGTACGGCCCGGGGACGGGGAGATCGAGAAGCTGGTGCGGCTGATCGACGAGGCCGAGAAGGTCACGCTCTTCTGCGGCAGCGGCACCGCCGGCGCGCACGCCGAGGTGATGGAGTTCGCGGGCCGGGTCAAGGCCCCGGTCGGGCACGCGCTGCGCGGCAAGGAATGGATCCAGTACGACAACCCGTACGACGTCGGCATGAGCGGACTGCTCGGCTACGGCGCTGCCTACGAGGCCACCCACGAGTGCGACCTGCTGATCCTGCTCGGCACGGACTTCCCGTACAACGCCTTCCTCCCCGACGACGTGAAGATCGTCCAGGTGGACATCCGTCCCGAACACCTCGGCCGGCGCTCGCAGTTGGACCTCGCGGTGTGGGGGGACGCGCGGGAGACCCTGCGCGCCCTGAACACCCGGGTGAAGGCCAAGACCGACCGCCGTTTCCTGGACCGGATGCTGAAGAAGCACGCGGACGCCCTGGAGGGGGTGGTGAAGGCGTACACGCGCAAGGTGGAGAAGCACACGCCGATCCACCCCGAGTACGTGGCGTCCGTACTCGACGAACTCGCCGACGAGGACGCCGTGTTCACTGTCGACACCGGCATGTGCAACGTGTGGGCGGCGCGCTATCTTTCCCCGAACGGAAAGCGGCGCATCATCGGCTCCTTCAGCCACGGCTCCATGGCCAACGCCCTTCCCCAGGCCATCGGGGCGCAGTTCACCGACCGCAATCGTCAAGTGGTCTCGATGTCCGGTGACGGCGGCTTCTCGATGCTGATGGGAGATTTCCTCACCCTGGTGCAGTACGACCTGCCCGTCAAAGTGGTCCTCTTCAACAACTCATCCCTCGGAATGGTCGAGTTGGAGATGCTGGTTTCCGGCCTGCCCTCGTACGGAACGACGAACCGGAACCCGGACTTCGCCGCGATCGCCCGCGCGGCGGGCGCTTTCGGGGTCCGCGTCGAGAAGCCCAAGCAGCTCACGGGGGCTCTCAAGGACGCGTTCCGGCACAAGGGGCCCGCTCTGGTGGACGTGGTGACCGACCCCAACGCCCTGTCGATTCCGCCGAGGATCAGCGCCGAGATGGTGACCGGTTTCGCACTGTCCGCCAGCAAGATCGTGCTCGACGGCGGGGTGGGGCGCATGCTCCAAATGGCTCGATCCAACCTGCGCAACGTACCGCGCCCGTAAGTCCGCAGGAGTGCGGATTGCCCCGGGGGGCATGCATTCCGTAGACCTGTTCGAGAGTTGTGGATGCGGGGGAGGTACATCGCCGTGCGGGTGGGGGCGAATACCGGAAAGCTGTGGAAGAGAGGACGGCCGGTGCCGCGCGAACCGTCCGCCGGGGGCGGGGGGAGCACGGTGGGAAGCGCGCTGCGGATCCGGCGGAGCGTCGACCGGGCGGACCTGAAGGCCATCGGCGAGGTCCGGCGGTCCCTGCGGGAACTGCTGCGCCACCGGTGCCGGACGGAGGCCGCCGACGTCGCGGAGCTGTTGATCACCGAACTGGTCACGAACGCCCTCGTGCACACCGACCACGGTGCGGAGGTGTCCGCGAGCCTCGACGCCGCCACGTTACGGGTCGAGGTCCGCGACTACACCGCGCGCCGCCCCCGGCCGTACGTACCGTCCGCCGACGACGGTACGCACGGGAGGGGACTGGTTCTGGTGCAGGCGCTCGCCGACGCCTGGGGTGTGGACCCGCTGGCGCTGGGCCGCGGCAAGGTCGTCTGGTTCGAGCTGAACGCCGGGTAACCGGAGATCGCCGGACGGCGGGACGTGGACGTGGACGTGACGACGGGGCGGCCGCCCCCGGGATTCCCCGCGGACGGCCGCCCCGCCGTGTCGTGCGAACGGGTCCGGGCTAGCCGAACTGCTGCTCCAGATCCTTCAGTTTGCGCTCCAGTGAGTCGAGCCGGGGAATGGTCTGGGTGTCGTCCTCGGCGGTGAGGTCGACCGTCCGGGCACCGGACGGTTCAAGGGGTTCGGTTCCGTTGACGGCCTGGAGGGAGGGCCGGCGGCGCAGGGGCAGCTGTCCCGCTTCCGGTATGGCCGGCTCCGCGCCGACCGGCGCGGAGCCCGTCCCGGGGTTCAGCCCCGGCATGTCGACCTGCCGCGCCCGGGCCCGCCCGAACGCCCGGTTCTGCCGGCCCAGCGCCTTGATGTGCGCCCGGTCCAGCCGGTGTTGCTCCCGCCTGCGGTGGCGGTCCTGTTCCTTCTCCTTCTTGTCCTCGCGCACCTCGTCCACGGCCTCGTCGAGGGTGCGCACCCCCTCCAGCAGCATGAGCGACCACGCGCCGAAGGTCTCGCGCGGGGCCCGCAGCCAGCGGACCATGCGGATCTGCGGCAACGGCCGCGGGATCAGGCCCTGTTCGCGCAGCGCGGCCCGGCGCGTCTGCTTGAGGGCACGGTCGAACAGCACGGCGGCCGACAGCGACATCCCGGCGAAGAACTGGGGGGCGCCGTCGTGGCCGAGGCCGCGGGGCGCGTGCACCCAGTTGAACCAGGCGGCCGCGCCCGCGAACAGCCAGACCAGCAGGCGGGATCCGAGCGCCGCGTCGCCGTGGCTCGCCTCGCGCACGGCCAGCACCGAGCAGAACATCGCCGCGCCGTCGAGGCCGAAGGGAACGAGGTACTCCCAGCCCCCGGAGAGGTTCAGGTTCTGCCGGCCGAAGCCGACGAGCCCGTGGAAGGAGAGCGCCGCGGCGACGGCCGCACAGCAGAAGAGCAGGACGTACGAGGCGGTCCCGTAGACGGCTTCCTTGCGCCGTCGCCGTTCCTCGCTGCGTTCCCAGCTGTCCTCGGCCGCGGCCTTCTCGCCCTCCCGCTTGCCCCGGGCCAGTACCGCCACTGCCGCAAGTACGCCCAGGATCAACAGGCTGCCGGGCAGCAGCCAGTCCAGCGATATGTCGGTCAGTCTCATGCGGATGTCCCTTGCCTCGCGTATGCGGCTTTCCGGGCGCCATAGTGACGCAGCCGGTCCGTGGTGCACGCGGGTTTCGGGGCAAGTGGACGCCATCGGGGGGCGGGGCCCGTCGGATAGGGTGTTGTGACTCGAACTGCCGCTCGTGGCAGCGGGGTTGCGTTCGAATCCGCTTCATCCCTGGGGGTGGGTTCAGTCGGCGGCGGCCTCCGCCACGAGCCGGGCCACGCGTTCCGCGTCGCAAGTACGCGGGCAGGTCGCGCAGGTGTCCTCCGGCCGGATCGTGTAGAAGAAGCAGCAGCCGGCCCGGTCGCGGGTCTTCAGTTCCTCGCCGCCGGGGCCGCGCAGCGTACGGAAGCCCGCGCTCCCGGTGTAGGGGGCGGTCGAGCCGGGCAGCAGGAGCTCCAGCTCCCGCATCGCCCGCTGTTCCTCGCCCAGCAGCTCCCCGAGGTACCACAGGCCCTCGACGACGTCGTCGGTCGCCATCGCCCACAGGGCCCGGCGGCCGCGCCGCGTCCGCGGGCCGAAACCCTCCAGCAGCGGTCCGAGGTGCTGGGACACCGCTGCCCGCACCTCCTCGCGCAGGGACTCCTCGTCGGGCACGACACGGGCCCCGGGGAGTGCGGCCGCCGGATCGTCCGGCAGGCACGCGAAGGTCTCGACCCGTACGGACATCTGTCCGCGGGTCCGGTGGTAGGCCACCCGGTCGACGGGAAGCCGGGGTACCCGGCGGTCCAGGAACCAGGGGACCGTGATCAGCAGGCAGGCGGCCCATGCGTACCGGTGCAGACCGAATCCGGCCACCACGTCGGGCCGCCCGGGGGTGCCGTAGTCGCGCAGCACCTGGGCGTGGTCCCAGGCGAGGAACGCGTCGACCGCCTCCCCGCCCGCGGCGAGCTCGTCCGCGCCGGCCCATCCCACACCGCGAGGGAGGGGCTCGTGCGCGTCGTGCTCCGTGATCCGCAGCCCGGGGTGGACCGCCGTCAGGCGTCCGTACGCGTCCGCCACCGGAGAGCCGGCCGGGGCGGGTGCGGGCGGGAGCAGGACGTCGAGAGCCGTGCCGGTCATGGCGGACCACCGAATCGCGAGATCATTGGAAGGTAAGCCTTACCTTACCCGATATTCGGGGGTCTGCACCCACGGGGTCCGCCGTGATGTCGGCGCGGCCGCGCGGCGACCACGCCGCGCCGACAGCCCGGGACGGGCCGTATCTCCTGGCGGGCGGGCCTTCACCTATCCTCGGAACCGGTCGAGACCCGGAGGAGGACCGAGTGCACGAAGCGGCCCGCGCCACGGTGTCGGACAACCCGTCGATTCCCCGGCAGAAGGTACTGCGCCATTCGGTGCGCGCGCAGGTCCTGGAAGCCCTGCGGGCGGCCCTCGTGGACGGCGAACTGGAACCGGGGGAGATCTACTCCGGCCCGGCCCTCGGCGAGCGCTTCGGGGTCTCCGCGACCCCCGTGCGCGAGGCGATGCAGCAACTGGCGCTGGAGGGGGCGGTGGAATGCCTGCCCAACCGGGGGTTCCGGGTCCTGACCCGCACCCCCCGCGCCCTGGCCGAGCTGGCCGAGGTCAGGGCCCTGCTGGAGGTGCCGGTCATGCTCCGGCTCGCCCGCGGCGTACCGGCCCAGGTCTGGGAATCCCTGCGCCCCGCCGCCCTCGCCACGGCCGAGGCGGCCGCCGCGGGCGACCTGCCCGGGTACGCGGACGCCGACCGCGCCTTCCACCGGGCCGTGCTCTCCCTCGCGGACAACGCCCAGCTGGTCCGGGTCGCGGAGGAACTCCACCGCCGCGCCCAGTGGCCGCTCCCGGGCGCGCCCCGCGTCCGCCGCGCGGACCTGGTCGCCGACGCGGCCGAGCACTCGGCCCTCCTGGAGGCCCTGATCGCGCAGGACCTCCCGGTGGTGGAGTCGCTCGTACGGGAACACTTCGCGGGCGCCACCGCCTGACGGCCCCGGAGCCCGGCCGGGGCCCGGCCGCACCCCGTACGGGCGCACGGGACCGGCCCGCGCGCACCGCCGGGCGGGGGCTCAGGCCGGCGAGGGGTGCAGCTGGTCGGCGAGCCAGGTCGGGATCCCGCCCAGCAGGTGGAACAGGCGGCGGGCCTCCGCGCGCAGCCGGGCGGCCTCGGGCTCGGGTTCGGCCTCGGCCAGGGCCGCCAGAGCGGGGGCCGTGCCGACCAGGAAGCCCAGCTCCTCCCGGATCCGCAGGGACTCCGCGAAGCCCTTGCGGGCCTCGGCGACCTCGCCGTCCCGCAGGGCCAGCGCGGCCAGGTGCCGCCAGGTGAAGGACAGCAGCAGGGTGTCCTCGTGGGCGACCGCGCCCGCGTGGGCGCGCCGGTAGGCCGGCAGGGCCGCTTGCGGGGAGTCCGCCAGGTGCTCGGCGACCAGCCCCCGGCGGAAGTCCAGCAGGGGCCGGGTCCGGGACCCCGGGGACAGCAACGCCGCCGCGCGGCCGAGCGCGGAGCGCGCCTCGTCGGCCCGGTCGCGGACGCCGAGCACGGTGGCGGCGTACGCCAGCTGGCCCCGCTCGCACGCGGCCGCGCCCCGCTCGTCGTCGTCCCGGGCCACGGCCTCCGCGACGCGGAGCGCGTCCTCCGCCTCCGCCCAGCCCTGGCCGGTGAACAGGCACCGCTCCACGAGCAGCGCGGTGCGCTGCACGGCGGCGCCGGCGTCGTGCGCGTGCGGCGTCAACAGGGCCGCCGCGTCAGTCCAACAGCCGCGCGAACGCAGCCGCCATATCGCCCGCTGGAGGGGGTCGTCGCCCCCCGTTGATCCCGCACCGGACATGGCGGTATCCGCCACATTGCCCTCCCCGAAGCAACCAAGCAGCACGTCGTTGAGCCCTGGGGCGAAATGAGAGCACGGATCGGCTACATCGGCCAAGGGGTCGGGTGAACTCTTTCACAAAGTCCGGACGGCGCGTCAGCGGGCCCCGCCCGCCCGGCCGTCGCCGCGCGCCGCCCGCCGGGGAGGGGCGGCGCGGCCTTTCGTCAGCTCATCCGCAGTGCGAGGAAGAAGTCGAGCTTGTCCTCCAGCCGGGACAGGTCCCGCGCCGTCAGCTGCTCGATTCGCCCGACCCGGTAGCGCAGCGTGTTGACGTGCAGGTGCAGCCGGGTCGCGCAGCGGGTCCAGGAGCCGTCGCAGTCCAGGAAGGCCTCCAGCGTCGGGATGAGCTCCGCCCGGTGGCGCCGGTCGTAGTCCCGCAGCGGGTCCAGCAGGCGGGCCGTGAAGGCCCGGCGCACGTCGTCCGGGACGAACGGCAGCAGCAGGACGTGCGAGGCCAGCTCATGGTGGCCCGCGGCGCAGACCCGGCCCGGGCGGGCCGCGGCGACCCGGCGGGCGTGCCTGGCCTCCTCCAGCGCCCCGCGCAGCCCCTCGGCGGAGTGCACGGCCGCGCTGACGCCCAGCGTGAGCCGCCCGTCGTCGGCCAGACCGGCCGCCAGGGGCTCCCGTACGGCCGCCAGCAGCGCGTCGGCGTGCAACGCGGAGTCGGGGCCCTTGTCCTCCCCGGCCTCCCCGGAGAGCGAGGGCAGCGGCACGAGCGCGATGGCCTCGTCACCCGCATGGGCCACCGCGATCCGGTCGGAGGGTTCCGGCCCCGCCATCGACGGGTCGACCAGGATCTCCTCCAGCAGCGACTGGGCCACCGGGCCGCCGGGGATGTCCCCGCCGTCCCAGTCCACCCGCGCCACCACGACCTGCCAGTGCGGGGCGCCGCCCAGCCCGGGCAGCAGCACCGGGGCCGCGACCCGCAGGCGGGCCGCGATCTCGGCGGGCGCTGCGCCCGTCTGGACCAGCTCCAGCACCTCCTGGGCCAGCCTGCGGCGCACCGTACGGGCCGCGTCGCGGCGGTCCCGCTCGACGGCGATCAGCTGGGTGACGCCCTGGAGCAGGTCGAGCCGCTCGGCGGGCCAGTCGCCCGCGTCCGCCTCGACGGCCAGCAGCCAGTCCGAGAGGACGCTCTCGCGCACGTCACGGACGGCGGGGCCCGGGCCCCGGCCGTGTCCCCTGATCGGGAACAGGGAGTAGGTAATACCCTGGATGGACATCCGGTGCGGGCCCCTGCGGCCGGTCCGGACCGCCGCGAGGTGCTCGCTCGCCAGTGCCGCGCAGACGCCCGGAGCCAGCGGCTCGCCCGCGCCGGCGATCTGCCGGCCGGTGGGCGAGAGCACCCAGGCCCGGAGATCGAGGTCCGTGGTGAGCAGATCCAGCACCACGTCGGGTCCGCCCCCCGCCGGGCCCGATGTCATCAGCCGGCGGTGGCGGTCCACGACGGCCGCGAGATCGCCCGCGCGCTCCCCGGAGACCTGCCGCACCACGTACTCCGTGATGGTGGCGAATGCAACGTCCTCGTTCACCGCGAACAGCGGGAGCCGGTTGCGCCGACAGGCTGAAACGAGATCGTCGGGGATGTCCCCCAGCTCCGCCTCGCCCGCCGCGAGGCCGGCGACGCCCGCGCTCGCGAGGATTCGTACGAACGGCTCGGAGTCGGCTGAATTTCTTCGCCATGCCAGGCCGGTGAGGACGAGTTCTCCTCCGGAGAGGTATCGGCTGGGATCCCTCAGGTCGGTCGTCATGACCCCGCGGACCGTCCGGTCGAGTTCGTCCTCGCCGCCCAGCAGCCGCAGCCCCAGTGCCTCGGTTTCCAGCAGTGCGCGCAGCCGCATGATGTCGCCGCCGATCTGTCTCGAATGTTGCCGTTGGAAATCGGGCAGGTCGTCGCATCCTGCCTTTCATACGAATCTACAAGACGAGGGAGGCCGTCAGCCAACTCCTTCATGGTTTCGGTGACTGCACCCGGGGGACGCGTGGCTTGTGTACTGGCTCCACACCGCGTTAACAGCACGTGAACGACCAGTCGAGGGCCCTTCGGCCTCCTGGCTTGAAGTGAACGACACGATGAAGAAGAAGAGAGCCGCACATGGACTTCCTTCGCCCCGCCAGCTGGGAGGAGGCGCTCGCCGCTAAGGCCGAGTACCCCACAGCTGTGCCGATTGCGGGTGGCACCGACATCATGGTCGAGATCAATTTCGACCACCGCCGTCCGGAGTACCTCCTCGACCTCAACCGCATCGGTCTGCTGCGGGAGTGGGAGGTAGGCGAGGAGGTCACCAAGCTGGGCGCCTCCGTCCCGTACACCCAGATCATGGAGAACCTGCGCGGCACGCTGCCGGGTCTCGCGCTCGCCTCGCACACGGTCGCGTCCCCGCAGATCCGCAACCGCGGCGGCGTCGGGGGCAACCTCGGCTGCGCCTCGCCCGCCGGTGACTCCCACCCCGCCCTCCTCGCCGCCGGCGCCGAGGTCGAGGTCGAGTCGGTCCGCGGCGCGCGGCTCATCCCGATCGACGAGTTCTACACGGGCGTGAAGCGCAACGCGCTGGCTCCCGACGAGCTCATCAAGACCGTTCACATCAAGAACGCGTCCGGCCCGCAGCAGTACTCGAAGGTCGGCTCCCGCAACGCGATGGTCATCGCGGTGTGCGCCTTCGGTCTGGCGCTGCACCCGGACTCGCGCACGGTCCGCACCGGCATCGGTTCGGCCGCGCCGACCCCGATCCGGGCGAAGGCCGCCGAGGAGTTCCTGAACGCCGCGCTCGAAGAGGGCGGCTTCTGGGAGTCGGGCAAGGTCATCACCCCGTCGATCGCCAAGCAGTTCGGTGAGCTCGCCTCCGGCGCGGCCAACCCGATCGACGACGTCCGCGGCACGGCGAAGTACCGCCGCCACGCGGTAGGCATCATGGCTCGCCGCCAGCTCGTCTGGACGTGGGAGCAGTACCGCGGCACCACCGGCCGCTCGCTTGAAGGGGCTGCGTAACCATGCGCGTCAATTTCACTGTCAACGGACGTCAGCAGGAAGCCGACGACGTGTGGGAGGGCGAATCCCTCCTCTACGTCCTGCGCGAGCGCCTCGGCCTCCCGGGTTCGAAGAACGCGTGCGAGCAGGGCGAGTGCGGTTCCTGCACCGTCCGTCTCGACGGCGTGCCGGTCTGTTCCTGTCTGGTCGCGGCCGGTCAGGTCGAGGGCCGTGACGTCGTGACCGTCGAGGGCCTGGCGGACTTCGCCAAGCAGCGCGAGGAGCACGGCCACGGCGGTGCCTGCGGCACCGGCGGCGGCTGCGGCAGCAAGGGCGTCACCACCGACGAGGCCAAGCGCTGGGCCGCCAAGCCCGGTGACTCCCAGACCGGTGAGGGCGTCGAGCTCTCCACCATCCAGCAGGCGTTCATCGACGCCGGCGCCGTCCAGTGCGGCTTCTGCACCCCGGGTCTGCTCGTCCAGGCGGACGCGCTGCTGGAGGAGAACTCCGACCCGTCCGACCAGGACATCCGTGAGGCCCTGTCCGGCAACCTCTGCCGCTGCACGGGCTACGAGAAGATCCTCGACGCGGTCCGCCTCGCGGCCGCCCGTCAGGGAGAGGCGGTCTGACCATGGCTCAGAACACCCGCACCGTGCCCGCAGGCGCTCCTACGAACGTCAGCCAGAAGCACCAGAAGGGCGGCATCGGCGAGTCCGTGCTCCGCCCGGACGGCACCCTCAAGGTCACCGGCGAGTTCGCGTACTCCTCGGACATGTGGCACGAGGACATGCTGTGGGGCCAGACCCTGCGCAGCACCGTCGCCCACGCCGAGATCGTCTCCATCGACATCTCCGAGGCGCTCGCCATGCCCGGCGTGTACTCGGTGCTGACGTACGACGACCTGCCGGCCGAGATGAAGAACTACGGCCTGGAGATCCAGGACACCCCGGTGCTCGCCAACGGCCGGGTGCGCCACCACGGTGAGCCGGTGGCCCTCGTGGCCGCGGACCACCCGGAGACCGCCCGCCGCGCGGCCGCCAAGATCAAGATCGACTACCGTGAGCTGCCGCTCGTCACGGACGAGGCCTCTGCCCTCGCCCCCGACGCGCCGCTGATCCACGAGGGCCGCGACGACCACCACATCGGTCACGTCCCGCACCCGAACATCGTGCACCGGCAGCCGATCATCCGCGGCAACGTGGAAGAGGCCCGCAAGCGCGCCGACGTCATCGTCGAGGGCGAGTACACCTTCGGCATGCAGGACCAGGCCTTCCTCGGCCCGGAGTCCGGTCTGGCCGTGCCCTCCGAGGACGGCGGCGTCGAGCTGTACGTCGCCACCCAGTGGCTGCACTCGGACCTCCAGCAGATCGCCCCGGTCCTCGGCCTCCCGCCGGAGAAGGTCCGCATGACGCTCTCGGGCGTCGGCGGCGCCTTCGGCGGCCGCGAGGACATCTCGATGCAGATCCACGCCTGCCTCCTGGCCCTGGCCACGAACAAGCCGGTCAAGATCGTCTACAACCGCTTCGAGTCCTTCTTCGGCCACGTGCACCGCCACCCGGCGAAGCTCTACTACGAGCACGGCGCCACCAAGGACGGCAAGCTCACGCACATGAAGTGCAAGATCGTCCTGGACGGCGGCGCGTACGCGTCCGCTTCCCCGGCGGTCGTGGGCAACGCCTCCTCGCTCTCGGTGGGTCCCTACGTCCTGGAGGACGTGGACATCGAGGCGATCGCGCTCTACACGAACAACCCGCCCTGCGGCGCGATGCGCGGCTTCGGCGCCGTCCAGGCCTGCTTCGCGTACGAGGCCCAGATGGACAAGCTCGCGGCGAAGCTGGGCATGGACCCGGTCGAGTTCCGTCAGCTGAACGCCATGGAGATGGGCACGGTCATGCCGACCGGCCAGGTCGTGGACGCCCCGGCGCCCGTCGCCGAGCTGCTGCGCCGGGTCAAGGCCCGCCCGCTGCCGCCCGAGCGCCAGTGGGAGACCGCCGGCGAGGGCGCGGACGTCCGCGCGCTGCCCGGTGGCCTGTCGAACACCACCCACGGCGAGGGCGTCGTCCGCGGCGTCGGCTACGCGGTCGGCATCAAGAACGTCGGCTTCTCCGAGGGATTCGACGACTACTCGACCGCCCGCGTACGGCTCGAGGTCATCAACGGCGAGCCCGTCGCGATGGTCCACACGGCCATGGCGGAGGTCGGCCAGGGCGGCATCACCGTCCACGCGCAGATCGCCCGTACCGAGCTGGGCGTCACGCAGGTGACCATCCACCCGGCCGACACGCAGGTCGGCTCCGCCGGTTCCACGTCCGCCTCGCGGCAGACGTACATGACCGGTGGCGCCGTGAAGAACACCTGTGAGGCCGTCCGCGAGGCCCTGCTGGAGATCGGCCGCCGCAAGAACGGCTCGTACCACCCGGCGTGGGCCACCGCCGAGCTGCTGCTCGAAGGCGGAAAGGTCGTCACCGACGGCGGCGAGGTCCTCGCGGACATCGCCGACATCCTGGAGGGCGAGGCCATCGACCTCGAACTCGAGTACCGCCACCACCCGACGGTCCCCTTCGACCTGGTCACCGGCCAGGGCAACGGTCACGTCCAGTACACGTTCGCCGCGCACCGCGCGGTCGTCGAGGTGGACACCGAGCTCGGCCTGGTCAAGGTCGTCGAGCTGGCGACCGCCCAGGACGTCGGCAAGGCGCTGAACATGCTCTCCGTGGTCGGCCAGATCCAGGGTGGTACCACCCAGGGCCTCGGCGTGGCGATCATGGAAGAGATCATCGTGGACCCGAAGACCGCGAAGGTGCGCAACCCCTCCTTCACGGACTACCTGATCCCGACCATCCTCGACACCCCGACCATCCCGGTCGACGTCCTGGAGCTCGCCGACCCGAAGGCCCCGTACGGCCTGCGCGGCATGGGCGAGGCGCCGACCCTCTCGTCCACCCCGGCCGTCATCGCGGCGATCCGGCAGGCGACCGGTCTGGACATCAACAAGACGCCGATCCGTCCGGAAGCCCTCACCGGCACCCTCTAGGACGGCGTGGTCCGGGGGCCGCGAGGCCCCCGGACCCCACTTCCCCCGGATTTCCGGGCGGTGCGACAGGGAACGTCACACTTTCGGTCGCACCGCCCGGAGCACGAAGTACCGCACCGCTCGCGGTCCTCGCACCTGGCAGTACCCCTGCAGAAACCCCCACGTAGTACCAGCGGTCACCCCCGCACTACCCGCAGTACACGCAGTGAACATTCGCGTCGCCTCGGGCCGTCACCCCGGGTCGTGCAGCCAAACGCAGTTTCCCAAATCCCGTGTCTCCAATCTTTATGCGGGTGCCCCTTTGAACCTTGGGAGTTAGGCACCATGACCCAGTCATCAGTGGAGCCCAAGACCAGTGCGGAGGAGGCCGGCGACGGCTCTCTGAACCCCGCCGGGCGTTCTTGGCTCGACCGGTATTTCCACATAACGCACAGAGGATCCAACGTCGGCAACGAAGTTCGTGGCGGTATCACGACCTTCATGGCCATGGCGTACATCCTGCTGCTCAACCCCCTGATCCTCTCCGGCAAGGACGTCGCCGGAAACACCATGGCCCCCGCGGCCCTGATCACGGCCACCGCCTTCGCGGCGGCCCTGACCACGCTGCTCATGGGCTTCGTCGGCAAGGTGCCGCTCGCGCTCGCCGCCGGTCTCTCCGTGTCCGGCGTGCTGGCCTCGCAGGTGGCACCGCAGATGACGTGGCCGCAGGCCATGGGCATGTGCGTGATGTACGGCGTCGTGATCTGTCTCCTGGTCGTCACCGGCCTCCGAGAGATGATCATGAACGCGATCCCCCTCGCGCTCAAGCACGCGATCACCATGGGCATCGGCCTCTTCGTGGCCCTCATCGGCCTCGTGAAGGCCGGCTTCGTGGGCCGCGGTCCCGAGTTCGGCCCCCCGGTCCAGCTCGGCGCGGTCGGTGAGCTCGCCGGCTGGCCCGTCCTGCTCTTCTGCGTCACCCTGCTCGCCATCTTCATGCTGCAGGCCCGCAAGGTCCCCGGCGCGATCCTGATCGGCATCGTCGGCGGCACCGTCCTCGCCGCGATCCTGAACGCGATCGTCGACATCGACCCGAAGGCCTGGAAGAACGGCCCGCCGGAGCTCGCGGGCTCCGCGGTCTCCATGCCGGACTTCTCGCTCTTCGGCAAGGTCGAGTTCGGCGGCTGGGGCGACGTCGGCGTCATGACGATCGGCATGATCGTCTTCACCCTGGTGCTCGCCGGCTTCTTCGACGCGATGGCCACCATCATCGGCGTCGGCACCGAGGCCAAGCTCGCCGACGACAAGGGCCGCATGCCGGGCCTGTCCAAGGCCCTGTTCATCGACGGCGCCGGTGGCGCCATCGGTGGTGTCGCGGGCGGCTCCGGCCAGACCGTGTTCGTCGAGTCCGCCACCGGCGTCGGCGAGGGTGCCCGCACGGGCCTCGCCTCCGTCGTCACCGGCCTCTTCTTCGCGGCGTGCCTCTTCTTCACCCCGATCACGCAGGTCGTCCCCGGCGAGGTCGCCTCCGCCGCCCTGGTCGTCATCGGCGCGATGATGATGCAGAACGCCCGCCACGTGGACTGGTCCGACAGCGCGACCGCGATCCCGGTCTTCCTGACCGTCGTGATCATGCCGTTCACGTACCAGATCACCGCCGGTGTCGCCGCGGGTGTCATCTCCTACGTGGCCATCAAGGTCGCGCAGGGCAAGGCCCGCGAGATCGGTGCCTTCATGTGGGCGCTGACCGGCATCTTCCTGGTGTTCTTCGCCCTCAACCCGATCGAGGGCTGGCTCGGGGTCCACTGACCCGACCCGGAACGTACGAGAACCGTTCCCTCCACGTATCAGATACTGGAAACCGAACCCCTCCGAGGAGGCCGCACATGCTGGACATCGCCGAAGAACTGAACCGGTGGGTCGAGCAGGGACGTGACTTCGCCGTCGCCACGGTCGTGGCGGTCGGCGGGAGCGCGCCCCGGCAGCCCGGAGCCGCGCTCGCCGTCGACGGCGAGGGCACGGCGATCGGCTCGGTTTCCGGTGGATGCGTGGAGGGCGCGGTGTACGAGCTGTGCCAGCAGGCGCTCGAAGACGGCGAGACCGTCCAGGAGCGCTTCGGGTACAGCGACGACGATGCCTTCGCCGTGGGCCTGACCTGCGGCGGCATCATCGACATCCTGGTCACCCCGGTACCCGTCGGCTCCCCCCTGCGCCAGGTGCTGGCGACCGCGCTGGCCGCCGCCGCCCGCGGCGAGGCGGCCGCGGTGGCCCGGATCGCCGAAGGCCCCGCCGAGCTGATGGGCCGCGCCGTCACCGTCCGCGCCGACGGCTCCTACGAGGGCGGCTTCGGGGGACACCCCGAACTGGACCGCACCCTCGCCGAGGAGGCCCGCGCCATGCTGGACGCCGGCCGGACCGGCGTGCTGGAGATCGGCGCGGACGGACGGCTCTGCGGGGAGCCGCTCAAGGTGCTCGTCGAGTCCAGCGTCCCGCCCCCGCGGATGGTCGTCTTCGGCGCCATCGACTTCGCCTCCGCCCTGGTGCGGATCGGCAAGTTCCTCGGCTACCACGTGACCCTCTGCGACGCCCGGCCCGTGTTCGCCACGAAGAACCGTTTCCCCGAAGCGGACACGATCGTCGTCGACTGGCCGCACCGCTACCTGGAGGCCCAGGCCGAAGCGGGCTCCCTCGACGGCCGCACCGTCCTGTGCGTCCTCACCCACGACGCCAAGTTCGACGTCCCGCTCCTCGAACTGGCCCTCAAGCTCCCCGTCGCCTACGTCGGCGCCATGGGCTCCCGCCGCACCCACGAGGACCGCAACAAGCGGCTCCGCGAGGTCGGCGTGACCGAGCTCGAACTGGCCCGGCTGCGCTCCCCGATCGGCCTGGACCTCGGCGCCCGCTCCCCGGAGGAGACCGCGCTGTCCATCGCCGCCGAGATCGTCGCGAACCGCCGCGGCGGCACCGGGGCGGCCCTCACCGGCGCGCGCATCCCGATCCACCGCGACACCTCGAACTCCGTGATCGGCAGGATCGGTTCCGTCGCCTGAAGCGAGACCTGAAGCGGAGCTGGAGCGGGACCTGACAGCGAGACCCGGAGCGCCGGCCGGTCCGGCGCCGGGTCCCAGGGCACGACCCCCGCGGGTCGTGCCCTTCCGCCGTTCCCACCGGCTCCCGGGACGGGCCGGATGCGCCGAAAACCGGTCACATCCACAGATCCGGCCATTAAGGGGTGACCGGTCCCCGATGACCGATTAGTCTCCGGATCATGGTGGACATCCGCGAGGTACCCGAGGCCGACATCGACCGCGCCCAGGAGCTCGCCTACCTGGTCTTCCACGACCGCCCGGAGTCCGAAGGACGCGCACGGCACCGCGCCCTCCTCGGCCGCTGCTCGCGCATCGGCGCCTACGACGGTGACGCGCTGGTCGGTTTCATGGCCGCGCACCACTTCCGGCTCTCGGTCCCCGGCGGCGACCTCGGCTGTCCCGGCCTCACCTTCGTGTCCGTCGCGCCCACCCACCGCCGCCGGGGCGTCCTTACCGCCCTCATGGACGAACAACTGCGCCGCGCCGCGGCGGCCCGCAGCCCCCTCGCCGCGCTCTGGGCCTCAGAGGCCGCCATCTACGGCCGCTTCGGCTACGGCGCCGCCACCCAGGGCGTCACCATCGAGATCGACTCCAGCAGGCCCCTGGCCCTGCGCATCACACCCGACCCCCGCCCCCTGCGCCTCGTGGACCCGGCCGACGCCCTCGCCGTGATCGGCCCCCGCCACGAGGCCGCCCGCGCGGTCCGGGCCGGCCGGCCGAGCCGCAGCCCGGAACGCTGGGCCGAGGAGTGGCTCTGCGAACAGGACGAGGAGGACGAGGAGTTGGGCCCGCCCCGGATCATCGTCCTCGGTGATCCGGGCGAACCCGTCGCCGGCTACGTCCTGTTCCGCACCAAGCCGGAGGACGACACCGCCGGCCCCGGCCGCAGCCCGGGCCTGGTGCGCGTCGACGAACTGGAGGCCGACACCCCGGCCGTGGCCGCCGCCCTGTGGGACTGCGTCAGCTCCCTCGACCTGACCGGCCGGGTGCGCGCCTGGGGCCGGCCGGCCGACGACCCGCTCCTGCACTTCGCCGCCGACCGGGACCAGGTCAAGGTCACCGCCCAGTTCCCGGCGCTCTGGCTGCGCCTGGTCGACGTACGGGCGGCGCTGACCGCGCGGGACTGGGCGGCACCCGTGGAACTCGTGCTGGACCTGGCCGACGTGCGCAGGCCCGCGAACGCGGGGCGGTTCCGGCTCAAGGCCGGCCCGGACGGGGCGACGTACGAGCCGGCCCGGGCGGACCCGGACCTGGTCCTCGACGTACGGGAGCTGGCCGCCTGCTACCTCGGCGGGACCCGGACGACCGAGCTGGTGGCCGCCGGACTGGTCGACGAGCGGACGCCCGGCGCGGCGGCCGCCCTGGACGCGGCCCTGCGCACCGAGCCGCTGCCGCACACGGCCGACGAGTTCTGAGCCCCGGGCGGCGGGGGCGGGCGAGCGGTCCGTCCCCGCCGCCCGGGGACCCGTACCGCGGTCAGGCGGGCAGCGAGATCCTGGCCGCCGACATGCCGAACCCGGGGCTCAAGACGCCCGTGGACAGCCCGTCGCCCAGCCGGTGCAGGTCCTCCGCGCGGTAACGGCGGCACTTCTCGTGCCAGTTGAGGATCCCGGCCAGCCAGTCCTGGAGCTCGCCGACGTACGCGTCGAGACCGGCCCGGGCGCCGGCGTCCAGTTTCCAGTCGTCGTACAGCAGCGGCAGCTGCGTCGCCACGATGTGCTCGAACTCCTCCGTGCGCTGCGTCATCAGCGCGTGGCAGATCCGCAGCGCCTCCGGATAGCCGATGTCGAAGAAGTTCCGGGTGACGAGGATGTAGTTGTGGACCTCGCCCTCGACCTCCACCTCCTTCTGGTAGGAGAAGACGTCGTTGATCAAGCAGGCGGCGTCGGCCGCCGCGTTCTCCAGCGATCTGATGGTCCCGGAGGCGTAGATCTCGTCGGGGATGCCCCGGCCCGCCTGCCCCAGCCGGCACAGGTACATCGTGAGGTGCGAGCCGAAGGTGTGGCGGCGCATCTCCGCGTAGTCCACCGGGTCCGGGACCCGGTTGCGGATCAGGTTCTCCATCTCCCACACCCAGCTCTCCAGCATGCTCACCAGGGTCGCGCGGAACTCGGCGCGGACCGCCGGTGCCATTCCCTCACTGGTGCGCACCCACAGGTCGGCGAGGGATCGTTCCATCGCCGTGGCCGGCACGGGCTGTTCGGCGTGGTCGACCGGGATCATCGACACGAGGCGGGCGGTGGTCGCCTGCGCCGCCGGGAGGTTCTTGGACTGGGCGAACACCACCGGGTAGTAGTCGTCCCCGTACGTCCCCCAGGTGAGCCAGCACGCGTTCAGCAGCAGCGCCTCGGGGGTGGCGTCGGGGTCGATGCCGGCGGAGCAGAGCGCGAAGTCGTAACCGCGGAGCTTGTCCTCGTTCCAGATCGCGGAGCCGGGATCGCCGGGCTGGGGGTCCAGCAGGCCCATGGCGCGGGCCCAGGCCACCGAACCCTCGCGGGCGTGGTCGAGGTGGGGGCTCAGGGAGAGCCGGAACGGCATGTAGACGTCCGGGATCACGGACGGGCCGGTGGGCTCGAAGGGGACGTGGGTGAAGGAGCGCCCGCGCAGCTCCATCGAGCGGCGGGTGAACAGCGCTCCCAGGTCGAGGGCGGTGGTGCCGAGGCCCGAGGGGAGGAAGGGCAGGGTGAGCGGGGTGGTGCGCCGGGCCTCCTCGTTCATGTAGCGGCTGGAGACCATGTGCCACTCGTGGCCGCCCGACTGCCAGTCCTGGAGCCCCTTGGTGTAGGCGAGGACGGCGGCGATCTCGGCCGGGCCCATCGCATGGTCGGCGAAGAGCTGGGGGAGCTCGGCGAGGGCGGTCTGCTCGAACTGCTGGAGGCGGGAGGTGAGCAGGTCGTTGGAGGCCTCGGCGGCCTCCTGGGTGGTGCAGCCGAGGAAGGTCTCCAACACCAGGATGGCGTTGGAGAGTTCGCCCTCGTCGGCGACCTCGCGCTGGTAGGAGAAGATGTCGTTCCTGATGTGCACGGCGTCGGAGAAGGCGTCGCGCAGCACGCCCAGCGGCCGCGAGTGCGCGACGCGGGCCGGCACCTCGGCGGAGACGTACTCGACCAGGCCGGCCGACCAGGGGGCGCCGCCCACCTTGCGCCGCATCTCGATGTATTCGAGGGGGTTCGCCACCCGGCCGATGTCGATGTTGGCCAGTTCCCACATCGACTCGTCGAGGAGGTTCTTCGTCGACAAGGAGAACCGTTCCCGCCAGTCCATCGACATGGCCGGGACGGTACGGGCCCACAGGTCGGCGAGCCCCGCCTCGACGGGGTTGGTCGCCTCGGGGAAGCCGTCGGCCAGGTCCATCGGCATGAAGGCGGCGAGCCGGTCCAGGTAGGCCTTGGCGCCGACGCGGTCCTGGGAGCGCTTGTACATCTCCAGGAAGTGGTCGTCGAAGAAGAAGACCCACACGTACCAGTCGGTGACCAGCGCCAGCGCCTCGCCGTCGCAGTCGGGGTGGGTGTAGGAGCAGAGCAGGGCGTAGTCGTGCGAGTCGAGGTCCTTCTCCTCCCAGACGCCGGAGCCCTCCAGCATCCCGAAGTCGCGCGCCCAGCGCTTGGTGTGGACCCTGGCGTCCTCCAGGTGGGGGTTCAGTCGCGCCGGATAAGGCACATAGAAATCCGGCAGTTGAAACGGCTGCGTCACGACGGGGTCGGCCTTTCGTCCATGGCTGGGGGGACGGCGGACCCGGCCCCCCGCACGAGATCAGCACTGCCCTACCCCTGGTGCCCGTGGGATAAGGGGGAGTTCACCGCTTCAGGTGACGCACGGCTCTTTCCGCGGCGGCGCGGCCCGAAGGGGGATACGAGGGGCGGCCCGCGGGGCGCGCCTTCGTCCCGCCTCCGGGAGGCGGGACGCGAAGAGGCCGTCCCCCCGCCCGGTCATCGGGCGGGGGGACGGCCTCCGTCGTGGAAACCGGGCCCCGGGCGTGCGGCGCTACTCCGCCTCACCCTCCAGGTTGCCCTCCGTGTCCAGGTAGACCTGGCGCAGGGATTCGAGGATCTGCGGGTCCGGCTTCTCCCACATGCCGCGGGACTCCGCTTCGAGGAGGCGTTCCGCGATGCCGTGCAGGGCCCACGGGTTGGCCTCCTCCAGGAAGGCGCGGTTCTCCGGGTCCAGGACGTACGTCTCCGTCAGCTTGTCGTACATCCAGTCGGCGACGACCCCGGTCGTGGCGTCGTAGCCGAACAGGTAGTCGACCGTCGCCGCGAGCTCGAAGGCGCCCTTGTAGCCGTGGCGGCGCATCGCCTCGATCCACTTCGGGTTCACCACGCGGGCACGGAAGACGCGGCTGGTCTCCTCGACCAGGGTCCGGGTCTTCACGGTCTCCGGGCGGGTGGAGTCGCCGATGTACGCCTCCGGGGCCGTGCCGCGCAGCGCGCGGACGGTGGCCACCATGCCGCCGTGGTACTGGAAGTAGTCGTCCGAGTCCGCGATGTCGTGCTCGCGGGTGTCCGTGTTCTTCGCCGCGACCGTGATCCGCTTGTAGGCGGTCTCCATTTCGGTGCGGGCCGGACGGCCCTCCAGGCCGCGGCCGTACGCGTAACCGCCCCACACCGTGTATACCTCCGCGAGGTCGGCGTCCGTACGCCAGTCGCGGGAGTCGATCAGCTGCAGGATGCCGGCCCCGTACGTGCCCGGGCGCGAGCCGAAGATACGCGTCGTCGCGCGCCGCTCGTCACCGTGCTCGGCCAGGTCCGCCTGGGCGTGGGCGCGCACGAAGTTCGACTCCGCGGGCTCGTCCAGGGAGGCCGCGAGACGCACCGCGTCGTCCAGGAGGCCGATCACGTGCGGGAACGCGTCACGGAAGAACCCCGAGATGCGCAGCGTCACGTCGATGCGGGGACGGCCCAGCTCG
The DNA here is from genome assembly GCF_056433525.1 of Streptomyces sp. NPDC044704. Classification (NCBI taxonomy): domain Bacteria; kingdom Bacillati; phylum Actinomycetota; class Actinomycetes; order Kitasatosporales; family Streptomycetaceae; genus Streptomyces; species Streptomyces sp. NPDC044704. Next base: position 40,347 of record NZ_JBWKGY010000025.1, read on the forward strand.
GCGAGCGGCACCGCCTCGATTCCGGTGACCCGGCGCGAGGCCTCGTCCCACACCGGGCGGACGCCCAGCAGGGACAGCGCCTCGGCGATGTCGTCGCCCGCCGTCCGCATCGCGCTCGTGCCCCACAGCGACAGGCCGACGGACGCCGGCCATTCACCGTTGTCGGTGCGGTAGCGGTTCAGCAGCGACTCGGCCAGCGCCTGGCCCGTTTCCCACGCGAGGCGCGACGGTACGGCCTTCGGGTCCACCGAGTAGAAGTTCCGGCCGGTCGGCAGCACGTTGACCAGACCGCGCAGCGGCGAGCCCGACGGGCCGGCCGGGACGAAGGCGCCGTCCAGCGCGGCCACCACGTGCGCGATCTCGTCCGTCGTGCCCGCCAGGCGCGGGACGACCTCGCGCGCCGCGAACGACAGGACGTCGGCGACGGCCTGCGCGTGGCCCGCCGCGACCGCGGCCACCGCGTCGAGGGACCAGTGCGCGTCCTCCATCGCCTGGACCAGCGCGCGGGCCTGCTCCTCGACGGCGTCCGCCGAGGTGCGCGTCGCCGCCGACTCGTCCAGGCCCAGCGCCTCGCGCAGGCCGGGCAGGGCCGTCGTACCGCCCCAGATCTGCCGGGCGCGCAGGATCGCGAGGACCAGGTTGACGCGGGCCTCACCGGTGGGCGCGCCGCCGAGGACGTGCAGGCCGTCGCGGATCTGGGCGTCCTTGACCTCGCACAGCCAGCCGTCGACGTGGAGCAGGAAGTCGTCGAAGCCGTCGTCGTCCGGGCGCTCTTCGAGGCCGAGGTCGTGGTCGAGCTTCGCGGCCTGGATCAGGGTCCAGATCTGGGCGCGGATCGCCGGGAGCTTGGAGGGGTCCATCGCCGAGATCTGCGCGTACTCGTCGAGGTGCTGCTCCAGGCGCGCGATGTCGCCGTACGACTCCGCGCGGGCCATCGGCGGCACCAGGTGGTCGACCAGCGTGGCGTGCACGCGCCGCTTGGCCTGCGTGCCCTCGCCCGGGTCGTTGACCAGGAACGGGTAGATGAGCGGGAGGTCACCGAGCGCGGCGTCGGGGGCGCAGGACGCGGACAGGCCGGCGTTCTTGCCCGGCAGCCATTCGAGGTTGCCGTGCTTGCCCAGGTGGATCATCGCGTCGGCGCCGAAGCCGCCGTCCTGCGCACGCGCCTGGATCCAGCGGTACGCCGCCAGGTAGTGGTGCGAGGGCGGCAGGTCCGGGTCGTGGTAGATCGCGATCGGGTTCTCGCCGAAGCCGCGCGGCGGCTGGATGAGGACGAGGAGGTTCCCGCGGCGCAGGGCGGCGAGGACGATGTCGCCCTCCGGGTTCGCGGAACGGTCCACGAACATGTTGCCGGGGGCCTCGCCCCAGTGCTGCTCCACGCTCTCGCGCAGCTCGGCGGGGAGCTCGGCGAACCAGCGCCGGTAGTCGGCGGCCGGGATGCGGACCGGGTTGCGGGCCAGCTGCTCCTCCGTCAGCCAGTCCTGGTCGTGGCCGCCGGCCTCGATCAGCGCGCGGATCAACTCGTCGCCGTCACCCGAGACCAGCCCCGGGATCTCGTCGGCGGGGCCGAAGTCGTAGCCGCCCGCGATCAGGGTGCGCAGCAGCTCGACGGCGCTGGCCGGGGTGTCCAGGCCGACCGCGTTGCCGATGCGGGAGTGCTTCGTCGGGTACGCGGACAGCACGAGCGCGATCTTCTTGTCGCGGCGGTCGATGTGCCGCAGCCGGGCGTGACGCACGGCGATCCCGGCCACGCGGGCGGCCCGCTCGGGGTCCGCGACGTAGGCGGGCAGGCCGTCCTCGTCGATCTCCTTGAAGGAGAACGGGACGGTGATCAGACGGCCGTCGAACTCGGGGACGGCGACCTGCGTCGCGGCGTCGAGGGGGGACAGGCCCTCGTCGTTCTCCTCCCACGTGCCGCGGGAGCCGGTCAGGCACAGGGCCTGGAGGATCGGCACGCCGAGCGAGGCGAGCGCGCCCGCGTCCCAGGACTCGTCGTCGCCGCCCGCGGAGGCGGTGGCCGGGCGGGTGCCGCCCGCCGCGAGGACGGTCGTGACCACCGCGTCGGCGGCGGACAGCGCGGCGATCAGCTCCGGCTCGGGGGTGCGCAGGGAGGAGACGTACAGGGGCAGCACCTGCGCGTCGTGGGCCTCGACGGCCTCGCACAGGGCGTGCACGAACGCGGTGTTGCCGCTCATCTGGTGGGCGCGGTAGTACAGCACCGCGACGAGCGGGCCGGCGGTCCGCCCCGGCGTGCGCTCCAGGGGGCCCCAGGTCGGGGAGGCGGCGGGCGGCTCGAAGCCGTGGCCGGTCAGCAGGACCGTGTCGGAGAGGAACCGGGCCAGCTGGTCGAGGTTGGCGGGGCCGCCGTGCGCGAGGTAGCCGTGGGCTTCGGCGGCGATGCCGATGGGGACGGTCGAGGCCTCCATCAGCTGCGCGTCGGGGGCCTGTTCGCCGGTCAGGACGACCACCGGGCGGGTCTGGCCGGGGGCCAGCAGCAGGTCGAGGCCCTCCTGCCAGGCGCGGAGGCCGCCGAGGAGGCGCACGACGACCAGGTCGACGCCGTCGAGGAGGCCGGGGAGGTCGTCGAGGGGAAGGCGGGAGGGGTTCGCGAACCGGTACGGGACGGGGCCGTCCGCCGTGTTCGACGCGCGGGCGCTGAGCAGATCGGTGTCGGACGTCGACAGCAGCAGGATCATGCGGCGGCAGGCCTTCCTCGGGGTTTCCGCGCCCCGGGCAGTGAGGACAGCGGGAGTTCCTGACTCACCCCACGGGTTGCTCCGCGGGGTTCACAGTGGCGGGACCGCGCCGGAATCGCACCGGGCTTCCTCCCATGTCGCCGTCCTCGGCGACGACGGGCCGAACGGTCCGTCGGAAGGTCATCCTAGGCGGCGGGGTCCCCGGGCGGGAGCGGGGGTGACGTGTCGCTCCGCGGGGGGTGCGGGGGTGGGGGCTGCGGGGGTGTGCGGGGTGTGCGGGTGCGGCGCCGTTGCGGGGGGGGGGGGCCCCCCCCCCCGGGCCCCCCCCCCCGCGGGCGGGGGGGGGGGGGGGGGGGGGGGTGGGGGGGGGGGGGGGGGGGGGGGGGGCGGGGGGGGGGGGGGGGGGGGGGGGGGGGGGGGGGGGGGGGGGGTGTGCGGGTGCGGCGCCGTTGCCGGGGCGCTGCCCCGGACCCCGCGCCTCAAACGCCGGCGGGGCTGGGTTTGGCGGGTCGGGGTGGGCGAGGAGTGTGCGGGCGCCGCGATTTCGGGCCGCCGGGTGCCGGGTGCGGGGTGTGCGGGTGCGGCGCCGTTGCCGGGGCGCTGCCCCGGACCCCGCGCCTCAAACGCCGGCGAGGCTGGGTTTGGCGGGTCGGCGTGGGCGAGGAGTGTGCAGGCGCCGCGATTTCGGGCCGCCGGGGGCCGGCTGGCGGGTGCTGGGTACTGGGGCGCCGCCCCGGACTCCGCGCCTCGTACGCAGGCGGGGCTGGGACGTGGCCGACCGGGCCGGACGTGGGGGTGGTGGGAGTGGGCTGCCGGGTGTCCGGGGGCTGTTCCGGGGACGCTTCCCGGGGGACGGGCGGGTCGGGGGTGGGCGGGATGTGGCTGGTCCGGGGCGTGGGGGTGGTGACGGACACAGGTCGGGGCGGGGAGATCGTGGGTATGCTCGCGGCCATGCCCCAGCCCCCTTCCGCCGCATCGTGGGACGAGCCCGTCATACGGGACCGCGGTGACGCATGCCCCGGCGCGCTGCGCCTGCACGCGGCGGACGACGGCCGGCTGGCGCGGGTCCGGATCCCCGGCGGGCTCCTCACCGCCCGGCAGGCCTCGGTGCTGGCGCTCGCCGCCGACCGGTTCGGGGACGGCCACCTGGAACTCACCTCGCGCGGCAACGTCCAGCTCCGCGGCCTCACCGACGACTGCGGAGCCGGGCTGGCGAAGCTGCTGGAGGCGGCCGGACTGCTGCCCGCGCCGAGCCACGAGCGGGTGCGGAACATCGTCGCCACCCCGCTGTCCGGGATCTCAGGGATCCCGGCCCTCTCGGTCGACCCCGGCACGTACGCGACCTGCGGAGACCCCGGCGCACCCTCGGGCCCCGGCGTCTCCGCCCCCTTGACGACTTCCGACGCTCCGGGCGTTTCCGGTGTCCCTGGGACCGCCGGTGCTCTGGGCGTTTCCGGTGTCCCTGGGACCTCCGATGCTCCCAGCGTCTCCGGTGCCCCCGGGCGCTCTGCGACCCCCGGGCTCTCCGGGACCCCCGGGCTCTCCGGGACCCCCGGGCTCTCCGGGAGTGCCGGGACCTCCGGGACCTCCGGGCGCTCTGCGACCCCCCGGCTCTCCGGGACCTCCGGGCTCTCCGGGACCTCCGGGCTCCCCGCGCCCCCCGGAACTTCCGGGCCCCCCGAAAGTGCCGGGTCTTTCGGGCCCCACGGGCTCTCTGGGACCTCCGGGTCTTCCCTGGCCCCTGTGCCTGCCGGTGCCCCTGTGCCTTCCGGGGCCAGTGAGCCTTCCGAGACCATCGTGCCTTCCGGGACCCCTGGGCCTTCCGGGACCCCCAACACCCCCAGCGCATCCGGCAAGTCGGGTGGGGGTGGTGGGGTGCGGGCCGATGTGGTGCCGTGGGTTCGGGAGCTGGATCGGTTGTTGTGCGGGAGCAGCCGGGTGGTGGGGTTGTCCGGGCGGTTCCTGTTCGCTCTTGACGACGGGCGGGGGGACGTCGCCGCGCTCGATCCCGACGTGACCGTCCTCGCGCTGCCCGCGGGCCGGGCTCTGGTCCGGTTCGGGGCGGCCGCCGATGCCGTCGAGGTCGCCGCGCCGGACGCGCCCCGCGCCGCGTTGCTCGCCGCCGAACACTTCCTGGACGCCGTCGACTCCGCCGGCACCCGCGCCTGGCGGGTGGCCGAGCTGCCCGCCGAACACCGGCCGGCCGCCGCCGCGTTCGCCGTCCGCCTGCGAGCCGCCGGGCTCCCGGCGGCGCACGTGCCCGCGGTGGACTGGCCGTACGCCCCGCCGCCCCGTCCCTGGGGCTCCGGCACGGGCGACCAGACACCCCTGTGCGTGCTGCCGCCGCTGGGCCGGCTGAGCTCCGAGCAGTGGCGGGTCCTCGTCGAGGTCGCCGACCGGGGCGACGGACAGCTGCGGATCACCCCCTGGCGGACCGTCGTCCTGCCCCGGGCGAGCACCCGCAGGCCCGTCAACGGCGCCGCCCGCATCGAGGCCGCCGGACTGGTCCTCGGCCCCGGCGGCCCCTGGGAGTCCGTCACCGCCTGTACGGGGCGGCCCGGTTGCGCCAAGTCGCTGGCCGACGTACGCGCCGACGCGCGCGCCGTCGCGACCGCGTCGGCCGGCGCCCTCCCCGTCCACTGGTCCGGCTGCGAACGCCGGTGCGGGCACCCCCGCGGCGCCCTCTGGGTGGACCTCGTCGCCACCGGACCCGACCGGTACGAGCTCTCCGCGCCGGGGCGGCCCCCCGCCCCCGTCCCCCTCTCCGATCTGGCGTCCGCCCTCAAGACCGCACGAACCGCACGCGGCGTCCACCGCACCGGTACCAGCACTTCCCCCTCAGAACCGCAGTGATGAAGACAGTGAAGAAATGAGCGAGTACACCGTGTTCGAGTACGAGAAGGACGGCGCGGCCATCTACCGCCAGTCCTTTGCCACGATCCGCGCCGAGGCGGACCTCTCCGGGCTGCCCGCCTCGGTCGCCCAGGTCGCGGTGCGCATGATTCACGCCTGCGGCATGACCGACCTCCCCCAGGACCTCGGCTACACCCCCGAGGTGGTCCTGCGGGCCCGCGCCGCGCTGGAGGCCGGCGCGCCGATCCTGTGCGACGTGCAGATGGTCGCCAGCGGCGTCACCCGCAAGCGGCTGCCCGCCGACAACGAGGTGATCTGCACCCTCTCCGACCCGGCCGTGCCGGAACTCGCCGCGAAGATGGGCACCACCCGCAGCGCCGCCGCGCTCGAAGTGTGGCGTGACCGGGGCCTGTTGGAGGGCTCGGTGATCGCCGTCGGCAACGCGCCGACCGCCCTGTTCCGGCTGCTGGAGATGATCGAGGAGGGGGCTCCGCGCCCCGCCGCCGTCATCGGCGTGCCCGTCGGTTTCATCGGCGCCGCCGAGTCCAAGGACGCCCTCGCCGCGCACCCCTCGGGCCTCGACCACCTGATCGTGCGGGGCCGGCGGGGCGGCAGCGCCATCGCGGCCGCCGCCGTCAACGCGATCGCGAGCGTGGCCGAATGAGCGCCGGACGTCTGTACGGCGTCGGGCTCGGCCCCGGCGACCCCTCCCTGATGACCCTGCGGGCCGTCGAGGTGATCGCCGAGGCCGACGTGATCGCCTACCACAGCGCCCGCCACGGCCGTTCCATCGCCCGCTCGATCGCCGCGAAGCACCTGCGTGACGACCACGTCGAGGAGCCGCTGGTCTACCCGGTCACCACCGAGACCACCGACCACCCCGGCGGCTACCAGGGCGCGATGGAGGAGTTCTACGAGGTCTCCGCCGCCCGCCTCGCCGCGCACCTCGACGCCGGCCGCACCGTCGCCGTGCTCGCGGAGGGCGACCCGCTCTTCTACGGCTCCTACATGCACATGCACAAGCGGCTCGCGCACCGGTACGAGGCCGAGGTGATCCCCGGCGTCACCTCGGTGAGCGCCGCCGCCGCACGGCTCGGCACCCCGCTCGTCGAGGGCGAGGAGGTGCTGACCATCCTGCCCGGCACCCTGCCCGAGGAGGAGCTGACGGCCCGTCTCGCCGCCACCGACTCGGCGGTCGTGATGAAGCTCGGCCGGACCTTCCCCGCCGTCCGGCGGGCCATGGAGAACAGCGGCCGCCTCGCCGAGGCCCGCTACGTGGAGCGCGCCACGATGGAGGGCGAGCGCACCGGGGTCCTCGCGGACACCGACCCGGACAGCGTGCCGTACTTCGCCGTCGCCGTCGTGCCCAGCCGGATCGGCAACCCCGGCAGCGTGCCGTCCGGCCCCGGCGAGGTCGCCGTCGTCGGCACCGGCCCGGCCGGCCCGCTGTGGCTCACCGCCGAGACCCGGCGGGCGCTGGCCGACGCCGAGGTGCTCGTCGGCTACACGACCTACCTGGACCGGGTCCCCGCCAAGCCGGGGCAGGTCCGGCACGGCTCCGACAACAAGGTGGAGTCCGAGCGGGCCGAGTTCGCCCTCGACCTGGCCCGGCGCGGCAAGCGGGTGGCCGTCGTCTCCGGCGGCGACCCCGGGGTCTTCGCCATGGCCACCGCCGTCCTGGAGGTCGCCGGACAGCCCGAGTACGCGGACGTTCCCGTACGGGTCCTGCCGGGGGTGACCGCCGCGAACGCGGCGGCGGCCGCGGCCGGCGCCCCCCTCGGCCACGACTACGCGACCATCTCGCTGTCCGACCGGCTCAAGCCGTGGGAGGTCATCGCGGAGCGGCTGCGCGCCGCGGCCGCCGCCGACCTGGTGCTCGCCCTCTACAACCCGGGCTCCCGCACCCGCACCTGGCAGGTGGCCCAGGCCCGGGAGCTGCTGCTGGAACTGCGCCCGCCGCAGACCCCGGTGGTCGTCGCGCGGGACGTGGGCGGCCCGGAACAGTCGGTGCGGATCGTGACGCTGGACGCGCTGGAGCCGGCCGAGGTCGACATGCGGACGATCCTGCTGATCGGCTCCTCGCAGACCCGGGTCACCGAGCGGCCCGACGGGTCGCGCGTCACGTGGACCCCGCGCCGCTACCCGTGAGCCGGACCGGCGGTTGACGGTGCGGTGCGGGCGTTCCCGTACCGCACCCGCGGGCCGGGCCCGCCGTACCGTACCGGCCGGTTCAGCCCGCGCAGCCCGACAGGTCGTCGGCGCAGCCCTCGACGCTCTTGGGGTCGAGGGTCAGCAGCTGCCAGGAGATGACCCCGGCCGGCGGCGAGTCCTCCTTCGGCGCGGGCTCGATGTGCGCCGTCAGCGCGTTGCCCGCCGGGAAGTTGAGCCGGGTGACCTCACCGGCGGTGCACGGCACGTCGAACGAGCGGTCACCGGAGCCGCCGTCCCGGGACACGACGAGACTGACCCGGGGGACCTCCTCGCTGTCGCAGGCGATGTCGAAGCGGTACGGGCGTTCCCCGCCGGTCTCCAGGTCCTTGTTCAGCCCGGCGGCGAGGAATCCGGTGCCGCGCATCGTCACCCGGCCCTCGCCGGCGTTCTTCTCCAGGGTCTCGTCGGCCCGCTGGAGGGCGTCGTCGGGCTCCCACCCTTGGGGCGTCGCTTTCTCGCCGCATCCGGTGACGAGTGTCGCGGCGGCGAGGATCAGGACGAGGGAGTGACGTATCCGCATGGCCTCAGACTAGAGGGTACGGAGCGCGGTTGGGGGCTGGTGGGTGCCGGTATCGCGGCCGGTGGGAGCGGGCTGCGCGCCGTTTCGGTCAGGACTCGGCGGTGTGCACGGAATGTTCGCTTCCCGCACCCGGGCCGGCGGCGCCGGCCACGGCGGTACCGAGCCACCTCAAGGCGTCCTCGACCGATCCGGCCTCGACGACCCCCGCGGGGACCGCGGGGCGGCGTACGACGACGACGGGGATCCCGGCCTCGCGGGCGGCCGTCAGCTTCGGGGCGGTCGCCGAACCCCCGCTGTCCTTGGTCACCAGTACGTCGATCCGGTGCCGGGCGAGGAGTTCCCGTTCCTCGTCCAGGCCGAACGGGCCGCGCGCCAGCAGCACTTCCAGCCGCGGCGGCACCGGCCCGGCCGGGGGATCCACCGAACGCACCAGGAACCAGGTGCCGGTGAGCTCCGCGAACACGTGCAGGCCCGTGCGCCCGGTGGTCAGGAACGCCCGTCCGCCGAGCCGGGGCAGGAGCGCTGCCGCCCCGGCGAGGGAGTCCGCGAACGTCCAGTCGTCGCCGGGCCCCGGCGTCCAGCCCGGGCGGCGCAGCGCGAGCAGCGGCACCCCCGACAGGGCCGCCGCCCCGGCCGCGTTGAAGCTCATGCGCTCCGCGAACGGGTGCGTGGCGTCGATCAGGTGGGTGACGCCGTGCGCGGCGGTCCAGGCCGCCAGTCCGGCGGCCCCGCCGAACCCGCCGATCCGGGTCCCGCCCGGCGGCAGCACGGGGGCGGCGACCCGGCCCGCCAGCGAGGTCGTCACCCGGTACGCGTCCTGCCGCGCCAGTGCCTCCGCGAGGCGGCGGGCCTCCGTCGTACCGCCCAGGATCAGGACGTGCCCGAGCGGGCCCCGCTCCCGGCCCGGTTCAGCAGGCATGCCGGTCGCGCTCGGCGGAGTAGAGGTGGCTGTCGCGGAACTGCTCGGCGCCCAGCGTGCGGCCCACCAGGATCACCGCGGTGCGCACCAGGCCCGCCTCCTTCACCTGTCCGGCGATGTCGGCGAGGGTGCCGCGCAGCACCAGTTCGTCGGGTCGGCTGGCCATGGCGACCACCGCGGCCGGGCAGTCGGCCCCGTAGTGCGGCAGCAGTTCCTCGACGACGCGGTCCGCGTAGCGGGTGGCCAGGTGCAGGACCAGCAGCGCACCGCTGCGGCCGAGCGTGGCCAGGTCCTCGCCGGGCGGCATCGGCGTGGCCTGCTGGGCGATCCTGGTCAGGATCACGGTCTGGCCGACGGTGGGCACGGTCAGCTCCCGCTTCAGCGCGGCCGCCGCCGCGGCGAAGGCCGGAACGCCCGGGACGACCTCGTACGGGATGCCGGCCGCGTCCAGGCGGCGCATCTGCTCGGCCACCGCGCTGAACACCGACGGGTCACCGGAATGCAGCCGGGCCACGTCCTGGCCGGCCGCGTGGGCCCGTACGAACTCGGCGGTGATCTCGTCCAGGTTCAGCCGCGAGGTGTCCACCAGGCGGGCGCCGGCCGGGCATTCGGCGAGCAGCTCGCGCGGGACGAGACTGCCCGCGTACAGGCAGACGGGCGCGGCGGCCAGGGTCCTGGCGCCGCGCACGGTGATCAGGTCGGCCGCTCCGGGGCCCGCCCCGATGAAGTACACGGTCATGTCCGGTCCGCCTCTGCCTCGTCTGCGTTGTCCGTCTCGTCCGCCGGGGTTCCGGCGGGCTTCGTCACCGACCACTGGGTGACGGCCATGGCCTGCCGCCAGCCCGTGAAACCGCCGACCGGCACGGCGTGCGCGACGGCCAGCTTCACCAGGTCACCGCCGTGGCGGCGGTAGCGGTCGGTGAGGACCGCCTCCGACTCCAGGGTGACCGTGTTGACGACGAGCCGTCCGCCGGGCGCCAGCGCCGTCCAGGCCGCGTCGAGCAGGCCCGGGGCGGTCAGTCCGCCGCCGATGAACACCGCGTCGGGAGCGGGCAGCCCGGCCAGGGCGGCGGGCGCCGCGCCGGTGACCACGCGCAGGCCGGGGACGCCGAGGGCGGCCGCGTTGCGGGCGATGCGGGCGGCCCGCTCCGGGACGCGCTCCACCGCCACCGCCCGGCAGGACGGGTGCGTACGCATCCACTCGATGCCGATCGAACCGGAGCCGCCGCCGATGTCCCACAGCAGCTCGCCGGGGGCCGGGGCCAGGGCGCACAGGGTCGCGGCGCGCACGTGCCGCTTGGTGAGCTGTCCGTCGTGCTCGTACGCGGCGTCCGGCAGGCCGGGGGTCGCGCCCAGCCGCGGGGCCGGGTGCGCGGGATCGCGCCGGCAGTCCACGGCGACCACGTTGAGCGCGTCGCCGGGCGGGTGCGCCCACCGCCGCGCGGTGCCCCCGTACGTGTCCTCGCGTTCGGAACCGAGCTGTTCCAGCACCCGCATCCGGCTCGGGCCGAAGCCGCGCTCCCGCAGCAGCGCGGCGATCTCGGCGGGGGAGCCGGGGCCCGCGCTCAGCACCAGCACCCGCCGCCCCTCGAACAGGGCGGCCGCCAGCCGGGCCACCGGCCGGCCGACCACGGTGACGACCTCGGTGTCCTCCACCGGCCAGCCCAGGCGGGCGCACGCGTAGGAAACGGAAGAGGGGTGCGGGTGGACCAGCAGCCGCTCCGGGCCCAGCTCCTCGCTGAGCGCGCGGCCGATCCCGTAGAACATGGGGTCCCCGCTGGCCAGTACGGCGATCCGGCGGCCCGCGTGCTCGGCCGTCAGCTTCGGTACCGCGGGGCGCAGCGGGCTGGGCCAGGCGACGCGCAGGCCCGGGCACGTGCCGGCGGGCAGCAGGTCCAGCTGGCGGGGCCCGCCGATCAGTACCTCGGCGCGGGACAGCGCGGACCGGGCGGCGGCGGTGAGCCCGGCCCAGCCGTCGGCGCCGAGGCCGACGACCGTGACGGGGTGGGAGGGTGCTGCGGAGCTCACTGCGCGGTACCTCGGGGAACGGGAGAAGGAGCGTGCGGGGGATGGACCCGCAGCTTACTGGGGTGCAGCCCCGGCTCCAGTGCCAGGGTGACCGCCACCGAGGCGGCGGCCAGCGCGGTGATCGCGACAGCCGGCGAGGTGTACTGGGCGAGGGTTCCGGCGAGCGCGGCGCAGACGCCCTGCATCGTCAGCATCCCGGCCGAGTGCAGCCCGAGGGCCTGGCCCTGGGTCCCCTCGGGGAGCAGGGGGACGAGGCGCTCCTGCATGAGCAGCCCGGCCGAGTAGCCGACGGAGGCGACGGTCACCGCGGCCGCGGCGACGGCCGGGCCGGGCTCCAGCGGGAACACCAGGTAGGGCACGGCGAGCAGCAGCCGCAGCGGGGCCGCCAGCCGGATCCGCAGGCGGGCGGGCAGCCAGCGCCCGGCGACGGTGTCCCCGACGAGCATGCCGGCGGCGGCGCAGCCGAAGAGGAGCCCGGCGTGCGCGGGGTCGTAGGGGACGAACAGGGACTCGCAGCCGACGATCAGGCCGTTGGGCACCCACAGGGCCAGGTAGAGGTGCCGTCGTGCCGGGTCGGAGAGCAGCAGGACGTTGACCCGCCAGGTCCGGCCCGCGGAGGGCCGCCCGCCCGCCCGGGCGGGCCGGTGGCGCAGCCCGAACCGGACGGTGAGCGCGGCGGCCAGTCCCAGCGCGGCGGCGGCCAGCAGGGCCCCGCGCGGGGAGAGGGCGGCGAGCAGCACCCCGCCGAGGGCGAAGCCGGCGATCTGCGTGACGCCGCCGCAGACGGCGAGCAGGGACCGGCCGGCGAGGTAGTCGCCGGGCGGCAGGATCTCGGTGAGCAGCCCGTACCGGACCCCGCCGGCGAGGGAGTCGGCGAGGCCCTGCCCGAGGAGCACGGCGAACACCGCCCACCAGGGCAGTCCGGGCACGGCGAGCACGGCGGTGCCCGTCGCGGCGAGGGCCGCGAGGGCGCCGAGGGCGGCCCGCGGGGGCAGCCGGTCGGCGGCGGACAGCAGCAGGGTCGCGCCGAGCACCTGGGCGAGGGAGGGGCCGAACATGGCGAGGGCGGCGAGGAGCGGGCTGCGGGTGCGGTCGTAGACGAGCACGCCGAGGGCGAGTCCGCCGACGGTGGAGGCGCCGGTACGGAGCGCGGCGGCGGCGAAGAACGGCGTGAACTCGGGGACGCGCGCGAGCGAGCGGTAGGTGCGGGGCATGCGGGGAGTCTCGGTCCGGCCCCCGGAGCCGCCTAATGTTTCGCGTACCGGCGAAACCTCCGCCCTCCCGGCACCGGGCCGCGGGGGCAGGGGTACGCGGCGGGCGCGTGCGCGGGCGCGCGGCCGGCAGGGGGAGGCGGGGCGCATGGGCTGGTGGCGGATCGACACGGACGCGCTGGCGGGGAGCCGGTTCGTGGTGTCGGCGCTCGCGGAGACCACGGCGGCGCTGATGGCGCTGCACTGGCGGACCGCGACGCATCCGGCCGAGCGGGCGTGGCTGGCGGACCGGCTCCCGCACTACCGCGCCCACCTGGCCGCCGAACCCCTGACCGGGGAACTGGTACGGGCGGCCTTCGGCCGGCTGTGGGTCGCGGGCTACCTCACCCCGCCGCCCGACGGGCGCACCTTCGAGGAGGAGCTCGCCGTGGTCCGCGCCACCCCGGACGCGGTGGTGCGTACCGACCTCCGTGCCGCCTCCGGGCTCCCCGAGGGCCTCGCCCGCGCCCGGGGGCTGGGTCCGAGGACGGCCGACCTGCTGGAGTGGGTGTGGGCGGAGGCCGTGCGCCCGGACTGGGAGCGCCGCCGCCGGGTCGCCGAGGCCGACGTCCTCGTGCGGACCCGGCACCTCGGCCAGGGCGGCTTCGCCGACGCCCTGTCCGGGATGCGGCCGGGGATGGCCTGGCTGGGCGGGGGCAGGCTGCGGATCAACCTCCAGCAGCGGCGGCCGCGGGAACTGTCGGGGGAGGCCGGGCTGGTCTTCGTCCCCGTCACCCCGGGACACGGGTGGGTCGCCTGGACCGGGACCCGCCGGCACGCGCTGGTCTACCCCTGTTCGGGGCAGCTCACCCAAGGGGCCGCGGCGGCCGCCCCGCAGGCACTGGTCCGGCTGCTGGGGCCGGTCCGGGCGAAGGTGCTGGTGCTGCTGGAGAGTCCGAAGTCCACGACGCAGCTGGTGGCGTTGACCGGGTACAGCCTCGGCGCGGTCGCGGGCCAGCTGAAGGTGCTCCTCGCCGCCGGCCTGGTCCTGCGCCGCCGTACGGGCCGCACGGTGCTCTACAGCCGCGTCGCGGCCGGCGACGTCCTCGTCGCGGCGGCCACCCCCGGCTGACTCCGCCGGGAGCGGAGGGTGCCGGTTCCACCGCACGCGCGTCGGGGCCCCGCGGACCCGTCCGAGCGCCCCTGGGCGCCCCCCGGACGCCTCCGGGCGCCCCGGGGCGGGGCCTGACCGCGCCGCCGGGACCGCCCGACAATCGGGAGCATGGACGACACTCCGGACAACCACCCAGAAGCCCGGGACGACCACGCGGTGGTCCTGGGGGCCGGTCTCGCCGGGCTGCTGGCGGCGCGGGTGCTCGCGGAGCGGTTCCCCCGGGTCACCGTGGTCGAACGGGACGAACTCCCCAAGGAGGGGCCGCGGTTCCGCCCCGGGCTGCCGCAGTCCCGGCACGCGCACGTGCTCTGGTCGCGGGGCGTCGACGTGATGGAGCGGCTGCTGCCCGGCCTCACCGCCGAACTGACGGCGGGCGGCGCCGCCCTGCTGGAATCGCCCCGGGACTTCCTGTGGCTGAGCCCGGCCGACTGGTTCCGTCCCGTACCCGGCGCCCCCGTCCTGCTGGGCAGCCGCGAGCTCATCGACTGGTGCGTGCGGCGGGCCGTACTGCGCGACGTGCGGATCAGGGTCCTGGACGGCCGTGCGGCCAGCGGTCTGCTCGCCGGGGAGGACGGCCGCTCGGTGGCCGGGGTGACCCTGCGCGGCGGCGAACCGCTGGCCGCCCGGCTCGTCGTCGACGCCACCGGCCGCACCTCCAAGGCCCCCGCCTGGCTGGCCGCCCTCGGCTACCCCTGCCCGGCCGTCACCCGCTACGACTCGCACCTCGGCTACTCCAGCCGCCTCTACGCCGCCCCGCCGGACCCGGCCCGCCGCTGGCACGGGATGTACGTCCAGGGCCGCCCGGACCTTCCGCGCGGCGGGGTGCTCGTGCCACTGGAAGGGGGCCGCTGGCTGGTGACCCTCATCGGGAACGGGGCGCACGCCCCCTCCACCAAGGACGAGGAGTTCCTCGGCTTCGCGCGGAGCCTGCGCAGCCCCGCCCTCCACGACGCCATCAGCGGGGCGACGCCCCTGTCGGACCCCGCCGGATTCCGGGGCACCGCCAACGAACGGCGCCACTACGAGCGCATGGACCGCTGGCCCGAGGGCTTCCTGGTGCTCGGTGACGCGGCCTGCCGCTTCAACCCGGTCTACGGGCACGGGATGACCGTCGCCGCCCTCGCGGCGCAGGCCCTGGACGGAGCGCTCGCCGGACTGGACTCCGAGCGGATCCCGGGCGCCGCCCGCCGCGTCCAGCGGGTCACCGCGGCCGAGGCGTCCGTCGCCTGGCAGATCGCCACCAGCGAGGACATGCGCTACCCGCAGACCGAGGGCCCGCCGCCCGACCGCGCCACCAGGATCCTCCAGCGCTACATGTCCCGCGTGATGGTCGGCGCCAACACCGATCCGGCGCTGTCCGCCCGCTTCTTCGGGGTGCTTTCGCTGTCCGCCCCGCCCAACACCCTGCTCACTCCCGGGACGATGGTCCGGGTCCTGTCGAAGTGGCGGCTGCCGACCTCCCCGACGGCCCCCGCCTACCCGCCCCACCAGCCGCCGCCGGACCCCGCGTAGACCGGGTCATCCGGCCGGGGCCGCGGCAGCGCGCTCGTACAGGGCGCGGGCGTCCTCGCCGAGGTAACTGCTGTACGAGGTCACCTCGTCCCCGCCGCCGTCGCGGCCGCCGATCACCCCGATCAGGGTCCGGTCCCCGGTCAGGACGGGGCCGCCGCTGGTCCCGTTGGGCACGTCCGCGCAGTCCAGCCGCAGCTGCGCCGGCCCGGCGGACACGGCCGTGTTGGCGCACCCGAGCGGTTCCTCCGCGTCGTTCGGGTAGCCCACCAGGCGGGCCGGGGCGGGCAGCCGGGGCCCGAAGCCGGCCGTCAGCGCCCCGGTGACCTCCTCCAGCCGCGCCCCGGGCTCCCCCGCGCGGCGCACCCGCAGGAAGGCCACGTCGTGGTCCGGGTCGGCGGACCGTACCCAGCGCGGGTCCACCTCGACGCGGGTCGGCACCCAGACGCCGTAGGGGGCCGCGCCGTCCCGGTAGCCGGGCACGAACACGAGGTTGGTGCGGAAACCGCCCTGGTGCACGCAATGGGCGGCGGTGACGATCAGGTCCCCGCCGGGGGAGTGGACCACGGACGCGGAGCAGTGGTGGTCGCCGTCCCAGTCGAGGCCGGGCGAGAAGAGCGCCCCGATCGCCGGCTCGGCGACGACCGGCCGGGCCTCCAGCGGCTCCGAGGGCCGCCACGCGGCGGCCGGGTCCTGCCCGGTCGCCGCGAGCGCCCGCGCCGGCGGAGCCTCCGCGCGCAGGGCCTCCCGTACGTCCGCGCCCGCCCGGTCCGCGAGCCCGGGATCCTGCATGTAGCTGCCGCGCTCCGGGTCGCCGTCGGCGACGGGCCCGAGCAGCGCGCGCAACTCGCCCCGGTAGGCGAGCCCGCAGGCCACCAGGACGCAGCAGACGCCGGCCAGCAGGAGGACCCGTACGGTCCGTCGCTCCACCTTGCCCGGCATCAGGCACTCCCGCCCTCGATGATCGTCCGCCGCACCGTCCGACGGGCGCAAAGGCGACACGGGTTCCCGAATCGGAACGTGTCCGTGCTCACAGCCGTCCCCACCCAACCGGCCGGATCCGGCGGGGACGGTCTAGAACGAGGTCCAGGTGAAGGCGACCTTGTCGCCCGTTCTGATCTTGAACTGGCAGCCGCCGACCGGGGTGGGGGTGCCGTTGACGGAGATGCTCCAGTAGGCGGAGCCGCCGCCGGAGACGTTCTTCACCGTGTCCACGGAGAAGTCGTCGAAGGACGGGTACCAGGCGCCGTCCCAGGTGAACCCGTGCACGCGCGCCGCGTCGTCGAGGGCGGCGGTCGGGGTGGGCACCGCGGTCGCCTGCTGGCCGCCGTTGGTGCCGTCGCACTTGTGGGTGCCGCCGGTGGCGGTGGTCACCTCGTGGCCCTTCGTGATGACCAGGCCCTTGAACAGCCGGCCTTCCGGACCCTGGACGGTGAGCTGGACCAGGACCGGCGTGTTGGTGCGCGGGGCCGTGGTGTGCGCGACCGCCGGGGAGGCGGCGCCGAGGGCCAGGCCGAGGGCCGCGGCCGTGACGGCGGTGCGGCGGACGAGCATGCTGCTGCGCATGGGGAAGTGCCTTTCTTCGCGCTGTAGTCCATGACAGGGGAAGGGGTGCGGCGTCGCGCGGCAGGTGCTCCGACTCGCGGCCCGCCATCCCGCGAGGGGATGACGGGCCGCACACGGTTGCAGGTCAGCGCCGGATTCCCACCGGCTTCCCCTGGACGCGCACGCATTCAGTTGTCTGTGCACGGTCACTATAGGGGCGGCGTGTGGTCAACGGGACGGGCTCACCTGCAAGGTGACCCGGGCCCCTCCCGAGGTCTCCTTCAGTACCTCGATCCGCGTACCGGTGTCCGGGACCTTCACCCCGACCTGGGGCAGGTCCGCGTTCCAGTACGCTCCGTGCCGGTCGTCGAAGACCGGCACGCCCGGACGGGAGGGCACCACCAGCGGAACCCCCGCCTTGTGGAGGACGATCCGCGCGCTCGCCCGTGTCGAGAACGGCGCGTCGAACGTCTGGGCGCGGGCGTTCAGCAGGGTGCCGTCCTTGAACCGCAGGGGATCCGGCCGCGCGTCCACCGGCAGCAACAGGCCGCCACCCGGGTGGGCCTTGGTGGTGTTGTCGCTGTAGGCGGTGTCCCACAGCCAGATCAGCACGCCCTCCTGGTACGGGTAGAACTCCACCTTGTCGCCGGAGTGGCCGAAGTTGTACGGCCCCGATGCGAGCAGGCTGCCGTAGCCCGTGTACCGGCGGTTCTCGGCGAAGTAGGCGCGCGGGTGCTCCGCGATGCCCGTACGGCCCTCCGTACGCGACCACTTGAGCGCCGTCCAGCCGTTCGCTCCCTGTTCGGCGCCGTCGCGCAGGAGTTCCCGCCCGCCGTCCGCCGTGATCCGGATGTCGTCGAAGGTGACTCCGCGGCCGTGCGTGTTGGAGTCCGAGGTGACGCGCAGCCGCAGCTGTACCGTGCGGCCCGCGAAGGCGTCGAGGGGGACGGAGAGTTCGGTCCACGCGGGCGAGGTCCCCGAGATCCCCTTGTCCGGGACGGGCGCGCCGTCCACCGTGCCGCCCAGCGCCGTCCAGTGGGCGCCGCCGTCCGTGGAGGCCTCCACCGTCAGGAAGTCGAAGTCCTGCTCGATGTCGTACCAGAGCCGCGAGGACAGCCGGGTGGACCCGGCGGGCACCTCGACCGTGCGGGTCAGGGTGTTGTCCATGAAGTCGCCCGTACCGCTCCACCACTGGCTCGAGCCCTCGTACGGGTCCGTCAGCCCGGTCCGGGTCACCGACGGCGGCAGGTGCACCAACAGCGCCTGCGGATCGGCGGTGTTGTAGCCCGAGACGCCCAGCACGGCCCGCGTCCGGCGGCCCGCGTCGGCCTCCGTGTACTCCAGCCAGCCCAGCTGGAGCTTGCTCCACGGGTCGAGGTCCCCGGGGAACTCCCCGGTGGAGCCCGCGCCCTTGCCGAGGTAGGAGGCCGAGGACATCAGCGACCAGAAGTTGACGCTGTTGTCCCCGTCCGAGCTGTACAGGTCCGGCAGCCCCAGATCGTGCCCGAACTCGTGCGCGAACAGTCCGGCCCCGCTGTTCTCGCCGCCCGTCAGGTAGTCACCGGCCCAGATCCCGGTGTCCCCGACCGGGGTGCCGCCCGCCTTGTTGCCCTCCGGGCCGGCGCTGCCCGCCTGGTTCCAGTACGCGAACCAGCGGTGCGCCCAGACGGCGTCCTTGCCCTGCGCGCCGCCGCCCCAGGTCTGGTCCTTGCCCGCGTGGACGACGACCAGGTGGTCGAGGTAGCCGTCGGGTTCGTCGAACTCGCCGTCGTGGTCGGCGTCGTAGCGGTCCCACACGTCGTACTCGGCGAGCTGCGCCTTGATCTGCGCGGGCGTACGGCCCTTCGCGCGCTCGGCGGCGTACCAGGCGTCGGTGGCGTCGCGGATCATGTCCCAGTTGGTGCGGCACTGGCCGGGTTCGGAGCAGTTGTCCGTACCGTAACGGGCTTCGTTCCAGGGCAGTTTGACCCAGTCCGAGACGGTGCCGTCCAGGTCGTAGCGGCCGGAGGACTGGAGCCGGTAGTAGGCCCGCATGCCGGCCGACTGCGGATCGGTGGAGAAGAACTGCCGCTGGTAGAAGGACCGGTCGAAGTTCTTGCGCCACAGGGTGTGGTTGTCGTCCGCGGGCGGCTTGGGGATGGTGTTGTGGCGCGGGCCGGGGGTGCCGCCGAAGCGCGGCTTGCCCTCGAACTCGGTGGTCGTGTCCACCTGGTCGCCGAACTCGGCGAGGATGACGAAGACCTTGTCCTTGCGTTCGCGGGCCAGTTCGACGTACCGGTTCCCGACCTTGGCCGTACGGGGGAGGGTGCCGTCCGCCTCGGCCCGCAGTCCGGCGGCCGGGGCGGAGCCGCCGGAGGGGCCGGCCGCGATGCCTTCGAGGGCCTGGCGGCGCAGTGCCTGGCGTTGCAGTTCGAGAGGGGCGGGCGGCGGGGCGGCGGCGTGCTCGGCCCGGGGCCCGTCGGCCGCGGCCGGGGCGCGTGGCGGCGGGGCGGCCAGGGCGGGGGTGGACAGGAGGGCGAGGCCGGCGAGGGATATCGCCGCTCCCGCCGCGACAAGTCTGCGCAACGGAGGTGACCTTTCGGGGAGTTCGGGGAAATCGGGGAGTCCGGCGTGCGAGGCCGAAGCCCGGAGCGCAGGTAATATTTCACATGTGACAGGTCACGGATAGGGGTGGGGCCGGCCGGTCCGAGCCGAGCGGCGTGCGATCAGCGGCGCAGGGCCACCGCCGCGCAGTGCCCCTCCGGTACCCGTACGTCCGTCAGGGACCAGCCGGGCGGCCCGGCCGGGACCGGACCCGAACCCACGTAGTCCGCCGCCGGGTCTTCCGACAGGCCCACCCCCAGCCCCTTGAGGTAGGCCTCCTTGCGCGTCCACACCCGGGTGAAGGCCAGGGACCGCTCCGCGGCCGGGAGCGCGGCGAGCTCCGCCGCCTCCCTCGGGTGCAGTACGTCGGCCGTCTCCGCGATCACGCCCGGGGCCACGAGTTCCTCCACGTCCACCCCGACGGGGGCGTCCGCGAAGGCCAGCAGGCTGAGTCCGGTGCAGTGCGACAGCGAGAAGTGCAGTGCGCCGCCCGGCAGTACGGGCCGCCCGTGCGGCTCGTCGCAGTGCGCGCACGGCGCCCGCTCGATGGTCACCTCGCGCGGTCCCAGGCCCAGGTAGGCGCCGAGCAGCCGGCGCAGGGCGACGTGCGCGCAGACGTAGCCGTCCCGGTCGGCGGCCCGAACGAACTCGGCGGCCCGCGCGAGTTCCTGGGCGTCCAGCGTCCCGGGAGCGTGCCGGGCCGCGTGCCCGCGGTAGGCGCTGGTGTCCACGAGCCACAGCTGCGGACTCGCGGGCACCACCACGGCCCGGGCGGGGCCGGGACCGGTCAGCCGCCGCGGAACGAGCGTCCCGCCGAGGGCGGTCGCAGCCATGGCGTCCCCCTCACACCGAGGCCGTGACGGCCGGTTCCACCGCGGCCGGCTCCTCGCCGTGCACGGGGTGGCGCAGGGCCAGCACCGCCGCGACCGGGGAGACGAACGCGATGGCCCCGCACACCAGCCAGGTCGTCTGGATGCCGAGGACCAGCGAAAGGGAGCTGAAGACGGCGATGGAGATCGGGGCGGTGCCGATCCCGGCGAGCGAGAGGGTGGACATCGCGGCGCCCATCCGGTCCTCCGGGGCGGACTGCTGGTAGAGGGTCACGATCGCCGGGCCGTTGAGACCCGACAGCAGGCCGACGCCGGCCGCGACGACCGTGAGCGACAGCACCGACGGCATCAGCGCCATCACCACGATCCCGGCGGCGAGCCCGGCCCCGGTCACGACGAGCCGTACGAACATCGGGATGCGGTGCGCGAGCGCCGCGCCGAGCGCGCTGGAGCCCAGGGCGCCCACGCTGAACGCCGCGAGGACGACACCGACCGCGCCCACGCCCCAGCCGCGCTCGGAGACCAGCAGCGGCAGGGCCACCTCGGCCGGCCAGCTGAACGCCAGGTCGAGGCAGAGGGCGGCGACGAACATCCAGCGCAGCCGCGGGTGCCGGGCCAGCAACCGGAACCCGTCCCCGGACCGCTTGACCAGCGAGACCCCGGGCTCCGGCTCGGGGCGGACGAACCCGTGGGTGACGTGCAGCAGGCACCCCAGCCAGACCGCACCGGTGACCGCGCCGGCCAGCAGGGCCACCCACAGCTCCCCGACGGTGATCAGGAAGGCACCGGCGGGGGCACCCAGGATGGGGGCCACGCGGAGCACCATGGCGTACAGGGAGTTGGCGCGGGCCAACTGGTCGCCCCGGGCGAACATGGGCAGCAGGACGCCCGACGCCGGTCCGGCCAGCCCCAGCAGGACCCCCTCGACCAGGGCGATCACCACCAGGGGCCACAGCTGCTGGGTGCCGGCCGTGACCACGGCCCCGACGGCCAGCAGCACCACCCGGGCCGCGGTGGTGCGCAACAGGACGAAGCGCGGGCCCAGGGTGTCGGCGACGGCCCCGCCGAAGATCAGCATGAGGGCGCGGGGCACGGTCGCGGCGAGCATCAGCAGGGTGACGGCGCGGGTCCCGCCGATTTCGACGGCCGTCCAGTTCATGGCGATCAGCAGGGCGAAGCTGCCGAGCTGGACGGCGGCCTGGCCGCCGACGAGGGAGCCGACCCGGCCCCACTGGACCCGCTCGGGGGCGGGGGGCCGGACGGGCTGCGGTACGGGGGTGTCCATGGAGCACCTTTTCTGAGAGGCGGGGTCAGGGCGGGGTGGGGCGGGGCGGGAGCGGTCAGGGCCGGGGCCTGGCCGCCAGGGCGCGGGTCACGGCGCGGCGGGCGGCGCGGGTCAGGTCGGCGGCCCGGGGCGCCCGGCCGGGCGTACGCAGCTCCAGGTGCCCGCCGAGGTGGCCGAGCCCGGCTTCGGCGAGGGCCCGGCGGGCGGCGGGGCCCGCCACCCGCCCGGCAGGCCCGGACCGCACGGTGACGCCGGGGAGTTCCCCGAACCGGAACCGGGCCCGTACGGGGCCGCCGCGCCGGCCGGGTGCGACGGCGGAGGCCCGGGCGCGGGCCGGCCGCGCGCTCACGCCGGTTCTCCGACCGGGAGCGGGGCCGCCGGGGCGGGTTCGCCGGGCGACCACAGGTCCTGCGGGGTCAGGTCGGCGGGCCGGTACTGGCCGACGGCGCTGATCAGCAGCCGGGCCTCCAGCGCGAGGGCCTCGACCAGCCGGACCAGCCCCGCCCGCGGATCCTCGTCCACGGCGAGCAGGGCGGCCCGGCCCAGACCCACCGCGGTCGCCCCCAGGGCCAGGGCCCGCACCGCGCGGCCGCCCTCCCACATGCGGCCCGAGGCCAGCAGGGCCGCGCCCGGCGGGCGTTCGATGCGCCGCAGGCACTCCCCGAGCGGCAGACCGGCCCCGTCCAGGAACACCCGCGGCGCCCAGCCGGTGCCGCCCTCGGCGCCGTCGACGGTGACCGCGTCGGCGCCCGCCGCCCAGGCCGTCGCGGCGGCCCGGGCGACGTCCCGCCCCGGGTGGAACTTCACCCAGGTCCGGGCCAGCGGGAAGTTGTTCCGCATGAACCGCAGCTGCTGGCGCAGGATCTCCTCGGTGAAGGTCCCCGGGGTCGCGCACCGCAGCTGCCGCCCGGCGGGCTCGCCCAGCAGGTCCCGTACGGCGAACCGGCCGGCCAGCCGCTCGGCTTCGGCCGCGCCGACCACCGTCATGCCGCCGAGCCCGGGCTTCGCGCCCTGGCCGGTCTTCAGCTCGAAGCCGAGCCGCCCGGAGTCCCGCAGGGCGCGGGAGCCCGGGTCGCTGTAGAGCAGGTTCCACACCTCGGAGTCGGCGTCCTCGGTGGACTGCTGCACCACCACCCCGCCGACCCCGTCCGCGAGGTCCTCCGCGTACGCCGCCACCCGCTCCAGCAGCGCCGACCGGCTGCCGTAGCCGTGCACCGGCACCATGTTCTCGCCGATCACCAGCGGAATGCCGAGCCGCGCGGCCTGCCGGGCGGCGGCCGTGCCGAGGTCCCCGCTGCCGGCCCGGGTGGAGCCGAACGCCGAGAGGTAGAGGGGGAGTTCGGAGGCGAATCCGCCGACCGGGGTGCGCAGGTCCACGTCCTCGTACGAGGGCTCCCGGCCCAGGTCGATCAGCTTCTCCAGCCGCCTCGGCATGAACACCGGCGGGGCCAGGCGCAGCGCGTCCAGCCAGTCCCCGGCGCGCGGTCCGCCCGGTCCGCCGGGTCCGCCCGGTTCGGGGGCGGCGCCGAACAGCCGCGTCCCGTACCCGTCGGCGGCGGGGAACACCTCGGCCGTCCCCAAGCGCGCCCGGGCCCGTACGGCCTCCTCCGGGAACCCGGCCGCATCCAGTGCGCCGCTCACGGGGCGATCACCCCCGGCAGCTTCGGGTAGGCGCTGACCTGCCACAGGGCGTCCAGCCCGGTCAGGAAGCGCACGAGGCGCTGGAGGCCCATCCCGAAACCGGCGCTGGCCTCGATCCCCTCGCGGGCCAGCTCCAGGTACCAGGCGTACTTGGCCGGGTTCTCCCCGCTCTCCCGCATCCGGGTCACGATCGCCGCGTAGTCGCTCTCCCGCTCGCTGCCGCTGACCAGTTCGCCGTACCCGCCGTGCGCGATCAGGTCGAAGTTCCGCAGGACCCCGGGCCGTTCGGGGTCCTCCCGGTCGTAGAACCCGCGCGATCCCTTCGGGTAGTCGTTGACGAAGAACGGCCGGTCGGCCTCCAGGGACAGCACCCGTTCGCCCGCCCAGTCGATCTCCGCGTCCGGGCTCTGGCCGTGGCCCCGGCCCAGCAGCCGCGCCACCGCCTCCGCGTGGGTCAGGGAGTCGAACTTGCCCTGCCGGAGCTCGGCGAACTCCAGCTCGTCCCGCCCGAGTTCGCGCAGCACCTCGGGAACCGCCGACCAGACGTGTTCCACCACGTGCGTCAGCAGCCCGGCCGCGACCTCCTGCGCGTCACGGCGGGTCCCGCCCGCCAGCTCCACGTCGATCTGGTGGAACTCCACCAGGTGCCGGCCCGTGGCCGCCGTCTCCGGCGGCTCCACCCGGACGTTCGGAGCGATGTAGAACAGCCGGGGGAAGCCCTTCAGCGAGGCCTGCTTGTAGAGGATCGCGCTGGTCATCAGCTTGTACGGCTGCCCGTAGTAATCCACGTCGAGCGCCTTCGCGCCGCGCCCGCCCGGATCGGTGACGGGGCCGATCAGCGGCGGCAGCAACTCCACGAAGTCCTCGCCGCGCAGGAACTCCCGCGCCGCGTAGAGCACTTCCTGCTGCACCAGCATCGCGGAACGCAGCTGCGGGGAACGCAGGTGCTCACCGAGCGGGGGAGGGGTCCGAAGCTCCATGTCGACTCCTGTCGGTCTGTGGGTGGTCGGCCGGCCGGTCAGCCGGTCGTTCGGTCGTGTGCCGTGCGGGCCGCGGGCCCGAGGCGCGGCCCGGTGGGGGCCGCTCACCGCGCGCCGTCGCCTCCGCCCGGCGCGCCGTACGCGTCGTAGCGCCGGGACACCCCGTGCAGGGCGGCGAGGAGCCCGTCCGAGGTCAGGGCCGCCGCCCGGCCGGTACCGGACGCCCGCGCGCCCGCCGTCGGGAAGGACACGGCCGGCATGGCGCCGGTCTCGGACCAGCGCAGCCGGCCGTCAGCGTCGACGAAGCTCCGCGAGCGGCCCGCGTTGTCGGGGTGCAGGCAGTACGGGACGTCCAGGACGCCCCGCGCGAACGCGGCCCGCAGCGCCCGTCCGAGGTCCTCGTCGAGCTCCAGTACCGCCTCCACGAAGGCCCGGGCCTCCCGGTACACCTCGCTGTCGGCCCCGTCCCGCGCCACCCCGCCCGGACCGGCGGGAGAGGGGGCGTCCGGGCGTTCGCACAGGGCGGCCGCCGCCGCGGCCGTCTCCAGCGCCCGTACGTTCTCCAGCACCGTCGGGATCCGGTGCGCCTCGGCGGCCGTCTTCACGATCAGCCGCTGCGCCCCGGACCGTACGGCCAGGCGCGCCGAGGCCTCCAGCAGCCGGGTGGCGCCCCGCGCGGTGTGCGGGAACACCCCCATGTACGTGTAGAGCACCACGTGCCGGTCCACCGCGGCGGGCAGGAACTCCCCGGCCAGCCGGCGCAGCGCCCGTACGGCCTCCGCGTCCTGAGCGGGGTCGGTCTGCTGGGCGTAGCTGAGGGAGACGCTGCGGATGCCGTGGCGGACGAAGAACATGCCCTCCAGCAGGCTCAGCGCCACCAGCAGCCCGGGCGGGCAGAGCTGGCCGAGCATGCAGCCGCCGAAGCTCTCCAGATGCGGTGTCCGGGGCGCGGGTACGAGCGAGGCCAGCAGTTCGCAGCAGCGGGCCCAGTTCTCCACGGACTCGGCGAGCGGGGTGCGTCCGTAGGGCAGGCAGTACGAGACCGGTCCGCCCTCGGTGGCGTCGAGCCCGGCGGCGGCCAGGGCCCGCACGATCGCCTCGGGCCGGGAGGAGCCGTGCCGGACCTGTACGGGGAAGCCCGGGCCGGCGACCCCGTCCAGCAGGGAGCGGGTGAGCGCGGCGGGATGGGTGGCGATCGGGTAGCCGTTGAGGGCGGTGCCCTCGGCCACTGCGGCGCGGGCGGCGGCCGTGTCGCCGACGCGGGTGTAGCTGTCGATGGTGAGGGTGCCGACGGTGGTGGCGACGGCGGCCTTGGTGCGCTCCAGTCCGGCCCGCATCCGGCGCGGGTCGCCGAACCCCATCCGGGGCTGGACGACGAGCCGTCCGGCGGCGGCGGCGCGGGCCACGAAGCCCCCGAAGGAGGTGTCGGGTTCCGGGCCGCCCGGCTCCCGCTGCACCCCGGGGACCAGCAGGGCGGCGCCGCCGGTCATGCCACGGCCCGCGAGGCGGACCGGCCGGCGGCGAGCGCCGTGAGGTAGTCCCGCAGGGCGGCCACGTTCCCGTCGTCGAAGACGGCGTCGCATCCGGCGTCGAGGAGCCGGGCGCGCTGCTCGGGGTCGGCCACCCCGGCGACGCCCAGCTTGCCGCCGATGACGACGGGCAGGGTCAGGCCGGCCCGGCGCACGGACCGGACGGCGCCGAGCCCGTCACGGTAGCCGTGGCCGTTGACGCTGCTGATGACCACGAGGTCCGGCCGGGCCGGGCCCTCGGCCGCGCAGGCCCCGGTGAGCAGGTCGTCCGGTACGCACGGCCCCAGGTTGTGGACCCGGTGCCCGAGCTCCTCCAGGAAGAGCTGGAGGTAGACGAGGTTCCAGGTGTGGGAATCCGATGCCGTGCCGCTCAGCAGGATGTCCATATTCCGTCGTCGCATGCCGAGAAATATAGAAAGCGGCGGACCGCCCGAGGGGAAGTTGCGGCGGCAGTATCAGGGAATTAAGGCTGTCCCGGAATGTGAAAAACAGGGAAACACGGAAACGAGAAGGCCGTGCCCCGCGGTGCGGGGCACGGCCTTCTCCAGAGGCGCCGGCGGCTTTCCGGAATTCCGGTCAGGAGTACTGGGCGACCAGGCTCCGGGGCCGGATGTCGGTCCAGTGCGCCTCCACGTACGCGAGCGCGTCCGCCCGCGTCCCCTCGCCCCACACCACGTCCCAGCCGCCCGGGACCTTCGCGAACACCGGCCACAGGGCGTGCTGCCCCTCGGCGTTGACCACGACGCGGAAGGTGCCCTCGGTGTCGTCGAAAGGATTGGTCATGACAGACTCCTCAATTTCTCGGAAAGGATACGGCCGATCATCGCGAGCGGTTCCGGCTCGCCCATTCTGGTGTGCGGAACACCGATGAGGTGGTTTTCCACCCGGCCTTCCACGTACGGAATCCAGTGCCGGGCCAGGGTGTTCTCCGTTTCCCCGTCCTCCAGCGCCGCCAGGAACAGCAGATCCGTGGCGACCGGGCGCGGGGCGTACAGGTTCATGATTTCGGCGTGGTCGATCGAGGCGCCGATCACCGACCGGATCTCGGCGTCGGAGAACGCGCCGAGCACCGGGTCCTTCAGCCGGACCAGCCCGATCAGCGCGTCCACGTCGAAGGGGGCGTCCTCGGGGCCGTCCAGGGCGTCGCCGACGAGCATGTCCCGTTTCTGGGCGGGCGTCATCCGGCGCCGCTCGGGCTCCGTCGGCAGCAGGTGCACGTCCATCATGGCCAGCAGTTCGGTGCGTTCGCCGAGCTCGGCGAGCCGGACCGCCAGCGCGTGGGCCACGGTGCCGCCGAAGGACCAGCCGAGGAAGCGGTACGGGCCGTGCGGCTGGACCCCGCGGATCAGCGGGAGGTAGTCCTCGACCATCTCCTCCACCGTCTCCGGGGAGTGCCCGAGCTCGCTCAGTGCCCGCGCCTGGATCGCGTACAGCGGCTGGTCCGGCCCGAGGTGGCGGGCCAGCCCGGCGTACGGCCAGCCGACGCCCGTCCCCGGATGCAGGCAGAACAACGGCCGCTGCGCACCCCGGGTGCCGAGCGGCAGCAGCACCCCCATCGGGTCGAAGCCGGTGGGTTCGTCGCCCAGCAGGCCGGCCACCGTCGGGGTCCGGAACAGGTCGCGCACCCCGGCCTCCAGGCCGAGCACGGTCCGCATCCGGCTGACCAGGCGCACCCCCAGCAGCGAATGACCGCCCAGGGCGAAGAAGTTGTCGTCGATGCCGACCCGTTCCAGGCCCAGCACCTCGGCGAACAGCGAGCACAGCACCTCCTCGCGCGGGGTGCGGGCCGCCCGCCCGCCGCCCCGTACGGCGGGCGCGGGCGCCGGCAGGGCCGCCCGGTCGGGCTTGCCGTTGACGGTGAGCGGGATCGCGTCGAGCAGTACCGCCGCGGAGGGCACCATGTGCTCGGGGAGTTCGTCCGCCGCCCAGCGCAGCAGCCCGGACTCGGTCAGGGTGTGCCCGGCGCGCGGCACGGCGTACGCGACGAGCCGTTTGCCGCCGGGGCCGTCCTCGCGGACGGTGACGGCGACCTGCCCGACGCCCGCGTGCCGGGCGAGGGTCTCCTCGATCTCGCCGGGCTCGATCCGGAAGCCGCGCAGTTTCACCTGGCCGTCGGCCCGCCCGATGAACCGGAGTTCACCGTCGGGCGTCCAGTGCGCGAGGTCGCCCGTGCGGTACATGCGGCTGCCGTCCGCCGCGAACGGGTCCGGCAGGAACCGTTCGGCCGTCAGGCCCGGCCGGCCGAGGTAGCCGCGCGCCACCTGGGTGCCGGACAGGTACAGCTCGCCGGGCACCCCGACGGGCACCGGGCGCAGCCGCGGGTCCAGGACGTGGGCGCGGGTGTTGTCGAGGGCCGCGCCCAGGTACACGCCGCGGACCTCCCGTTCGGTGAGCGGGAAGCGCTGCTGGTGCGAGGCGAAGGTGGTCTCCGTCGGCCCGTACGAGTGGACGAGGACCGTGTCGGGGCAGTGGTCCAGCACCCGCTGGAGCGCGCTGGGGGAGGCCACGTCCCCGCCGGTCCACACCTCGTCGAGGAGCTTGAGGGTGTCCAGGCCCTCGTCGGCCATGATGTGGAACAGGCCCATGGTGAAGTAGGCGGCGCTGACCTCGTGGGTGCGGATCGCGTGGTCCAGCTCCGCGACGTCGGTGCCGTCCCCGGGGGCGATCACCAGCTGGCCGCCGTTCAGCAGCGGCACCCACAGTTCGTAGGTGGAGGCGTCGAAGCCGATCGCCGAATGGACCAGCATCCGACGGTGGTTGGCCAGGTCCCAGCAGCGGTCGGTGACCAGGTCCACCACGTTGCGGTGCGTGACGCCGACGCCCTTGGGGCGGCCCGTGGAGCCGGAGGTGAACATCACGTACATCAGGGAGTCCTCGCCGACGACGACGCCCGGATCGGTCACCGGATAGCCCGGCACCGGAGTGTGCACCGACAACACCCGCACACCGGCGTCGAGTTGTGCGCGGACCGCGGGCAGCTCCGCCTGGGCCTCGCCCACGAGCAGCACCCGCGCACCCACGTCCTCCATGATCATGCCGACGCGGGCCTCCGGCAGCCGAGGATCCAGCGGCACGTACGCCGCCCCGCACTTGAGCACCGCCAGCGCCGCCACCAGCAGGTACGGGGTGCGCTCCAGCAGCAGCCCCACCGCCGCCTCCCGGCCCACACCCGCCTCGATCAGCCGGTGCGCCAGCGCGTTGGCCCGCGCGTCCAGCTCGGCGTAGGACAGGGTCTCCTCGCCGTAGGAGACGGCGGTCCGCCGCGGCGTACGGCCGGCCTGGACCGCGAACCTCTCGTGCGCCAGCCCACGGACGGCCCGAGGCGCGGCCGTGTCGTTGTACCGGACGACCAGCCGGTGCTCCTCCTCGTCCGACAGGAGCCGCACGTCCCCGATCCGCTGCCCGGGATCGTCCGCCACGGCCCGCAGCGTCCGCGCCACGTGCGCGGCCAGCACGGCCGCCGTGGCCCCGTCGTACAGGTCCGTCGCGTACTCCAGTACGCCCTCCAGCCCGCCCGGAGCGCCGCCCGGCGTCCCGTCGGGATCCCGCAGCTCGTGCAGGGAGAGCGTGAGGTCGAACTTGGTGAACCCGGAGTCCGTGCCCACCGCCGACCCGGCCAGCGCCGACGGGCGCGGCGCCGCGGTCTCGGCGGGATGGACCTGCACGACCGCCTGGACCAGGGGGTGGTGGGCGGTGGACCGCACCGGGTTCAGCTGCTCCACGACCAGGTCGAACGGCAGCTCCTGGTGGGCGTAGGCGGCGTGGGCGGTGTCCCGGACTCGGCCGAGCAGCTCGGTGAACGTCGGATCGCCGGAGGTGTCGCAGCGCAGCGCGAGGGTGTTGACGAAGAAGCCGACCAGGTCGTTCAGGGCCTCGTCGTCACGGCCCGCGACGACGGTGCCCAGCGGCAGGTCGGTGCCGGCGCCGTGCCGGGTGAGGGTGGCCGCGAAGGCCGCCTGCACCACCGTGAACAGGGTGGTCCCGTGCTCCAGCGCCAGGCGCTCCAGCCGGGCGTGCGCGGCGGCGTCCACGGCCAGGGGGGTCGCGCCGCCCCGGTGGGAGGCCTCGGCGGGCCGGGTCCGGGCACCGGTGAGTTCCAGGACGGGCGGGGCGTCGGCAAGGGCCTCCTTCCAGAACGCGACGTGCCCCGCGGCGGCCCCGCCGTCCAGTACGGCCCGCTCCCACAGGGTGTAGTCGGCGTACTGGACGGGCAGCGGCTCCCAGTCGGGCGAGGTTCCGGCCAGCCGGGCCTCGTAGGCGGCGGCCAGGTCCGCGAGCAGGGGGCCGGCGGACCAGCCGTCCGCGGCGATGTGGTGGACCAGCACGACGAGCGCCCGCTCCGCCCCGCAGGTGATCAGCGCGGCCCGGAAGGGCAGTTCGGCGGCGAGGTCGAAGACGTGCCCGGCGGCCTCGCCGACCGCCGCCGCCAGTGCGCCCTCCGGCGCGGTCACCCGCTCCAGGACCGGCCGTACCCCCTCCAGCACCCGCTGGTACGGCTGCCCCTCCACCGCCGGGTACACGGTGCGCAGCACCTCGTGCCGCTCCGCGACGTCGGCCAGCGCCGCACCCAGCGCCCCCGGGTCCAGGGGCCGGTCCGGGCGCAGCACGAACGGAATGTTGTAGGAGGGGCCGGGCCCCTCCAGCTGGTCCACGAACCACAGCCGGCGCTGCGCGTACGACAGCGGGATCCGCTCCGGGCGCAGTCCGGGCGGTACGGCGGCCAGCGCGGGCCGCCCGGGGAGCGGCGGCGGGACGTGGCCGGTCTCCGCGTCCGGGCCGGTCCGCGCGCCCCGCCCGGCCTGAGCGGCCTCCGCGCCCTCCGCGTCCGGCCCGGCCGGCGCCTCGCCGAAGAGCCGGAGCGCGAGACCGGCGGGCGTCGGGTCCAGGAACAGGTCCCGGATCCGCGCCTCGACCCCGAGGGTGGCCCGGATCCGGTTCACCAGGCGGATGCCCATCATCGAATGGCCGCCCTCCGAGAAGAAGTTGGCGTCCGGAGCCACCGGCCCGTCGAGACCGATCACCTCCCCGAACAGGGCGCACAGCAGCTGCTCGGCGGGGGAGTCCGAGGCCGTGACCCCGCCCGCCTCCGGGTCCGGCCGCTCGCGGAGCCCGGCGAGGCGCCGGGCCTCGTCGTCGGTGAGCAGCGCGCGGGCGCCCGGCCGGGCCCCGGGGTCGGCGGCCGCCCGCGCGAGGGCCCGTACGAACAGGTCGAGCAGCAGCTGCGCGGTCTCCGGCTCGAACAGGTCCACCGCGTACTGCCACCACACCTCCAGCCCGCCGTCCGCGAGCTCCACGCAGGAGGCGCTGAGGTCGAACTTGGCCACCTCCAGGCCAGGTTCGGCGAACTCTCCCGACAGCGGACCGCCGTCCGGGGGCCGGGAGCCGGCCGCTTCCCCGGCGGTCAGCATCACCTGGAAGAACGGGTTCACGGCCAGCGCCCGCTCCGGCCGCAGGTGCTCCACCAGCAGGTCGAACGGCAGCTCCTGGTGCGCGTACGCCGCCAGGTCCGTCTCCCGCGCCCGGTCCACGAGCTCCGCGTACGAGGCGTCGCCCGAGACGTCGGTGCGCAGGACCAGGGTGTTGACGAAGAACCCGACCAGGTCGTTCAGGGCCTCGTCGGCCCGGCCGGCCACCGGGGTGCCGATGGGGACGTCCGTCCCGGCGCCGGCCGCCGCCAGGGCGAGCGCCAGGGCGGGCTGGACCACCATGAGCAGGCTGGCGCCCCGCTCCTCGGCCAGCGCGGCGAGCCGGCGGTGCGCGTCCGGGTCCAGGCGGGCGACGAGCGTCGCGCCCGCGCCGCTGGGCTCGGCGGGCCGGGGGCGGTCCGTCGGCAGGTCCAGTACGCCCGGCATGCCGGCCAGGGCGGTCCGCCAGTGCTCCACCAGCGCCTCGGGCCGCTCCAGCAGTTCCCGCTGCCACAGGGTGTAGTCGGCGTACTGCACCGGCAGCGGCTCCCAGCCGGGTGCGGACCCCGCCAGCCTCGACGCGTACGCCCGGGCCAGATCGCGCAGCAGCGGCCCCACCGACCAGCCGTCGGTCGCGATGTGATGGGTCAGCAGCACCAGTGTCGCCGAACCGTCACCCGGCACGAACAGCGCTGCTCGCAGCGGGAGTTGGTTGGCCAGGTCGAAGGGCGACGCCGTGAACCGGGCCACCAGCGCGGCCACCGCCTCCGGGGCGCACTCCCGGACGGCCGGTTCCACGGGCGGCGCGGCCAGCACGTGCTGGTAGGGCTCGGAGTCCACGGCCGGATACACCGTGCGCAGCACCTCGTGCCGCTCCACGACGTCCGCGAGGGCCGCGCCCAGTGCGTCCCGGTCCGGGACGGAGTCCAGGCGCAGCACGACCGGCAGGTTGTAGGTGGCCGAAGGGCCCTCCAGCGAGGCCAGGAACCAGAGCCGCCGCTGGGCGTACGACAGCGGCACGCGCTCTCCGGCGGGCAGCGGCACCCCGTCGAACACCACGGGTGCGGAGGGGAGTCCGCCGTCGGGGGCGGCCCGCAGCGACCTGCGGTCGATCTTCCCGGAGGAGGTCCGGGGCAGCGCCTCCACCAGCGTCACCGAGCCCGGTACGGCCGCCGCCGGGAGCCGCTCCCGCACGCGGGCGCGGAGCTCCGGCGCCTCCACCCCGGCGTCGGCGACCACGTACGCGGCCAGCAGCCGCACCCCGTCCGCCGTCTCCCGGGCCACCACGGCCGCCTCGCGCACCCCGGGGTGCGCGGTCAGTACCGACTCCACGGACGCCGGGTCCACCCGGTGCCCGTTGATCTTCACCTCGTCGTCGGCCCGCCCCCGGAACCCGAGCTGTCCGTCCGGCCGTACGTGGACCAGGTCACCGGTGCGGTACGCGCGCTCCGTGCCCAGCGCCGTGAACCGGGCGGAGGTCAGCTCGGGCCGGCCGAGGTACCCGTCGGCGAGGGCGCCGCCCAGCAGCCACAGCTCCCCGTCCACCACGGCCGCCCGCACCCCGGGCAGCGGTACGCCGATCGGCACCGGGCCGCCCGCGTACCGGGACAGGTCGGCGACGGTCGCCACGACGGTGGCCTCGGTCGGCCCGTAGGTGTTCAGCAGCCGCACCCGCCCGGGGTCCACCACCGCGCACCACTGCGCGACCCGCTCGGGCAGCGCGGCCTCACCGCCGATGACCACCGTACGGATGCCGGCGGGCAGTTCGGCGGTCCCGGAGGCGAGGGCGTGCGCCAGCTCGTGCCAGTACGCGGTCGGCAGGTCGAGCACCGTCACCCCGTGCGCGGCGCAGCCGGCCAGGAGTCCGGGGACGTCGAGCATGTCCTCGTCGCGCAGTACGAGGGTCGCGCCGGAGCCGAGCGCCAGGAAGACCTCCTCGACGCTCGCGTCGAAGTGCAGCGGGGCGAACTGGAGCACCCGGTCCCCGGGGGTGATCCCGTACCGGACCGCCGCCCCCGCCACGAAGTGGGCCAGGGCCCCGTGCCCGACGACCACGCCGTTCGGGGTGCCCGTCGAACCGGAGGTGTAGATCACGTAGCCGGTGCCCTCGGGGACGGTTGCACCGGCGACGAGGAACTCCCCGTCCGCCAGGGGGACTTCACGGCCGGCGCAGTCGGCGAGGATCGCCGCGTTCCGGGCGGCCGGCGCCCCGGGGTCGAGGGGAAGGTAGGCGGCGCCGGTCCGCAGCGCGGCCAGCAGCCCCACGACCGCGTCGACGCCCCGCGGCCGGTGCACGGCGACCAGCCGCCCCGGACCGGCGCCGCCGGCCGTCAGCTCGTCGGCGCGCACGGCCACCGCCAGGGCCAGCTGCCCGTACGTCATCCGGTGCTCGCCGTGCACCAGCGCGGTCCGCTCGGCGTCCTGGGCGGCGATCCGGTCGAGCACGCCGGGTGCCGGACTGATCGCCGGGCCGCCGTCCAGGACGGCGGAGGCGGTGGGGGCGGTCGAGGGCATCGCGGGGCCTCCAGGCGAGGGGACGGGAGCGGAGCGGACTCCGTGCCCCCACGCTAGGCAGCCCCGCACCGCCCGGCGGGCAGTCCCTCCGGCAGCTCCGACCGGGGCGGCTGCCGCCCCCGACTGCCGCCGGACGCTCCGCGCGTTCCGGTGGCCGGGGTGTCGGGGCCCCGCTCCCGGGTTCGGCCCCCCGGCCGCGCCCACGGACGGCCCCGGCCCCCGCTGGAGTGGCGGGGGCCGGGGCCGTGCGCAGGGACGGCCGGGGTGGGCCTGCCGTCGGCCGGGTCAGCCGGGGACGCGGCTGCCCGCCTGGGTGCGGCGGCGCAGGAGCGGGGCCGGCGCCGGGGCGGGGGGTGCCGCCGACAGGAGGGCCGCCAGGCGGGCCGGAGTGGGGTGGCGGAACACCTCGCGGAGGGTGAGCTCGCGGCCCAGCTCCGCCCGGACCCGGTTCACCAGGCGTACCGCCAGCAGCGAATGCCCCCCGGACTTGAAGAAGTTGTCGTCCGGGCCGACCTGGCGCTCCAGGACCTCCGCGAACAGCCGCAGCAGCGCGGCCGCGTGAGAAGCCCCGGGGGCGGCGGATGCCGTGCCCCCGCCGGACGCGCCGGACGCGCCGGACGCGCCCGGCGGTGCGGGGGTGGGCGGCGCGGCCGGGACGTGCACCGTCGAGGGGACCGCGTACTCCGGCAGCCGGTCCGCCGACCAGGTCTGGAGCTCCGGCTCCGTCACGGGGCCGCCCGTCGGGGTGACCTCCGCGAGGATCCGTCCGTCGGCCACCCGCGCCCGCGCCGAGCCGACCCGCGGGTGCTCCGCGAGGACCGCCTCCACCCGGGCCAGGTCGATCGGGTAGCCCCCGACGAGCGGACGTACGGGCCGCCGGTCCGCCGGGGCCGCGAGCGCCGACACCCGCCGGTCCGGACCGGCCGCGAACAGTTCCAGAGCCGCCACCAGCAGCGCCGCCAGCCGGCCCGCGCCCGACGGTTCGTAGAGATCGGTGGCGTACTCCAGGACCCCGGACAGCCCGCCCCCGTCCCGCTCGGTCAGCGCGAAGGTGAGGTCCGACTTCGCGGTCCGCGCGGCGAAGGTCCGTTCCGTGCCCGCGAGGGGGCCCGCCGACGGCCCGGCCGGCGCCGGGTTCACCTGGAGCATCACCTGCACCAGCGGGTGGTGCGCCGAGGACCGGTGCGGGTTGACCGCCTCCACCAGCAGGTCGAACGGCAGGTCCTGGTGCGCGTACGCCACCAGGTCCGACTCCCGGACCCGGTCCACGAGCTCCCCGAACACCGGATCGCCCGACACGTCGGTGCGCAGGACCAGGGTGTTGACGAAGAAGCCGACCAGCCCCGACAGGGCGTCGTCGCCGCGCCCCGCGACCGTCGTGCCGATCGCGAGGTCGCCGCCCGCCCCCGCCCGGGCCAGTGCCGCCGCCAGCGCGGCCTGCACCACCATGAACAGGGTGGCCCCCCGGGCGTGCGCGATCCGCAGCAGCCGCCGGTGGGTGTCCGCGTCCACCGTGAAGCCGGTGACCGCCCCGCTCCCCGACGGCACGGCCGGCCGGGGCCGCTGCGTCGGCAGGTCGATCAGCGGCGGCAGCCCCGCCAGCGCGGCCCGCCAGTGCCCGGTGGCCCCGGCGGCGGCCTCGCCGTCCAGCGCCGCCCGCTCCCACAGGGTGTAGTCGGCGTACTGGACGGGCAGCGGCTCCCAGTCGGGCGAGGTTCCGGCCAGCCGGGCCTCGTAGGCGGCGGCCAGGTCCGCGAGCAGCGGACCGGTGGACCAGCCGTCCGCGGCGATGTGGTGCAGGAGCAGCACCAGGGTCTGCGGGCCGTCGCCCTCGGGCAGGAACAGCCTGGCCCGCAACGGCAGGTCCCGGGTCAGGTCGAAGACCTCCGCGGCCGCCGCGTCCACGGCCGCGGCCACGTCCGCCGGACGCGCCAGCTCCAGCTGGGGGCGCGCCCCCTCCAGGACCCGCTGGTACGGCTGCCCGCCCTCGGCCCCGTACACGGTGCGCAGCACCTCGTGCCGGGCGGCGACGTCGGCGAGCGCCCCGGCCAGCGCCGCCGGATCCAGGGGCTGCGCCAACTCCCGTACCAGCGCGATGTTGTAGGCCGGGGAAGGCCCCTCCAGCTGGTCCAGGAACCACAGCCGGCGCTGCGCGTACGACAGCGGCAGCCGCTCCGGCCGGTCCGCCACGGCGACCGGTGCCGGCCGTGCCGGCCCGCCGCCGGTCGCGTCCAGGCGGCGGCGCAGGGCCGCCGGGGTGGGCGCCAGGAACAGGTCGCGGATCCCCGCCTCCACCCCGAGCACCGCCCGGATCCGGTTCACGAGCCGGCTCGCGAGCAGCGAATGCCCGCCCGATTTGAAGAAGTTGGCGTCGGCGGAGACCCGTTCGCGGCCGAGGACCTCCGCGAACAGCCCGCACAGGATCTCCTCCCGCGGGGAGGACACCGCCCGCTGCCCCCGGGCGCCGCCGCGCACCGCCCCGGCGGCGGCCGCCCGCTCCTGCCGCTCCAGTTCCGCGCGTCTGCGCTCCAGGCCCTGCCGTTCCGGTCCGCGCACCAGCTCCAGCTCGCCCAGTCGTGCCCGAGGCCGCCGTCCGAAGGCGCGCAGTGCCCGTACGAACACCTCCAGCAGCAGCCGGGCCGTGTCCTCGTCGAAGAGGTCGCCCGCGTACTGCACCAGGACGTCCATCCCGCCCGGCCCGCCGTCCGGGCCCCGCCGCTCCGCGCAGTGGAAGGCCAGGTCGAACCGGGCCGCGCCCAGGTCGGTGCTGCCCGCCCGCCCGGGGATCCCGTCGAGCCGCACCAGCTCCCGCTCCGCATGACCGACCGTCAGCATCACCTGGAAGAAGGGGTGTTCGCCGAGGGCTCGCCCTGGTCCGGCCAGCCGCTCCACCAGCAGGTCGAAGGGCAGGTCCTGGTGGTCGAAGGCCGCCAGGTCCGCGTCCCGGACCCGGTCCACCAGCTCCGCGGCCGTCGGGTCGCCCGACAGGTCGGCGCGCAGCACCAGCGTGTTGACGAAGCAGCCCACGAGGTCGTGCAGGTCCTCGTCGGACCGGCCCGCGGCCGGCGTCCCGATCGCCAGGTCCTCACCGGCCCCCGTGGCGGACAGGGCCGCCGCCAGCGCCGATCGGACCACCATGAACAGGCTGGCCCGACGCTCCCGCGCCAGGGCGGCCAGCGCCCGGTGCGCGTCCTCCTCCAGCACCGCCGACACCGTCGCGGCCCGCCCCGACGGCTCGGCCGGACGCGGCCGGTCGGCGGGCAGTACGGTCCGCCCCGGCATCCCCTCCAGCGCCGCCCGCCAGTGCGCGAGCAGGGCGCCCGGATCGGCGAGCAGGTCCCGCTGCCACAGCGCGTAGTCGGCGTACTGAACCGGCAGCGCCCGCCAGGACGGGGCCCGTCCCGCCCGCCGCGCCGCGTACGCCTCGCCCAGGTCCCGCAGCAGCGGCGCGAGGGACCAGCCGTCGGTGGCGATGTGGTGGACCAGCAGCACCAGCACCGAGGTGCCGTCCCCCGGTCGCAGCAGCCTGGCCCGCACCGGCACCCGCGCCGCCAGGTCGAAGGTCTCCCGGCCGAAGCCCGCCACGAGCCCCTCCAGTGCCCCCGGCGCGCAGTCGGCCACCTCCAGCAGCTCCCCGGGCACCTCCAGCACCCGCTGGTACGGCTCCCCGCCCTCCTCCCCGTACACCGTCCGCAGCACCTCGTGCCGGGCCAGTACGTCACCCAGCGCGGCCGCCAGCGCCGCCGCCTCGGGAACCCCTTCCAGCCGCAGCACCAGCGGGGCGTTGTAGGCCGCCGACGGGCCCTCGATGCGGCCCAGCAGCCACAGCGAACGCTGCGCGGCGGACAGCGGGAGCCGCCCCGGCCGCTCCCCGGCCGGTACGGACCTCAGCGCGGGCCGGGAGCCGGCCGCGCCGCCGCGCCCGGCCAGCCGCCGGTGCAGTGCGGCCGGGGTCGGCGCCAGGAACAGGTCCCGGATGCCGAGCTCCAGGCCGAGCGCGCCCCGGATCCGGTTGACGAGTTTGCTCGCGAGCAGCGAATGCCCGCCGCTGCGGAAGAAGTTGGCGTCGGCCTCGACGTGCTCCCGGCCGAGGGCCTCCGCGAACAGCCCGCAAAGGATCTCCTCCCGCGGCGCCAGAACCTCCCGCCGCACTCGGGCACCGGCCGGCGCCGCGGGCAGCGCGGCGGTGGTGTGCCGCCGCCCGGCCAGGGCCTTCGTCTCCTCGCCGGTCACCAGCTCCAGCGCGCCGAGCCGCACGTCCGGAGCCCGCCCGAAGGCGCGCAGCGCCCGTACGAACACCTCCAGCAGCAGCCGGGCCGTGTCCTCGTCGAAGAGGTCGGCCGCGTACTGGAGGACGACGTCCATCCCGTCCGGCCCACCGTCCGGGGCGTGCCGCTCCCCGCAGTACCAGGTCAGGTCGAACTTGGCCGCGTCCAGGCCGACATCGGCGATCCGGCCGGTGAGACCGCCCCCCAGGTCCACCGGGGCGGCGCCCGCGGCGCCCGCGTCCACGGTCAGCATCGTCTGGAAGAACGGGTGGTGGCCCAGCGCCCGCTCCGGGCTCAGCTTCTCCACCAGCAGGTCGAAGGGGAGTTCCTGGTGCTCGTACGCCGCCAGGTCCGCGTCCCGGACCCGGTCCACCAGCTCCGCGGCCGTCGGGCCGCCCGACAGGTCCGTACGCAGTGCGAGGGAGTTGACGAAGAAGCCGACGAGCTCGTACAGGTCCTCCTCGGGGCGCCCCGCGACCGGGGCGCCGATCACCACGTCCTCGCCCGCCCCCGCCGCCGACAGGGCCGCGGCGAGCGCCGCCCGCACCACCATCGTCGGGCTGGCCCGCCGGGCGCGGGCCAGGGCGAGGAGCGCGCCGTGCGCCCCGGCGTCGAGCCGTGCCGTCAGCGAGGCGCCGCGCCCCGACGGTTCGGCGGGGCGGGGCCGGTCGGCGGGCAGCGCCAGGACGGGTGGCGCTCCCTCCAGCACGCCTCGCCAGTAGGCCAGTTGCTCTCCGGCGAGGCCGTCCGGGTCGTCGGGGTCGCCGAGCAGCTCGTGCTGCCACTGGCTGTAGTCCGCGTACTGGACGGGCAGCGCCTCCCAGTCGGGGGACCGCCCGGCCAGCCGCGCCCGGT
This sequence comes from Streptomyces sp. NPDC044704, assembly GCF_056433525.1. Classification (NCBI taxonomy): domain Bacteria; kingdom Bacillati; phylum Actinomycetota; class Actinomycetes; order Kitasatosporales; family Streptomycetaceae; genus Streptomyces; species Streptomyces sp. NPDC044704. Next base: position 78,882 of record NZ_JBWKGY010000025.1, read on the forward strand.
GGGCCCGCGCGAGGTCCCGCAGCAGCGGGCGCACGGACCAGCCGTCGGTCGCCACGTGATGGACCAGCAGCACCAGCACGCAGGTTCCGTCGTCCGCCCGGAACAGCCGGGCGCGCAAAGGCGGTTCGGCGGTGATGTCGAACGGTTCACGGGCGAAGGCGGCCACCCGCGCGTCCCGTTCGCCGGACGCGCAGTCCTCGACGGCCAGCCGGGGCACGGCGGCCGCGTCCAGCACCCGCTGGTACGGCTCCCCGTCGCCGCCGGCCGGCAGGACGGTGCGCAGCACCTCGTGCCGCCCCACCACGTCGGTCAGGGCCCCGGCCAGCAGCCCGGCGTCCGGCCCGGCGTCCGGTCCGGCGTCCAGGTGCAGGACCACCGGGGCGTTGTAGGCGGCGGACGGGCCGTGCAGCCGGCCCAGGAACCACAGCCGGCGCTGCGCGTACGACAACGGGATCTCGGTCATGTCCTCGGCGTCCTCAACGGTCCTGGCTCGCGGTGGCCGCGACGAGCGTGTCGATGTGGGCGGCCAGGTCCCGCAGGCGCGGGTTGGCGTAGACGGCCTTCACGGGCAGGGCGACGCCGAGTTCGGCGCGGACCCGCGAGACCAGCTTGATCGCGAGCAGGGAATGGCCCCCGAGCTTGAAGAAGTTGTCGTCGGGGCCGATCCGGGAGGCGCCGAGCACGGCGGCCCAGACCCCCGCGATCAGCCGCTGCGAGGCGCTCAGCCCCTCGGCGGCCTCCGGGGCCGGGCCGGCGGCGGCCGGCGCGGGCAGCGCCGTACGGTCGATCTTGCCGTTGACGGTGGTCGGGAACCGGTCCAGGGCCACGAACAGCCCCGGGACCATGTACCCCGGCAGGACCGACTCCAGGTGGGCGCGCAGCGCACCCTCGGCGACGGCGGGGCCTGCCGGGCGGTGGTAGGCCACCAGACCCGGCGCCCCGTGCACCTCCGGGCACAGGACGACCGCCGCCTCGGCGACCCCCGGGGCGGCGGCCACCGCCGCCTCCACCTCCCGGAGTTCGATCCGGTGCCCGCGCACCTTGACCTGCCCGTCGGCCCGGCCCAGGTAGGCCAGCCGACCGCCGGGCAGCAGCCGGACCAGGTCTCCCGTGCGGTACATGCGACCGCCCCCGGCGCCCTGGTCGCAGGCCGCCGCGTCGGCCACGAACCGTTCCGCCGTCAGCGCCGGCCGGCCCCGGTAGCCGCGGCCCACGCGCGGCCCCGCCAGGTACAGTTCGCCGCTGCCGCCCTCGGCCACCGGGTTCAGCGCCGCGTCCAGGACCCGTGTCCGCAGCCCCGGCAGCACCCGCCCGATGTGCGGTTCGGCGCCGGCGTCGATCCAGCCCGCCGTGGCGTCCACGGTGCACTCGGTCGGCCCGTACAGGTTGACCGTACGCAGCACCCCGCGCGCCCCCAGGGCGCCGAGCCGCCGCCACAGGGCGGGGCTGACGGCCTCCCCGCCGACCAGCAGGGTCAGCGGGCGCGGCCCGCCGTCCGCGCTGAGCAGGTCCAGCAGCGGGTCGGCGTGCGAGGGGGTGATGTCCAGGTCGGTCAGGGCCTGTTCGTCGACGAACCGGGCCAGCAGGGCCGGGTCCGCGCGGGTCTCCTCGTCGATCATCACCAGGGTGTCGCCCCGGCACAGCCGCACCCACTGCTGGACGGAGGCGTCGAAGGACGGCGAGGCGTTCCAGCCGACGCGGCCGCCCCCGGTCACGGCGATGCCGGTGTCCTCCAGCTCGGCCAGCAGCGCCGAGACGGCCGCCCGGCCGATCTCGACGCCCTTGGGACGGCCGGTGGACCCGGAGGTGTAGATGACGTAGGCGAGCGTGTCGGCGCCCACGGCGACGGGCGCGTACGGCGGGTCCTCGCCCTCCGGCGCGGTCAGCCCGGCCACCGGAAGATGGGGCACGCCCTCGGCCACCGGCCCGTCCGCCCCGCCGGCGGTGACCACCAGGTCGGCGCCCGCGTCCTCCACGAGATAGCGCCGCCGCCCGGCGGGCAGTTTCGGGTCCACCGGCAGGTACGCGGCCCCCGCGGTCAGGGTGCCGATCAGCGCCACCACCAGGTCCGCGCCGCGCGGCAGGGCCAGCGCCACCACGCGTTCGGGGCCGATGCCGCGCGCGGCCAGCCGGCCGGCGAACCGCATCGCCCGCGCGCGCAGCTCACCGAAGGTCAGCTCGTCGCCGCCCGCGACGACGGCGGTCCGCCCGGCGGGGGCCTGGGCGAGCCGCTCCAGCAGGTCGGGAACGGATCCGGGGGCCCCGTGGACGTGGGGACGCTCGGGAAGTACGGCGGTCACGGCGCTCACTCCCCGGTGAAGACGGTGGTGGACGGCCGGGTGGCGGGCGCGCAGTCGGCCAGCGCGACCGGCTCGCCCATGGCGACGAGGATCTTCCGGTCGCCCCGGTAGGCCTCCCGGCCGTGGGCGCACAGGATGTTGTCGACGATCATCAGGTCGCCCCGCTGCCACGTCTCCCTTACGGTGACCCGGTCGTAGACGGCGTTGACCGCGTCGACCTCGGCGTCCGTGAGCCGGGAGCCGTCGCCCAGGTAGGTGTTGAACGGCAGCCCGTCCTCCCCGTACGTGTCCAGGAGCACCTCGCGGACGTCCGGGTCGAGGGTGCGGCTGTTCCAGAAGGCGAAGTGGTTGAACCAGGTCCGCTCGCCCGTCACCGGGTGGGTGACGATCGCCGAACGGCGCTGCCGGGTGATCATCGAGTCGTCCTCGTCGGTCCACTCGTAGCCGATCGTGTTCTCCTCGCAGTACGCCTGCGCCACCGCCCTGTCCTCGGTCGCGAACGTCTTGTACCAGGGCAGCCCGGCCAGTTCCGAGTAGTTCCGCACGAGCAGCCAGCCGGCCCGCTCGAACCGTTCGACCAGCTCCGGCGGCAGCAGGCGCAGGGCCTCGCGCATGTCGCCGACGGTGGTGGCGCCGCCCTCCTCGGGGGCGGTCACGCAGCCGAACAGCAGCACGCCGGGGAAGTCGAGGGTGTAGCTGTTCTCGTTGTGCAGCCGGATCGGCTGGACGGCGGGCAGGTCGGTGGAGGAGAACACGCCCTCGCCGAAGTCGGTGCGCGGCGTGGCCTTCTCCTTGTACCCGGCGCGCCGCTCGATCAGGGCGTCCCGGGCGGCGGCGAAGGAGGCCGCGTCCTCGACGGGCAGCCCGCGCAGCAGGACCGCCCCGCTGCGCAGCAACTCGGCCTGGATCGCGGCACGGTGTTCCGTCAGCCAGTCGACGGAGGCGGCCAGGCCGAGCCCGGCCGGGGTGTGGACGACGACGGGCTTGCCCGGCTCGCGGACCGGGCTGATGCCGGAGCGGGAAGCGGCGGGGGCTTCGGTGTGCGTGGTGGTCATGGGACGTCCCTTGGGATGCGGAGGCGATGTCGTCGGGGGAGGGCGGTACGGGTCAGGCGGTGGCGGGGGCGTGCCCGCCGACCACCGGGGCCAGCAGCGCGAAGAACTCGGGGAGCCGCTCCTGGAAGTAGAAGTGGCCGCCCGGCAGCACGTACGAGGAGAAACCCCGGTCGGTGATCCGCGACCAGTGCTCCAGGGAGGCGGCCGGGGCGACCGGGTCGGCGTCCCCGCCGATCACCGTCACCGGGCACTCCACCCGGGCGTCGGACTCCTCGCACCGGTACACGTCGTCGATGGCGAAGTCGGCCCGGATCGAGGGCAGGACGATCTCGCGGAGCTCCGGCTCGTCGAGGATGCCGTCGTCCGTGCCGCCGCGCTCCTTGATGGCGGCCACCAGCGCGTCGTCGTCCAGCAGCTCCGGGTGGACGGCGCACGGGTTGGCCAGGAACGGGGCCCGGCAGGCCGACACGACCAGGGCCCGCGGCGTGCGGCCGGCCGCCTGGAGGCGGCGTACGACCTCGAAGGCGACGAGCGAGCCCATGCTGTGCCCCAGTACCACCAGGTCGTCGGCGGCCCCGGCGGGCAGCGCCGCCACCACCGGACCGGCCAGGTCGGCCACGTCCCGCGGCAGGTCCTCGGCGAACCGGGCCCCGCGGCCCGGGTACTGGCCGATCAGGAGCCGGACATCCCGGGGCAGGTGGTCGCGCCACTGCGCGTAGGCGTGGGCGTTGCCGCCGGCGTGCGGCAGCACCAGCAGCGAGGTGCGCTGCGGGCCCTCGCCCGGCAGGTCCCAGACCACGTCGTCGGGCGCGGGGGTGAAGTCGGGCTGCCGGTCGTGGCTCGTGTCGTGGCCCGTGTCGTGGCTCATGAGGAACTCCGTTCCTGGTCGGGGGTGCGGCGGCGCAGGGCGGGCCTGGCGCGCCGGGGCACGGCGGGCCCGGCCGGCAGCCGGGTACCGATGTGCTGGGCGAGGGTGGCGGGGGTGGGGTGCTGGAACACGTCGCGGAGGGTGAGGGTGATGCCGAGGGTGGTGCCGATGCGGTGGGTGAGACGGGCGGCGAGGAGCGAATGCCCGCCGTGGTCGAAGAAGTCGTCGTCGATGGTCAGCGGTGACGGAGTCCCCAGGGCCTCGCTGAAATAGGTGCGCACCGTCTCCTCCAGGGGGGTGCGCGGTTCCCGGCCGCCCGGGGTGGTCACCGCCCGGGGCGACGGCAGGGCGGCCTTGTCGATCTTCCCGTTGGGGGTCAGCGGCAGCCGGTCCAGCAGGACGACGAACGCCGGGACCATGTGGTCGGGCAGGAGGGTCCGCAGCCAGAGGCGGACGTCCTGCGGGGAGAGACCGGGCTCGGTGGTGACCAGGTACGCGGTCAGCTGGGGCGTGTTGTGGTGGTCCGGGTGCGTGGCGAGGGTGGCTTGGGTGATGTGGGGGTGGGTGGTGAGGGTGGTTTCGATTTCGGTGGGTTCGATGCGGAAGCCGCGGATTTTGATCTGGGTGTCGGTGCGGCCGGTGTAGTGGAGGTTGCCGTGGGTGTCCCAGTGGGCTTGGTCGCCGGTGCGGTAGAGGCGGGTGCCGGGGGGTCCGTAGGGGTGGGGGATGAAGTGGGTTGCGGTGGTGGTGGGTTGGGCGAGGTAGCCGTGGGCGAGTCCGTCGCCGGAGAGGTAGAGCTCGCCGGTGGTGCCGGGGGGTGTGGGATTGAGGTGGGCGTCCAGGACGTAGGCGTGCTTGTTCGTCAGGGGGCGGCCGATGGAGAGGGGGCCTTGGGCTTCCGGGGTGCGTTCGACGGTGTGGGTGGTGGTGAAGCCCATGGATTCGGCGGGGCCGTAGCCGTTGGTGACGGTGAGGTGGGGGTGGAGCTGCTGGAGGCGGTGGACGTGGGTGGGGGAGGCCGGCTCACCGCCGGTGTAGACGATGCGGGTGGTGGCGAAGGTCTCCGGGTGCTCGTCGGTGAGGTAGTTGAAGAGGCTGGAGGAGAGCTGGAGCATCGTGACGCGGTGTTGCTGGGTGAGGGCCGCGATCAGGGCCGGTTCGGGTCGTTGTCCGGGTTGGAGGATGGTGCTTCCGCCGTGGAGCAGTGCTCCCCAGAATTCGAGGCTGAAGGCGTCCCAGGAGACGGG
>NZ_JBWKGY010000026.1:0-82048 GCF_056433525.1 Streptomyces sp. NPDC044704
CGCCCCGACGACGACCGCGGCAAGAGCGCGGACAACGCTTCCCACTCCAGATCCGACAGTTCATGACGACGCACCATGCGGCACATGATCCCCCATCAGAACCCTTTGAAGACAGTGCCTAAGGGGGGTGGCCGGCCTCAGGTGGATGGAGCCTCCCGGGGAAGCCCGGATCAGCAAGGGGCGCTGGAGGGAGTGACCCCGCCAAGTTCGGAGCTTGGAGAAGTGGGCGACGCGGGTACGGCTGCCGGCAACTATGCGCGCCACGTCACCACATGTGATCGGTGTCCCCGCGAGATGTGGTGTCCCCAAGGCTCTCGGTTGCGGAGGTACCTCATCGGCGAGCAGAACCACAAACGAGCCCAACATCTGCGGCACCCAACCACCCCATAGGCCAGGACACTGTCGCGGACGCGCTCAGGCCGCCATCGCACTCCTCATCTCGCACCGCACAGCTGACTCACACGCACCGGATACTCCGATGGACGGGTGAGTGGCCGATCCGCCATCGGCCACGGCCGAGCGGGGTCGGCACCGGCCACCGCTGAGGGGCCGATCCTTTCCGCCTGCGGACAGCCGGTGAGGACCTGAGTTGAGACCGGTGAGTTGGCCGGTGAACCTACCAGTGACGTTTGGCTTCGCCGGGACACGGTGACCGACGGACCGGGTGAGTTCATCGGTGAGTTCTCGGGTGACCCGTGACCAAAGTGGTGAACTTGCATCGCGACCGGTGAGTATGAACTTCACTACCCTGCAGGCACGGTCGGACTTGCTCGTTCCGTCCCCTGTAGGTGACGGTCTCAGCGAGCATTCTGAGGGCGAAACCAGCCTCAGTCTGGCGAGTGTGAACCGGGAGATCTGTATGGGTACTGCGCTGCGAATCGACACTGACGGAGCGACGGTCGCGTTGCCGTGGCCTCACGATGACGGAGACCGAAGGCAGGCCGTGCGCGCCGCTGTTGGCGGAGCGCCGGATTACGGGGTCTATCACCGTCGCGCGCACTTCCACGTCCACGGGAACGGGCAGCATGAGGGCCTGCCCGTGAACCTGGCGGCGTGGATTCTCGCTTCCCTCTGGCGTGGTGAGCTTCCGTACGGCTTCTATGGGCCGGTTGTTGTCACTGGGCCGGGAGCCGGTGATCTCGACGACGACATGGTGAGTGAGGTGCTGGCGGTATGTGCCGCAGTCGCGGAAGTACGCCAGGAATGGGTCCTGCGGCCGCCGGCAGGGGAGCCTCAGGCACGCGCCGAACTCTTCGCCGCGGCCAGGCACTCGTTGTCCCGACCCCCCTCTGGCGCAGGCCGCTAGATCCTTCCCCGCACGAACCGCGTCCGGTGCCCAAGCACACGGACCAGCTCGGCAACGAACTCCGGCAGCAGCGGGGGCCGTTTCGGAATTCGGACCCCAGGTATGCGAAGGCGAGCCCGTCTCCAGCCCACTCCCACGCGGCCAGTGGCACCTCACCTCCGCATACCGGACATGGCACGTCGGCCCAGCCGGTGTTCCACCATTCGCCCGTGGCCGGCGAGAACGCCTCACGATGCCCATCCCTGATCGCCGCCGCGCAGTACGGACGGAGCGGCGGTCCGCTGTACTGCGGCGAGAAGAACACCGTCCGCCCAGTGACAGCGGTCAGCCCCTTGCTCCCTCCCGCTTCCCAGAGCCCGGTCGCCTGCTCCTATCGCGGCCCAGGGCCGTAATCTGGCAGGCCACGATTCCCTCGCCCACCAGCCACGCCGCAACCCGCTCCCGTGCACGATGGCGTCCTCGGCGGTCGCGTCCAGGTCGACGATCGTCTGAAAAGAGCTGCTCACCGGCGAACGGAAGGCGGCCTCCTTGATTCCACAAAGCCCGTACATTCTGATCCCTATGGCGATACCCACCCGCGACAAGAATCGGAGGTTCACTTCCCTTGCGCGCGGCACGTCGCATACATGATCGACAAGATGATCGCTGGACCCCGGAGATCGTTTACGGGATGCCCTTGGCTCAGTGCCCGTGCTCCACTCAGCTGGGATCTCAGTACGAAGGGCCGTGCCCCATCACGACGTGATGGGGCACGGCCATGCTTGCGTCAGCGCGGGGCTAGCTTGTGGTGAGCTGCCGTGCGCTAGTGGCCGACTGGGTGGAGAGCACGCGGTTGATGGTTTCCTCGGTGGTGTCGTCCAGGCTGATGTCGTAGGTCCTGGCCATCTGCTGAAGCCGGGCAACCGTCTTGCGGACGGCCGCATGATTCTGAGCGGTCCACTCGATGGTGAGGAGGTCGCGGTAGAGGACCTCGGAGGTCTCCTCGATATCTAGGGCCTGGAGAACGGTACGGCGGGCGGCGTCCAGGTCGGGGTGCTCGCCGTCGGTGTGCCAGCACGCCAGCGTGTGGGCGGTGTCGGTGATCCTCGCCATCATTTCCTGGATCACCGGGTCAGCCCAGGGCAGGACGCGCCCGTCGAACGGCTTGGCCCGGACCAGGGCCATGGCCGCTTCCAGGTCTGCGGTTCCGGACTTCGGGCCCGCGGCGAGACCGCGTGCGGCCAGGGCTTTGAACTGGTCCCAGTCCGAGGTCACGGACGGATGGAAGCTGTAGCCGGCTCCGGACTTCGGCCGGGGCAGCAGGGGCTGGCCGTCGGGGGACGTCCCGATGGCGCCCCGCAGTTCCGACAGACGTGACTGCATGGTGTGGGTGTTCCAGGGGCTGACCGGGTCCACTGCCTGACACAGGTAGTCGACGCTGCGGCCGGGCCGCAGGTGGATCAGGGCCGCGACGGCGGCGGTGCGAGGGGCGTGCGCGGATACGGCGGTTCCGGTCAGCCGCAGAGAGCCGAGCACCTCGATCCGTACGACTCCCCCCTCGACGGCGGACACCGTCACCCCCGTTTCCGGGGCGATATCCGAGTCTCTGGTGTCCTGGCTGGGCACCGCAGCGGCCGGCTCTGTCTTCATTGCCTCGTTGGACGGGGCAGTGGGGTTCAGTCCGGCGAGGAGCGCGGGGAATGGCTTGCCCGGGTCCTTGGCGTCCTCGCTGGTACCGCGGACAGTGAGTGCTGTCCCGCTGGCGGCGGGCTGGCCGTGGCTCTCGGTGAACTCCCAGGCTCCGGCTGCGGGGTTGGCTTCCTCGGTGGTGACCTTCAAGGCGTGCACGAACTCGCGGTACTGCTCGTCGGTGACCCGCTGGAGTGTCACCGGCAGGTCCAGGGGGTCGAGGCGTGTGTCGGTGTCGCGGGCGGTGTTCAGGATTTCGGCGTGGGGGAATGCGCGGCGGGTGGCAGGGGTCGCGGGCAGGACCACGGCTGTGTACAGGTCGCGGGCGGCGGCGAGGGCGTCGGCGAGCTGGGTGACGTGCTCCTCGTCGTGGTCACCGGCGCCGATCATCAGCCACGACAGTGCCTGTTCACCGTTCTGGTGAGCTTCGAGGAGGAGTTCGCCGAGGTCGGCGGCGACGGCCGGCAGGTGCGGCATGGAACGGATCCTGCCCTGGGGGAGGAGTCCGGAGAGGCGGGTACCGAGGCCTGCGGTGAGGATCTCGCTGTAGTCGGTCCACGCGCACGTGCCTAGTTCCAGAGCGAAGGCGCGGGCGACTTCGAGGACTTCCTCCTCGGTGCCGTCCAGGAGTAGGACCCGACAGGTGGTCAGGTCCGCCAGGAGCAGACCGTGATCGCTGGCCCCGAGGGTGACGAGTCCGGGGTAGGGGGCCTGGACGTCGGCGAGATCATCGGCGGCTGGGAGGGATGTTTCGCCATCCAGGACCCAGGTGCGGGAATCACTGCCGGCCAAGAACGGCCGGATGGGTGTGGTCGGCTCGTCGAGGAGCAGCGTGATGCCGCCCCCGGTGAGGCGGACACCCCGCAGACTTGGCAGCTCGGTACCGTCCTGGGCCGCCCAGTGGGCGAGGGTACGCAGCACCCGGTCGAGGAGTTCGACACCCTCGTGCGCGGCCGCGGCCGCGAGGACCTGTTCGGTGGCGGTGGGGTCGCTGTCCTGGGCGATGGTCTGCCCTGCACGCCGTGCGCGGTGCTGAAGGATCCGGCGGACGCCGACGGCCCCGGCGAGGGAGGCGGCGAGGAGCGTTCCGATCCCGCCGACCAGCGCCCAGTTGACACTCTCGGCGGCGGGCTGCGCCTCGGAGCTGGCCGCGGCAGGGGAGGCGGACGCACTCGGCTTTGCGGGGGTCGCCTGCTTGGGCACCTGGGCGGCCGGGGTGGGCGAGGAAGGGGCCTTGGCCGGCGTGCTGGCCGAACCGGTCGGGGAAGGTGCGGGCGTGGTGGCAGGCGAAGGCCGGGCCGACGGTGGAGCGGCCGGCGAGGCCTTCGGCGGGGGAGTGGCCCCTACCGGATCACCGGTGCGGTCGGCGGGCCGGGCAGCATCCGGCGCCGGCTTGCCTGCCTCTTGGGGCTTGGCGCCTTCGGGGAGGGTGAGCTGCTGGCCGGGGTAAATCAGATCGGGGTCGGTGAAGACACCGCCCCCGGGCAGCGGACCGCCCTCGTTGAGCTCCCAGATCTCGAGGTACCGCGCCTGCTGTCCCAGCTGCTCACCGGCGATGCTGGAGAGGCTGTCCCCGCTGCGCACCGTGTACGGAGTGCTCTTGGCGGACTCGGTGTGGCTGCCTTTGGTGCTCATCCCACCGGTCTGAGGCAGCGCTGCTGCAGCCGTACCAGCCGGTGCCGGTGCCGGGGGTACGGGTGTTGCTGCTGTGGGAAGGTGGAGGATCCATCCGGGCTGGATGGGCTGGTCCGCGTCGAAGCTCTGGCCGTCGGTCATGGTCCGGCCCGTGTTGAGGGCGGCGATGTCCGTCCACTTTTCACCGTCGCCCAGTACCTGCTCGGCGATCGACCACAGGCTCTCGGCTGGGCGCACATCACGCACCGTGTACGTCACCGCCGCGCCGCCCGCCTTGTCGGTGCCAGCTGCGGGCCGCTGGCCTTCGCTGTGCGGGCCCGGTGTGCTGGTGGTGCTCACGCTCACGGACTGGGCTGGGGGTGCGAGGGTGGGGGCGGCGAGAGCGGTTCCGGCGGGCAGGACCACGAAGATGGCGCCGACCAGAGCGGCGGCGGCCCGCTGCCCGACGAGGCCGCGGATCTGCGGGGCGGCGCGGCCGCGGAGCTGGGCGGGGATCTCCAGCAGGACTGCGATGGTGAAACAGGCCCAGCCGATCCACCCGGCGACGGCGAGGAGCAGCAGGAAGACCTGGCCGGAGTCGTCGGTGGAGAACAGGGAGGAGAGCGCGGCGACGCCGGGCGGGCCGACGATGGTGGTCGCCCACCAGAGCAGGGCGGGCAGACCGGCGATCAGGGCGGCGAGGACAGTGAGGCTCAGCAGGGCGCGCAGGACCGCGCCGGCTGCTTGGGCACCGCTGCGGGCCGGCCGGGCTGGTGTGCGTGGGGGAGTGGGCGGCTTCGGCATGGCCGGGTCCTTCTCGCTTCAGGGAGGGAGGGGTTACTGGGGTTGGGTGATGCCATGCAACAGGCGGGCGCTGCCGTGCCCGGTGACGTCCATGGACCCGATCCCGACGATCGCCAGGAACTTGGTCTGGTAGCTGCCGTTGACGGCGACGGTCAGCTGGGTCCGGTCCGCGGAAAGGGTGGCGCTGCCCTTCGCGCCGGCCGCGGCCAGGTAGGCCTGTGCTGCGGCCTGGGCGGCGCCGGGATCGGCTTGGACGCCGGTACCGGTGACGGCGGCGGCGGGGTCGATGGCCTGCCCGGCGGCGCGGGCGGCCTCCATCGCGACGGAGTTCGCGCGTTCGGTGGCGCGCAGCTTGCCGCCGCCGTCGATGGCCAGCCCGATGATGCCCAGCAGAGCGATGGCGACGATGGCGGTGAACACGGCGATCCCGCCCTCATCGTCACCAGCGCGCAGCCGGGCCCACACCTGATGCGGCCCCAGCCCGCTGGCCGTCTGAAGCTCTTGTGTTGGGGTCACGGCTTATCCCTCCCGGGATCGATAGGCGTCCACCACGGAAGTGAACCGGCTGGTGAGTGTCTTGGACCCGGGTACTCCTGGCAGCAGGAGATCGGCCATCGTCACGGTGCAGGAGATCGTCACGGTGACGGTGCCGACCTCACCGATCGGCACGGCCAGCCCGGCCGTGTCGACGCTCGTACTCGTCGAGGCGCAGTGGATGCCCTGGTCATTGAGGGAGCGGGCGGCCGCGGCGCTGGCCTCGGCCTGCGCCCCGGAGTAGGTGCGTGAGATGGACGCGGCGCGGGCGGCGTCTTCCGCTGCGGCGTCGATCTTCGCCCCGGAGGTGACGATCCGCCCCCCGGCGATGGCCATGCACAGCAGCATCAGCAGGAGCGGGGTGACGATTGCGGCGGCGATGGTCTCGCTGCCCCGGTCCTCCCGCAGCCGGCTCACCCAACCGTGCGCCTGGCCACTGGCGTTGTCGCTCATGGCGCGGTCCACCGTTCGCGTGGTGCGCCCGCGGACTGCGAGACGCTCAGTCCGGACAGACCTGGGATCAGGGAAGGGGCGGTTCCGGTGACGGTCACCCGGACCTCGGTGGCGCTGCTGCCGGAGGTACTGATGGTGCTGTCGTTCAGGCTGTCGCCCGCGATCCGGCCGAGGGTCTCGCGGGCACGGGCCGCTCCCGCGCTCTCCGGCGCCTGGTGGACACGGGCCGCGGCCACGCCCTCGCGCGCTGCGGTCAGTGCGATGTTGCGGGCGTAGAACCACATGGAGGCCTGGACGACCGCGACCGTGACCAGGATGACGAACGGAAAGACGATCGCCATCTGAATGGACGCCTCCCCCCGGTCGCTCCGCTCCTGGTCGTCTGGGGGAGGTGCCTCCCCGGCTGTGGCCCGTTCTGTGTCCGACACCCCGCCCCCTTCTCCCATGGTTCTGCTGCCACGCTTCGTTGTGCCTGCCGTGCAGTGCTCAGATGCCCGAGAGCTTGGTGTTGTACTTGGTGACGACGATCCCGATCGTCCCGGCGATGGCGAGGGCCCCGGCGACGGCGGCGACCCAGATGATGATCGTGGTGATGGAGATGTCTCCCCGGTCCTTGTCGCTGTGCTCCTTGATCTCCTCCCAGTGCGAACGCAACGCGAGAGACAGACGGATGGCGAGCTTCATGAGTGGACTCCTTCTCAGGTGTGTCAGGTGTTGATCATGCGGATGACGCCGGGGAACGCGATGAGGAGCATGACCAGGACAGCCATCAGGGCGCCGGGGGCGGTCATCTTCTCGCTGTTGGCGTTCGCGTCGGCCGCCTGGGCGGCGAGGAGCTCGGTGCGCAAGTTCTTCGCACGGGAGCGCAGGGTGGCGTAGACGGAGGCGCCGTCGTCAGCGGACTGCCGCATGATCGCGGCGAGATCGTCGAGAACGGGCAGGTCGAGTTCGGCGGTTAGGCGGACCAGGGATTCCCAGTGCGGGACCTTGTCGACCCGCGAGCGGGCCAGCGCTTCCTGGATCCGCTGGAACGCCCACCCCTGCCCGACCAGGGCGGCCTGCTCCATGGCTTGCTCGGCGGACACGTTCCCGGCCCGGCGCAGCGCGACCAGGTCGAGGTAGGCGGCCATGGCGTGGGCGAACTCGTTCCGTGCCCGCTTGGCCTTGTCCCGCAGGGCAAGGTCGGGGGCGAACCACAGCACAATGCTGGCGAGGATCCCCACGATCGCGGGCAGATACAGCGGCACTCCCAGCAGCAGAAGCGGGATCGTGGAGAGGGGCGGAAGCAGCAGACCCCCGCCCGCCAACGCCACCTTCATCAGCAGGAATCGCGCCGGCGCCGTGCCGGTAAGCGCGAGGTCCTTGTAGGGGATCCGTACACCCGGGGCGTCGGCGAGACGCTCCACCAGCCACTGCCCCCACCGCTCGTCCGGGTCGGCTTCCTTGCCGAGGACCGGGGGCGTGGCCGGCTCGTTAAGACGTCGCAGGGCGGGGCCGAGGGCGGGTGCCGGGCGCAGAATCTCGCGCACCGCGAGGGCCACTCCACCGCCGATGGCCGCGCCGGCCAGGATCGCTGAGATAGGTGCAGTCATGCGCTCACCTCCTCGTTCGTGTGTGCCCCGTCAGAGAAGGGGGCGGGCCCGACGGCGCTGCGGGGGTCGGTGATCAGGAAGCGGGGAGTGGGCTTGGTGTCGGCGATCTGCCGCATGAGCGCGAGCACCCCGACGAAGCCGGCCGACAGGATCCCAAGGACCAGCTGGCCGAGAAACGTGCCGTAGGGGGCCGTATAGGAGGGGACAAGGAACCCGGCGCCGATGACGCCGAGGGTGATGATCGTCATCCACCGCATCGTCGTACGGGGCTTGGCCCGGTCCGCCTCGATGACCCGGCGCCGGGCGACCTCCTCGTGGACGGACTCGGCGAGGTCATCGAGAGCCTGCGCCAGGCCCGGCCCGCGGTCGGCCGCCGACATTACGAGCGCAGCCACCACCTTGTCAGCCGTCACATCGTCCAGGAGATCGCCGAGTTCGCGCAGTGCCTCCGTGAGCCGCCACCCGGCCTGAAGCCGGTCAACCAGGTCACCGACCTCGGCTGCGATCTCCGCGGGGCATCCCTTGCGGGACACCTGGAGCGCTTCGTCCAGGCCGCGGCCGAGCCGCAGCACGTTCGCCAGACGCTGCGTCCACTCGCCCAGCGCCTCCAGCTTCCCGATCCGCGCGGTGGCGGACTTCGTCGGCGACAGCAGCCACGGCACGCCGATCACGGCGAGGAACACCAAAGCTGCGGCGATGAACACTCCCGACACCAGCCACAGAGCCATCCCGGCCGTCGCGCCGATGGCCAGCCGCGTACGGCGGACCATCTTCTCGTCGCGGCCCGCGAGTCGGCGTCCGGCGCGTAGCCGGGCGGCTATCCCCGGCCCCTTGGGGGCCGTCGTGCCCGCCACACCGACGACGACACCGACCAGGCCACCCGCGACGGCAAGGCCCGCCAGGACCCACAGCAACAGCACGGTCATGTCGTGACCTCCGGCACCAGCAGCGGAAGAGCTGTCGCCCACGCCCCGGTGGGCGCATCCAGAAGGGCTGCGTCGAAGCCGGCTCGCCGCAGGTCGTTCACGCAGCGCGGGAGCATCAGAGGAACGGCCCGGTGCTCGCCCCAGTCCGGGCGCGGCCCGAAGACCGTGTTGGTCTCCGGCCGTCCGCCTTCACCGATCCCGGTGACCTCCAGGACGTGGGAGACGAACCGGTGCCGGTGCCCGCCGATCCGCGTCTCATCGATCTGCCCGACGAACACGATGAAGTCGAGTCCGTTCGCGGCCTGCCGGTAGGCGAGCGCCTCGGACATGTTCGCCTGTGCCAGCAGATACAGCTCGGCGATCCGGTCGAAGACCACCGACGGCCGGATGGCGTGCAGCGTGCACAGGTTGCCGCCCGCACCGTTGGTCATCGCCTGGAGCATCGCCACGATCTCCGGCCCGCGGACCTCACCGACCACGATCCGCGTCAGCGTCATACGCAGCGCCCGGTACATCAGATCCATCAGCGTGATCTCACCCGCCGCTACCCCGCCGACGACCTCGCCGTTCGACTCCCGGGCCTCCATCGGCACGACCTGCCGGTGGTAGCCGTTCTCGTGGGCGAAAAGCTCGTACTCCGTCTCCAGGGTCGCGAACCGCTCATCGGGGTCGATCTCCCGCAGTAGTGCCCGCAGCAGGGTGGTCTTGCCCGCCGCCTGCCCGCCGACGACCATGATGTTCTTCTCGGCGCGCACGCACGCCCGCAGGAACTCCTCCAGCGTCGTATCGAGCATGCCCTTGGACACCAGCTCGGGCAGATCCGCGTCACGCATGCTGTGCCGGCGGATCGTCACATAGGTGCCGGGGGTGACCTCGGTGACGGCCTGGAGCCGTGATCCCTCCGACAACCGCAGGGCCAGGAACGGGTCCGCCGTCGACAGACTCCGCTCCGACTGGCCGGTCGTGCGCCGGGCCAGATCGTGCAGGAGCTCGCGCAGCTCCTCGTCGGAGTCCGCCACCTGCGGCACCTGGACCCGACGCCCATCGGTGAAGTCGAGCCACACGTCGGAGTACGAGTTGATGAAGATGTTCTCGACGAGCACATTGTCGAGGTGCGCCTGGAGCCGACCGGCACGGAACTGAAGGTCGAATACGGCCTGCGCGATGGCCGCGTCCTCGGCCCCACTGGTCGCAGCGCTGCGCTTGATGGCCTCGGCGTCCGACCATATGGCGACCTGCTCGGCAATCAGATGACGACCTTGCTGCTCCCGCGAAGCCTCCGAAAGCCCCGGCCGGGCCCGCAGCAGGTCGGTCAGCCGCTCCCCGACTTCCTTCTTGATCAGCCGCACCGCCGCATAGTCCAGCGGTGCGGCAAGGACGCTCGGCGTCTGGGCGACGACCGCCGAGACCGCCGGAACGGCTGCCGCCGGGCGTACGGCATCCGGTCCCCAGCCCGTTGGCGGAACCGATGCGGGTGGGACCTGTCGGGTGGGTGCGGGACGCGCTTCGGACAGTCGGGCGGCGAGGGAACCGCGGGGGTCGTGGTGGATGGGGTTAGCGCGCATTGGTGACCGCCTGTCCCGCTGTCGGCGGGGCCAGACGCGAACGCCGGATCTCCACCATCTCCTGCACCCGCACCGCCGCCGACCGCGCCGACCGCATGAACGGACTCGCCTCGAACCGGCGAGGCTGCTCCGCCCCGTCCGACAACACCGCGGCCTCCTTCGGCCGCCACGGCATCACCGCCACCACCTCGACCTCCAACCGCTTGCGAACCTCCTCCCGGGAGAACGGGCCCTCATCGACCAGGACCATGGCGACGTCCGCCCCCGCCCCCAGCTGCTCCCGCAACGCCTTCAGCCGCACCTGCGCGCTTTGCAGGCTCCTCAACGTGTTCCGCGCGACCAGCAGCACGACGTCGGCGCGCTGCGCCAGGACGCCCGACGCTCCGAAGGCTCCTCGACGTCCGAGGTCCACCAGGACATCGTGGCCGTGGTCCTCGATCCCGGCGAACAGGCCGGCGAGCGGCCGCCAGACCGGCTCCATCGCCGACGCGTGCGCCGGGTCGTACAGGCCGGGCAGCACCAGCCGGTCGCGGGTCTCGGCGTCGGTGATGTCCACCAACTGCCGCCAGAACGCATCACCGAGCTGTCCCTGCCGGGAGGCGACGGCCAGATTCCGCAGGCCGTGGGAGTTGTCCAGGGTGCCTTGGAGGGCACCGGGCAGGATCGCCCCGCCGTCGGGGTCCGCCTCGGCGAGGAGCACGCGGTGGCCCTCCGGCATCGGCCACGTCAGCAGGAGCGCCATCGCGGTCGTGGTCACTCCCGGGGCGCCGAGTCCGCCCGCCAGCGCGATGACGGTCATCAGCCCTCCTGCGGCGCGATGATCAAAGCCACCGCACCCGTCGCCACCCGCGCGGCCAGCGTCGGCCCGTCACTGGCCGGCACCGCCACATCGATCACGACCACACCCGTCGCCGGAGCGGCCACACCCACCGCCACCACCGTCGCCGGCAACGTCTTCGGCGCCGCGGCCGCCTCACCCGGCTTGCCACCGTTCGCGGCAGCTGCCTGGGCCGGGTCGGGAGTCGAGACGATCAACACCTTCTGCCCCGGCGCCAGCCGGCTCGCCGGAAGCTGCGACGGCTTCAAAGCCACACCGACCAACTGCTCCCCGGTCTTGACCAGGGAGGTCGAGGTCACCTGTTCCGGCGACAGCAGGGAACCGGCCTTCAAGGCCACCGCCGCGCGCCGGCCGACGATCCCGCCCTTCTTCGCCACCGGGACGGCCTTCACCGCCGGATCCAGCGCCATCGACGCGGGCGCCAGATCCGCATCCGTGATCGCCGCGCCCACCTGCACATCACGCGCCACCACCAGCACACTCGACCGCTGCCCGGACGCGGTGAACAGCAGCGCACCGGACAGACCCCCGGCCGCGATCAAAGCTACGGACAGAGCGATCAGCCCAGGTCGACGACGTCGCTGACGAACAACACGCGGCGCCGACACTGGGCTACAGACAGGACCACCCGGACCGGGAACGGGAGCACGACCCTGCGCGGGCGTGACAGTGCTGCTCACGAGCGATGCCTCCAAGAAGAGGGGGGAGAAAGAGGAGAAGGAGAGGAGGGGCGGGGTTACTGGCCGACTACCTGGACTTCGCCCACGGCGATGTCCACTGCACTGGAGCGGACTTCCGTCAGCTGGCCGCTCTGTCCTCCACCGGTCCAGTCGATGGTCCAGGTCGAGGTGGCGGTCACGTGGTACTTCCCGGGGTTCGCGTAGCGGTGCCCACAGTCCGGCGACGGGTTCTTACCGAACGAGGCGTTGTAGGGCGTGCCCGGGGTGGTGCAGACGACGGTCTTCCCGTCACCCATCACCCACACGATCTTCGACACCTTCGCCGTCGCCGTGACCGTCACGGCACCGGCCGACGCCGACGCGACATTCGGCCCGTACGTCTCGGGGCCGGTCGCCGTCCACATGTAGACCGGCATTCCAACCACCCCGACGCCGCCCGGTTTCGGCACGATGCCGATCGCCGGAGGAGACAGCAGCATCGAATCCACCGCACGCTGCGCCAGCACCGCGGGATCGACCGCCACCGCGCCGGGCGGATCCTGCGCCCAGAAGGCCCGCCCCGCGCCCACGAGGGCTTCGCCCTGGAGACCGTTCCCGATGCCACAGGGGTCGAGGTAGATGGCGCCGTCACCGGGCGAATGCCCCTGCCACAACGTGCTGTCGGCCGGCGGTGGAGGCTGAAGCAGACGGAATGAGCAGTCCTCGCCCATCCCGTCGATGTTCCTCCCCGACCCCTTCGATGAACCGCCCGTCTGCCCCGCGCCCGAACCGGAGGGCGGCTTGCCGCCGCTGCTTCCTTTGTCGTTGGCTTCGAGGCAGATGCGCTTTCTGCAGGGGTCGACTTTGATCGGATCATCCGCGTAAGCGTCCGACGTGCCGGCTGCGAGGAGAGCGACCGCGCCGAGCACGCGCCCGCACCTTCTTAACACGCCTTCCCCTCTTGGTTGTCCTCCAGGACCATCCAGCCGTTCGGCCACTTCTCGACGATCACGGTGTTGACGTAGCGGAGCAGCCGGGATTCGGGCAGCTTCGCTTCCATCCCGTTCTTCTCCAAGGGCTTCCACTGGCTGATGTCCAGGCAGTCCGTGATGACGGCGGTCTCGAGCTTTGCCTCCGGCTTGAAGGTGATCACTGTGCTGGAGTGCTCCGGCTTGCCGGTGAAGACATATTCGCCCTTGCGGTAGTGCGCGAGATCCTGCTGGTTTTGCACGAGCGCTGTTCCGGTGACGACCTTGCTTAGGTCCGGGTGGTTGGGGTCGGCCTTCGCGTAGGCGGCGGTTAGCACGTCCCAGTACCGGGTGTATGCCGTTTGCACCTCGGCCTTGACCGCGGCCTCGGGGTCGGCGGACACGCTGGGCGCAGCCGGGGGCGTGGGGGCGACGCTGCTGGGGGAGACGCTCGGGGCCGCGGCTTTGTTTTCCTTGCTCTCGCCGGTGCACCCGGCTGTGAACGTGATGAGGCTCGCGACGATGGTGGCGGATGTCAGGAGCCGGCGGTGAGTGGTGCGGGTGTGGTGCTGTCGTGCCGTTGTCACAGAGTCTCCCCGGGGTCACCTTGTCGGACTGGGCTGAGAGCGCCCGGCCGAGCCATATAAATCGCTTCTGCAACGTGTTTGAGTACGGTTGTGATGTGCCTATCCGGCACCCTACGACCTCAACGGTCCAGGGCCTATGGGGTTCTTGGGATGCAGATGATCGAACGTGACTTTTGCCCCTGAATGCCGGTCAGTCATATGCATGCAGGGCCGCGAGGCGGGAGTTTCGGCTGTGACCGTTCGAGAGGACGGCTTTCGGAGGGCGTCCGGCAGTCTGTGGCCGGAACTCCTCATTCTGGCTTGTTCTTTGCTGCTGGTAATGATTGCCGTCGGATCTCACCGCTTTCCTCACCACCGCTGGGCGAGGGCGTCACGATGCGGTTCCAGCACCTGTTCACCGCCTGCCCCTGCCCCTGCCCCTGCCCCTGCCCCTGCCCCTGCCCCTGCCCCTGGCTGGGCGTGGTTGCCGGCTCTCGGTCTGGGCGGGGGTTACAGCTGGGTCCAGCCGCGGGGCTCCGCGGCGCCGGCCAGCGGTGTCCAGACCGGGGCTTGGGGGCCGTGGGTTTCGATGTCTTCGAGGATGGCGGCGCCGAGGGGGACGCGGGCGGCGAGGTGGGTGACGAGGTTGTGGTTGGCGGTCATGCGCCGCAGGTCCTCGATCCGGTTGGTGAGGGTGGTGCGGGACGCGCCGGTGAGGATGAACAGGATCCGGGGGAAGCGGGGGTAGGAGCGCTGCCAGGCCAGCATCGCGGCCTGGTCTCCGATGGCGCCCCGGCGGCCGGGGGGCAGGGGGGTGTAGTCGTGGAAGCGGGCGTAGGCGATGAGTTTGCGGGCCAGGCGTTCGCTGCTCATGGTGGTGCGGTCGACTTCGACGAAGGCCCGGTACTGGAGGCGGGGGCGGGTGGCGGTGTAGTGGAAGACGGCGTCCGCGATGAGCCGGTCTTCGCCCGCGGTGTCGGGGAGGCGGTGGGTGACTTCGGGGACCCAGTCCAGCGGCTCGTACTCGTCGCCGCGGGTGCGGGCGTCGGTGAGGAAGGCGAGGTGGGCGCGGACACCGGTGAGGATATGAGCCGCGCGCAGGGTCGCCGTCTCCGATGAGTGGATCGGTGAGACGGTGCGGCCGCGCAGCTCGGGCCAGTCGCTGACGGTCTGGAGGCCTGTGGGGGTGAGGAAGTGGGCGTGGAGTCCGCTTCGGCCGCCGAGGGTGGTGTGGGCGATCAGCCCTTGCTCGCGGAGCGGAACCAGCACCTTGTGGATCTTCCGGGGCGGGATGTGGGGGAGGAGCATCTGGTGGATCTGGGTGGAGGTCAGCAGCCGGTGCTGGGCGATCAGTGCCAGGGCCCGGTGAGCCTGGGTGTCGCCGGTGTGCGGCTGGAGCAGGGCGAGGGTCATGCGTACGTCTCTCCGGTCTCGGTGTCGCCGACTGCGGCGGCGGGTGTGGCTTGGGTGGTGAGGAAGGCGCGGACCTGGACCTCCTGGGCGAGGGCCACAGCGGTCGCCTCGGCCATCGGGCGGGCCCTGGTATTGGTGTGAGACGCCTGGAGGAGCTCGGGAACCCGGGACGGCCGGGCGAGATCACCGAACACTTCCTTCAGTTCAGGGCCCCGGATCAGCAGGGGTCCGATCCGCTTGCCCGCGATGGTGAAGGACGCGTAGTGCCACCAGCGGTCCAGCCCGGAGACATCGCCGGGAGTGACGGTGCCGGGCCACTGGCTGGTGATTTGCGAGATCGCCTCGACCGAGCCGGCTGTCGTCGAGAGGCCGCCCGCGTTCTGCATCAGCGCGGAGCGGGTGGCGGGGGAGAGCCGGTGCAGGAGTTGCGTCATCCCGTGCAGACGGCACCCGAACTTCCGCAGCTGCTCAGTGATCTGGGCGACGACGTGGGAGTCCCCCTGGTCCAGGGAAATCAGCTCGTCCAGGTAGAAGCGGAAGGCCTGGCGGTCTCTTTCGGGCAGGTCGCGGCGGGACAGGCCTGCGCGCAGGAAGTCGTGGATGATCAGGGAGATCAGCAGCCGGTCGGTGGGCCCGGTCCCCGGCGGGCAGATCCACATCACTTGACCGTCGTCCATCGCGCGCCGGATGTCGTAGCCACTGACCGGACACCCCAGGAAGGCGCGGATGACTGGGGACGAACCCAGACGCTCCAGAGGGTTCAGGACTGTGGGAAGCGAGTCCCTGGGCAGGTCGGGGAAGCTGGAAGTCCACCAGCGCAGAGCCTCTGTATCGAGCAGGGCCAGCACGAGCTGGCGAAAGGCTGGCTCGGTCAGGAGCGTCCGGACCTGGAAGACCGTGGCCTGCCGCTCCGGCTCACCGGCCGCGACCGCCGCCGCATTGACGGTGAGGAGGGCTTCGACGGCCTTGGTCAGGATGGTCAGCGCCCGCGGAGCGCTCATGTCTCCCCATCCCAGGGCGCCTGCTAGCGCTTCGACCACGGCGGCGCAGACCTCGTGCGCGGGCTGGCCGCCGCTCATGTCGAGGAGGTTCCAGCAGCTGAGCATGTCCCCGTCCTCGCGGACGGTCAGGTCGAAGAGGGCGATCCGGCCCATCATGCCGTCGTGTGCGAGGTAGCGGGCTACGTCCGCGAAGGAGTCGCCGTGCGGGTCCACGAATGCGAGGCCCCGCCCGTTGTGCGCACTGGCCACCGCGTGAACCTGGGCGCGCATGGTCTTGCCCCAGCCGGCCTTGCCCGACTGGACCTCGAAGAGAGTGTCGTCCTCATGGGTGGCCAGCAGCCGCTCACTGCCGTCCGGGCCCTGGTACCAGCCCTGCGGCAGCAGCAACTTGCCCAGGTCAAAAGTCGGCATGTCGCTCTCCAGCACCGGCACGCGCGCCGCGACGGTCGGCGGCTTCAGGAATCCGGCGATCTCCTCGATGTGCGCCCACCCTCCCCGGGCCGGCCGCATCACCGCCGTCGACCACTGCTCATCGAACCGAGCCCGCCACGGCCTGCGGTCCGGCCCGAACCGCACAGGTCCCAGAGACCAGCCGAGCGACGAGAGCCGCGACGCACCCGCGTAGACATCCATGGCCGCACCGATCCGGGCCAGCCGGGCTTCGGCCCGCCCCTGGGCATCCGAGACGCACCGCACCAGAATCTGTACCCGCACCAGACCAGGGGTGTGGGCGAGCTTGCCCAGCACCGCGTCCCGGTCGACGCGGCGCGGGCGCGGGGAGATCACCATCTGCCCGCGGCGCCTGCCACTCCATTCCGCCGGGTCAAAGAGCTTCCCCACGGCCACGGGCAGACTGTCGCAGGTGTCCCGGGTGAGCCACTGCGCCTCTTGCCGGGCCTCGCGCCGGGCTTTCTCCCGGGCCTGGTGCACGGTTGTCCAGCGGCGCGCCGCCAGATGCCACCGTGACGCGGGGGAGATGTCCACGCACACTTCAGCAACGTCCCCCGTGGCCGCCTTTACCCCGCCGACGGCATCGAGCAGAGGCTGAAGCGGATCCGGGTCCAGGGGAACATTCCGTAGCCGGGACCCGGGCTCGCCGTGCAAGGTCAGGACGGCCCGCACCACGTGGTTGCGCTGTTTGTCGGTGACCGGGGCTGCCGGCTTGACCTGCACACGCGGCGCGTAAGGCGTCTGGGCGATCAGGGCGCGGGCGCTCGCTGGGGCTTCGAGCCGGTAAGCCAGCGGGCGCTCTCCGTCAGCACGAAGCCGTACGCGCAGCGTGCGGGCCCGCCGCGGGGTCCACCACGGCCCTGACCCGGCCGCCCGCACCAGCTGCATGCCCTGACGCCAGATCTGCTCAGGATCCGGGGCGAACTGCGAGGTCGGCGCGAGCTCTACAAACGTGCGCTCGGACAGGGCCTTAGTTGTGAGGCGCCGCTGCACCACTTCCCAGGCCAGGAGTCCGGCAGCCCCGATCAGGGCCAGCCACCAGCCGTTCGCCCGAACCCACAGCACCAGTGCCACGAGGACTTCGAACGTTGCCGTAGCTGTGCCGAGGAGTCCGGACGCGGTCACGTGCGGTTCCATGTGCCTTCTCCGTTCTGGGTGAAGTGGACGGCCGCGGGGCGGCCGTCAAGGTAGGTCCCGGCCGGGTCGGCCCCGGCCCACACCAGCCGCACTACCGCCCGTCCCGCCGCCGGCCGCTCGGTGCCGGTGCCCGGCGTGGGCGCGGTGTCGCGGCGGGCGGAGGCCGCCTGGATACGGACCTGCGTGTAGCCCGCCGTTTCATCCAGCCACGCAGCGCGTCCGAGGGCGATCAGCTGCCGCTCGGTATCGGGCGGCAGGTCCGGTGTGGTGGCCTGGTCCAGGACCTGCTGGATCAGAGGGTCCGCTGCCGGGCCGGAGCCGGACGGCGGAAGTTCCTGCCGGTCCGCTCCGGGACTGGCGTCAGTAGACCGGGACGGTTCGGGGGCAGGTGGCGATGAGGAGGGCAGGGCGCTCACCGGTCCGGCTGGACCAGGGGAGGCCCGGAGGGAGCGGGACGGCGCGGGCGCGCCCTGACGGTGTTCGGCCGGCAGAGCGCTGTCGGGCATGAGGCCGGCTGACTGACTTATGCTGGCCTGCGGCTCGCCGGGCTGCTCTTGCCTTCCGATCCCCGCATACAGCAGCAGAATTCCGGCAGTGGCGAGGACAGCGGCGCTGACGATCAGCCGGCTGCCGCTTGATGGTGGGCGGGTCACAGGAGCCTCGCCCCTCCCGCGTAGTCGGGCATCGAGGTGACGGGGTCGATTCGTACGGGCTTGCCCGGCCGGGGCGCGTTGATCATCTTTCCGTCGCCGAGGTAGATCCCGACGTGATGGATGGTGGAGTCCGCGGTTGGGCTGTAGCCGAAGAAGATGAGGTCACCCGGGAGCAGGGCCGCGTAGCCGGCGGAGGCGGGGATCCGTTTCCCCACACCGGCCTGCGTGGCCGCGGTGCGTGGGAGCGTGATTCCGGCTTTGGCGTAGGCGTACTGGGTCAGGCCCGAGCAGTCGAACCCGGTGACAGTGCGGCCGTCCTGTCCGCCGGGGGAGCAGCAGATCCCGGTGGTGGGACCGCTGGGTCCGCCACCGCCCCAGGAGTAGGGGAGGCCCTGCTGGGCGAGCGCGGCCTGAATGACAGCGCCGACGTTCCCGGAGGGAAGGGAGGGAGTTCGGCCGAGGGCGTCGTAGCGGTCGATGCCCGACATGACGTCGTCCACGTACGCCCAGGACAGGTTGTAGGTGTGGATGGCCTTGCGCAGCTCCTCCCGGTCGCCGAGGTTGCGGCCCTTCCCGCACAGGTAGACGGCCGCCGACGCCGCGGCGTCATCGGCGTTGTGCGGGTTGGCCACCCCGTCGCGGTTTCCGTCCTTGCCGTACGCTCGGAACGTCTCGGGCAGGAACTGGAACGGCCCCACCGCCCGCTCGAACTCAGTGTCGTTGTCCCAGTGCCCGCCGTCGGTGTCCCGGATCGCGGTCGTGTTCCCGCCGGCCCCGGACCCGTCCAGCCGAGGGCCCATGATGAGCGGCTGGATGTCCCCGCTCACCCCGACCAGACGCCCGGACGCGTGATCGGACTCCACCCGCGCGATCCCCGCCAGGACCTGCCACCGCATCCCCTTGCAGGCGGGGACATGTGCCCCGATCTGCGCGGCACCGGTGAGGTAAGCGGCCATCATCCGCTCAGGGATTCCGGCCTCGGCCGCACTGACCGCCCCACCGGCTGTCCCGCCGACGCGGTTCTTGGCCAAGGCTGTCCCGAGCACTGCCGGCCCGGCGCAGCACACGGCCGCGACCATCACGAGCACCCCGAGACACCCCAGCCTTTTCCACCGCTTCACCCTTGACCCCCCTCGCCGCGCGGCCGCTCCCCGCCCTCACGGCGCCGCTTGCGCGCCTCGGCGGCGAACTTCTCGACGTTCGCGCGGTACCGCTCCAGCTCCGCCTCACGCTGTGAGGAGGCCTGCCGTCCCAACGGCTCCGGCTGCGCGGGCTCCGGACGTGCCGGGGCCGGTGGCTCCGAAGCCCGCTCCGCCAACGGCCGAGGCCGTGGCTGAGGCCATGTGGGAGGCAGCGCCGGACCTGCTTCTGGCGACGGCCGACGGGCAGGCGGAGTCTTCGGAACCGGGCGCGCCGGCCGAGGGCGACGCTTGGCTGGGCTGACGGAGGCGGCGGAGGGAACCCGCGAACCAGAACCAGAACTGGGCTTGGAGCCGGAATCTTCGCTGGAGCTGGAGCTGGAGCTGGAGCTGAGGCTGGGGACGGACGCGGGACCATGTCCGGGTACCCGCCTGGAGGGGCGGAGGGAGGAGACAGACGGCGTGGGTGTCCCAGGCGCAAGGGAGTCCTGGCGGCTGATCGTGCCTCGCTGGCCCGGCCGGGGCCCGCGCGCTCCTGCAGGCGAAGAGGTGTAGATGACGGCGCCTACCGCTCCCGTTCCCACAGCGCGCCGCGTGTGTCCGATGCCGGACCCCACGGCGCGCCCCGTACGGCTGATGCCGGATCCCACAGCCCGGCTGGCCTCGTAGGTGCGCTGGGCGACAGGCATCCATGCGGCGGCGTCCTCGCGGACATGATGGGCTGCCACCCGCAGCTGTGTGTGGGCGTCGCCGGTCAACTGCGACGCGGCCCCCTTGCCTCGCCGGACGTTGCGGGGAAGCCCCAGCGTCGCTCCGTAGACGAAGCGACCAGTCCGGGAGGCGACGCGATAGCCCCGCAGCCGCGAGGCACGGGCATGGAAACGCGACCCGAGCAACGGCCGGTCCGTGTCCGGATCGTGGAGGATTTCACCCGTCCGCTGGTCCGTCACCATCTCGCCCCGCTTCCCGGGCTGGCCGGGGACCATGCCGTTCGCGACCGCGTGAAGCCAGGCCGCCGCTGGATGCTGGCGGGGCTTGGGACCGATCAAGGCCGTATGCACACCGCGCAGCGCCATCGCGAGCGGGGCGATACCGCGTCGTCCTTCGGCGACCGCGTCGCCGAGCAGCCGGCCCGGGGACATCGGCATGCCCGCACCGTCCCCGAGGGCGGCGAGACTGCCGAGCTGCCGCAGCCGGGACCCGAACGCCCCGTGCACCACCGAGGGCCCCCCGCCCAGCCCGGCGCCGAAGCCGCCGCGATTCAGGGCGAGCGCGGCGCCCAGGTCGGAGCTGCTGCCGCGCAGGCTGCCGCCGCCGATCTTCGCGTACTGCATCCGCAGGGCCATGCGCTGCCCGAACCCGGCGGTCGCGGTCAGGATCCGGCGGTGCATGACCAGGAACGCCAGGGCAAGGGCGTCGACCAGGAGCAGCCGCTCCATCATCTGGTCAGGGCCGCTGTCGGAGAGCAGGGCATCCACGGCGATCCCGAACAGGGGCAGGCACATCGCGGCCACGAACGAAACCAGGGCGGAGACCACGAACACGCCCCACCAGCGCCACAGCAGCATCCGGGAGGGCCCGGGCAGCATCGCCCACACCCACACCACCGGCCCCACGGCCGCGGTCGCGGCGTCCGCGCCCTGGGAGCCGAGCATCACCACGGCCATCGACATGACCATCAGCGCCACGATCAGCACGGCGACCAGCAGGGCGATGACCGCCCACACCCGGTCCCAGGACGGCTCCTTCGCGTACTCGGCGCAGGCCCGGCCAACCGGTCCCGCCTCCTCCAGATCACTGATGAGCTGTGAGAAGGGATCCGGCGTGTAGTCGCCGGTGCTGGTGCCGGCCTCGCAGTAGTTCCTGGAGGCCCCGTCCAGCTTCGAGCACGGGTTCGCCTTCTCCGGGTTCTCGCAGTAGTCGTCAGCCGACCCGATCAGCCCTTCGCAGTCTTCGTTGGCCCGCCTCGGGGTGCTGGATTCGGAGGCGGCGCCTTCCGCCGGCTTCTCGCCTTCAGCGACGTCTTTCTCGCAGGATTCCTTCAGGGGCCCGATGACGCCTTCGCAATTGCTGTCCGGGCCGGGGGCCGGGGCCGTGCCGCGAGGTGCCTTTCCCTTGGGCAGGCCGCTCTTGACCCACTTCACATGGGCCTTGTAGGCGGCCTCTTGACCGGCCTTCCTCGGGTCCAGAACGCGGCCGTACTGGACCAGCATGTAGGGCTTGACGACCAGGGCGTCGGTGAGCGCGTGCTGGATCGGGGTGATGACGGTCCGGGCCTCGGCGCGCTCCTTCACGCACGCCTCATGGGCGGGCCCGACCGCGGTGTCGCAGGGACGGCCGCCGCGTGCCGGGGTGTCGAAGTAGGAGGAGGTGGTGATGGACGCGACCTCCAGGGCAGCCTGGTGGGTCTGGTCCAGGGGGCCGTCTTTGCCGAGGAGGTAGTCCGGGCGCACGAAGGCACTGGCGGCCAGGGCGGCGATGACCAGCGTCACCACGATCTCACCGAGGCCTTTGCCGACACGGCCGCGGACGAAGAGGATCAGGCCGAAGGCGAAGGCCCAGGCCAGCATGAGACCTTCGAGGCCCAGAGCGCCGACCACGTGCCGCTCGTAGGCGTCGGCGAGACGCTGCGCGGGCTGGATCAGCAGGGTGTGCAGGGGGAAGCGGAACACGAAGCCGATCAGCCAGCAGCACAGCCCGACCAGCAGCCGCACCAGCGTGAACAGGCCGCCCATGACAAGCCGCTGGGTCTCGCGGGCAATCCCGAGGTCGGGAGTCTGACCTGTCGCGACCGCCTCAACGATCGGCGCCGAGCCCGTCCGGGTGGGTTTCGGCCCGGCCGCCGCCTCCAGCTGATAGCCGCTCAGCGGAGCACCCTCGCGGGTCAGTACATCCAGCGGCCCCAGGAGTCCGCCGCCGGCCGACCCGTCGGCTGCCATCGCGACCGACGTGTTCGTCACCAGGAACACAACCGTCACAACCGCGACGAACCCGGCCGCCCGCAGCGTTCCCCGGTCCATCACGAAGCGACCGCCCCTCACGACGTCCCCGCAACGGCCTCAGCCTCAGCCGCAGCTGCGGGCCGTGTGGTGCGGCCGGGTGTGGTGAAGATCGATTCCTTCAGGCGGGGCACGGGCGGGACGACGACCTTGATCCGCCCGACCTGCATCCGTGGGTCGCGCAGCAGCATCTCGCCTTCCCGTTGGGCCTGGCCCACCGGGGACAGGCCGCTGGCCACCAGCCGGACCAGGTCCTCGTCGTCACCGTCCAGGCCCAGGAAGCGCAGGCCCTTCGCCGCCCGGACACTGTCCGCAGTGCGGGTCTGGTACCGGTAGGCGATCAGCCCGGCGTCCTTGCCGAGCTCATCGACATCGTGGGCACCCATGAACGCGCCGGCGCCGTGCTTGCGGCCGTCGTGCAGCATCTCGTGGATCAGCGCGGCACCCTCCGCGGAGGAGGTCAGCCAGTACACCTCATCCAGGGAGACCAGGCAGAACCGGCCCGGGTCGGTGAACGCCGCCTGCCGGGCGATCGCCGCGATCAAGTACAGCACTGCCCGCCCGATCAGAGCCTCCAACGGCTGCTGCCGCAGGACCTCGACATCGGCGAATGCTTCCCGAGGCGGCAGTGTCAATCCTGTGGTGGTGACCACGACCATGTCAGCGCCCAGGTCCCCGGCCAGGTTCACCGGCGGCAGATCAGCATCGAACACCATCGCGGCGAGGGGGTTGGCGCGGACGATCCGGAGAAGGTCGGCCATGGTCGTGGCGGCGTCCGCACGGCTGGCACCTCCGCTTTTGGCCAGGCTGGCCAGGACGTTTAGGACCTTGCCCATTGACGGGTGCGGGCCGCCGGACACTTCCTCCACGGCGTGGTGCAGGACAGCCCCGGCCGCCGTCATCGCCCCGACGCCCAGCTGCAACGTCAGGTACGAGAGCGCGTAGTGAGCGCCGACGGGACCGCCGAACACCCGCAACGGGTCAATGCTGATCCTTGCCTCGGCGGCGTCGATGATCTGGCACCGCCCACCCATCGACGCCCGGGCGAAGCTCGCCCACTCACGGATCGGGGTCCGGTCGATCACAATCGCCCGCCCGCCACGGTCCACCACTCCCGCGGTTACCAACTTCGCCAAGACGCTCTTGCCGCTGCCCAGGTCACCGATCACCGCACTCGACGCGGAAGCATTCACCTGCGGAGCGTCAGCCGGATTCAGCAGGACAGGACGGATCGTCCCGCTGTCCAGGTCATGACCGATCATCATCCCCGTCGGGTCACCCACCCGCGACAAAGTGAACGCACCCGCCGCCGCCCAGTCCTCCGACAGCTGGTGCTGCGCGAACTGCCCCAACTTCGGCGCCCGCACGGTACCGGGAAGCCCCAATGCGAACAGCTCCTCTTGCGCACCGTACGGCCGCACCACCCGGTAATCCCCACCAGACAGCGCCGCCGACAGCTCGCGAGCCCGGATGTCACAGGTGAGCGCGTCACCGGCCCACACCGTGAGCACGGTCACCGCCTGAACCTCGACTTCCACCAACGTCCGGGCCATCCGCGCGTCCTGCTCCGCCAGATCCTCCGCGGCGTCCGGCAGCGAATGCGGCAGACCGGTGGGCTGCGCACCGTACTGGTCGGCCTGGTCCAGCAGTTCGCGCTTCTTGCGCTGGACCTGCGCGCGGGCCTTCTTCGCGGAGACCACCCGCATGTCCACCGTCACGTCGACGGGAAACGGCAGTCCCTCCAGCTGGGCCAGGACGTCGGCGGCCTCCACCACCACCGCGGGCGGAAGCTCCGCCAGCACCAGATGCGCCTGGTAGCCGGTACCGGCCTCGGACTCGACCTGAAGCCAGCGCCGTCCCACCGGCGACGAAGCCCCGGCCGCACGCCACCACGACGTCTTCACCGCCGGTCTGCGGTCCTCGCGGACCTCCTGGCCGCCCTCGGCGAGACGAATCTCGCCCAGGTCCGCATAGGAGGGGGAGTGCAGCCGGCCCTCGCGGACACGGCTCCCGTACAGGGGGCTGTCCTCAGCGTCGGTTAGCAACGGTTCCTCCGGCAGACCGCGGTGGGCGGCGTGCTGGAGCATCCACACGATCTCAGCCGGAGAGGCGGGCCGCAGCCCGAGCCCCCCGCCCAGGGACGTCTGGACCCGGGCGGCCTGCGCGCGAGCGGCCTTCACCTCCGCCTCGGGTACCGGCACCGGAGGAATCCCCAGCACCGCCGACAGCTCCCCGTACAGGGCGGACAGAGACGCGGCCGCCGCAGATCCCGTTGACGCGACGGGCACCGTCAGCCAGAGCGTCCGCTCGTGCATCTCCTCCCCGGCCAGCAGATCAACGGCTGCCGCGCAGGTCTCGGCCCACTCGGGCAGCCGCCGCCAGTCCACATCGGCCACCATCCGCTCGGCGACCTCACCGGGATCGGTACGGGCCGCGAGCACGAACAGCCGCGGCTCCATACCTGGCATCGACCGCACCAGCGAGGTGATCTGCTGCAACAGCTCCTGCCGGACCCGGGCCGGCAGGTAGCCGCCCGGGAGCGGATCCACCCGCCACACCGCCCACACCCGGCCCGACTCCGACCACAGCAGATGACCGGCGACATGCCGCAACGGCGTCCTCATGCCGCCCTCCCCGAAACCGGGGCACCAGCGGCGACCAGCTGTGACAGACCCGACCCGGCCGCCACCGCCCGGTTCGGCACAGACACGACAGGGCGCGGACCAGCCGCCACGACCGGCACTGCGGCGGCAGCCGGCTCGATGACGAACCGCGGCCGCCACAGCGACGGGCCCCGGTCACGGGCCACACGACCCCCGACACGGCCCGCCGGATGCCGCAGAAACAGGGACAGCACCCCGAACAGAGCGCTGAACGGGTTCTGCCCGGAGACCTGCGCACCGCGTACCGCCCACACCGCCACCAGCCACAACACCACCGGCACCGGACCAGCCCACGACCACCACTCGAAACCCTTGACCAGCGCGAAAGCCCCACCACCCAGCACCACCAGCTGCGCAGGCGTGTACGGGCCGAACGGGACAGTCCAGTCGCCCAGCTTCCCCAGCACCCACGGATGCCGGCGCGCACTCGTATACGCCCGCGCGACGCGCGGCTGCCTGGACGCGCTCACAGCCGCCCGTCCTTGGCGACGGAAGTGCGTGTGTCCGGGCCGACGACGACCGTGACCGACCCGGCGCCCTTGGACGGGTTCTCGACCTCGTCCTTCACCTTGCCCGACAGGGAGTCACGCGCGCCGTAGATACCGAGGGCCAGCACCATCGCCAGCAGGGCCCCGATGCCCGCCTTGAGACTGAAGTTGCGAATGATGGCGACCAGAACGACGAAAGCCAGAGCGACCTTGAGAGCGTCATCCGTCCAGTCAGCGAGCGTACTGATGATTGAATCCCCAAACGCGTCCAGCTGACCAGCCAGCACATAGCCCTTCATCGCGCACCGCCCACGACCGCCGAGGGCGAAGCAGAAGACGTGATGCCAGCGGTGGCGGCCGGGCCGGTGCCGGTCTCCAGAGCGCTGACCTCCCACCGCCCCGCTCGCGCCGTCACCTCCACCCGGTACACCAGCGGCCACCGCACCCCGGCCCGGTCCTCACCCACCACCCGCACCTTCGCCCGCGCCCGCGTACCGTCCGACGGCACCGCCTCACCGGACGCCACCGCCGCATCCGCAGAGACGCCCTCGACCTCCACCCGCACGTACGACGACACCGACAGCGCCGACACCCGCACCCCCGGCGACAGATACCGCTCCAGACCCGCGCCCTGACCGCCCCCGAGATAGGTACGGACGAACTCGCCCAGCGAAGTGGCCAGCGGCGCCCCCGCCGACACCGCGTGCGTGAACAGAGACGCCGGGACAGCGCCCGTAGCCGGGGCGGCCACTTCTGCCGGCGCACCGGAGATGAGGACTGGGGCGCCGCCGTTCCCACCGTGGCCGGACACCGCGAAGTACCGGACCAGCGCGGTCACCCCAGCCGCAGCCGGGGTACTGGCCGGGCCGGGCGTCGAGGCCACGGATGCGTCGCGGTCGGCGACCGCCGCGACCACGACAGTCCACGCGTCGCCAGCCCGTGACATACGCACCGCCACCGTGCGGGCGCTGGTCGGCCCGCTCTCCTCCGTCCGGGGCCGCTTGGGCAGCTCGACGTCCGGCGCGAGCGAGCGCACAGCCCCCGCCACACCCGACTCCGGCGCCGACGCATCGGCACGCAGCCACAGATCCACGAACATCGCGGCGGCACCCGCCGGGTCAGTGGCGGGCTGGGTGGTGCGGTCGACGCTCGGAGCGGGTGCGGCCTGCGCAGCCGTGCTGCGGGGGAGTACGAGGGCGACTGCCAGAGCGAGGGGCCCGGCCGCGAGAGCGGTCCAGACGCCGACCCGGGTGAATGAGGGGCCGCGGGAAACCATTCGGGTCCGGTCGACTGGGACCGTCTCCGGCCGCTCCTTGCGCAGCGGCCCGGACTCGCCAGCTGTCCGCTCCGCTGACCGGTGAGACGGCCGCCGTCGGCCTGAGGGAGGAGAAAGGAGGTTCATGTGATGCCTTCCCGAGGTGAGGGGATCGTGTCTGCCTCAGGAAACGACCGTGCCCTCACCAGTCAGATCACCGTCATCAGCCCCCGCCATCACGAGCCGACAACGTTCTGGGTGGTGAGTCACCAGCAACTCACCACCCGCACCACAGAACTCCCCACCGCAAGTCAGCGACCTGCCGACCGGCAACTCACCGGCCACGTCACGACACCTTCAGCCGGGGCTGGCAGCAACTCACCGGCAAGCGGGCGCTCGGACGCCGGTTCCTCGGGGGAGGACATCGGCACTGGCCTGAACAGGATGCGGTGAAGTGCCGTTTCACCGGTGAATCCGCGCCCTCCGAAGGGTGAAATGCCGACCCGGGACTTCTGGCCGCGTGGTTGAGGCGGCTACAAACGGGCTTCGTGATGATCACGATGATGCGCGCGGCCGCAACCGCTGCCGCAGCTGCCGCGCTTGCCCTGTCCCTGCCCGTTTCGGCCGCGAACGCCGACGCCCGCCCTGCTGCCGCCCCCGAGGTCCTGCCGATCGGCATGGCCATCTCCAATCTCAAGATCGCGGTCGAGGACCGTACCGGCTATCAGCGGACCTCGTTCCGGCACTGGAACTCCGGCGCGAACCCGTCGGACGGCTGCAACACCCGCCAGGAGGTACTGATCGCCGAAGCCGTCGAAGCCCCGCTGGTCGGCCCCGGCTGCACGCTCACCGGCGGCACCTGGTGGTCCTACTATGACGAGCGGACCGTGACGCCAGCCGGAGCACTCGACATCGACCACATGGTGCCCCTCGCCGAGGCGTGGGATTCGGGCGCCAGTTCGTGGACGGCCGCCCGCCGGGAGGCATACGCCAACGACCTCGGCCAGGACGCCAGCCTGGTCGCGGTGACAGCCCGGTCGAACCGGCAGAAGAGCGACCAAGACCCGTTCGAGTGGCTTCCGCCGTCGTCACAGGCACTGTGCCGGTACGCGGCGGAGTGGACGGCGACCAAGCTCCGCTGGGGCCTGGCCGTCGATGAGGACGAGAGGAACCGGCTCCAGTTCATTGCGGCAGGCTGCGGCGGCAACAACGTCACCTACACCCCCGCGCCATAGTCACCTCGGCGAAGCGGGAAGGAGGAGGGGCCGGAGCCGAGGGATTCCGCCCCTCTGTCTCCTCCAAGCCATCTTCCGGCCGGTGTCTTTCAGCGCTTTCGCGGAAGCTACACCTCGATGTAAGCCACGACCACGACGGTGCGCAGCGCGGTGACGAAGTACAGGACGCGGACGGCTTCGACTTCGTCGGCGTACTGGCGCAGCTGGGGGCCGGTGGTGTCGCCGGGGATCGGTTCGCCGACGTCGGGGTCGACGGAGATGACGACCAGGGCACGGTCCAGGGCGTGAAGCTCGGCCTCACGTGTGATGTTCTCCAGCTGCTTGGCTGCGGCGTCGGAGAACGCGATCCGGGCGCGGCGACGGCCGTGCTATGCGGGCATCAGGCGACGGCCGGGCGCTGTGTGGACAGGCGCGCGATATGAGCCTCGCGCAGCTCCTCCCAGGGTGTGCACTGCTCTGGGTCGGGCAGTCCGTTGGTGGCGACGTCCTCCAGCACGGCGGCGAACTGGTCGGCCTGGGCGCGGGTCTTGGCCGCGTAGGCGCGCACCGCGTCGGCGGCTGCAGGCTCCAGGAGCTGCCGGGCGGCGGTGACGGCGGGCGTCGGTTGTTGGCTCATCGAGATCTCCAGGAGCGCGAAACTGGCTTCTGCGTCTACGGTATCGGCGTGCAGGACCCTGGGGGCCTCTTTTGTCCACGGGCTGTTGCCGGAGGGCCTTGGCGAAGGCAGATGCCGGTGGCCCGACAAGGGCCGTCGCTGAGCATCAGCCGACGACGACGGCGCCTTGCGCCACGAAGGCGGATATAGGGATGCCAAGGACCTGGGAGCCGATGCTCCTTTCCACTTCCCCTCAGGCATTCAGAACTGCGGATTCGCGCGCCGTTCCGGATGGAGGTACGCCTCGAACCGCTCCACTTGGTAACGAACCGCCTGCTCCCGACCATCCGCGACCGTCGCGTACCCCGTCCAGTAGATCGTCCAGGAGGAGTCGCATGGGAGAATCCCGAGCTTCGGTTGTGTGCTTGACGCCCTCCTGTGCCAGCCGGGAGAGATCCTGGGGGCGGTCGGTGACGACGGCCAGGAACGTGCCCGGTCGTGGGGACCCTTCTGGGAGGCCGTCCGGCCAGAAGATGGTGACGCCCGCCAGGTCGTGCGTCTGCGGGTGTCGGTAGAGCTCGTAGCATTCGCCGGGACCGATGCCGACCCCAGATCGCTCGCTAGTGGTCAGCAACGAGATAGTGCCACGCAGACCGATGTCGAAGACCGAGACGAACCTACGGGCCGTTCCCCGGTTGCGGATCCGGACGATCACCTGGTCGTCGCGGAACAGATGCTCACCGGAGTGCTCCCGCGGCCGTTCGGATCCGTCGGGCAGAAGCCATGAGTAGCGGAAGTCGAGCCCGCCATCGAGCGTTGCCGGCCCCGTGCCGGAGGCCCGCTCCCGCACCTGCGCGGCCCTCGCGAGACGCTGCAGGTCGACGCTGGTGAGTGTGAGTGCCTCAGGGGTTCGGGCTCGGGGCTGGTCCATCAAGCGCTCGCCCAGCTCGTCCAGGAGCTCGATGCCGTCGTCGGACAGGACGACGGTGGCCATCACGGGCTCCCGCGCTCCCACGACGCGTACGCGTGCCGAGCTCATGAGGACCCGGGCGGTGCGGTCGCGGTCCGGATGGTCCGGCGGTACGGCGGCGACTGCCCTGCGCCCCCGGGACACCCGCAAGGGATGGGCCTCGGTCCCCGTGGGCAGCGGGGAAACACCGGCGTGCCAGCCACCGGTCGCAGCCGGGCGCGGCCACCGGTGACACGGTCCACCGCTGCCGTCGCGAGCGGTGCGCGAACCTCTCCGCCGGGGCCCACCAGGGCGCAAATATCGCCCTCCTCGAACCGTGAAGAGATCCGCGCCGTCGATGAATGCCGCGTCCGCCGTGACCAGTACGGGCAGGACACCACTGCCCGACGCCTCGCGCACGTCGAACAGGAAGCGTTCCGCCGGGCCCTCCACGTCCGGGCGCTGGAACGGCTCGAGACGGGCGACGACGGGCCGTAGTTGCTCTATCAGCTGACGCCAGGTCAGGCGTAAGCTGCCCGGCCGACGGAGCAACCGTGCCAGCGAGGCTGTGAGCACCCCATGGCGTCCGAGGCCGGACACGTCGGTTTCGGAAGCGCTCTGGTCCCGGGGCGCAGGCCACGAGCCGGACGGCCAGGGGGCTGGCGTCCACGGCGGGGACGCCATCCCCGCCGGGTCCGGAGCGTTCCCCCCCAGGCGTCGCGCACCTGTTCCCAGGGCATCTGCCCCGGCCGGGGCCCTTGCCCTGGAGCGAGACCGTCCGCGGGCCATGCGCCCCGAGAAGCAGCAGTCGAGGATGGTCGTGACATTCGCCGTCCGCCGGGTCAACTGCTCCTGGTTCCGGCTCAGCGCGGCGGCGAGCAGGCCACGGAACTTTGTGCAGTCGAGGTCTTGGGGGCACAGGTAGGGGAGCGAGGCCGGTAGGGAAGGGGCGTCCGACGGCGCTGGGTTGCGGGCACGCCCGCCGTGCCCGGAGTAATAGACGAGGACGGCGTCCCCGGGCCGCCTCGGCGTCACCTGGGGGAGGGGGCGGTAAGTGGGGACACAAGCGGCTTGGGCCCGGCAGACGTTTGGCGACGCGGCCGAACCGCTGGCTGAGATCATCCCAGCATGCCTCAACCGCGCACACGACCGCGCGAGGAACGGCCATCTGGGCGTACTCACGCAGACGCTCGAAGCCTATGGACACGGGCTCCACGCCGTGCATTACGAGGAGTTAGCGGCAGGCCTCTCGTCGCTAACTGGCTCAACTGCGGTGCGATTCCAGGCGCGCACTGTGATGATCGTCGCCGGCCAGGTGATTCATCCGATCCGGTATGCCAAGCACAACGTGCCCGTCACGGCGGCGCGCCTCAAGAAGGCAGTAGGTCTGCGAGCAGACCTCATCAGGCGGCATGGTCCCGAACCTCGCCAGCAACAGCGTGACCTTGGACTCGAAGAGGATGAGCCGGACATGCATGGTGATCTCGGGCAACTGCCTTCAGGTGCCGACCTTGTCCTCGTTGCCTACGCATGCTCCATGGATCGTGGCGTCATGAGACTGGAATGGGGATCCGCTGAGCTACGACGGGAAGATCGCTACCTCGTCTGGCACCACCATGAACCCTTGCTGAACTAAACAGTCTGCGTGCGTCCGGCCGCTGCGCCTGCCGCCGTACGGACGTGCCTACGGTCGCCGTCGTGATCCTCGCCATGGGAGACCGTGAGGGGGAACTCCAGTGCCTCGTCGATTCGGTGGCCGCCCGGGAGGGAGACGCTGCGACTACCGGAGCACCGGACGCAACCGGGTCTGGCTGGTCAAGCGGCACCTCCCCGCCGTCCTGCTGTCCGTTTACCTCGCCTCGTGGGTGGCGTACACACTTGCCCAGCGTCCCCCGTTGGTAGGCCTGAAATCGTGGTGGGCCGGATTCGTCGAGGGAGTGCGGGACGTGTGTCCACCGCGTCGTCCCACGTGGTGGCGGACGGTATGGCGCATGACCCGGCTGGGCCGCCCCCGGTGATCTAATGCCTCGAGACCGGTTCGGCCAGCTGTACCTGGCTCTGGGACTTGGGGGCGCATGGGGGGAATTGTGAGGGGACGCAAAGGGTGGATGCGTGGGGGGAACCTAGAGGGGGAGGAGTGGGGGGAACCGCCACTTGGGGTGCGTCAGCAGTTGTGGCTGGTCAGATGCCCCTTTTTAAGTGGTGAGTAGTCAGACATTGCCTCTAGGGCTGGCGTGAGGGTGGGGGAGGGGTAGGCGTGATGAGATCGGGTGCGGCAGTGGCTCTGGTTGTGGCTGGGCGGTCATGGGGTTCGGCGGAGGTGGGGGCGGTCGTTCTGCGATGTTCTGCGTTGGCATAGGCGGGTCGCGGCGGCAGGGGTTGTGTCGGGTTGACTGGTGGTGCCGGTGGAGGCGGGAGCGGGGATGGGGCGTAGCGGCGTGGGGTGGCCGTTCTGGAAGGTCCAGGTGGCGCTGTGCGTGGGATAGACGCTGCCCTTCTTCGGCAGGAGCACTGTTTTAGTTCGATGCGTCTGCCCGCTTGCTGGGCTGGCTGATGGGCAGGAGGCGCTGGAGGTAGGTCTGCGTCTCGGGGTCTGTGGAGTAGAGGCGGGTTCCTTTGATGCCGCGGGTCGCCAGTACCCGGTAGGCGTTGAGCGCGTAGGTGAGGTAGCGGTCGGCTGGGAGGTTTGTGAGTATTTTTGTGTCCTGGCTGGCGCTGGGATCCGCGGTCCAGCGGTCGCCGCGGCGGAGGATGTCTTTGCCGATGATTACGACGTTGTAGTCGTACTCCATGCCCTGGGCCGTGTAGACGCAGCCGACCTGCTGGTGGCCGCCGGCGTCAGTTGCCCAGTAGGGGCGGCCCGGAACGTCTGGGATGTCTGTGCTGGTCTCTTCTCCGCGCGCGTTCCACGGGCGGGACCAAGTGTGGGGGCCGTCGGGCCCGGTCCAGGAGATCTCGACTTCGG
Source organism: Streptomyces sp. NPDC044704 (assembly GCF_056433525.1). NCBI lineage: Bacteria > Bacillati > Actinomycetota > Actinomycetes > Kitasatosporales > Streptomycetaceae > Streptomyces > Streptomyces sp. NPDC044704. The sequence goes on from NZ_JBWKGY010000026.1 coordinate 32,436, forward strand.
GCAGGAGGGGCGGGGTGGGGGGTGACTTCCAGGGCCAGCAGAAGCCGGCGGTGATGCGTGCGCTTCTGTCCGCGGCGATGTGTTCGGTGACCCAGTTCTCGAATTCGTGCGGATTCCGGGCGATCGCGAGGTCGTAGTCCGTGCCGGTCCATATGGGTTCCGGCCCCTTGGGCTGGAGGAGCTGGTTGACCCAGTCTAGGTAGGCGCGTGAGCCGTTGCACCGGAACTGGGTGGTGAGGTTGATGTGCCAGAACGCGTGGCCCTTGTTGTAGGCGTAGAGGCGGAGCTCGTCAAGTGCTACGCCCTCAGAAGGTCGTACGATCTGTTGCTCGTCCAGGAAGAGGACACACACTCCGGCACGGTCGATGATCTTGTCCAGGATGAGTGGGAAGAGGCCGGGTCGGTTGTCCCGGTAGGTCCGGGCACGGTGTGCCTCATCGAGGAGTACGACGCTTTCGGACTCCAGACCCGCAGGGACCTTGTCCGTCAGGGTGGTGATGAGGCCACGCGACGCAGGTCCCACGGTGCGCTGGAGCTGCTTGGTAAGGGTGCCGCTGGGGGTGAACAGGCGCGGATTGGCGCGGGTTTGCGCGCACAGGTCGCCGAGAAGCCGGCAGGCGATGACGGTTTTTCCTGTTCCGGGTCCGCCGGTGACCACGATGATGCTCTTGCGGGCCCGTCCGCGGCTTTCGGCGACAGTGTGGAGTACCTCCTGCCGGGCAAGGTCCTGGTCTGCGATCAGGGTGAGTGCGTTGTTGCCTTCGATCACGCTTCCGGCGCGTTTCAGCAGGCCGGGGGAGGGACGGTGGCGTGCCTGCAGGAACGCTGTGAACTGCTGGCTGGTCGGGGCGCGCAGGCCGGCGCAGCGGAGACGGTCAGCGAGGGCGCTCGGACTGGGGTGTGGGGTGAGGTCTTCGCGGCCCAGCACCGGGAACTCGGATGAAGGGCCGTGTCCGACGAGGGAGCGCAAGGCTTCCATCAGGGAATCCGGGGCGTCATGCAGGAGCGCGACGCCCCGCACATCCATGGGGCTGGTGTCCTGGGGTACCCAGTCGCGGAGGTAGTTGACGTATCCGCCGACCTGACGTGCTGGATGCTGAGTGATCCGCTCGCCGACTTTGACCATGCCGGGCCGGGCTGGGCTGGTCTGGGCCGCGGTCCACTGCTTGAGTTCGACGACGATGGCGTGGAGGCCGCCGTCCGGTGCCTGGCCCAGCAGCAGGGCGTCGATGCGTTCCCCGGTGGCGGGCAGCCCGTATTCGAGCAGTACGCGTAGTCCGCCCAGACCTGCGGCCAGGCATGCGTTCACGAGGTGGGGCCAGCTCCTTCGCCAGCTTCGGATCTCCTGCTCGGAAGGAAGACTGCCGAACAGATGCTCGAATCGACTGGCGGCGGCCCCGTTGATGAATGCAGGATCCGCTAACTCAGCGGCCAGCGTCGCGATGGTTCCCTCGTACAGATGCATGGCCAGAGCTATATCAGGTGCCACTGACCCCCAACTCCGCAAGGTCCGCCGGAGCCGGCTGCCGGAGGATTCTGCTACTCCTTGATCATGACGATCCGATCCCTGCAGCAAGCCTTGGCGGACTTCGCCGCCGAGCGGGAGTGGGAGCAGTTCCACACCGCCAAGAACCTGGCCATGGCCCTCGCCGGCGAAACCGGTGAGCTGCTTGAGATCTTCGAGTGGCTGACGCCGGAAGAGTCCGACACGGTCATGACCGATCCGGCGAGAGCATCCCAAGTACGGGAGGAGATGGCCGACGTGTTCGCCTACCTCCTTCGGATGGCCGATGTCCTGGAGATCGACCTGGAGGAGGCGATGCTTGAGAAGATTGAGATCAACGGCCGCAAGTATCCTGCCGATCGGGCTCGTGGCCGGGCGGACAAGTACACGCAACTGGGGGGTTGAAACAACGATGCGCATTGTGATGCAGCCGGCACGCCGGTCCGAGAAGGTCGTCAACAGGCACTACGAAGACACCATCGCGAGCCCCGTCGACATAGATGCCAAGGCGCACCTCATGGAGCCCGACGTCGTCGACCAGCTCAAGACGCTGTTCCCCTCCGGCCAGGCACAGATGTGGGGGGTCGTTCCGGGCAAGAAAGAGGTCAACGTCGCTCAGGTGAAGAAGATGAGCCCCGGCGACTGGGTGTTCTTTACCGGTGACAAGAAGCTCTACTTCGGGGGCACCATCGCGCTGATGTGGCGCAGCCGTGACCTGGCAGAAGAGTTGTGGCAGACGAACGGTGCAGGCCAGACCTGGGAGTACATGTACGCCCTGTCAGGCACCCGCGGCTTCGACATCTCCATGGATGAGATCCGGACCCTCCTCGGCTGGAACCCGAACCGCAACATCATGGGTATCACCGTCCTGGGCGACGACGAGAGCGAACTTCTTCAGTCCTACCTCACCCTCGACCCCGCTCCGGCAGCCGCCCCAGCTGAAGACCCCAAACAGGACGAAAAGGCCGTTGCTGCCTACGACGGTGAGCTGGAACGCAAGGCCACCCGGGCCCAGAGGGGCGAGCAGACAGCGCTGAAACGACACCTTCTGCCCGGACTGACGGGGGAATGCGCACTGTGCGGCCGAGAACTCCCCAGCACGTTTCTGATAGCGGCGCACATCAAGAAGCGGGCGATGTGCACCGACGATGAGAAGCGCGACCTGACCAATATCGCGATGCTCGCCTGCACACTTGGCTGTGACGCCCTCTACGAGCACGGCTACGTCGCAGTCAGGGAGGGAGGTGCGATCCAGATCAGCCCCCTCGCCGGAGATATACCCGAGATCGCCACACACATGCAGGAACGGCTGGCAGGCCGTACCGTGACGTGGTGGAGCCCACAGCGCGAGCACTACTACCAGTGGCACCGCGCCCACACCTTCAAGGAACTCCCGCCAGCCTGAGTACAGGGCGCCCACAGTCAACTTCGCTGTCCCCGCGAGTCACGGACATCGCTGTCCTACCTGCGCGGGCCGGCCCGGCTGACGTCGCTAGGCCTCCGCGTGCATGGTCGACGACGACACGATCTCCGTGGACCTGCGGCGCGAGGCGAAGGGGCCCCGGCCGCTCGATCAGGTCGAGGCACAAGCCGCGCTTGCCCTGCAAGCGGCTGGTTCGCGCGAGGGGGTCAAGCAGCTGGTTCGCCACCCGAACCAGTCGTGGATTCTGATCGGCTCCACCGAAGAACGACTCGTGGAGACGGTGGGGGAGGGGGTGGCAGCCGATATTCTCGCGGTCGCCGACGTAGCGGACCTGCCGGCCAGGCCTAAGCCCGGCTGGGGCTCGGTTCTGCCTGCTAAATGATCATGGCTGACGCAGCTAGAAGGTGAGGGTCCGGGGGACTGTGCCGAAGAAACGCAACGTCGCTCAGCGCATCGGGGCGATCGGAGAGGACCGATTCCGACTCTCCTGCCAGGAGAACTTCATCATCCCCAACAAGGTCGAACATGACTTCGGGTTCGATTTCCTGTGCCAGCCGGACCTGGCCGCGGGCTTCGGCAAGATCGGACCGGTAGCCGGAGTCTTCGTCGGCTTCAGCGTCCGAGCAACGGATCGGGATGATGGGCGGATCAGGCTCAATCCAGCGGATGCTGAGTGCTTGCTGGCGGCCCAGTTCCCGACCGGTCTCGCCCTTGTGAAGCTGAACGGGCCGAAGTCCGCCGACGTCTACTTTCGGATGATGGACGCCGCCTTCATCGTGGAGCTGACCGATTTTCTGGCGTCCGCCAAGAAGTCCAAGCACTTCTACCCCAAGGACATGCGGCCCGTGACGGAGATCCGGGCCGCGATCGGTGAGGTCATCGCCTCCGGCTACCTGGAGCAGGTGCGTGCCGATGCTGCCCGGAAGATCGCCGAACCGATCATCGGACCCGTCCAGATTCAGATCCACCGCGATGCCGACGCCCAGGCAACCCTCATCACATCTCTGGACATGTACGCGTGGTTCGAGCAAGGAACACCCGCTCAGCAAGAGGCGCTCTACCTGTCAACCTTCGGCGAACCGGCGCGTCGTGACCAGAGGATGCGCGAACTCGCGCTAAGCGGCAAGGCCATGGGGGGCATGACACATCTGCCCCAGCCGTACGTGCTGACCGGCTTCGTCATGGACCATCCCACCAAGGTGTACGTCCAGACCACACCTGTATCCGCAGAACTACCGGTGCTGCGTACCGCCAACGAGCACCACTTCGGTTACGTCTACCCTGCGGGCTTCGCCCTCACCGTTTCCGGCCGAGTCGAGCAGGACGGACAGTACGTGCACCTGATGCGGGCGCTCGCCGATCCGGACAGCGACGCCCTGCTTGCCGACCATCCCGTCCTGCTTGACTTCCTTGCCACCTGCCACCCCGAGTCGACCTTCTGTTTCGACGATCGTGACGGACTGACTCTCAACGTGACGCACTTCGAAAACTTGGGCGATCTGGTCTCGTGCGTTGCCGCCTACCGCGATGCGCAGAGCCTGGACGGCTGGGATGCGGTGCCTGTCATGGTCAAAGACTTGGCCAGCCCAGAGTCCCGGAACTCCTTGATTTTCCTCGGTGCGGCAGCCGACCCTCAGGCTCAGCCGGTCCCCCGGGGACTTCTCCTGACGGCGCCGGCATTGGAGGAGCAGGACTGTGACGCCGCACCCGGGACCGTTAGCGTCCCGGTCGTCTGCAACCTGGCTGACTCCAGCCTCCTCGTCTGGTTCTCCGGCCACGGATCCGTGCTGCTCCATAACCGTGATGTGTGCGGATTTAAGGTTCCTACCTTCCACGTGGACACCATGGAAGTGCTTCCCCGGGTGCCGAGCCGATCCCTGTTCCCACGAGTCCACCTCGGGCCGCGGACGCTGACATGGGACGAAGGACGCTGGCAGGAGAGCGACGCCGACAAAGAGCCTTGGACAGACAGCCTCCGCGCTCGTTTTCAGTTGGACTAGCTACTGATCGTTTCGTAAGTTCGGTGGGTGTGGTGGGTGGATGGGTGAGAGTCTTCTTTCGTGTCGTCTCAACCTTCGTCGTGGCTTCCGGGTGGTCCGTTCCTCCTTTGTCGAGGCCGCAGTTGGCGGAGGCTCGGGCGGTGACTGATGAGGTCGGCGTCATCACCGGCGACGTCACCCTGACGGCCGAGCCTGGCCTGGACGGCACGGTCTCGGTGCGGATCCAGTACACCGGGGCCGAGGAGTGGGTACACCCTCACCGGCGGCCCCGTTCCCCTCCCGTCCGGCGGACTCACCGCGTTCCACAAGCATGTCGTCGAGGCCGTGCAGGCCGGTGCCGCCGCGGAGGTACCCGGCACCAGTTCGTGAAACCCGCCTGTGACCGCGGTCCGGCTGCGTCATCGTTGTGTGCAGGCGGCCCCGCGCCGTGAGCCGCTGAACACAGGTCAGGATCGGGCGGTGATCGACGCCCGGATCCGCGTGCTCGCTGCCCCGAGCGCGGGCCGAGCGCTGTACCTGGCCCGAGGGGGCCGGGCTCCGGCCCTTCGTCCCACCGTGGTAGTCATCTCCCATGAGCCAGTTCCGCGACTTTAACCTCAAGCTGCTCGTCATCGAGGAGCTCATGTACGGCCCCGAGCCGCTCCTCCCGGTCTACGACCTGCCCGCGCGGCTGGCCGGGCAGGGGATCGGCGACCCCGCGTCCCACGTCCTGGACAACGGCCTCCATGCGGAGGTGCTGCTGGAGTCCAGGGCTCATTTCGAGGCCCTGGAGATACCGGCCGAGCTGCTCGCCGGCATCGAGGAGCTGTGCTTCGACGCAGGGGCGGAAGTCTTCAGGCACTGCGCCCCGGCCTGGGACGGCGAGGACGACCTGTTCGACGTCAGGTCGCTCGACGATCTCAACCTGCTGCCCAACCTGCGGGAGGTCACTTTCGTGGACGACGGCGTCCTGGCGGTGCCGGACGCGGCGGAGGTCTTCGCCTCCCGAGGCATCGAAACGGACTGAGCGGCCCTCCTCGTGTAGTACCGGATTGGTCGTGACGACATCCCGCTCCCGCTCCCCGTCCCCCCGGCCTCGGCCGTACGGGCAGCTCGGCACCACCAGAACTTCCCCCGTGTCATCGGCGAGGCCCGCCTGATCACCCGGCTCCGCTCCGTCGGCGGAAACCGCCGCTTGCGCGGCCGCGAGCTCGTCGACCAGGGCACGCCATCGAGGCCGCATGCCGCATCGTCACCCTCGAGGACCAGCTTGAGGAAGCGCAGCGCATCGTCGCCGAATACCGGACCGCCGCCACGGGACCGTCGGTCTGGCGTGCATGGTCCGCAGGGCGGTGATGGCTGCGCTGCGGCCGGCCCGGGGGCGGGCTTCAGCAGGTTTTGTAGTCGTACTTGGTGGAGTTGTAGGCGCAGGTGTGGTGGACGGTCTTGTTGGCGCGGCGCAGGGTCGCGGTGTCCTTGTCGTTGTTCCAGACGTAGGCGGCGCGCTGCTGGAACAGGGTCGTGGCGGTGTTGGTGCCCTTCCCCGTTTTCACCGTGACCGTCTTCCCGGCCTTCAGTGTGAACGTGGCGAAGGTGTAGACGTGGCTGGAGGCGTCGGTCAAGGTCCAGCCCTTGAGGTTGACGGCGCTGGTGGTGCCGTTGGTGATCTGTACCCACTCGCCGTTGATCGAGGTGTTGGTGCGGGTGTCACTGCCGGGGGAGTCGTACCAGATCTTCGAGATGCGCAGAGTGCCTGCGGCGTGGGCCTGGCCGGGAAGGAGGAGCAGGGCCGCGGCCGTGATGGCGGTGACGGCGGCGAGGTGTCGGGTGCGGGTCATGAGCAAGGCGGAGCACGTCCTGTCCGGTGAAAGGCCCCCGCCAAGGTGGCGGTGGTGGTGCGGATCTCGGACATTAGGGCCCTCGGACCTTGGGCAGGTCTCTCGTGACAGCCTCGTGACACAACGTCACCCTTTGGTGTCTGATCGCCTGGAATCACCAGGAACTCGGCGACAACCGCTGAACCCGTACCTGCGCCGCCCACGCCCGCCGTGGGATTTCCCGGGCGGGCAGCGCCTGGGATCCCGCCCCGGAGGCCGGGGCCCGGAGCGGGCGGTTGTGGCTTTGGGTGTGTCAGCCCAGTCCGGGAAGTCTGCCGGTAGCGCTGCGGGGCCGGTGGGCGGGCGGTGTGGGCCCTGCGGGTTTTCGGCTTCGGCTTCCTCTTTCCGCGCGCGGAGGCGGCGGTGCGGGGCCGCGTCGACTTCGCAGGGCGTCCACCGCTTCCAGGAGAGGATCACCGCAGCCGCGCTCTGAGGGCTCGCGGGTGTCCTGCAGCCGGATCCCTCGTTGGGCACCGCATGAAGATCATCGCTGCCGCCGCGCTTGTCGGCGCGGCTCTGCTGGCCACCGCTGTCCCCGCCCTTGCTGACGAAGGGCCCCGTGGCATCCTGCAAGAGGCCGGCGCAGTGGGCGGCAACGACCCACTCACGGGCGACCCGATCAAGAGCTCCACCAGTTCCACTACGAACCTCAACGGGCAGACGGGTGCAGTGACCAGGCTGGTGGACTTCCTCGCCAGCAAGAACACCTCGGAGTAGGACCACAGGGATTCCGGCCGCGCACAGGGAGCGGAACGCCGTCGGGCGCCTGACCTGCCAGCCGCTGGCCTGGCGAGGCGTTGCGGCGTGCGCATCACTCCGCCCGGCCCCATGACCTTTCCGGCCTGGTCAGCGACGTGCAGGCGTCGCTTGCTCTGGTGACGACAGCGACTCTCGCCTCGGCTGATGGCACCTGACGCCACGATGTTGCATCGACTGCAACCGCAGGGGACGGCGCCTGACGGACTGCCCCACGGCAGCAGAGCGTCGTCCCGGGACGAGGATGATCTGGCTCCGCGGCGCACCACCGGCTGGGCCGCCTGCCCAATGAGCCGGCGCGCTATCTGGTGCCGGTCGGCCCATCCGCTGATCGTTTCTGCGGTGAAAGCCGCCCCCCGACCGAGTGACTTGTGGCCTCAGGACCTGTCCACGACGTTCTGGGCACCGCTACAACCCACAGCGTGATCAAGAAGCGGACCTTCGCCCGCATGGGGACCTGGAAAATCCCCCGCGACTGCCGACTGAAGGGCGCGAGGGAGGCCACCAGGCCATGCTGGGCATCGCCAGGGCCAGTCGGCTTCCCTGGTGGCGGTGACGGCCCGCTCGAACCGGTCGAAGGCGGACCAGGATCCGGCCCAGTGGCTGCCGCCGTCGCCGGAGGCGCTGTGCCGGTACGGCGCGGAGCGGACCGCGACCACGTGGTGAGGGGGCGGCGAGCTGGGGGCGGCGTCGGTGGCGGGCCGGGTGCGGGCCGAGCCGGGCGAAGGTGCTTTGGGCTGGCCGGCTCCCCTCGGGCCGAAGGCGCCGCCCGAAGGATCTGCCTGCATCCGATTATCGTCTAGTTGACGATATTGATGCTAGGGTCGGGTCATGAACGAGACGGAGCACGAGAACGCCGATGCGGTCCGCCCGCCCGCCGACACGGACGCCGAACTTGCCTGGAAGGCGGCCGAGCTGGCCACCGCCTGGGTCTCGGCGAGCACTCGTTTGACCGAAGACCAGGGCTGGCACCTCGTCGGTCTGCAGCACATGGGCTCCGCCCAAGGGGAGGAGTACGCCTGGAGGAAGGTCCACGCCTGGGAACGGCAACTGGCCGAAGTCCTCGCCGCCGACGACGGGAGCGAGGAGAGCCGTCTGCGTGTCACGAAGGCGCGCCAGGCGGCCGCCATGACCATGCGCGACATGGTCCTCGCCGGGATACCCGCCGAGGACGACACCAACCAGGCCCGGTGCGACACGAACAGGTACGACCCGCGCATGTACCTGCGCTCCTTTGTCAAAGTCCAGACGGCCCGCGACGCCTGAAGCGACCGAGCGGCCCCGGACGGCCACCCGGCACCAAGAACAATCAGCGGGCACCCCGCAATGACGTCGGCAAAACCGTCAAAGAGCATTTTATCCCGGCGGGGGTGTTTGGTAAGTCGCGCGGTGTGAGCGGATTGGGGTCACGCACGGAGGCGTGTGAGGATCCGCCCGTGGAGTGCGATGTGTGTGGACGTGCGATGTGGCGATGGCCGGCGCTGCCGACTACGGGGGAAAAGGAGATCTGGTCCTGTTCCTGGTGTCACGCCGCCACCCATGCGGGTGGTGAGTGGTTCGAGGTCTCGCGGCCGCCGTACGTGCCCGTGGACATGCGCTGGGAGAGGGCCATCGCGGACGGCCTTCCCGTCGACGTCTCCCACGCTTTCGGCATTTTCGACAGGACGTTGTGCGGAATCCAGGAAGCCGGCATGTCGCCGTCGGATCACTACTGGCTGCCGGAGCGGGAGAACGCCTGTGGCGCTTGCCGGGAAGCTGCGGGTGTCATTGATGACCGCTGGCCGCAGGCGATGAGGGGCGAGAACGCGCGGGTCAGCGTGGCCCGGCGGCTATGAGTCCTTCCAGTTCGGAGTCGACTCTCCGGTGAGCCTGCGGCTCATCAGGTCGATCATTGCGAGGCGGATCATGGCTTCGGAGCGGTGCGGGTGGGTTCGTAGTCGCGGGCGAGGCGGCGGTGGACCTGGTTGACGCCCCGCTTGGGGGGCCGCTGCAACGCCGACCCTAACCCCGCCATGCCCGCATACCGGCCCGGCCGTTGGAAGAAACCCGCAGCTCCGGCGCATTTCGCAGATGAAGCGATGAGCGAACATCGGACCGATCCAAGCCCGGTCAGATCGATCAAACGGAGATCCAGACTCCGCAACCACGTCCCAACGAACCCCAGCCCGCCGCCCCCAGCCCAGACACCGCGAGGTCCACACACAAGCCGGCGGAACACCACTCCACGCACCGCCCGCTCCCCGGCAGGCTTTCGTGAGCCGCCCTGCCGGGCGGAAGACCCCCACCCTGCGGCCGCCAGGAGCGCACCCGGGGGACGCTGCGCTGCGCGTCACCTCTTCGTGGATTCCGCCCCGCCCGCAGTGCCGGCTGAGGCATCGTCATGCTCCGGCGGCCCCTGCCGGGGCCGCCGCCAGGTGCGGGAGCGGGAGGGTGCTGTGGGCGAGCGGGAGACATGGACGACGGATGAGTTCGGCACGTCCCACGAGGGCGCGGTCGGTGTGCTCCTGGCCGACGGGAGCGTTCCGGGCCCGGTGTACTTCGATTCCGGCTCCGGCCCGGGCGGCCAGTCGGTGTCGCACTGGTCCGTCTACGACGGCCACACCCCGCGCATCCCGCGGGCGGCCGTGCTGCGCGCGATCTGTTCCTGCGGCTGGGCCGGCCCGGAACACCGCCTGGACTGGACGCTGATCGGCGGCCAGGACCTCGCGGAGGCCGGCGATGAGCAGGCCGACGCCTGCGTGCGGGACTGGGACGGCCACACCGTCCAGGTCGAGGCGACCACCGTCCCCCTGCCGGAGCAGGTCACGAGTCTGCTGGAGCGGCTGGAGGAGGAGATCGAGAAGCTGACCAAGACGTCCCCCGTCGCGGGCGTGCGGGCGGCCCGCCGTATGGAGGTGACCGCCGGGCGGGTCGGTTACTGGGCCGCGCGCGGGACCCGCGCCGACCTGAGCGCCGGACAGGCCGCGGCCGCTCTCGGCCTGGACGAGCACGCGGCACGCCAGCTGATGGCCCGCTTCGGCGGCTGGAGCCCCTACCGCTGAAAGCCCGCCCGCCTGCGCAGAGGATCAGCGGCGGGCGGCCACCTGGATCCAACGAAGACCGCTGCAGGAAGCGCAACACGGGGGAAGGGCCATCAACCGGCTCAAGCAGAACCGGGCGGTGGCTAACGCTACGACAAGCGCCGCTACGTCTGCTTCGGCACGCGACCGCGGCAGCCCTCACCATCTGGCTCCGGACCTGACCGCTACGCGACGACCCAGCAGTACACGCCGCGGCCGTGTGCTTCTGCCCCACGGGTCAGAGTGCCCAAGCTTCCCAGCATCTCGACGGCCACCTCAGATCCGATTCCTTCGCCGTCCTCGGCCCGCTGCCTGGCCCACTCCGCGGCGACCTCGCGCAGCCGGGACGGTTCTGCCTTGGCCAGAGCATCCACCAGACGGGCGGAGAGCGCGAAGACAACACATCCGTCATCGTCCTCGCCAGCGACCATTCGGGGTTCGCCGGCCTCCAGGAGCTCCTCGAAGTCGTCTCCGAAGAAGAGGCACTCCCACTCCACTATGGCACCTTCGGGATCGAAATTGCCGAACGAGATGTACTCGAAAGCAAGCTCCGGTCCACCCCCGACAACGCGGGCAGCAGCCGCATCGTCCGGTGCTACAAAGAACTTCACGATGATGCTCACCGATGCATGATGCCTGACCGACCAGACGCCACCACCATGCCGGACAACTCCTAGGCGCCGCTACATTCCGGTTCGATGGCAGCGGTTTCACCCGAAGAAGCCATGGGCCCCACAGAGTCGGGGCAGCGGCGAAAACCGGGAGCCGAGTGTCACTGCAGCACGTCATGCTGAGCACATGAACGAGGTGAGCGAACCGGGCACAGCAGGCGATGAGTCGGACGCGACGGCTGCGAAGCCATGTCCCATCCGAAGTGTTGCGGTGAACCCAAACCCAGGGCGCATCCCCCGCGACTTTGACCCTCTTGCGCCGACCCGCGCCCAGCTCGCTGAGCTGAGCGCGTGTCTGATGCCGCGGAAGCCCCTGGGGCACTTGTTCGCTGACGTCGGCGCCGTGAGCATACTTCCGCAGCTAGAGCGGAGCCTGGGCGCCGTCGGGGGGCTGGCCAGCGCGCAGGACGCGATCCGTCGGCTGGTCGACTCGGGCAGCATGCCCGGGACGGTAACCAGCCAGGGCATTTTCGCTGACCTGGTGAAGCCCGCACCGTTCCCGCTCGGGCTGTCCAAGAGCGTCCTGGACAGCGTCCTCCGAAGCCAGGCAGATCGGAATCGTGCCTTCGCTGACATAGCGGCCAAGTCCCTCGGCCCATCGCTGGCACGTCCGATGATCTTCGACCACCTCAAGGCCAGCGTCGTCCTCTTTCCGCCGGTGTCGCTCGCCCGAACGGCTCTTTTCGACTCGGCCCCGTGGCGGACCGTGCTGGCGCAGATCGACGAGCGGAACCGCCTACTGACATCCGGACTCCTCGACACCTTCGGCAAGTTCGCTGCCAGGATCAAGGACCTACTGCCGGAGAACTTGCAGGCACTGCGTACCGCGGAATGGAAGCAGCTGTTCGCCATCTGCGAGGAGGACGGCATCTGCCTGATCTGGGCACCGCGAACGGAACACCTCGAAGGGCTGCTCAGACTGCCCGGTCGAACCGAGCGCCAGCAATACCTCGTGGAACACTGTTCGGAGATCGTCGACGACGTACTGGCCAGCCTTGAAGCTGTCGATCATCCCGAGCTGCTCGACCTCGCGGAGCTAGCGTGGGACGCCGCCGACGCAGTACGGGGCGGCCACTACCGACCGGCTCAGGCTCTACTCGGGAACGTCCTCGACACCGCGATGACCAGGCACGGCCACACGTGGCTGCGGGCTACGTTCCCCTGGGCCCAGTTCACGAGTCGCAGGAAAGGCCCCGGCAGTAACACGGTGCTCACGGAAGCCCGGGACGCGCTGCCTGCATGGGGCGAACTGCAGATGCTGCTGGTCGTCCCCGCCTTGATGGTGAGCGGCATGATGAAGGCGTTCGCCAAGACGGATCGAGAGCAGACGTTCAACCGGCACCTCACCACACATGAGGCTTCGATATCCGCGTACCGGATCGAGTTCGCCCTGTCCTCGCTACTGATCGTGCAGGCCCTTCTACGACAGATCGACCAGCACCTCTACGCCACCGAAGAGCGATAGCAAGGGCAGGTCAGCCAAGGCTCCGTCCGGCGTATGGGATACGCCCAGCAGCGCTGAACGCGGACCGCCCGGGCTGGCGCGGGACCGGTCGCGCCAGATCTGCACCCTCGCCGCTGGCCGCCCGGCTCGCCGGCGCGGGGACCGCTCGCTGGACCGCGACCGGCTCGGCCTGTAGTAGGTCGGCCACCGTGCAGTCCAGCGCGATGCGGATGAGGTCCAGATCGTCCAGCCTCAGCGTGACCGGCGTTCGCCCCACAGCGTCGCGACCTTGCTCAGCGACGGCGTGAATCCCACCGCCCGAAACGCCGCCTACGCGGACGGGGACCTGCCACCGAGGTCGCCCTCGCCCACAAGCTGGACCCCGACTGGGTCAACAACCTGTAACCACCGGCACACCCCAACCTGCGCAGGGAAGGCTGAACGACATGGACGAGCACTTCTCCGAAGCCCTGTTGACCCTTCGCAGGTTCATCGGCGTACCGCTGCCCGGCACCGACTGGCGTCTACGCGCCATGGTCCGCCCGGACCCGGAAACCATCCGGGTCCGCCTCGCCGACACCACCGGCCAGACCGTCACCGTGGACCTGCCCGTCCGCTACGGCCGCGAGCACGGCACCTGGTGGTACACCGGCGCCCTGCGCCACACCGCGGCCTGGCTCACCGAGACGGCGGCCCCCGCCACCGGGGCGGACGGTCTCCCGTACGTGGACGTCGCGACCCTCGTCGGCACGCTCGTCCCCGAAACGACCGAGGTCACCCTCGACGACGGCATCGACTACCTGCTCGCCGACCTCGCCGGCGACCCCCTCTGGCACCACGCGGTGCCCTCCATCGACCCCGCCCTCTACGTCCTGACCGGCTTCGACCACCACCGGCCCGACACCGTCCGCGTCTACCTCACCCACACCGACCACACCATCGGCATTGACCTTGCCGTCCGCGACACCACCGGAACTCCCCGCACCGTCGGCTGGTGGGCCGCCACCAAAATCATCGCCCTTCTGCGGCCGGACGAGCCGACAACTCTGGCAGCACACCGCGCCCATGACGTGCGGGACCCGCTGTGTGAAGTGGTCTACGACCTCACCCACTGGGCTTGAACGCCCGCCACGCCGCGATGTGGTCAGAGCACTAGAAGGGGGGTTCCGAGGAGTATCCGTTTTCGGGGGCGGGACCGGATGCGAGTGCTGCTTCGGCTGCCGCCGCCCGTGTGGCGGCGCGTTGCTCGGCCGCGGTGGGGTGGGCGGCTATCGCCTGTTCCGCCTTCCCTTGCCGGAGCGGGATCTCGAACAGGGCCTCGCGCGCTTTGATCGTGGCGAGGTCCCGCAGTGACGCCGGCCGCGGCCCCGGCGGCTCGGCCGCGGGCGCGGCTGGAGGTGTGGCGCAGACGCCACCGCGCCTTCCCGCCCGAGTGGATGCCGTGTCCGTTACCGACGGCCGGTGCCGCGTGCGCGGGCAGGTCAGCAGGTTTTGTAGTCGTAGCGGGTGGAGTTGTAGGGGCAGCTGTGGTGGAGGGTTTTGTTGGCGCGGCGCAGGGTGGCGGTGTCCTTGTCGTTGTTCCAGACGTGGGAGGCGCGTTGCTGGAAGAGGGCGGTGGTGTTGGTGCCCTTTCCGGTCTTGACGGTGACGCTCTTGCCGGCGCCGAGAGTGAAGGTGGTGAAGGTGTAGATGTGGTTGGACGCGTCGCTCAGGGTCCAGCCCTTGAGGTTGACCGCGCCGCTGGTGCCGTTGGTGATCTGTACCCACTCACCGTTGATCGAGGTGTTGGTAGCGGTGTCGGTGCCGGGGGAGTCGTACCAGATCTTCGAGATCCGCAAGGTTCCGGCGGCGTGGGCCTGGCCCGGGAACAGGGCCATGGTCGCGGCGGTGATCACAGAGCCGACGACGAGGTTGCGGGTCAGGGGCATGAGCATCTGAGGTACGTCCTGTCAGTGGGGGGAAAGCACCACCTGTGCGGCAGCGCGGACCCTGGACGCTAGGGGCCGCGAACTTTGGATAGGGCCGCCGTTTCTTTCCTGTGACAGAACGTCATCCTTTGGTGTGAACACGTGAGACGAGTGCGGATTTCGACGCATCGTTGCCCGGCTGCCCGGCTGCCCGGCTGCCCGGCTGCCCGGCTGCCCGTTGCCGTGAGCCTGGCGCCTCCGCCTCGCGCGCGGGTCCGGCGATCTGCGGGGCGCGCCTACGGCGGGCCGGCTGCCCGCACCGGCGCCCGCCACGTCTACCGCCCTGTTCCAGCCGGGACGCTGCCGAGACGGGGCCATCGAACCGTGGATGTCGCCAACGCGGCTGGGTGGATCGCGCCTGCGGAGCCCGCAGGCGCGCGCACCGGCATCAAAAACCTCCGTGTTGCCAGGAGGGTCGTGCGGTGCTGGGCTGGATGGTGGAGGGTACCCGCCATGGAACTTATGACCGTGTTAGAGGTTCTCGGGGGCGTGATAGTCGCAGCGGGAATCGTCTTGTACCTCCTGCTGGGGCCGATTGCAAAACGGGTCGGCGGCAGTCGCCTCGCGGCACTGACAGGCAAGGAGAGGATCGAAGCAGAGAGCTCCATTCGCCAGACTCTCATTCATGCGGCAGGTGGTATTTTCCTGGCCGGTACGCTCGCGGCCAGTGCGATCGCTGCCAAACAGTCTTTCGAGACTCTTGAAGCTCAGCGGGACGCTCAGGTAACCGATCGATACGCGAAAGCGGTGGATCAGCTTGGGCACAAGAAGAAGTCGGTAAGGGCTGCGGCAATCTTCGCGCTCGGGCGCATAATCCAAGATTCCCCTCGGGACCGCGAAACAACAGTGATGGCCCTTGCCGCTTTTATTCGCGACGGCGCCAAGCGGCCGGATGCAAAGACGGAAGCCAAGGGCCAAAAGGAAGATGAACCTGCGGCAGACATTAGCGCAGCGCTGACCGTGCTCGGCCGACGAGGTGAAGATGGATACGAACAGCGGCTCAAGTTGGAAGAAGTCTATCTACCCAATGCGAAACTGTACGCTCTCAAACTGCCGCGCACGCTCTTCAACGGAGCGAATTTGGCCGGGATTCGTGCGCGTGGCGCAGAGACCAATTTGCGGAATGTCGATTTCAGTCAGACGATCCTGATCTGCGCGGACCTCAGGTGGGCCGATATGTCCAGCTCTGATCCGCAGGGCGAAGACCCCGCCAGGAGGACCAATATGCAGTACGCCGACCTGACCGGCGCCAAGTTGTCGAAAGCCAAGCTGAGAGGAGCCTTGATGAAAGGAGCAACCCTCGACTACGCCCACCTGGAAGGAGCAGATCTTTCGCATGCGCAAGGTTTGCAAGCCGAACAACTCTCCCGGACGTTCATCGACCCCGATACCGAACTCCCCGAAGGAGTAAAAGTCGAGCACCCCTACGAGGGCCCCGACCACAAATGCTGGAATTGATGCTGGTCGGCACGAGCATGCACCACACGACTGGCCGCCGCCGCGCCGGCTGCGCCGGTGGGGAGGGAGGCGAGGCCGTGGGGGCCTCCGCCGCCGGAAGAGTACCGGGCGCGGTGGATGGCGGTGCGCGAGGCGCACGCTCACGAGAATTAGGAGCGCCCGTGGCGGCGTCACTGCCCGGCGAGCGCTGGCAGGGTGAGTCCGGCTCCGACCCTCGTCCGCATCTGGCCGAGAAGGTGGAGGGCTCGTGCCCGTGTCGGCGCTCCGAGTGTTGTGCCCGTCCAGTAGGCGTCGGTGAGTTTCTCGGTCACCGCGAGGGTCTGGCTGTCGTCTTGGGCGGCGACTATGAGGACGAACCGCACGTAGTCACCGATGTCGGTGCCCTGGGGGCGCTGGTTCATGAACGTGTGCAGGCGCGCTGTCAGGGCGGGCAGAGTGCGGTCCGTCGGGAAGACGACGGTGAGGGCCAGCCGAACTGCGTAGCATTCGGCGGGCCAGCGGGCCAGCGGGCCAGCAGATCAGGAGTGTGCAACTGGACCGCGTTGCAGGCCCGGGCCTCGCTGTCGGGATCGGCATGCTGCGGGGTGGCCGGCCAGGTCTCGGCGGGGTGGCGCTCGGCGACGGTGGCGGCGCGGAACAGCAGGCCGACGACTTCGAACCGGTGGCGGGCAGGAATCCGGTCGTCGACGGCCAGGGCAGCGGGCAGGACGAGGCCGTCGGCGGCGTGGGGCTGACAGGGGTACTGGTGGAGCATCTCGTTGTAGAACTCGGCGAGGAAGGCCCGGTCGTCCCAGTCGGGGTCGATCTCTGAGTCGAACAGCATCGCCGCTTGGAGCGGCACGCGGTCCGGCAGACGATCGGCGATGACGTCCCGGAAGAGCTGCCGGATCGGCGGACCACAAGCGATCGCGTCGTGCTGGGTCTGACCGGGTGCGGTGTGCGTGTCCATGACCAGCGCAGCCTTCTGGAGCGTCTTGGGCTGACGGCCCGGCGCGGTCCTGACCGAACGCGAGGAAACAGCGTCGCCCACCCCCGTTCCCGACGGCATCATCGGCCAGGTGACTCCCGCAGGGCGGACGAATGGGCTGACGGGTCGTCCGGAGCCGTGGGAGAGTGGGCCTGAGTCAACCTTTGTGGAGTCCGGGACCTGGGCAGTCTGTCCCGCTGGGCTTGGCGTGGTGGCGGCTGGTTCTTCCTGCGGGACTGCCTTTGCGTGCGACGACACGGTGAACACGAGCGAGTCGTGTGGAGCCGTCATTCGCTCAGAAGGCCTCGACCTGAGGCCGTACCGGCGGCAGCTCCCACAGTTCCAAGGCTCCACTGATCAGGTCGGCGAGGAACTGGACAACGCCTCCGGTGTAGTGCCACCAGCCGCCGTTGCGTGAGGCCACTGTGACGGTCCGGTCGTCGGGACCAGGCCCTGTGGTGTTCCAGAGGAAGTAGTCGCCCTGGTTCGAGGTGGCCCAGGGCAGCAAACCTCCAGGGGCAGGAAAGGGGTGCAGAGGAATGGACATCTCTGCGTCCGCACACCACTCAGCGAGGATCCCAAGATCTTCGGAGTTCTCTGACCAGTCCTTTTCCTGTTCGGGGTTCGGGAAGCCGACGCAAAGGAAGTCCCCAAAAGCCAAGGAAGGGTAGCTGTCGGCAAGCAGCTTGAAGTCTGAAGGCAGCTCGGTGGTCAAGCACTCCTCGACCGTTGCCCAGTCGATGCCGGCTGGAGCCGTACGTCGAAGGAGGGCGAGGCCGGGGACGGCCCGCTCCAGAGCCGCGACCGCCGAGGCTGGATCAGTCGAGCGCTGACGGGGTACTTGAGTGCCGATGAGAGCGTCCACCGGGACAGCGTGCCAGAGCACGGATCACGGGCCTTCACAGACCTCCCAGGCTCGACCAACGATGGGGTGTCGGCAACGCCTGGGCGGATCGCGCCTGCTGAGCCCGCAGGGGCTCCGCGGGCCGACGTCAGAAACTGCCGTGGGTTGCCAGGAGTGACGTGTGGTGCTGGGCTGGATGGTGGAGGGCGCTGATCCGGGGCCGTCGCACCCGGCGGACGGCGCCGAGTCTGCGTGACCGAGAGGACAGTCGAGGCCCAGCTCGTGCGGGCGCGGGAATGATTCCGGCCTCGCTGGGGCGGGTGCGGAATCCCACCCGGGCCGCCGGCGGAGCGGGTGGGCGCGACAGCGGCGCGCCCGGGTTCCGGCCGCGCCGCTGTCGAGCTGTGGTCAGCCCTCGGGGGAGCCTCCGGGTCAGTGGAGCTTGTTGACGGCGGTCTTGGTCGTGGTGCGGAAGGCGGTCAGCGGGGCGTCCTCGAGGTCGCCCATCTGGCCCCAGCGGACGAGGGTGACGGTGCGGCCGTCGCGGCCGACGGAGAACAGGTGGATGTCGGAGATACCGATCTGCGGGTCGGCGGTGTCCAGGCTGTAGACCCAGGCGCCCTCCTCGACGGCGAGCTTGCCGTGGGAGGCGCTGACGGCCTGCAGGCCCGGGTTCTGCTGCTCCAGCAGGGGGCCGCAGCCGGCGAGGGCCCCGCGGAGGGTGTCAACCAGCTTCACGGCGTCGGCCTCGGTACGGGCGACGGTGGTGACCTGGACGCCGTTGGTGTCGAGCTCGGTGCTGAACTCGCGGTAGCGGGTGTTCTGCGCCGGGATCTTGTAGGGGGCGCAGAGGACGCCGCCGTTCTCCGGGACGCCGGTGAAGACCTGGGTGGCGGTCCACGGCGTCGACGAGGGCGGCATCTGGGAGGCGGCGAGGAAGGCGGGCTGGGCAGCGGCCTGCGCCGGGGCTGTGGCGAGGGCCGCGAGGCCCAGTGCGGCAGCGGCTGCGGTGGCGAGTGCGGTGCGGAGCTTGTTCATGGTGGTGGGTCCCCCGTCGGGTCGTTTGTTCGGTCAGTGCTCAACCAGCGTGGGGCCGGCGCCCGCCGACTGCAACGATCACGCGCCCACCAGCCGTCCCGGAATCATTCCACCCCCGCTGACATGCAAGGACGTGAAGGATGGGACGCAGGGTCGAGGGGGGTGGAATGCCGAAGGACGCCGCCGTCGAGGAGTTCGCGGGGCTACTGCTCGGGCGCTGATGTGTGAGGGCTCAGGACTTGCTTGACGGTCTGTCCTCAGGACTCTCTTGACGCGGCTCGCGTGACTGACGGCTCGGCCATGCCTTGATCCGGCTGACGGGCTTGTCGCTGGTGCGGGGGAATACGGCCAGTTCCGTGCCGTTGTGGACGACGCGGAAGTGAGTGTCCTCCAGATGACGTTCACGGTCTTTCCGCCGTGCGCATAGCCGATCAGGAGCGGTTGACGGGCCCCCATTACCCGACCGGTCGTGTTGACCAACCGCTGAACGGTCAGTGGTCTGGCCGGGCCACCAGGTGGCAGCGGGCCGGCGGCGGCACGAACGCCCTTCAGCAGGGGAAGCCACCCCGGAGGGATTGGCAGCGGCATGGTCTTCACCACGCGCCCATTGCTGATGGCGTGGAGAAGGTGCTCATCCATCCGCAGCACCACGCGGCTGCCGGCGAGGGTGCGGGACAGCATGACATCACGGTCGCCGAGGCCGACGACTCCATCGCGCGTAACCGAGCGGTCGACCTCGACCGCCGTTCCCGGAGGAAGCTGCGGCCGGCCGCGGTGACGGGGGAGCGCGGGGGCAGCGGGCGGTGGCCCCGCCTGCCGGCCCGAGCTTGTTCTTTAAGGTCGGACCGCTGGCGAGATGCGGCTGCGGGTTACGCAACCGCCCCGAGCTAATCCGATGGCACCGACAACCTCCGGCGACAAGACTGCACCGGTGAATACCCTGCCACCGCCGTCCGGCCCGCTCCTGCTGCCGGTACGAGACCCGCGCGCCCGCGACCTCGTTCTCGACTATGCGGAGATGCAAGCTCTGGTTGCCGACCTGGTTCTGCCCGGCGGCGCGTCGATGTACGTCATGAGCGCGTTGGAAACTTCCCGCGAGCTCATTCGGCACTCCTACTTCCGGTACGAGTTCGCCACCGTCGCCGTCACGCATTCGCTGTTCGCCCTGGAGCACGTCCTCGCTGAGCGTCTGGCCACGAACGAACCGTTCCACGTTCTGATCGAGCGGGCCACCGACGCCGGGCTCATCACTGCCGAGCTCGCCATCGAACTCGACCGCAGCCGATTGCTGCGCGACAAGCTCACGCAGGGCGCCGAGTCAAGTGCCGCTCTCCGCCCGATCCGGGCCGTCGCGATGCTGCGTGCCGTCTTCGATGCCGTCTCCTTGCTCCTTCGCCCACCGTCCGCGGCAGAGGCGACAGCCGCCGACGTGGGCGGAGCACAGCTCGAAGGCGGACTTGCCCGTTTGTGGGAGGAGCACCTGCGCGCATTGTTCCCCGACGGCTTCCGCGGTGTGGACTTCGACGGCGTGGATCTGGTCCTCCTGGACGCCGACATCGCCGGCCTCGTGCAGAGGGAGCTGAAGGGCGGGCTCGACGGCAGTGGCATCGCCTACCTCTGGGGCTGCATCGCCGACCTCGACAAGATCGTTCCTCTGATCAACGAGGAGTACTGCGCCTCCTACTTTGCGAATCTTCGGACGATGGCCCAGGTCGCAGCAGCGCCCTACGTCCCCACCGCGACGTGACCACCGAGGTTGAAACAAGCGGTCTCCCATGGCCTCGTCAGGGTCTGGCTCGGTTCCGTTCGATGATGCTCTCGGGTCGCTTGGCCGTTTTGCCCACGTCGTAGCGGGTGGCGGGTCGCTGGTTTTTCGAGCCGAGGGGTCTGCCGGGGCCGGGCCGGGTGGGTTTGGGTGCATGGGCCGGACAGGGCAGGTGGGGGCGGAGGTTTCTGAACCCCCGGCGAACCCGGGCCGGGGTGAGCCTGTTCGGTTCCACCGGTCTCTCCCAGGGGCGGCGGACGTCCTGGCTTTGTACGTCAGTAGCGGGTTCTGGCACAGATCTTGGGGAGCCGTCGCGGAGGGTGACGAACCGTTCGAACGAAGCGGAGGGGCTATGACACTGGGGCCGTCAGCGATCAGGCGTTCTGGTCCACCACCAGCACGTCATCGCCCACTCAAGGTAGTTGGGATCGGGCAAGGTGCGGTGCTCGAGTTCCTCATCGATACGTGTGATCAATCGGCCCAAGTCTCGTTTGGCTCCGGGTGGAAGGTGCCGCATCGCCCACTCCAGGTCATCACGGGCATCTCCCACCCCGGGCGAATCGAACGCGGAGGCGTCCAGGTACCGTCTGGGCTCCCTAAAGGCCCACTCGAAACACGAGAGCGCATTGGCGACCGCGTTGGGCCACATCTCCTGATCTTCGACCTGGCGAACCGCTGCACGCGTCCGCGCGGACACACCGGGGACCCTCAGGACCGGATACTGCCATCGTGGCCGCCACCGCTCTGCGCGGACGGCCTTGGGACGCCTACGCGGCATCGCCCTTTCGGATCAACATGAGGCCATCCTGCCACGGCTGAGCACCTGCATGCACTGGCTATATGCCGGCCGCAGCAGGGGTTCCCACTATCCGGTTCTCGCGCAGTTCTTGGGGGAACATCGCGAGGTGCTACTGGAGAAGGATGATCTTGCGGAGTAGTTCGAAGCCGGCGCGGCCGTAGAGCTGTCGCTTGATTTTCTTGATGCGGTTGACGGCGCCCTCGATGCTGCCGGAGCTCCAGTCGAGCGTGAGGCCGGCTGTCACGGCGTCGAGGTCTCGGTGCAGGCGGAGTGCGAAGCCGGTGAGGCCGGGTAGCTGGCTGGTGTCGACTGCGTCGATCCAGGTGGGGAGTGTGGAGCCGAGGCGGTCGGTGAGTATCTCGCCGAAGTCGCGGACGTGCCTCGCGGCTGTGTCCAGTTCGGGGCAGCGGGCCAGGACCTCCTTCAGGCCAGCCCGGTCTGCCTCGGTCAGGGTCGTGGGGTGTCGAGTGAGCCAGCCGGTCACCTGCCGCACCGTTGGCGGCCGCACCGGAGCGCCGGCCGGAGCCCCGCGCAGGGTGGCGATGTGGGCGCGGACCATCTGGTAGGTGACAGGTGCGTTGTCGGCGACGAGTTCGCTGTGGAGGTGGGTGACGCTGGTGCATCCTTCGGCGAAGCGTCGCTCCAGGCGAGGCTTGTAGGGGTCCAGCCTGCTGGGTCGGGGCCGGTTCTCGCGGATGGTGTCCTGCCAGCGTGCGGCGTTCGCGTACCGAAGGACGGTGTTGAGGCCCCAGCCCAGGTGCCGGGCAATCGCCCGGCGTGAGCAGTGGCCGCGGCGGATGGCGAAGTCGTCCACGCCCAGCACGCGCGGGGTGTCGAACTGTGGGTCGGGCAATGCCATGACCCTGCGTATCAAGGTCATCCGGCCCGCGGCGAAGCCCAGCTGGGCAGCCAGCCGAGCGCCGGCCCGCCCCGCCAGCGCGAGACCCACTCGCTCCAGGGCATGGTTGAGCCGGGTCGTGAACCGTGCGTGCGGAGCGGCCAGCCGGGAGAACGGCTCGGCGAACGTCCGGCGCGGGCAGTCCGCCGAACCGCAGATGAAGCGCCGGACCGTCAGCCGGATCACAAAGCCCTGCTCAGCGAGCGGAAGATCCTTCAGCAGGCGTTGGTAACGGCCGTGGACCCGGCCCGAGAAGCACCCGCAGCCCGGACACGCCGCCCCGGCCGCGCGGCCTCTCGCCCCCACCTCGACCACACCGAACGCCGCCGTAACCGCCTCGACATCCACCTCGTCGAACCCGGCGAACACCAGCGAGTCCCAGAACGGTGCATCGGTCTGCATGACCAGCACCATCACCGCCCACAACCGACCACAGCATCGACCGGCAAGAACCTGAGGGAGCGTCACTTCTGGCGGTCAGACGGCAAGGCGTACGCGGTCTCACACGAAACGCCCCCTCGCAATCGAACATCGAGGTGACGCTCCGCGACGACTCCCCAAGATCTGTGCCAGAACCCAAAACTCGACGACATCACTCTCACGGGGAAACCGGTGCTCTCGCCCCCGACCGACATGCGCTCTCGCTACTGACGTACAAAGCCAGTTGTGAATGCGGTGAGTGGGGGTGCTGGCCGCTCATGGCCCGCATCACCGCGACAGCGGATCTCGTAACCTGGGACGCCTTCGAGCAACCCCACCGCAAGACCCGCGACTACGTGGCATTCGGTCCGTTCCAGTTCGACCGCCACCAATACGATGACGCCTTGCAGGCCCTGAGCGCGGTGATCGGCTCCGCCGCCCACGACACGAGCGCATGAACACTGCCGTCAGTCCGTCTTGCCGCACATGGAGTCCAGGGGCGGAGGCCAGCGGCGGGGGACTCGTCCTCACCCGTCGGCGACGGGCAGGTTGTGCCACCAGTGACCGCATCCGCCGGAGCAGAAGCGTTCGCGGCGCCGTTCGTCTGCGACCGCGAGGACCTCGACCAGTAGCCGGAACGCCTTGCGTCGTTCGTCGACAGGGGTGAGGCCGGCGATCTTCCCCAGTTGCTGGTCGATCGGGCCGCAGGTGATCAAGACCGCCGGGGTGTGCGTCGGGCGCAGCCCGGCACGTCGGATGCTCTCCGGTCCGTCTTCGGTGACGGCGCGCGCCTGCACGCAGTGGTGGCGCAGGAACAGGAGTATCTCGGCCTGCTCCTCCGGGCTGTGGGTGTCGAACCACTCGATGCCCTGTGACATCGGGCGCAGTCCTTGGGCGAGTTCGTTGAGGATGATGTCCCGCTCGGTCATGATCAGCTCCCGCAGGCCAGCGAGGCGAAGACCTCAGCCGTCTCGTCGACGAAAGCGCACAGTTGCTGCACGGCCTGCCGACAGTCACCATCGGTCCCAGGGACCGGCCGGGGCAAGGAACCGTGTCGTGTACTCGGAGCCGAGAAACTCATCGAGGTACAGAAGCGTCCCAAGGACGACTGCCTGGTCGTAGTCGAGGTCGGGACGCGACAGGTAGTGATCAAGGTATGCGCTGAGCAGTTCGGCATCCGCTGCAGTACCGAACTTCGCAAGGGCGACGCAGTATGCCGCGCCCGCATACGGCCCCTCGCTGGCCAGCAGGAGCCGGCCTATGAGCTCGCGGAACTCGGACCTGTGGGCCACAGCAACCAGCCAGGCGGCAGTCTTGCGCTCGCGCCATCCACCCTCGAAGAGGACGCCGAGCTCCGCCGGAGTGATTTCGTACGCAGCCTGAGCCAGATCCCGCACAAACGCGGAGCGCTCGACCGGGCTCAACCGGAAAACGCTCCCGCCCAACCGAAGGTATCGCCGATCAGGCGTGACGAACCGCCGAACCAGATCCTGCAACTCGGGATCGCTCTGGACATCACGCATAGCCGCATCCTGGCCCGGGACGGTACTCATGTGCCACAGGTTTGCCGACTGCCTCAACGGACCGTAGTTACTGGTTCAGAGAAGCCTGCATCCGCTGCCTAATGCTGCAGGTCAACCCAAAGATGCTGTCCCGGCTCGCAGAGATCGAGAAGGACCTTCTCCTGCGTCGGAAGAAGGCGGAGGAGGAACAGTGGCGCGGGGAGGTTGACGGGATCGATCTGACGCTGACGTTTCTGCGGACGAAGCAGGCCGAGGCGGCCAGGCTCACTCGACGTCCGGTTGTCGCACTGGGGCTGCCTCGACCGCGCAGTCAGTGATCAACAGTGTTCAGAAGTCTCGGCAACGTCTAGCGTGCACGAATGCGCTACCTCGTCGAAGCATTCGCCCTCACCGCCCTCCGGCGTGGTCGTTCGATCGAGCAGTTTCTGGGAGCGGCCGGGACCCCGGAAGTTCCAGGGATCCAATGGGCCGAGTTGCGGCCCACAGCCGGTAGCTTCGTCCTGGTGCTTCACGTGGCCCAAGACATCGGTGGTGAGAACTCCTACGACCTGGTCGAGTTCCCGCCCTTCGAGCACGAGGACGGGGAAGAAGACTTCGGCCGCCAGATCGCCGTTGTCGATGACCCCCTGGCGGCCATGACCTTCGCCGAGGAGAGGCTCGGCGCAGGCCGTGACCGATGGGTCAACCAGGGAATGGCTGGTGACGAGTACCGGGACTACGTCCGTGCAGGCCGGCCCAGCCTGCCCCCCGTCTGGTGAGCAAGGGCTGAATACCCGGCGACCTGACCGGCTTGATCCTTCGCACCGTCCAGCTCCGCCACCGTTAGCACGCACGCCGCCCCCTGATCGAGTGAAGTGCAGAGAAGGACCAAGATCAGAAGGAGGGACAGCACTGAGACGCTCGTTGACGCGATCACCGGCACCCTCAGCCGGCCTCAGGGGAGCCGCGACTCACCACCCTCGTCCACCCAGACCTGTTCCGTCTACCGTCGTGGCGGCTACCGTGGCGGTACTACCTGCCTGGAGGAGCCCGTGAGCGCCCAACCCGCCGACCACACCCCCGTCCCGCCGTACGCGCCCGCGCCGGGTGCTGCGGCCGAACTCCGTGCCCTGCTGCGCGTCGACCGCCGCGCAGACACGTGGGTGCCGACGTTCGAGCGGGACTGGGCCAAGGCCCTGGAGGACGCCCGCGACTCCTTCACTCTCACCCCGTTGCATGAGGTTGTGCGGAGCTGGCAGTTGCGTGTCGCCGCGGCCCCGGCCGTCGACGCGTTCATGGACTCCGGCCGCGACGACTCCGGCTTCGTGGACCTGGACGACGTCCTCGGCAGCCGCGGGTGAGTGATCAAGCCTGGGCGGTGCGTCTGTCCCAGCAGGCCGCGAAAACCCTCGTCGAGCTTCCCGAGCCAGCCCGGGAGATGGTCCGCGATGTCCTGGACATCGCGGTGCGCTCCCCGTGGGGCTGGCCCCAGTGGAACGCCGGCGACCCGGAGGGTGAGGACATCCGGGCGGCGTCCGTCGGGCAGCTGTCCGTCGTCTACGTGGTCAACCGCCTCACCCGGGGCTTGTCCGTCCTGAGTATCGTCTGGCTCGGGTAGCGGCGCCTTGCCCTCGGCCGTGTGGCCCGGGAAGGAGGGTACGTCGGATACGGCAAAGGGGCGGCATAGCCGTGTATAGGTGACTACCGTTTCTTCCCTGGTGATCAATAGGGGGGCGGGATGCAGACGATGTCGCTGCGCAAGGGAGAGAACGCGGCGCTGCTGGCAGAGCGGACGGTGCTGTCGGTAGCTGTTCAGGGTCTCTCTGCGGATGTGTCCGCGCTGCTGCTCGGTCCTGACGGCAAGGTTCGCGGTGATCACGACCTGGTCTTCTACAACCATCCGGTCCAGGACGGTGTCTCGGTTGCGGGTGCGGCGGTTACCGCGGAACTTCCCCGCGTGCCGGCCGACGTGCACCGTGTCGTGGTTGTCGCGAGTGCTGATCCGCTGCAACCCGGTGCCGTCTTCACTCGAGCGCCCCAGCTGACGATCACCCAGAGCGGCTCTTCGGCGATGTCGTTCACCGCGCCGGACTTCGCGTCGGGCGAGACGGTCGTGGTCCTGGCGGAGCTGTACCGGCGCGGTAACGACTGGAAGATCCGGGCCGTGGGACAGGGCTATGCCTCCGGCCTTGCGGGACTGGCAACCGACTACGGTGTCGATGTCGACCCCGAACCCTCGGCTGTGCCGCTGCCTGCGCAGGCACGCAGGACAACAGGCGGGGCCGCGGTGGTCGATTTGACGAAGCTGGAGCGGCAGGCCCCGGGCTTGCTGGCACCCGCGCGACAGGCAAGCCAGGCCCTCGCCGACCGAGGAATCACCGGACGGCACGCTGCTGTCTACCTCATCCTGGATCACGACTGGCACATGGAAGAGCTCTACGAGTCCTTCGCCGTCCAGGCATTCGCCGAACGCGTTCTAGCTCTCTCGGCCAACCTCGACGACGACGGCACGGTGCCCGTGATCTTCTCCAGCGGACGCGAGCCCTTCCTGGAAGAGATCAGGCTGGACAACTACCGTGGCCGTATCGGACAGCTGCACACCCAGGTCGACTGGGGCTCGGGCAGCGTTTCCGAGGCCATGCGCCGCGCCGTCAGCCACTATCAGGAGTCCGGAGCCACAGACCCGGCCTTCGTGGTGACCCAGGTCGGCGACGAGCCCTGGGACAAAGCAGAGGTCCGCTCCATGCTCCAGAACACCGCCTCGCTCGGGATCTTCTGGCTTTTCGTCGGATTCGGCCGAGGCAAGCTCGCCTTTTACAAAAACCTCAACGCCTCCGCCTCCGCGACCTTCACCAACGTCGCCTTTTACGACGCCAGCAAGAACCCGGGCGCAGTCCCGGGCGAACGCTTCTACACCGGCCTCATCGACGCCTTCGCAAACTGGATGCGGTCGTGAGGCCATAGCCGAGCGCCTTCCCGGCCTGGCGCGTGGAATGGGCCTGGGGCCGGCCGCCCGCGCGGACCTCGACCGGTGCGTGGAGGGAGTCCGCGACTGGGTCGCCGGCTCCAACCAGTGGCACGCCAACGGCACCACCCGCTACCAGGCCTGCAATGACGTCAACGCTCCACCGGTCGCCGACCTCCTTGCCCCCACCACCCAGTGACCCGAATGACAACGACCATGGTGACTCCCGCGCCCGCCTGCCCGGTCAGCGGCCGGCAGATCCCGCTCGGCGACGTCGCGCCGGCTGCTGGCCTGGCGAGGCGTTGCGGCGTGCGCATCACTCCGCCCGGCCCCATGACCTTTCCGGCCTGGTCAGCGATGCGTAGGCGTCGCTTGCTCCGGTGACGACAGCGACTCTCGCCTCGGCTGATGGCACCTGACGCCACGATGTTGCATCGACTGCAACCGCAGGGGGCGGCGCCTGACGGACTGCCCCACGGCAGCAGAGCGTCGTCCCGGGACGAGGATGATCTGGCTCCGCGGCGCACCACCGGCTGGGCCGGCTGCCCAATTGAGCCGGCGCGCTGTCTGGTGCCGGTTGTTGTTCGTGGGTGATTCCTTGGCCTTGGCTGTGTTGAGTTCGTGGGTTCCTGGCGGTTGTGTCCGTGGGTTGCCGTGTACGGGTCTCTGAGGGCTGTGTCTGGGTAGTGTCGGGTTCAGTCCGTGCCGACATGGGTGCGCGGGTCAGGACCGGTGCCCAGAGCGCTATGGGGCAGTACGACCGGACAGACTTCGGCCCCGGCACACCCATGGTGTTACGGGGCCGCACTGCGTTCCGGGGCCGGATCCCGCCGAACTCTTGAATGAGCCCCCGTCGGGTGATCAGGTGCTGACGTGGCGACGGGCTTGTGGGGCTAACCCCTGCCCGTCGCACTCTGCTGTCCGGTGGGCCCGGGACGTCCGACATCCGGCCCGCTGACGCTCCACCCCCACCCGCATGCCGAGCTTCGGCATGCGATGACGAAGGGAACCCCGTGTCCTCGCTCGCCTTGGCCGTCCTGCTGCTCCTGGTCCTCGTCACGCTGCTCCTGGCGGGCGGCATGGGTTACGTCGTCCACCGCCACCCGGTCCTCGTTGCGCCGCTCACGGCGGCCGGGACGGCCGTGGCCCTGGTCGTCGCCTGCCTCGGCCTGCTCGCAGCCCGATGACCCGGCCCGGCCTCCGCATGCGGTGGTGTCCGAGGGATCCGGTACCGACCGCCCACCGCCAGGCTGCGACCGTGGGCCCGGATCAGGTCGCCGCCCTCGGCCGCTGCCGGGACCTACCGGCCCTACTGGACCGGCACGTGCCCCTGGGCCCCGATCAGTCCGCCGTCCGCCTCGGTGTTCGCCGGGTCGACTTCGACGTCCTGGTGCGGCGCGGGTACATCAAGCCCGGCGGGGTCGGTCCAAATCGACTTCAAGAAGCAGGGCGGCCTCACCGCCGTCCCCTTCTACAACGCCCGGGAGGTGGCCCTGCTGCCGGTGGTGTGGCCGGGGGTGGACTGGCGGGCGGCGCGCACCGTCGCGGACGGCCGCCGCTCCCCGCTCGCCGGCCTCGACCCGGTCGACCCGGACGGCTACCGGCTGTTGTTGGCGGCGGTGGCGCGGATCGCCCGGGTGGGGCGGGCCGCGGTGGTCCAGTGGCGCCGTCGCCACAGCGACTTCCCGGCCCCGGTCGGCGGGAGCGACGTTCACCCGGAGTTCGGCCGGACGGCAGTGATCGCATGGCTGCTGGCACACGGCAAGATCGAGGCACCCACCCGAACCCCCGTGGCTTCCCTCCTGATGACCCGCTCCGGCGGCGGCACGCGGACGTTCCGGCTCGACGACCCGGTGCTGACCCTGGCCGACGACGTCGCCGGGGACGATCGGCTGTCGGGCTGGTCCACCGACGAGGACGCCGACGCCCTCACCGCCCTCGGCGCGCAGGAGTTCGGCGCGACCCTGCGCCGGCTGACCGTCCGGGGGCCGAGGCGGTGGCGGTACAGGGAGAGGTGCGCCTCCTCGACCGGACCCGCGCGGGACGCGGCGGCCTATGGGTCACCCTGGCGTGGCCGGCCCGTCTGCGCGGCACGGCCTCGCCAAGCGCTGCGGGCGGAGTGGTCCGCCACGCGGTCCCGTGCGCGGCCCCAGGTGTGGCCTGCGGCTGTGCCCGCCGTCTTGCGCTGATGCGTCGGGTGGTTCCCTGCGTGCTCGGCGAGTATGGGGTACTTGTCAGCGGACGACGTCGAGGACGTTCTTCTGCAGGCCGTTGGCGTAGGCCTCGTGCTCGACGAGCTTGAGCTTCTGGGTGTCCTTGTCGGTGGTGCTGAAGAGCCGCTTGCCCGCGCCGAGCAGCAGCGGGAAGACGATCAGGTGGTACCTGTCGATCAGGCCTGCGTCCGAGAGCGCGTGGTTCAGGGTGGCGCTGCCGTGGACGATGATCGGGCCGCCCTCGGTCTCCTTCAGGGCGGCGACCTCGTCGAGGGTGCGCAGGATCGTCGTCTCGCCCCAGTTCGTCACCAGGTCGCCCTCGGTGAGAGTGGTGGAGACGACGTACTTCGGCATCACCTTGTAGCCGGCGAAGTCCTCGATGTCGGGCCACACCTGGCTGAAGGCCTGGTAGCTGGTGCGGCCCAGCAGGAGCGCGCCGGCTTCCGCCTGCTCGCGGCCTTTGATCTCGTAGGCCTCGGGAAGGAACTCGATGTCCTTGAAGGTCCACCCGGAGTTCCGGTATCCGGGCTCGCCGCCCGGCGCTTCCATGACGCCGTCGAGAGATACGAAGGCGGTGCTGATCAGGGTACGCATCTGGGTTCCTTGGTGTCCGGTGTCCGGCGGGTGCGGTCGGTCCACGCTACGACGGCTCTCGTGGCCGCGGTGTGCACCTTCCACGGTCTATGACTGCAGATCATGAAGGAACTCATCGGTCGTCGCCGTTCCAGTCCGACCCACTCGCCAGCCCGTGAACCTGCGCGGCTGGACGCTGCGTGACTCCGACGGCAACCGGTCCCGCTTCAACGATGTCCGCATAGTTTGGTGACCGCGGGCTTCCCTGCCCAGCCGCTTCCGGCGCGGAATTCCCCGGCGGTCGCTAGTGTCGGCCCATGTCCAGTCCTGGAGACGTGCCGCCGGAGATCCTGAACCGGTTGCGGTCGATCTGTCGGCAGCTGCCCGAGTCGTATGAGGAACCAGCCTGGATCGGCGTGCGCTGGCGGATCCGTACGCGGACGTTCGCCCATGTCTACACGCCGGACGTGGATCGCTACCCGGTCTACGCCTCGTATGCGACCGCAGACCAGGAACCGGTCGTGATGACTTTTCGGGTGCCCGTCGACGACCTGCTCGGCCTGACCGCCGGTGGGTTCCCGTTCCTCCGTGCCGACTGGGGCCATAACGTCGTCGCCGCCGTTCTCGGTGACCACACCGACTGGACCGAGCTTGCGGAACTGATCAGCGACAGCTTCCGCGAGATGGCTCCGAAGTTCCTCGCCACGCGGGTCCCCCTCCTGCCACCGATCAGCTGACCGGCGGTGGGCCTCGTCTCCCGCCACAAGGACCGAGTCCGCCAGAGGCAGCCGCTCAACCTTCCCTGAGAATCACCCAACCTTCATTGCGACAGGTCATCCCGGTTGATCACGATGCGGTCACGACGGAGAGGTTTTCCAAGGTCGGCGTCACACATGAGCCGAAATCCGCACCTGCAGAAGGTGAATGGCGGGATAGGCCCGCCCCACCTCCAGGAGCACCCCGTGGCGAACACCGTAGACCGGCCCGCGCAGACCCTTGACCAGGCCGAAGAGACCCCCTCCGTGGACCCCTCCATCACCCCCTCCGGGCCCCGCCGCCAAGGATCGGGCATATCCGCAGGTCAGGCCCAGCGGACAGAGGGTCGTCGGAGCGCCGACAACCCTCGTGTAGATGTAGCAAGGCGTCCTGAGCACCGGAGGACTTCGACCGAGCCTCGACGCCGGGAGCTGCTGGAAGCACTGGGGATTTCCAGAAGGCTACGCCCGACCAGTTGTGGAAGCTGACCCGTCCGGGCAACAAGCACGACAAGCTCGTACGGGACAACCTCCTGGATCTGGAGGACCACCACCTGGTGAGGCCCGAACTGGTGAGGGACGACCAGCGGCAGGTGTGGGTGGACTCCGACAGGATTTCCATGTCCGTCGCTCACATCACCTTCTCGACGGACCCCGACCCGGACGGGCTCACGGGGTAGCTCTACGTGCACACAGCTCCTCCACGGTTTCCCGGCCTCGGTTTGATGACCTGTGAGCAGCTCTTGACCGGACGTTCCGAGCCGCTGCCACACAATGCGTGGTCCTGCAGGCAAACGGACGGGCCGACCGTCCGACTGTTCGCGAAGACAGCAACTGCCTGGTCAGATCGGATGACCTCCGGGACGAAGCCGCGGCGAACCCTCCCGCGGACACGGTCTCCGAGCCCTTTCCCCGCACCGAGGCTTTCGCGGACGTAACAGCGCCGATGACCATCCGTGCCGGCACCGGACGGAATCGCCGTTCGGATTCCCGGGCCCACGACCATCGAAATCCGCCGACCTGTCCCACCGATGCGTGGCGTTCTGAGCGCGATCCGCCCACGGGACCCGAACGAGTGCGGCAGTCTGAGGCGGGCGGGCTGACGGCAGCGCATCCAGGTGCCCGAAAGCCGTGGTTGCGGCGAGCGGAGGCGGGCGTGGTGGATCGGGTACTGAGGAATCTCGGGGCGGCCCACGAGGGCTTTGTCGGAGTACTGCTGCAGGACGGATCCGAGCCGGGCCCGGTCTACTTCGACGTGGGCAGCGGCGGACACATGCCGTCCTCGACCGAGTGGCGCGCCTACGACGGCCGCCACGGTCGCCCCCGCGCGGCGGTACTGCGGGGAGCCTGCTCGTGCGGCTGGAGGGCCACAGCCCACTACCCCCTCGACTGGACAACACTCGACGCCCGGCAGCCCCTGTACGAAGCGGACATCGACCTCACCGGTCCGTACGCCGACTACCACGCCCACCGCACCGTCGTGAGGGATGCGGCGGTGCCGCTGCCGGGGCCGCTCCTCGCGATCCTCACCGCGCTGAGCAACGACCTGGTCGAAGCAGCGGTGAAGGATCCCCTCGTCGCGCTGAAAGCATTGGCGGACCTCCGTCACATGATCGCCGAAGCGGGGCACGACGCCGCCACCGCTCTACGCGCCACGGACATTCCGATGGCGACGGTCGCGGCCGCGCTCGGCACCAGCGAGGCGGCCGCCCGCGCGTACGTGCTCGACTACCTCCGCGCATGAACTGGAAAGGAGTACCGGATACCAGCCGGCTCGTCACCCGCGCAGCGTTCCCCTCGTTCGGGACAATGCTGTCGGGGAGCGGCCTACGGTGCCTGCATGAGTGAACTCCTGCCGCTGTGCGACGACATCACGAAGTTGTCCCCTGTCGAGACGGCTTTCCTGGACGGGCTGGAGGAGCCGGCCCACGAGATGGTCGAACGCCTTGCCTGCGAACTCCAGCACGGTCATCAAGGGGTGCACTTCGCCCTGGCCCAGGCCGACGGTGAGCAGCTGTGGTGGCTGGTGTGGGCACCGCACGGTCAGCCCTTGACCATTCGGGGCGAACGGACCGACCGACGGCTCCACCCGATGCAGCCCTGCCCCGAAACCCATCCCGCCGACCCCGACGACGACTGCACCCTCGCCCACCACCACCGGGGCGGACACAGCTTCGAGATGGACCCGGCCGGCCCCCGCATCCCCTCACGGCCGATGCGCAAGAAGATCGCGACCGAACTTCGCGCCGAGATGGAACCCGAGGAAAGCGCCTACCTGACCGTCATCGAGGACCTCATGCAAACCCCCGGACCCGTCCTTCCCCTGATCACCGAGGCCGAGGCCGGCATCATCGCGGGCCTCCTGCGCATGTACGCCGAGGCGGACTGGCACGTGGAGGGCCACGTCGAAACCCTCCTCACCCGGATCCAGGGAAGGCTCGACAGCCTCAACCCCGTGCGGAGCTGACCCACCAAGCCGAGGGAATCCACCTCCACTCGGGCTTCCACTGACCCGTCTGCACCAGGGTTGCAGGTCCGGCCGCCTGCGCACGATGCCGTCCGCCGCCTGGGGGGAGCATCCGTCCCGCCTCCGACCTGCCCGGCCGCAGGGCGGAGGCGGCGTCACCCGCCCCGCGGCCGGGCTGGGATCGGGTTCAGGCGGCGGGGTCGTAGGTGATGCGGGCGTTGGGGCAGGACGCCGCGTACCGCAGGAGTGCCTCCCGCTCGGCCTGGTCAACGGCGAGGGCCCAGCGGTGCTTGGTGCCCACCCATTCACCGAGGTAGCGGCAGTGCACGGCGGTCATGGGCATCCAGGTGGCCGGGTCCTGGTCGGACTTCTGTCGGTTGGAGCGGGCGGAGACGCCGACGAGCGTGACGTCGGAGCCGAGGTCGTTGGCGTAGCGGCGGCGGCGTTCGGTGGTCCAGCCGTACCCGCCGCTGTCGTGGACTTCGGCGAGCGGGATGAGGTGGTCGATGTCAACGCCGGACGGTCCCTGGACGAGGACGTCGTCGTAGTAGGAGTGCCAGACCCCGCCGGTGAGGGCGCAGCCGGCGCCCACGGTGGGCGCTTCGATTGCTTCGGCGATGAGGACGTCGTTGCGGGCGGTGCAGCCGTTCTTGTCGTCGTCCTTCCAGTGCGGGTACAACTCCCGCTTGTAGCCCTCGCGAATCTCCTCGGCGACCGGCAGCGCGGCGATCCCGTCCATGAGCGTGACCTCATCGGCCTGGGCGGGCGAAGCCGGGGCGAGCACAGCGAAGGCGAGAGCGGTGGCCAGCAGGCCCCGACGCAGATTCTTGATCATGAGGCAGGTGATACCGGGTCACCCACCGCCGGATCGAGTCGGGTTGGGACGGCTCACCCTGCTGGGTGAGCCGGTTCACCGCAGAAACGCGCCTGCGGCCGGGGGCCAGGCTAATGTCTGGGCGGTGGATGCCCCGCCACGATCACACGGGCTCCCGCGGCGGAAAGCGGTGCGCCCCGAGACAGGTCGCCTCTTGATGTACATGATCGCGGAGTTCCAGGATGCCGTCGCCATGGTGAATGAGGCCGACGTCGAAGCAGTTGATGGGCGGGGTGAATCGTGCGGTGGGGATCTTGAGGGGGCTGTCGGTCAGCAGGCTGCCGATCTCGGCCGTGGTGCTGCCGCTGGCCCAGCGCAGGCAGCGGTCGGTGTTGGTCCGGCGGGCGGGTGCGAGATACGCCCCGTGGCGAGGGATGTTCCACCAGAGGTAGGCCCGGGCCAGGAGTGCGCTGCGCAACGCGGTGGTGGAGGAGGGGGCCCAGTGGTGGGCCATTGCAACTTCGCCGGGCGTCAGCTGGTCCTGCGTCCATGCCGGTGTCCGCCGGTCATTCGTCTCGTTGCGGGAGCGTGCAATCCGGACTTCGTTGTCCAGGAGGTTGTGCATGTCCTGGAGGGAGATTTTGCCGCTGGTTTCGCGTACCTCCAGTCGGCCACCGGTCGGTAGGTGGTTCAGGAGCAGCGCCTTTGGGGTGATCCGTTCCAGGCGGAGGCCGGGGATGCCCGACACCTCGTAGGACTGGTCGGTGAAGGTCCCGACGTAGGGGAGGAGGTAGCTGGTGACGCGGGCGGCCGTGTTGGCCTGGAGGACGATCCGGTCGGGTTGGGGGGCAACCCAGCCCAAGTAGGACAGCAGCCCGGGAAAGGTCCGGCCGCCCCCCAGATCGAAGGGGTGCTCGGCGCCGCGGCTGAAGAAGCATTCGAACAGCAGCCCCTGGAACTGTTGCTGGCCCGGCGCTTCGGCATCCAGACTGATGCGGCCGTTGCGCTGACGCATTTGTCGCAGGTAGTTGTCGGGGATCCGAAGCCTCTCGTGGCACAGGGCGAGGGCAGCCTTGTCACGGCTGTACGGCATGACGAGTTCCGTTCGGGCGCGTCCCGGACCGCAGCCGGACGAAGACGATCGATGCGTTGGCATCTGGTCGGCGGTCAGCATGCGGGGAGGTGACTGGGTATCACACCCTTGGGCGCGTGTACGGGGCTGTCCGGGCAGATCCGCAGGCCACCAGCCGGTCATCCTCCACGGCTGCACTCGCACGATATCCATGGGCAGCCGAATGTGAGCCAGGCGCGCCGAACAAGTTCCGTCAGGACCGCGGACGATCAGCCGCCAAGAGCTCGGCGGTTTCCGGGTCGAGATACCCACCTTCGTCCGGCCCTCGGTCGACGTCCGTGTGTACCAGCACACTTACCTCGTCCACCCCCGGAGTACGCCGCAGCCCGCACGGCCCGCTCGACAGGAACAGGGTCGAGATCCGATGCGCCGCTTCGAGCGCAGCCTTCTCGTGGCCCCGGATCTCGATCGTGATCACGCTCTCGTCGCTCATGCTCGGCGAACCTGCGCGGTGGCTGGCCGGTTGTTGTGTGCGCAGCAGGTCCACTCCATCGAGTGCCGGAGCACACCCCTTACAAGAGCGCGAGCGACCGGCGGATTGCCCAGGCCGCCTCGGCAACTCCGGGGCCGAGCGGCGCGCCGGCCGCCTTCGCCGGAGTGCGCTGCCGCTTCAGCAGGACTTTCAGATCCTCTGACCGGGAAACCGGCCGCCGCCATATTCTCCGCGACAGCCCGCAGGAACGCGGGAGCGGGCCAACGCACCGCGCGGAAGGCCGCGGAGGCACGGGCTCAGGCTCACCCCGGTCCTTGCAGCGAGCCGGGGCCGGTGTACTTCGACGTGGGCAGCGGCGGTCACATGCCGTCGTCGACAGAGTGGCATGCGTACGACGGCCGGTTCGGCCGGCCGAAGGCCGCCCTGCTGCGGGGAGCCCTGCTGGAGAACCTGGAAACCGCCGCGGTGAAGGATCCGCTCGTGGCGCTGAAGGCTCTCGCGGACCTCAGGTACATCATGCCCGGGGTGGTGGGTGCGGACGCGGCGTTGGCGGTTCAGGTCGGCCGGATCTCGATGGAGAGGGTCGCGACCGCGCTCGGCACGAGCGAGGCGGCCGCCCGCCGGTACGTGAACGGCTGCCGCCACCCCTGAGGCCTTCTCCGCCCGATCGGCCCCAGCGAGGGGGCTCTCACCAGGCCAGGCTGGACAGCTCGTGGCGGTGGCGGTCCGCACGTGGACAGCCACCGGGACACCAGACGATAGCCTCCCGGGTGCGGAGCTTCGGAGCCAACTCAGCGGTTTAGAAGCAGGTGCCTACCGTCAATCGCTCTTCGAGCTTGAGTGGGTGCAGGTCTTGGGCGCGGGGCGGCGTGAGTCCTGCCAGGCAGTAGGCCACTCACGAGTGACTGCGAAGTGCGCGCCGTGCAAGCCTCCTCACGCCGGAACGGCAACGCAGTGCGGGACTCGTTGTCAGACCGCAGCGATAGGGTCCGTCTGTGAGATGCCGGGGGTATGTGACCCTGTGCCGCGTCGGGGAGGACCCATGGCTCTTGTTACTTCCGCAGTGTTGGCGAGGGCCTTCATACCGTGGGCTAGCAAGCTTGCGCTGAGCGGTTTCATGAAGGTCATTCGCAGGCCCAGGGTGGCTCGTGCTGCGGCCAAGCGGGCTGCTGAGGCCGGAATTCCAGTGACGGCCAAGTCGCTGCGCATCTGGCTGGCGCGCAAGGACACCGGAGCGCAAATGCGCGACTGCAGTGAGGCATCACTGGATCAGGCGGCCCGACGTCTCGCCTTCGTGGTGCCCGGCGAGAGCGATGAGGAATGCCGTCGCAATGCGCTGCAGGTGTTGTGGATGGTGATGGAAGAGTCGGTTCGTGCCGACGACCCCGCGGCAGCGGCCCTTGTCGTCGGCAGTTGGGGGCTGCAGACCACGAAGGAGGAGGGACGGAAGACCAGGGAGCAGATCCGGGAGCTCCAGCAGGACGTGCGAGGTCGCAATAGTCTTGAGCAAACCGTGGGTACGCTCAGTCCTTGGGCCGCCGAGGAGGCGCTCGTCCTGGCCGCGTCCTGGCCCGGCATAACGAAATGCATGGAGATCCTGTCTCCCGCGGGGCGGCAGCGCGGCGCTGTTCTGCGGCAGTGGGCTGACGCCCATCCGGTGTGGCTTGAGGATGCCCCCGCTGGTGCCTTTGCCTGGCTAGGACACCTCGCTGCCGACTACGACGCATCTAGTGCGTCCCGGCACTTCTTCGAAATATGCCTGCGAGAAGGGGGCCACCCCAGGGACTACTACACGATGCTGGCGGCGCTCCAAGAAGAGAACGGCATGGAGGAAGAAGCACGCCGCTACCTCGACACGCATGGATACAGTGGTTCGTCTCCTCTCCTGGCAGCTTTCCGTGGCTTTCTCGACGGAGCGTGGGAGCAGGGCTTGGTGGATCTCAGACAGTGGGAACCGCACCACGCACGAGCAGCCGCAGTGAAGACCAACATGGAGGCCAAAGCGCTGCTTAACCTCCAGCGGTCGGAGGAGGCACTGGCCAGGTTGCGAGAGGCCGACGAAGCCTCCAGTGGCCTCGCAATAACCCTGGCCGCCTCGCTTCTGGAACACGCCCCCAACAGCCGCACCACGACTAGGGTCGGTGCCGCCCAAGAGGCCTTGGCCGTCGCCCTCCGAGCCAGGAACAGCCGCCGGACCTGGTCGGGTGACAGCACCGAAGCAGCCGTGCTCGCTGTACAGGCGGCCGTGGTGAGCGACGACTTGGCCTTGGCATGGAAGCTGGCCCGGCCGGCGCCGGAAGGGGAAGCTGAGCCGCATGAGGCAGAAGACCCCCGTATGAGCACGCAGACGTCCCTGGTCGCGGCCATGACGGGGCGGTGGCGGGAGGCCGAGGAACTGGTGCAGTGCATGCCCCTGGGGTTCGCACGCGCGCACGCAGCGGCGGTTCTCGCGGAATCAAAGAAGGGAAACGCTCCTGATGCCGCGAACGTTCCGCAGCTTTGGCAGGCGGCATGGGAAGCCGCCATCACGGCGGGTGAACAATTCACAGCCGCATCCGGCCTGGCTTCAAGTGGTGCAGACCTGCCCGACCTGAGCCACCTCGAACCCCGCTTCGGCGAGCGCGTCCAGGAACTCAGACTGCTCGCCCGTGCCCTGCACTCTGAGGGGAGTGATCCGCTGAGCGTGCTGCGCGCCCACGTCACCAAGAGCCCGGTGATCGTGGTTGCGCTCGCCGAGCGCTACCACCGCACCGGAGACATCGCTCTGGCGGCCGAGACGCTCAGAGACGGTTCCGCAGAGTGGAACGACGCGCGGCTTATGGCCATGGCCGCGAGCCTGTTCCTGGCGACCAAGGATCACTTGCAGGCCCGTGAGTGCGCGCAGGAAGCATTGAGGATGGCTGGACCCGGCTGGGCAGGGCAAGGGCGCATGTACGCGCTCCTCGTCGATGCCGAATCCGCCGACGGACGTGTCGACCGTGCCACAGACGCGGCCCTGCACCTGCTCGAACTCGACCCCTTGGACGTCGATGCCCGCTGGGCCCTGGTCAAGTGCTACGCGCTCCGCAGCCTATTCGACCAGGCGTGGCAGGCTCTCACCACGGGTGGGCAAGGACAACCACTGGATCCGCGCATCGCGGACGAGACGGCCCTGTGGGTCATGCTTGGTGCACGCTTCAGCGCCGACCCGCACTTCACCGGACGGGCCCTCGCCTTGGCACAGCGCTGGCGGGACGACAGCGACCTGATCGGGAAGATCCTGGCCAACCTGCACTGGCGTGCCGTCCAGCCTGCACCGTCGCTCTCCGACCACGACGCGGAGCAGCTCCGCACCGCTACCGCCGCATACCTCGAACGCTTCCCCGACAACACCGCCTTTCGCGCCGTCGAGATTGGACCCGAGGACAACCCCCTCAAGAACATCGCTGAAGAACTACGCCGGTCTCACGAGAACGCGAAGGAGCTCCACAGCAGGACCGCCGCCGGTGAATTGCCTGCTGGCATGCTCGTGCTGTCCTCCGGCCGTAGCTACGCCGAAATCCTGCTGCGGCCTTCCGCCGAACGCCCGCACGTCTACGCCGCTGACGCCGTAACCGATCCCGCAGAGGCCGAAGCCGTGCAAGCCAGCCGCACAGGACGAGTGGTCGTGGACACGAGTGCCGCAGTCACCCTCGCTCTCCTGGAACCGGGCGTGGCCGAACAGCTCATGGGTCACCCTCGTTCACTCGTGACGACCGATCAGCTACTCGCCGACGCATTGCACGCTCAGGAATCACTCGCCCTGCGCTCCGACATGGTGCTCACCTGGGACGAGGGCGATGCACGACCAGCTGTCCGTACCACTTCCGCCGATAGCATCGCCCAGATGCGGACTGCCGCGTCGCGTCTTGTCGAGATTCTCCGGGCGATGCCACGGGTGCCCCGGCCGGAACTCCGCAGCCTGCGGCAGTTGTCCGTCCACAGGCGCAATACGCAGTGGCTGACGGCCCTCGACCACGCAAAGGAGTCCGGCCTCTTCCTATGGTGCGACGACCGGGTTCTGCGAGCCGTCGCGCGGTCCGAAGGGGTGGCCACCTTCGGCACCCTCGCGCTCCTCGACGCTCGCGTTAGTGCCGGCCTTACTACGCCAGAGGAAGCGCTTCTGACCAAGGCCGAGCTGCTGCGGAACCACTACGTAGACATCCCGTTCTCCGCTGACATCTACCATGCCGCAGCGCTGGCCGACGGCTGGCAGGCCAGGGCCGTCGCCGTGGCTCTTTCACGTCCCTCAGCCTGGGCCGATGCCAAGGAGACGGCCGCCTTTGCCCTTGACGCCGCTTCCCGCGTCGTTGGCAGTCTTCCGCAGGAAGCCGCTGGATGGATCAGCGCTGCGTACGGCGGTCTTCATCGGGCCACGCTGGCCGCGTACAGGCAGCGCAACCTCCGGGCGTTCTCGTTGCAGGTCCTTATGCAGCCCTGGATCTCGTCGTCTACCGTTCCTTTCGTGTGGGCAGGGCTACGAGCTGGTGTCGAAGCTGCGGGTGACACTGACGCCCCGCTGGAGGCGGCGCTCATCCTCTACCACCGAGCCCTCGCCGAGGAGCTGAATCCCCTGATCGCCGCAGGCGCCCTGACGGCAATGTTCGTCCACACGACCGAGGCGGACCGTGCCATGGCCGCCCGCGTCGTGCTGACCTCGGATTGGTGAATGCCCTGCTGGAGAGCCCGGGGACTACTGCGGTAAAGGTGCCGTTCGTGGCCTCGACACCGGGGCCAGCAGCCTCGTCAGCTGAGGAAGTAGCCGCCTTCAGGAGGCCGGATCCTCCGCTGGTGCCGGTGCACCCCAGGTAAGGGCCTCCCAGGCCTGTGCCAGGATCGGGTTGATCGCGGTTCGCTCCCCGGCCAGGGCACGCAGGGACCACCCGTCGGACGGGGGCTGCTCGATGTGGGCGAGGATCCCGGCCTCCAGGCCAGGGCCGGAGGCGACGACCGCGTCCTCCAGCTCGCTGCACGCGGCGACCACCGTGGGCACGTCCGTGGCCGGCAGCTCGGCGCGGAACCAGGGAGTGTTGACCAGGTGGTACGGCTCCATGGTCACCACGATCCCGAACACCGGCAGATTGCCGGGCAGGTGCGCGAGCCGCGGGTGCCGCTTTCGGATCAGGTCCGCAGTGGTGGGGATCTGCTTGCCGATGGCCTTGCCCAGCTTCTGATTGAGCTCCTTCTCGAAGGTCTGCTGCGACCCCAGCCGGAGGTCGGCGGTCGGCCGGAAGGCTTTGGCCTCCACCAGCAGGATCAGCCCGGGAAGGACCACGATCCAGTCGGTGGTCTTCTCCCCGTTCTTCCCGTAGGCGATCTCCGAATGGACTTCGGCGCCCGGGAGGAGACGGAGGTTCCGGCCCACGTACTGCTCGAACAGCTCGCCCAGGTCCCGCGTGAAAGCGAGGAAGGTCTTGCCCTCGTCGTCCCGCTCCTTGTAGTGCTCATGTCCCGTGTAGTACAGGCCCATCGGACTGACCTTGCCCAGCACCGCGGGCGTCACCGGGATCAGGTAGTCGCACCCGTAGCCGCGCACCAGAGGCCGCGCCCGCAACGGGTTCGGGTTGTACCGGCGCAGCAGGGGATCAGCGGAGATCAAGCCACGCTGAAGCCGCTCCTTCTCCTCCGCGGCGCTCGTGGCGAAGTGCCGTTCGACCGCCTCTACGAGGGCCGGGTGAGTGGTGAGGTCGTCGAAGACGGCGAGTTCGTCCTCGGGCATCCACGCCAGATCGAACCGGCCCTGCCGGTTGATCGCGGCCGTGAAGAGGAGCTGGCCGAGGGCCACGTGGTCGGACAGCGAGTGCCCCAGAAGATCCTGCTCCCAGCCCTCCGTCAGCACCTCCAACGGCTTGCTCGGCTGCGTCTGGCTCAGGAGGGCGATGCTCCGGGCGACCTCGGAGAAGTCGTCCTCCTGCCACGTGAACTGCTGCCCCGCGATACGCAGCAGATAGCCCTGAAGGCGTTCGCCGACGGGCAGGTGGCGGAGCGGATCATCCAGTGCCCCGTACTGGGCCAGGATCTCAGCCAGGTCGTCCCCGCTCGCCTTCTTGTGCTGGAAGACGCTGCTGCGAACGAGAGACATCCAGGCCACATCGGCGAGCGCCCACGGGCGGTACCAGCCGCTCTGATCCAGCGGCCATTCCGCCTTCGTCGGCAGCCGGGAACTGACCTGCGCGATCAGTGGCAGCAGCGAGCTCGGCGGGTGCTGGCTCACTCTCTGCACGTAGTCATGATCGGTGGTGGGAAAGTGGGACATGTCTGTGAACCTCTCCCGAGTTCGGTGGTCGACGCGGCGTTCGTCCCACAGCTTCCACGCGGCTGAGGTCAGCATCAGGCAGGCCGCCGCGATCGGTCCGACGTCGTCGAGGTCGGCAGTGGCGCGTGCCCACATGGTCCCGTCGGCCGCGTGCTGAACCTTGTCCAGCTCAATCTGCATCCAGCGCGTATAGGCGTGACCGTGGACGTGGCCGCTCGTTATCCGCCAGAACATCAGCGGGGTGTCCCGAACGCTCTCTTCGAGGCCGACGGCAGCCGCCTTCTTGATGACGGCGGTGGCATTAAGCCGCCACTTCGAGCCGGTGCCGGCGGGGTAGCCGAGCTGCTGGGCCGCCGCGTCGATGTCGAGGAGCTTCTGAAGCTCCTTGGCGGCTTCCGCATCTCGACGTGCCCGAAGTGCCGGGGTCGCCGCGGGGAGGTCGCTGACGAACTTGCGGCGCTCCTCGGTGTTCGTGGCCGCGATCGTGAGCGCACGCTTCTGACGCTCCGACCGAGAGCCCGGAGCAAGAACCCACACCGCCTGAGACGCCCCCAGCAGCGCGGTCCACAGGACCGTGTAGTACGCGGACGGGTACATCGTCTTCGTCGCCGACAGAGCCGTGAAGAAGAAGCCGGTGTGCTCGACGGCGGTCACCAGACCGTGCCACGCCGCGCTCGAAACCGTGAACTCCGAGTACAGACGGTCGTCCGCCCCCAGGCTGCTGTTGGGGGAGATGAACTCGGGTGTATGGCCGCTGGTCCGCTTCTCCCAGCTGCGCACGATCTCGTCCATGGGCGGAACGCGGGTGTTCCAGTTCCTGTCCGTCATGTGCACACGGTAGAGGTCGGCTCCGCAGAGCGGCAGCTGGTTTTGGAGCCCCAGGTTCAGACCCCGGATGCGGCTTCAACCAGGGGGTGGTCGTCGCTTCTTTGTGGTGTTCGGGGGGTGTCGGGGTGTCCGGGGGTGGTGTGGGTTGGGGGTGTGGCGGCGTGGCGGCCGGGCGGCGTGGCGGTTGGGCGGGGTGGTGGCGTGTGGTGTGGCGGCGTCGGTGGTGCGGGTCCGGTGCGGGTGGTGCGGGCCGGTGCTGGCGGGTCGGTGGTCCGGTGGCGGCGCGTGCTTTCCCGGCTTCCGGGCGCACGGTCCTGCAACCCTTTTTCAGGCATTAGAAATTGGCAGCCAGTTAGTACGTAATGGGGGCAGTAAGCCCCCGGGACGCCGGAAAGCCGGTAGCTGCTGGCACGGAATGTGAGGGGCCTTGGTGGCGCTCGAAGCGAATGAGAATTTGGTCGGGCGGCGTCGTGAACGGCAGGCCGGTGAGCCACGGAGGAAGCGCTTCTACGTGTCGTTCAGCGACACCGAGCTGGCCGTGGTGCGCACCGCTGCGGAGCGCGAGGGGATGGCGTCGGCGGCGTGGGCGGGACGGCAGGTGATGGCGGTCGCGCAGCATGTGCTGGTGCCGGTCTCCCGGGATGCTGAGGACGTCCTTCGGGAGCTGATCCAGGCCCGGGTCGAGCTGCGGGAGACCGTGGCCGCGCTCCGCGCCCTGGCCGCCACCGGTGTGCCCGAAGCCGGTGCCCCGGTGCCGGCCGACACCGTCGTGGAGGAGGCCCTCAAAGTGGTGGCCCGCCTCGATGCGGCGACGGTCCAGGTGATGCGGGAGAGGCGCCCCCGCTCGTGATGCCGAAGAAGGCCGAGAGCGGTTCGACGACGATCGATCTCCTGGACTACCTCTTCGGTCCGGGCGAGCGCGACGAGCACACCGACCCCCACCTCGTCGCCGCCTGGGACCCGGATCTGCCGTGCCCGGCCCGCACCCCGGAGCGGATGACGCTCGCCGATCTGGCGCTGCTCCTGGACGCCCCGGTCCAGGCCCTGCGCGGCGAGCGGCCGGCCGAGCACGTGTGGCACGTCTCGGTCCGCAACGCCCCCGGCGACCGAATCCTGTCGGACGCCGAGTGGGCAGAGGTCGCCGCCGAGATGGTCCACGCCGCGGGCATCGCGGAACACGGCGACGAACAGGCCTGCCGGTGGGTCGCGGTCCGGCACGCGGACGACCACATCCACATCGCGGCCACCCTGGCCCGGCAGGACGGCCGCCGCCCCCGGGTGCGCGGTGACATCCCCGCGATGCACACCGCCGCCCGCGCCTTCGAAGCCCGCTGGGGCCTCACACCGATGTCCCCCCTCGACCGCACCGCGCGCCGCCGCCCGGTCACCGGGGAGGCCGAGAAAGCCGCCCGCCGCGGACTTGCCGAGACCGCGCGGGAGTCCCTGCAGCGCACCGTCCGCACCGCGGCCGCGCTCGCGCACGGCGACACCGACTTCCTCGACCGGCTCCGCGACGCCGGAGTCCGCGTGCGCGAACGCCGGGACGACGACGGGACGCTGCTCGGGTACTCGGTCGCGCTGCCCGGGGACCGCGCCGACCGCGGCAGCCGGCCCGTCTGGTTCGCGGGCTCCACCCTCGCCTACGACCTGTCCCTGCCCCGCGTCCGGGAGCGCTTCACCCCGCTCGTCACGGAGGCCGACTGGGCGCTCGCCGAGCACCGGATCCGGGAAGCCGCCGAACTCCTGGGCCGCGCCGGGCAGGACGAGGGCGCGGGCGATGTCGCCGCGCTCGGCGACCTCCTGGCCGTCGCCG
Source organism: Streptomyces sp. NPDC044704 (assembly GCF_056433525.1). Taxonomy (NCBI): domain Bacteria; kingdom Bacillati; phylum Actinomycetota; class Actinomycetes; order Kitasatosporales; family Streptomycetaceae; genus Streptomyces; species Streptomyces sp. NPDC044704. The sequence goes on from NZ_JBWKGY010000026.1 coordinate 77,074, forward strand.
CCGCCCACGCCCCTGCCGTGGTGCGCGACCGCGTCCAGGCGGCGGCCGACGCCTTCGAGCAGGCCGCCCGCGCCCCCGGCGCCCGCACCCTCGAAGGCCGCGCCCGAGCCGGCTGGCGGGCCTCGACCCGGGCCCTGGAACGGGCGCCGCGCGCGGCCCGGGGCGGCGGCGCCGCGGTCGTCCTTACCCTGCTGATCGCGCTAGTGGAGGCGGTGGAGGCCGCCGCCGACTGGCACCGGGCGCAGGCCTTCCGGGCTCAGGCGAAAGCCGCCTCACAGGCGGCGGTCCTGCTGCGGGAGGCAGCCGGCCTGACCGGCAACCGGCCCCCGACCACGAAGCCGCGTACCGGTCGGGTGGTGCGCACCCCACACCGTGGCCTGCCGCCCGCTGGGCCCGTTACCGGTGTACCGGTCCGGCCGCGCACCGATCCCGGACGGCCGGGCCCGTCCCGTACGCGCTGACCCCTATCCGAGGGAGCCCTCCGCCGATGACGTACCCGCCCCAGCCCGAGCCGTTCGCCGAAGCCCTCGGGGAAGCCGCGCAGACCGCCGCGATGGCCTACCGGCTCGTGATGACCATCAACGACGCGATCCGCCGCGCCACCCAGAAACGCCTCACCGGCAAGGAGGAGGAACTCAGCGAGGACGCGGAGAAGATGGCGCCGGGCTGGTCGGCCGACCAGCTGCGCGGCGTCATCGGCGACGACATCCTGGCCGAGCTGATGCAGGGTGCGGACTGGCCGCAGCTGTCCCGCCAGCTCGTGGGTCTCCAGCAGGCCGGTGTCGACCTGGGCACGCTTCTGCCGCAGATGGGCCGCATGACCGCCGGAGTCCACCAGGCCGTGGTGGCCAACGCGGCCCGGACGAAGGCGGAGGGCACCGACCGGTGGGCCGACCTCCTGAAGGCGACGATGCCCGAGGGCGTGGTCCGCGACGCGATCCTCTCCTCCCCGGCCTGGCCCGACATCGCTGCCGACATGGGCCGCCTCGACGCCCGGGGGATCGACGTCGCCCGGATCCTCGTCGATGCCCACCGTGCCGGGGCCGGCGTCGACCAGGCCGTCGCCGCAACCACCGCCGCCGCCAAGAAGGCCCCCGCACCCGCCCCGGCGGCGGCCCCCGCCCCCGCCCCGGCCCCGACGTCGGCTCCGGCTCCGGCCGCCGCCCGTGTGCCCGCACCCGCCGCTGCGTCGGGTACCGCGCCGACTGCCGCGCCCGCGCCCGCGCCCGCCTCTGCTCCTGCGGCGCCGGTGCGGGAGGCCGTCGATCCGTGGGCGCCGCCCGCGAGTACGGATGCGAAGCGTTCCTGGGGCCCGCTGACCGAGGGCCTGACCGTGCCGAGGGACCTCGACCTCGGCGACCGCGCCAAGGCCTTGGAGCAGCTGGGCGTCAACCCGCTCGGGCACGCCACGATCGTCGGACTCGTCAAGGACGTGCTGCCCGAGACGCAGGTCGGTCTTCTGGTGGGCTCCCGCCCCTGGCCCCTGCTCGCTCACCGGATGAACCAGATCCGCGAACAGGGCGGCCCCGCACTCCTCGGCGCGCACCTGGCCCGCCTGAAGGACGACACCTCCTTCAAGGAGGCCTCTGGCTCGGCCGCGGTCGGCCGGCTCGTGGACGCGACCCTGCATGCCCTGACGACACCGCCCTCGGAGCCGCCCGTGCGTTCGTCCCCGGTGCGGATCCGGGTCTCCGCGGCGGCGGCCCGCTCCCGCTCCACCACCACCCCCGCCGCTGCGGCCCCCGGCCAGCAGGCCCCGACCGAAGCCGCCGTCCCCGCCCACCGGCAGCAGACCGCACCGGCCAAGGGCGCGGGCCGGGCACGGTAGCCCCGGCTGCGGCGTCGGATCTCGGGATCTCACACAGCCGACCGGGCCCAGTCGACCCCGAGTTCGGCCAGCGCCCGCAGCTGCTCGGCGTCCAGCCGGTCCCGGCGCTGGCGCTGGTTGGCCAGCCACACCCCGGTGCGGTGAACTGCCCCCGGGAGGTGCTCGACGTGCTGGCGGCCGGGCAGACCGCCGCCCTCCCGCTCCACGTACTGCGCCAGGGCCTGGACGCCCTGCTGGAAGGCCGCTGCGCCCCGCCCGGTCCCTGCGGCTGCCCTGGCCTTCGCGGGCGCCTGGCGGGCCCGTACGACCCGCGCGGGGGTGATGCCGAGTGCGGTGAGCCGGGCCTGCTGCTCGGTGTTCAGCCGGGCCCAGTCCCGGCGTTGGACGGCGAGCCAGCGGCCGATGTCCTCTCCGTGCCGGGTGACCCCGGCGGTGATGGCGGTCAGGCGGGCGCCTTCGGCGAGGAGCTGGGCGAGGTAGGCGTAGTGCCGCTGCCAGTCGACCGTCCACCCGCGCTCGGCGGGGTTCCAGTCGGCGTCGACCTCGGCCAGGGCTGCGGCCCGCCGTTCCGCCCGTACGGGGTCCTTCCCGAGCCCGCCGGGCCGGCGGACGTTGGTGAGCCACTGCCCGATCTGGACGTCGAGGATCGCCGCGCCCCGCGGGGCGGCCAGGGTGCCGTGGAGTCGGTGCCAGGCCCTTGCGGCGGCGAGGCTGGTCTCGAAGGCGGCGTCGGCGGTGTCCCACACGATCCCCAGCTGTTCCAGCTCGGCGGCCCGTTCCCCGTTCATCTGCCCGGCGCGGAACGCCCTGCGCTGGTCGGAGAGCCACCGCCCGAGCGGGTAGGGGCCCTCGGTGTGCTCGTAGGGCACCTGGAGGTCGCCTTCGCGCTCCCGGTACCGGAAGGCGGCCTCGACGCCCCGACGCCAGTCCTGCCGCTCGGTGTTGAACACCTGGTACGAGATCCACTTCGCGATCAGCGCCGGGTCGCGGGGGGCCGCGAAGCGGAGCAGGAGCCGGTTCTCCTCCTCGCCCTCCTCGGGCGCCTTCCCGACCAGCGGCGACGGCTGCACGATGCGCTTCTGGTTCTCCTGGGGAATTGCGAGCATCTCCACGGCACGTTCATCGTGTGCCCGAAGCCCATTCAAGACCCGGATAAGGGGGCCATACGATTTCGACGTGAGAATGTCTTCGGGATTCTCGTCCTCCCGCAAAAAGACGGGAACAATCAGCGTCGCCATTTTCCCTTCACCGGGCTTCTGCCGCAGGGCCCGGCCGATGGCCTGGACGATGTCGACGGCCGATCCCTTGGGGTCGATCAGGGCCACCGAGTCCACCGCCCGGATATCCACGCCCTCCCCGAGAACTCGACAATTCGCCAGCACGGCGCGCCCGGCCCGGCGGCCGAAGTCGGCGAGCACACCCGCCCGGTGCTCCGCCTCGTGCTCCCCGCGCAGCCACCCCGTCCACACCTTCGCCGGATGCCGGACCGGATCCACAGCGTGCAGCCGGCTGGCGACCCGCTCCAGGCCCTCGGCGAAGGCCTGCGCCTCCACCGTCCGGTGGTGGAAGGTGATCGTCGTCTTCAGGTCGTGCTCGGCCATCGTCTCCAGCAGCGTCGTCTGCACGGCCGCGAGCCGCTGCCCACGCAGGCGTTCCTCGTGCCGTTCCTCGCTGTAGAGCCGGGCCGGGGTCACGACCGGGTCGACCAGCTCGGCGACGACGACCTGATAGCGCGCCAGGAGCCCCCGGGCGATGGCGTCGGCGAGCGACAGCTCGTAGACCACCGGCCCGAACACCCGAACGTCGTCCATGGAACAGGCCATGTCCTTCGGGAGCCGGTCCCACCGCGACCGCGGCAGGTACCGCCGCCCCTCGGCCTCCGCCTTCTGCCGCCGCTCCGCCTCCTCCCGGCGCCGCTCGGCCGCCCGCTCCAGCTCCTGCGCCCGCGTCCTCGGGGGTCGTTCCGCCCAGATCCGGGGAGTGGCCGTCATGTAGAGCCGACGCCGAGCGGGGATCACCTCCTGGCGGTGCACGTCCGCCCACGCCTTCCCCGCCGACCCGCTGGTGCGGTGCGCCTCGTCCACGACCACCAGGTCGAAGGCCTCCATCGGCAGCCCGTACTCCCCGCGGTGCGCCTCGGCGATCACGCCGAGGGAGGCGTAGGTGGCGTAGACGGTGACCGGGCCCTTCCCGTGCCACAGGGCGAGCTGCGGCGCCGACGTCGTCGTCCGCACCCTCAGCCCGTACAGCTGGGCGTTGTCCTCCAGCGAACACACCGCGACAGCGGGCCCGTCATGGCCGGCCGTACGCCACTCCCGCGCGGTCTGCGTCAGCAGATCCAGGGTCGGCAGCAGCACCAGGACACGGCCGCACCGGGCCAGCCGGAGCGCGGAAGCGGCGGCCATAAAGGTCTTTCCGGTCCCGCACGCAGCCACAAGCGTTGCCCGCAGACCTGCTTTCGGAATCCGCTTTCCAGGCGGGATATCCAGCCCCCGGACAATCGCCTCCACCGCTTCCTCCTGATGAGGCCGCAGGGTGATTCCACCAGACTTCTGCATCGCTTTCTCCGTCGGATAGAGGCGTCTCGGGCCGGGGCACTCACGGGTTTCTCGGGTTGGTACACAGCATCCGAATCCCGCGCACCGGATGCGCACCCAACAGCAGCACATCAGAACCGCCGGGAGGCAGTGCCAGGGTTCCTGGGATCCTACACAGCTGCATCAGCTCGTGATGTAGACTCGACTCTACCGCGTCGACACACCCCTGCGGGCCCGATCCCCGAACCCTCCCCTCTTTCAGGGGACCCCCACCGGCCGTCAGCCGAGCGAGACCGCCACCCCCTTCCGCTGCGGGCCCTCGGCCTGGAGGCGAAGCCGGAAGGACGGGGGTGGGAGCGAAGCGGACACCCCAACAGGCCGAAGGCCTGGACCCCGTGAAACGGGGTCACCTCCCGCGCTTCGCGCGGGAGCCCCAGGGCCCGCTTGCGGGCCCGCTCGGGTGGAGCGCAGCGGAACCCGAGCAGTCCGCAGCGCAGCGAAGGACCCCGGCCCGAAGGGCCGGCCCTGGCTCCGCTCGCGGAGCCACCGGGACGCGAAGCGTCCCGGTTCTCTCCTACGCGCGCAGCGCGTAGGTACCCGCTCCGCGGGG
>NZ_JBWKGY010000027.1:0-81552 GCF_056433525.1 Streptomyces sp. NPDC044704
GGGGGGGGCCCGCGGTTGTCTTGTCGCCGCGCGGGGGGGGCCGGGGGGGGGGGGCGGGGCCGGGGCGGCCCCCCCCGACCCGGTGGACCTTCCCGGTCACGGCACTAGTGCCGTGACCGGGAAGGTGTGCCGGGTCGCGGCACCAGGGGGAGTCGTGGTCAGGCGGGGGCCGGCCCGGAACGGGCGTGGCCGAAGGTGATGGCACGGCGGTCCGGGAGGTCGGGCGGGCGCAGGGCCTCCCGCGCGGCCTGGGCGACCACCCCCGCGACCGACGCCAGCGCCGGCGAGTCGAGTTTCCACTGCTGCCAGTACAGCGGTACGTCCACCGGCGGCGCGGGCTCCAGTGGCACGAGCGCACCCGTTTCCAGCAGCGGCCGCGCCTGCGGTTCGGGGACCAGGCCCCAGCCGAGCCCGGCGGCCACCGCGTCGCGGAACCCCTCCGAGGTCGGCACCTGGTGCCGGGCGGCCGCGGCCCCGCAGGCCCCGCCCGTCAGGGTGCGCACGAAGGTGTCCTGGAGCTCGTCGCGCCGGTCGAAGACGATGAGCGGCGCCTCCCGCAGGTCCCGCGCCGGCTCCCCCGTCAGGTGGCGGCCGACGAAGGCGGGGCTGGCCACCGGCAGGTAGCGGGCCAGGCCCAGCGCCCGCACCGTGCAGCCCGCGACCGGATCGGGCGAGGAGGTGACGGCCGCCATCACCTGGCCCTCGCGCAGGAGCGCCGTCGTGTGCGCCTCGTCCTCGCGGTACAGCTCGAAGCAGACGGGCGGATCCTGCGGCACCCGGGTCAGCGCGGGCAGGAACCACGTGGCCAGCGAGTCCGCGTTCACCGCGATCGGCAGCCGGACCGGGCCCAGCCCGTCGGCCATCCCCATCCCGAGTTCGGCGCGGGCGTCCCGCTCCAGCCGGGCCAGCTGCCGGGCGAAGCGGATCACGACCTCCCCGGACTCCGTGGGCCGCACCGGTTTCGTCCGCATGAGCAGGACCCGGCCGGTGCGCTGTTCCAGGGCCTTCACGCGCTGGCTCACGGCGGACGGCGTCACGTGCAGGGCGGTGGCCGCGGCGTCGAAGGTGCCCTCGTCGACCACCGCGAGCAGCGTCCGTACCTGGTCCAGCGGAAGTTCGTCCATCACGAGCGCTAAGGGTACGTAAAAATCTTTAGCTGTACTCATGGCGCGCCGGTTCGTACCGTCGATCACATGACACACGGCATCACCACGGCAGCCCTGGCCGGCTTCGGCACCGGCCTCTCCCTCATCGTCGCCATCGGGGCGCAGAACGCCTTCGTCCTGCGGCAGGGCGCGCGCCGGCAGGCCGTGCTTCCCGTCGTCGCCATCTGCGCCGTGTCCGACGCGGTCCTGATCGTCCTGGGCGTGGCCGGGGTGGGCGCGTTCGTCACCGCCTGGCCGGCCGCCCTGACGGCCGTCGGGATCGCCGGCGGCGCCTTCCTGATCGGCTACGGGCTCCTCGCCGCCCGCCGGGTGCTGCGCCCCGCCCCGGGCGCGGCCCTCGGCACGGGCGGCGCCGCCGCCGGGTCGGCCCGCGCGGCCGTACTGACCTGTCTGGCCATGACCTGGCTCAACCCGCACGTCTACCTCGACACCGTCCTGCTGATCGGCTCCCTCGCGGCCGACCGGGGCGACCTGCGCTGGGCGTTCGGCGTCGGGGCCGGACTGGCCAGCCTGACCTGGTTCGGCGCGCTCGGCTACGGTGCCCGGCTGCTGAGCGGCCCGCTCTCACGGCCGAAGGCCTGGCGGATGCTGGACGGTCTGGTCGCCGCGACCATGGTCACGATGGGCGGAATGCTGCTCGCCCGCGCCTGAGCCGGCGGCCCGCCCAGGGGGCCGGGCGGGCTTTCGGCCTGGTCGTACGGCCTGCCGGGAGGGCTGCGTGGTACTGATGCGGTACCGATGTGCGGACCGCCAGCCTCCGCGCGACCCGAGGAGCCCCGCCGTGCCCGAGCGCCCGCGCCCGATCCCGTCCCCGGCGCCACCGTCGCCCGGGGCGCCGCCGCCCCCGCTCCCGCCGTCGCCGCTCGTGGAGGCCACCGGCATCGTCCTCGACGGCCACGGGCGGGTCCTCGTACCGGTGCCCCCGCGGGCCCCGCACCAAGCCGGGCCCGCGCTGCCCGGCGCCGTCGTCGGCGCCTCCGAGACGCCGGAGCCGGCTCTGGCCCGTGCCCTGGAGGAGGAACTGGGCCTCGTCGCCCCCGTCGGCCGGCTGCTGGCGGTCGACTCCTGTCCGCCGGGCGCCGACGGACGCTCGCTCGTGGTGCACGTCCACCTCGTGGGGCCGCTCGGCGACACCCGGGCCGGGGCCGTCGGCGGCGACTGGCTCACCCCCGACGAGGCGGCCGCCCGGCTCCCGGCCCGTTCCGCGGCCCGGCTGCGCGCGGGGCTGGCCGCCCTGTACGCCGGTTCCCTCGCCCACCTCGCGGACGGCGTACCCCAGCCGGGCTCCCCCGTCGGGTTCGACCCGGCACACCGCGCGGCGCTGGAGCACGCGGGCCGCTTCGACGCGGCCGGCCACCGCGCGTCCCGGCCCAAGGCCCTCACCGCGGCGAACGTGCTGTTCACCGACGGCGCGGGCGGGATCCTGCTCGTGCAGCCGGCCTACGGGGCTCCGGGCCGCTGGCTGCTCCCCGGCGGAGGCGTCGACAGCGACCTCGGCGAGACCCCCCGGGAGGCGGCCGCGCGCGAGGTCCGCGAGGAGACCGGCCTGGACCGTGACCCCGGCAGGCTCCTCGGCGTCAACTGGTCCCACCGCCCCGGTTACCCCGCCCGGGTCCGTTTCCTGTACGACGGCGGGGTGCTCGGCGCCGCCGAACTCGCCGCGATCCGGCTGCCGCCCGATGAGCTCGTCCACTGGCGGACCGCGGACCGCAAGGAGCTGCGCGGCCTCGTCAAGGGCTCGCTGCGCCGCCAGATCAAGGCCTGCCTGCGCGCCCTCGCCGACGGCGCCGGCCCGCTCGAACTCCACGACGGGAGGCCCGTCCACCCGGCCTGACGGGCGGCCGCCCCCCGCACCCGGCGTCGCACCGCCCGCGGCGGCCGCCTACGATGCCGACATGCGGACGTGGACGGAGCGAGCGGAAGGGCCCATCGGCCTGCGCGCCCCCCTGCCGCTCGTCCTGGCCGTACTCGCCGTGCTGACCGGCCTCGTGGCCATGCACGGCCTGGGTCCGGGCGCCCTCCCGTCGGCGGCCGGCTCCTCGGCCGCGGCCCACAGCGCCGCCGCCGGGCACGGCACCCCCGTTGCGGCCGTACCGGCCGACCCGTGCGCGTGCGTCCACGCGGACGGTTCCGAGGTCCACCGCACGGACGGCCCAGACGGCCCCGGCGGGCACGCCGAGCACGCCGACGACACCTGCGCGGCCCCCGGGACCAGCGGCTCGCCGGTACTGTCGGCGCCCGCGGCCGCACCCGGCCCGGTCACCGCCGCCCCGACGGCAGCCCACGGCCTCCTCGACGGGGCGACCGCCTGCGGCCGCGCCCCTCCCTCACTGAGCGAACTCCAACTCCTGCGCGTATAGGGCTGCTCCGGCACGCCCGGCCGCCCCGGACCGCGCCGTCTTCGACGACGCCCCGGCGGCCGGTGCTCCCGCCCGCGAGCCCCCCGTATCTTCCGCACGCCCTTCCGCGCGTGCCACAGCACAGGAGAAGCACCACCATGACCGCTCGGCGTTCCCTGATCCGCCGCACCACCGCCGTCGCCGCGGCCTCCGCCGCCGCCCTCGTCCTGGCCGCCTGCGGCGCCGACCAGCCCGACGGACCGGCCCACGACGGCCACGGCTCCACCCCCAAGGCCCCGGCGTCGTCCTCCGCTTCTGCCGGGGCCGCCGCGAAGGAGGGAGCGGGCAAGGGCGGCAACAACGCGGCCGACACCGCTTTCGCCCTCGGAATGGTCCCGCACCACCGGCAGGCCCTGGAGATGGCCCGCCTCGCCCCGGCGCGTGCCGGTTCGGCCGAGGTGAAGAAGCTGGCCGAGGAGATCGAGAAGGCCCAGGACCCGGAGATCAAGACCCTGTCCGGCTGGCTGCTCTCGTGGGGCGAGCAGGTCCCCGCCGAGGGCTCCGGACAGGGCGGACACGGCGGCCACGACATGGCCGGGATGATGACGGCCGACGAGATGGACCGGCTGGCGAAGAGCTCCGGCGGCGCCTTCGACAAGGCGTTCCTGGAACTGATGGTCAAGCACCACGAGGGTGCGGTCGCCATGGCCCGCGCCGAGCAGGCCGACGGCGCGTACGGCCCGGCGAAGGAGATGGCCGGGGCCATCATCGGCTCCCAGAGCGCCGAGATCGCCCGGATGAAGGCGCTCCTCAACGCCGGCTGACTCGCGGCACGGCGGGTCCGCGGCCCCCCGCGGACCCGCCCCGGTCCCGGTCCGTGCCAGCCGCTCCTGGACCCGTGACCGGGTGCCGTGTCAGCGGTCGGTGGAGACCAGTTCCGGCTGCGGTTCGCGGCGCGGTTCAGGCAGGCGTACGACCGTGTCCTGGCGTTCCCACAGCCGGGTGAGCCGTACGTAGCCGTAGACCACCGAGGCCATCGACAGGATGACCAGCGGCCCGAACAGCCACGGGTGTCCGGCCATCTCCATGGACAGGTAGCGGTAGGACAGCAGGAGCGCGGCGAAGACCGCGGTCCCGTAGGCGACCAGCCGCATTCCCTGGCGGTCCCAGCCGCGGTCGAACGCGCGCAGGGCCGTCTCGATGGTGACCGTGAACACCACACCGGCGACGATGTCGGCGCCGTAGTGGTAGCCGAAGCCCAGCGTCGCGCCGAGCGTGGCGATCAGCCAAAACGTTCCTGCGTAGCGCAGGACGCGCGGCCCCTTGCGGGAGTGGATGAAGATCGCGGTGGCCCACGCCGTGTGCAGACTGGGCATGCAGTTGCGCGGCGTGAACTCGTCGAAGGGGATCGACTGCGGGAGGGTGACGGGCGGCGGCGTGTTCGGCCACAGGTCGGCCACGGCCCACTGTCCGCCGTCGGCGCCGTAGGCGAAGATCGGCCCGACCACGGGGTAGATCATGTAGATGCCCGGCCCGAGCAGGCCGATGACGAGGAACGTGCGCACCAGGTGGTGCCGCGGGAAGCGGCGCTCGGCCGCGACGTGGCGCAGCTGGTACAGCGCGACCGCGACCGCGGCCACCGCGAGCTGGATGTAGACCCATTCGAGGACGTGGTAGCCGACCGTGCCGGTGGCCTCGACGAGCCGGCCCACCAGCCACGACGGGTTGCCCAGGGCGTGATCGGCCATGGCCACGTACGGGTCCAGCACCGTGGGGCGGGTCTTCGAGGTGATCAGCAGCCAGGTGTAGCCGGTCTTGCGGCCGGTCACCAGCAGCAGGGCCAGTCCGACGCCCTGGAGCAGCAGGACCCGCTCCCGGCCGGTGCGGCGCGTGACGGCGATGACGGCGCAGCCCAGGGTCACCAGCAACGCGCCGTTGCCGAACATCATCTCGGCGCCGACCGCCGACCGCACGAGCCAGAAGACGAGGTCGATGCCGATCGCGGTGCCGAGCGCGATGAACCGCTGCCGCCAGGTGAGCACCACCATCATCAGCGCCATGGCGACGTACAGCACGGTCCCCGACTTGGGGGCGAACAGCACCTCGCGCGCCTGGTTGGTGAGCGGCCCGGTCTCGCCGTACCGACGCGCGGCGATCTCCAGCGCGATGAAGAACCCGAGGGTCACCGCACCCACGGCAGCCCACAGCACGACGCGTGCCTGGCGCCACGAGCCGGACCCGGCCCTGTCGCCCTTTCGCGAAAGGAGTCGCGTGATCGTCGATATCAATTTTCAGCCGATGTACATAATCCAACGGGGCAGTCGTTAACTCGAACATGCTAGCGGAGCGGACGGGCCTCCTGAGCGGCGGTTCCCGGCCGGTTGTCTCCGGCCGGATGTCTCCGCCGGATGTCTGCGGCCGGCCGGCGGCGACGGGCGCTCGACTGGGTTTCCCCGTCGGGGCGTTCCGCCCGGTTCCGCCGGGAGGGCGTCGGCGGGGCGGACCGGAAACGACCGAGGGGCCGTTTCAGATTTCTCTGAAACGGCCCCTGATCTGCGACTTCGAAAAGTCGGGACGACAGGATTTGAACCTGCGACCCCTTGACCCCCAGTCAAGTGCGCTACCAAGCTGCGCCACGTCCCGATGCCCGTTGACCTGGGGTTTCCCCTGGTTGAACTGGCAGGAGAACAATACCGCACTTCTCGGGGTGGTCGCGCGCACCTTTCCCGGTCGGCCGGGATCGGATGTCCGCGGCGGACGGACGCTTGACCTCAAGTCCGGTTGAGGTCCGAAGGTTCCCGTATGACACAGGCAACCGCGGACACGGAGTTCCGCCACGAGGACCTGGGCGCGCTCATCGCGCTCATGACAGGGGCCGAGAAGCACGGGCCCGCCGCCACGTCCACGCTCGACGTCTTGTGGGTGCTCTACGACCGGGTGCTGCGCGTCGGGCCCGAGAGCGCCGGGGATCCGGGGCGCGACCGGTTCCTGCTCTCCAAGGGACACGGACCGATGGCCTACTACGCCGTCCTCGCCGCCAAGGGGTTCTTCCCGGTGGGCCGGCTGAGCGGCTTCGGCTCCTTCGGCTCCTCCCTGGGACACCACCCGGACCGCACGCTGATCCCCGGGGTGGAGATCGGCAGCGGCTCACTGGGGCACGGGCTGCCCCTGGCCGTCGGGAGCGCACTCGGGCTGCGGGCGCAGGGGCTGGACGACCCGGCCGTGTGGGTGCTGATCGGGGACGCCGAGCTCGACGAGGGCAGCAACCACGAGGCCATCGCGTACGCCGGATCGGCCGGGCTGGAGCGGCTGCACACCGTGGTGATCGACAACGACTCGGCGACCCACGGCTGGCCCGGCGGGATCGCCTCCCGCTTCGAGGCGGCGGGCTGGTCGGCGGTGACCGTCGACGGACGGGACCACGCGGCGCTGCACGCCGCCTTCACCGCACCGCATCCGGGCCGGCCGCACGCGGTCGTCGCCCGCGTCGAGAAGAAGTTCTGAGAAGGAAAGAGGGAGGGGACGTCATGGACACCATGCGGGAACGGTTCGTCTCGGTCACGTCGCGGCTGCTGGAGGAGGACCCCCGGCTGGCGCTGGTACTGGCCGAGATCACCATGGACGGGTTCCGCGGCGCCCAGCAGCGGCACCCCGATCGGGTGATCAACGTCGGGATCCGGGAACAGCTGCTGGTCGGCGTCGGCGGCGGGCTGGCGCTGACGGGCCTGCGGCCCTTCGTGCACACCTTCGCCAGCTTCCTCGTGGAGCGGGCCTTCGAACAGGTCAAGCTGGACTTCGGACACCAGGGCACGGGCGGCGTGCTGGTCAGCGCCGGCGCGAGCTACGACTGGCCGGCCGGCGGGTTCACCCACATGGCACCGGGCGACGTGGCGCTGCTGGACACGCTGGACGGCTGGACGGTGCACGTGCCCGGGCACCCGGACGAGGCCGGGGCGCTGCTGCGGCACGCGGCCGCCGCCGGGGACGACAAGGTGTACGTCCGGCTGTCCCAGCAGTCGAACAGCGCCCCGCGCCCGGTGGACGGCCTGCGCTTGCAGACCGTACGGGAGGGACGCGCCGGGGTGGTCGTCGCCGTCGGCCCGCTCCTCGACAACGTCCTCGCCGCGACCGAGGGGCTCGACGTCACCGTGCTGTACGCCGCCACCGTCCGGCCCTTCGACGACGCGGCCCTGCGCACCGCCGTCGGGCGCGCCACGGCGGACGTGGTGCTGGTCGAGCCGTACCTCGCCGGTACGTCCGCCACGGCGGCCGGGGCCGCGCTCGTGGAGGTCCCGCACCGGATCCTCCCGCTCGGGGTCGGGCGCGCCGAACTGCGCCGGTACGGAACGCTGGAGGAGCACGTCGCCGCCCACGGCCTGGACGCCGGCTCGCTGCGGCAGCGGATCACCGGCTTCCTGCGCTGAGCACCCGGGCGGGGGCGCTCACGACGGTCAGCCTCCGCCCAGCTCCGGGTGGGCCGCCGCGAGTCTCTTCGGGGCCGCCTGCCGCCAGGAGTCCGCCAGGATCGAGCGCAGCTCCCCGGCGTCCGCGACGGCCGCGAGCCGGACGCGGAGCCAGGCGTAGTTGTCGTCGTGGCCCTCGCGCAGGAAGAACTTCTCCGGTTCGGCCGCGATCAGCTCGGCCCGGTCCTCCTTGGGGCACTTCACCCCGATCGAGGTGTCGTCGTCCGCGAGGGAGGCGAAGACCTTCCCGCCGACCCGGAAGGTCGGCATGCCCCAGGCGGGCTTCTCGCTGCTGTCGGGGAGCGACAACGCGATCGTCCTGACGTCCTCGGCGGTCATGCCCATGTCCGCGACCCCTCTTCTCCTCGGCCCGCCCCGGTCCGTGACGGTGCTCGTTGCCGACGGTAGACCCCGCCGCCGGCCGTCGCGCCCGTCAGGCCCGGCGGTCCTCCCTCGCGTGCAGCAGTTCCACCAGCTCCGCCGCCAGGGCCTTCACGGTGGCCAGGCCCTGCGTTCCCCAGCGGCGCGGCACCAGGTCCACCGCGCACACCGTCCCGAGCACGATGCCCCGCCGGTCCGTCAGGGGCGCCCCCAGGTAGGAGCGCACCCCGCTCTCGTCGACGACGGCGTTGCCGGCGAAGCGCGCGAAGTCCCGTACGTCCTCCAGCACCAGGGCCCTGCGGCGCACCACCACGTGGGGGCAGTAGCCGTGGTCGCGGGCGAGCACCCGGGCGGGGTAGCCGCTCGCGGCGGCGTCGGGGCCGTGGTGCAGCCCGGCGAAGAACTGCCGTTCCTCACCGACGAAGTTGACCCCCGCGTACGGGGCGTCCAGGGTGTCGGCGACCCGGCGGGCGAAGGCGTCGAGCTCGGAGTCGGCCCGCTCCCCCAGGCCCATCTCGCGCAGCCGGACGGCACGCGCGGGTGCCTCCCGGTCGACCGGGGTCAGCAGCAGGTGGCCGGTCGATTCGTAGTACGTCATGTCGGTTCCCCCGGATCCGGTTACGTGGTGGTGGCGGCCGCGTCCCTCCGCGCGTGTGCGTGGGCGGCGGTCGTGTGCGCGGGCCGGGGCGCGGACGGTACGGGCCGCGCGCCGGCCGTCTTCGCCGTGGTCAGCAGGTGGTGGACGAGGGCGGCCAGCACCCCGGTCGCGGAGCCCGTCAGCCGAGCGTCGCACCGTACGACCGGCACGGCGGCCCCCAGCCCCACCGCCTCGCGGACCTCACGGGCCGTGTAGCGGTGGCCGCCGTCGAACTCGTTGACGGCGACGACGAAGGCGATCCCGCGCCGCTCGAAGAAGTCCACGGCCGGGAAGCAGTCCTCCAGCCGGCGGGTGTCGGCGATCACCACCGCCCCCAGGGCTCCCGCGCACAACTCCTGCCACAGGAACCAGAAGCGCTGCTGTCCGGGCGTGCCGAAGAGGTACAGGACGTGCCCGTCGTCCAGGGTGATCCGTCCGAAGTCGAGCGCCACCGTCGTCGCCGTCTTCGTCTCCACCCCCTCCAGCGGGTCGGCCGTCTCGCTCAGCCCGCTCAGCAGTTCCTCCGTGCAGAGCGGTTCGATCTCGCTGACCGCGCCCACGAAGGTGGTCTTGCCCGCCCCGAACCCGCCCGCGACCAGGATCTTCAAGGTCGCGGGAAGGGCCGGGGGCCGGGCCTCAGAGTCGTCGGCGTAAGCCATCGAGCACCGCCCTCAGCAAGGCCTGGTCGTCGGCCGCGAGCCCGGGGCCCGGGGCCGGGAACCGCGGCGCCCGTGCGCTGACGGCCCCGTACTCCATCAGGTCGGACAGCAGCACCTTCACCACCACCGCCGGGAGCCGCAGCTGTCCGGCCACCTCGGCGACCGTGACCGCCGCGGCGCCCGCGCAGATCCGCAGCGCGAGGGTGTGTTCGGCTCCGAGCGGGACCCTCGGCCGCACCCCGGTCGCGGTGACCAGGGACAGCAGGTCGAGGGCCACGGCCGGCCGGGTCCGGCCGCCGCTCGCCGTGTACGGGCGCATCACCCGGCCGGCGGAATCGTCCAGCCAGGGCGTGTCCCGCAGCGCTCCGGCCCCGTGCGCCCCCCTCGCCCGGGTCCTCATCGCTCCGCGCCGGCGACGGGCCGCCGCGGCGGGGCGGCGAGGTACGGCCGGACGCTCTTGACCAGCATCGCCATCTCGTAGCCGAGGACGCCCGCGTCGGCCTCCCGGTCGGCGAGCACGGCCAGGCAGGTGCCGGATCCGGCCGCCGAGACGAAGACCAGGGCGGTGTCGAGTTCGACCACCACCTGGCGGACCTCCGCGCCGTCCGCGAACCGGGACCCGGCGCTGCGGCCCAGCGAGTACAGCCCGGAGGCCAGGGCCGCCATGTGGTCGGCGCTGTCGGCGTCGAGACCGTGCACGCAGGTGACGAGCCCGTCCGCGGTCAGCAGTACCGCGCTGCGCGTGTACGGGACCCGTTGCACCAGGCCGCCGAGCAGCCAGTCGAGGTCCGAGAGGCTGCCGGTCTTCGTCGCCGCTTCGCCGACCATGGGGGTGCGCTCCTTGCTGGGGTGAGGGGGGTGGGCCGGGGCGGGGCTCATGCCGGCCGCTCCGACTGGGCGAGGCCGAAGCCCCGTTGGAAGGCGGCCATGAGGCCCGGGTCGTGTACGGGCTGCTCGCCGGCCGCCGCCGGCCGCGGGGCGGGCGCCTCGCGCAGCTCGGGTGCCAGGTGCTGCTGGGCCCGGCGACGGGGCAGGGCGGGCCTGCCGGTGTCGGCGGCCACGGCCTCGGCGGCCGAGGTGTCCGCCCGGGCGGAAGGTACGGACGCGGACGCCGGTACCGACGCCCCGGGGGCCCGCGGGGCGGGCTCCGGGAAGACCTCCATGAAGGTTTCCGCGAAGGGCTCCGGGGCGGGGGACGGGCCGGGAGCGCCGTCCTGCGGGCCCCCGGGCCGGGCCGCCCAGGCCGGTCCCTGCCCCGGCTGCCGTTGTGCCGGGGTCCGGCCCGGCTCGGCGGCGGCTCCGTCGGCGGCCGGCCACGCCGGTCCGGGCCCGGGTTCCGGCGCCCGTTCGGCGCTCCGCGCCTGCCACGGATCCGGCACGGTGACCCGTACGGGCTCCAGGGGCGGGACGGCTCCGCCCGCGCCGGTCCCCCACGAGGTGGCCCGCGACCCGTCGGCCAGGTCGGCGGCGTTCGGCGCTTCCGCGCCCAGCAGCCCCTGGGGCAGCACGAGCACGGCGAGGACTCCGCCGTAGATGTTGGACTTGAGCTCGACGGCGATCCCGTGCCGGCGGGCCAGCGCCGAGACCACGAACAGGCCGATCCGTCCGTCGGCCAGCAGGTGCTGGACGCTGACCTGGTCGGGCTCGCCCAGCAGGGCGTTCATCCGGTGCTGTTCCTCCGGGGGCATGCCCAGTCCGCGGTCTTCGACCTCGACCGCGATCCCGGAGGTGACCCGCTCCGCACGGACGACCACGTCGGTGTCGGGGGGCGAGAACACGGTGGCGTTCTCGACGAGTTCGGCCAGCAGGTGCACCACGTCGGCGACGGCGTGGCCGCGTACGGTGCCGCCCGCCGGGGGGACCACCTTCACCCGCGTGTACTGCTCGACCTCCGCCACGGAGGAGCGCAGCACCTCGCTCAGGTCGATCGGCCGGGTCCATTGGCGCCGGGAGGCGGCCCCGCCGAGCACGGCGAGGTTCTCGGCGTGGCGGCGGATCCGGGTGGCGAGGTGGTCGACGTGGAAGAGCTCCTTCAGCAGGTCCGGGTCCTCGACGGTGTCCTCCAGGCCGTCGAGGAGGGAGATCTCGCGGTGCACGAGCGACTGAAGCCGCCGCGCGAGGTTGACGAACACCTCCACCTTGCGGTCGCTGTCGGTCGGCGCGGCCGGGGTGGCCAGCCGCACGAGGGTCGCCCGGGCCTGTTCCCGGGCGCCGCGCAGTTCCTGGGACAGCAGCCAGAACTCGTCGACCCCGGCCGGATCGGTTCCCGCGGGCGGCCCGCCGGGGCCTCCGCGCACGGGCCGGGGCGGCGTCTCCCCCCGTTCCAGGCGTTCGGCGGCCGTACGCAGCTCCTGGCGGCCGCGCACGCTGGAACGCCGCAGCGCCTCGCAGCGGTCCCGTACGGCCTTCGCGGAGCGCTGGGCCCCGAGCAGCGCGGCGGCCAGCGCCCCGATGACGAGCAGGGCGCAGCCCGTGAGCAGCGGCCACAGCCGGGCGTCCCGGTCTCCGGTGCCCCCGCCGAGCTGGAGGGTGAAGATCACCGCGGCCGCGCCGCTGAGCCCGGCCGCGAGGGTGGGCAGCACGGCGGCACGGATCAGCTGGGGCCGTATCTGCCGCGCGGGACCGGAGGCGGCGTGTCTCGACGGGGAGTGGCGGGCGGCGCGGAGTCCGGACATGTGCGTCCTCGGTACGTGGGGCCCGGCCCCCAGTCGGTTCCCGGGGCCCGGTGTTGATCACCGGATACCCACGCTAGACCGCACGCTCCCACCCCGGACGCCGAGTTGGGGAACTTCGCGGGGGTGCTTCCCGCTCCCGATGGAGCGCTCGTACGACAGCGCGAATGCGCCGGGGGCCCGTACGCCCCTGCCCCCACGGGGCGTACGCCGCCCCGCGCGGCCCGCGCGCACGGGGCCCCCGACGCCCCGCCCGGTACCGGCCGCGCCCGGCTACGGCACTAGGGCCTGTCGTCAAACTCCCGTCTGCCCCGCGACGCCTGGCACGCGCTCTCGCCGCACCGGGCGAAAGCCAAGTACGTCCAGTACGCGGGCTTCCGCCCGGCGCACCGAGAGCACGCACCAGACGCCGCAGGGCCGCCCTCCGGGCGACGACGGGAGTTTGACGACAGGCCCTAGGACCCCACCGCCTCCGGCTCGGCCCGCCCGGCTTCGGCGGCCGTGGCCTTCGGCCGCGTCGGTACGGAGGCCGCGGGCCGGGCCGGCGGGGCCGCGCCCGCCGCGACGAAGGGCCGCCACCAGGCCTCGGCCGGGGCGTCGGCGGCGCCGGGTTCGAAGGGCTGGCCCGGGATGGGCAGCGCGATGGCGGCCCCGGCCGCCCCGGCGGCGGCGACGGTGCCCTCGCCGGGCTCGTCCCACGGGTGCAGGGCCAGGTTGAAGGTGCCCCAGTGGATCGGCAGCATCGTGCCGCGCGGGGTGCCGCCCTGGAGGTCGAGGTGGGCGCGCATGCCCTCCTCCGGCGTCATGTGGATGTCGGGCCAGTACTCGGAGTAGGCACCGATCTGGATCATCGTGGCGTCGAAGGGGCCGTGGGCGGCGCCGATCTCCTTGAAGCCCGCGAAGTAGCCGGTGTCGCCGCTGTGGAAGACCCGGTGCTCCTCGCCCGCGACGACCCAGGAGGCCCACAGGGTGGACTGCTGGTTGCGCAGGCCGCGCCCGCAGAAGTGCTGGGCCGGGGTGGCCGTGAGGGTGAGCCCGGCGACCTCGGTGGCCTCGTTCCAGTCCAGCTCGCGCAGCCGGTCGGGCCGCACGCCCCAGCGCTCCAGGTGGGCGCCGACGCCCAGCGGGACGGCGAAGACGGTGTCCGTGCCGGCCAGCGCCTTGATCGTCGGCAGGTCGAGGTGGTCGTAGTGGTCGTGGGAGATCACCACGACGTCGACCTCGCCCAGCGAGGCGAGCGGGACCGGCACGGGGTGCAGCCGCTTGGGCCCGGCGAAGGGGAAGGGCGAGCAGCGGTCGCCCCAGACCGGGTCGAAGAGGACCCGGCGCCCGTCGATCTCCGTGAGCACGCTGGAGTGGCCCATCCACGTCACGCGCAGGCCGCTGACCGGCGGCTTCGCCAGGTCGGCCAGGGTGGTCGGGTAGACGGGGATCGGCGCGCCGGGGCTGCGCCGGACCCGCTGTTCCTTGTGGAAGTAGATCTTGGCGAACTCGGCCATCGACCCGGAGGGCCTGGTCTGGGCCTTCACCGGGTTCTGGAAGGCGCCGTCCGCGAAGTTCGGCGAACGCTGGATCCGCGCCAACCGCGCGCCGGACGGGTCCGCGCCGAAGGCTTCGGGCCGCAGGGCGCGCAGCCGGGGACGCAGGGGAAGGGAGCCGGTCAAGGCGCCTCCTGAAGAGGGTGCGGGTCGGGGTGGCACGGTAGTACGTACACGACCTTCCAACGCGCACCGGCCCGCGAGGATTCCGCCCCGCCGGAGCCGGGGCCGGGATCCCGGCCCCGGCAGGTCCTACAGCGGCAGCAGGTCGGGGCGCTTGGCCTCGACGTGGTCGCCGGAGGACTCCCCGCGCAGTCGCCGTCCGATCCAGGGCACGAGGTGCTCGCGCGCCCACTGGATGTTGTCGCGGGTGACGTCCACCGATCCGCGCGGCGGCGTCGGCGGCCACGGCTGGTCCGGGTCGGCCGGCACCGCGTAGCCGAGCACCTGCGCGGCGCGCAGCGCGACGCGGGTGTGCCCCTCGGGAGAGAGGTGCAGCCGGTCGCCGTCCCAGGCCCGCCGGTCCTGCACGGAGCGCAGCGACCACAGGTCGAGGACCGGGCAGTCGTAGCGGTCGGCGATGGCGCGCACGTGTGCGCTGTACGTGGCCACCTTGCCCCGGAGGTGCTTGAGCACCGGTACGCCCCGGGTGTCGAAACCGGTCGTGATCATGACGAGGCCCACGGAGCCGGTGAGGTCGGCCACGGCCGCCTCGAACCGCGCCGCCACGTCGTCCGGGTCGCTGCCGGGACGGATGATGTCGTTGCCGCCCGCGCAGAAGGTCACGAGGTCCGGCGCGAGGGCCTTGGCCCTGGGCACCTGGTCGGCCACGATCTGGTCGAGGATCTTCCCCCGCACGGCCAGATTCGCGTAACGGAAGTCGTGTTCGTCGCGCTGATCGGCGAGGAGTACGGCGAGCCGGTCCGCCCAGCCGAGATAGGAATCCCCGGGTCCCGGGTCCCCCACGCCTTCGGTGAAGCTGTCCCCGATCGCCGCGTACGAGCCGATGGTCTTGAGTGTCGTCGTCGTCGCTGCCACGGGAACACATCCTTCACCGCCGCAACCAACCTACGCCAACGTAATGAGGGGTTGACGGACCGTGATCTATACCACGCG
Organism: Streptomyces sp. NPDC044704; assembly: GCF_056433525.1. NCBI lineage: Bacteria > Bacillati > Actinomycetota > Actinomycetes > Kitasatosporales > Streptomycetaceae > Streptomyces > Streptomyces sp. NPDC044704. Next base: position 14,972 of record NZ_JBWKGY010000027.1, read on the forward strand.
GGAGATAAGGAATAAGTACACGTGGGGCCGGGACCCCCCTCGGGTCCCGGCCCCACGCGCGTCCGTGTCCGGCGGCGGCTGCCGTCAGAGGCTGACGCCCTTCGACCGGAGGTAGGCCAGCGGGTCGATGTCCGAGCCGTAGGAAGGACCGGTGCGGATCTCGAAGTGGAGGTGCGGGCCGGTCACGTTGCCGGTCGCGCCGGAGAGGCCGACGCGCTGGCCGGCGGTGACGGTCTGCCCGGCCGAGACGGACAGCGAGGAGAGGTGCGCGTACTGGGAGTACTTGCCGTCGGCGTGCTTGATGACGACCTCGTTGCCGTACGAACCGCCGGAGCCGGCGGAGACGACGGTGCCCGCGCCGACGGCCTTGACGGTGGTGCCGGTGCTCGCCATGAAGTCGACGCCGGTGTGGTAGCCGGAGGACCACATGCTGCCGCCCATGCGGTACGCGGTGGAGACGCCGCCGCCGACGGGCGCCACGAATCCGGCGCTCTTCGAGGGCGCGGACTGCTCGGCCTGCCCGGCGGCGGGGGCCTTCTGTTCCGGCGCGGACTTCTTGGGCGCCTTGGCGCGGGCGGAGGAGTCCTCGCCGGACGCCGCAGGACGGCTCGAGGAGCGCTCGGTCTTGGCGGGGCGGTCACCGGAGCCCGCCTCGGAGCCGGAGCCCTGCGCCGAAGCCGGGGGCGCCGCCTGCTCCTTCGCGGGGGCCGGCGCGCCGGACTTCGCGCCCGGGGCGCCGAGGGTCAGCTTCAGACCGGGGTGGATGAGGGAGGGGTCGGCGCCGACCGCCTCGCGGTTGTCGGCGTAGAGCTGCTCCCAGCCGCCGGTGAGGTGACGCTCGGCGGCGATCTTCGACAGGTAGTCGCCGGAGACGACCGTGTAGACCGTCGGCGCGGCGGCGGGAGCCGCGGCCGGTGCGGCCTGGACGGCGGCCGGAGCCTGCGGGGCCTGCGCGGGGACGGCGGCCGGGGCCGTCGAGGGGGCCGCGGCCTGGGCGCCGGTGGCACCCATCAGCGGCAGCGCGAGGGCCGCGCCGCCGGTGCCCGCGGCGGCGAAACCACGTGACATGGAGCGGGACTTCGGGCGGCGGTGCTTACCCTTTCCGGGCATGGCGAATTCCTCTCCGTCGCCTGCGAGGTGAGCTGTCGGGTTCGGACTGGAGATGTCCGGCCGTGCACGTCGGGGACGTGTCCGGCTTCACCCCGAGCCGTCCCGGAAGAAGGATCCGGTCCGGCGGCCTACCTGGTTCCCCCGCTCCTGCCGCGCGCGTCGATAGTCGGGTGCGGTTCCCGGGCGGCGGCAGGATTAGGCGGTCCACCCGGATCGGTCGTGAAGGTAATCGAGCGGGTCCGCAGGCAACAAGCCGCGAATTCCCTGACGGAATCGCAGGTATGAGGGACCGACGGAATTCCGGTCACCCTCTGTCCATTCCGAACCACCAACAACGGCCCTGGCATGGGAATTCGGATTTCGCGATCGGGCACAGACGGTCACCGTATGATCTGGCTCACGGGGCCTGGCGCGATCTCGCCTCCACGTATGGCAAGTTGTTCCCAACCGGCGTAATTCGGACACCCCAGCGACGCGGAGGAGTACCCGTGACCCAGCAGATACCCCAGCCCCTTCCGGCGCGGCCCGAACCTGAACCGGAGCTGACGGGAGTGCGTAATTTCCGTGACGTGGGCGGGTTGCCGACCGTCGACGGACGGAGGGTCAGGTCGGGACGACTCTTCCGAAGCGGACATCTCGCGCATGCCACCGAAACCGGAGCAGAGTTCCTCGCTTCGCTCGGCCTCCACACCGTCTTCGACTTCCGCAACCGCGCCGATCACGCCTTGGAGGGGCCGGACGTGGTGCTGCCGGGGGTGCGCTACGTGAACATCCCGCTGTCCGATCCGGCCGACGGACGGGAGTTCTGGAAGATGGTCCGCGACGGCGACCTGGCCCAGCTGCGGTCCGTGCTCGGCGAGGGCAGGGCGGCCGCCCGCATGGCGAACTCGTACCGCACGATGATCCGTACGCGCACCGCGGAGCACGGCCGGGTCGTGCACGCCCTCGCCGAGGACAGCGTGCCGGCGCTGATGCACTGCGCGGCGGGCAAGGACCGGGCCGGCCTGTCGATCGCCGTCACGCTGCTGGCCCTCGGCGTCGAGCGCGGGGCGATCGTGGCGGACTACCTGGAGTCGAACGCCCCGCACCGCCGCTACCGGGTGCGCCGGGGCAGCGACGCGGCCGAGGCCCGCTCGCCCGAGGTGATGGAGCTGCTGGCGCCGCTCTTCGACGCGCGCGCCGAGTACCTGGAGGCGGCGTACGCCACCATCGAGGAGGAGTGGGGCGGGGTGGACCGCTACCTCGCCGAGGGTCTCGGGCTCGCGCCCGAGACCCTGTTCCGGCTGCGGGAGCGGCTGCTGGAACCGTAGGGGGTGACCGGCGGGCTGTCAGCGGTTGCCGACGGCCTGCTTCACCAGCGTCCGGCCGAAGTCCCACATGAGGGAGCCCCCGCCGTGCGCCTCGTCCATGACCTCGCGGAAGGCCCCGACGAACCGGTCCACGTCCCGCTCGTCCACGATCAGCGGCGGGATGAGCTTGATGACCTCCAGGTGGTCTCCGGAGACCTGGGTGAGGATCCGGTGCTTGCGCAGCAGCGGCACCACGACCATCTGCGCGAACAGCCCCTTGCGGGCCGCCTGGAGCATCGCCCAGCGGCTGCGCAGGCCGAGCGAGGAGGGCCGGCCGAACTCGATGCCGATCATCAGCCCGCGCCCGCGCACCTCGTGCAGCAGCTCGTACTCGTCCACGAGCGCGGCGAGCCGCCCGCGCAACAGGTCGCCCATGGCCCGCGCGTTGGCGGTCAGCTGCTCGTCGTCCATGACGCTCAGCACCGCCAGGCCCGCCGCCATCGCCTGCGCGTTGGACCCGAAGCTCGCCGAGTGGACGAGCACGCGGTCCATCGACGAGTACACGCGCTGGAAGATCCAGTCCTTGCCCAGGGTCGCGCCGACCGGCACGTAGCCGCCCGACAGGGCCTTGGCCACGCACACCAGATCGGGCTCGACGCCCGGCTCGTGTTGGTACGCGTAGAAATCACCGGTCCGGCCGAGGCCGGTCTGCACCTCGTCGGCGATCAGCAGCGCCTTGTGGCGGTGGAGCAGCTCCTGTGCGGCGCGCAGGAATCCGGGGGGCGCGGCGAGCACCCCCTTGCCCTGGACCGGCTCCACGACGAGGGCCGCCACGTCGCCCCGCCGCAGCTCGCGCCCGAGGGCGTCCAGGTCCCCGAGGGCGATCTTGGTGTCGGGCAGCAGCGGGGCGAAGCCGTCCCGGAACCCGGCTTCGCCGTTGACCGAGAGCGAGCCGGTGGTGAGCCCGTGGAAGGCGTGGTCGCAGTAGAGGATCCTGGGCCGGCCGGTGGCGTACCGGGCGAACTTCAGGGCCGTCTCCACCGCCTCGGTGCCGCTGTTGCCGAAGAAGACCCGGTCCAGGTGCGGGCTGTACGAGAGCAGCTTCTCGGCGAGCAGACCGGGCAGCGGCTGGCAGTCGAACCGGGTCAGGTCGGCGAGCTGGGCGTCCAGGACGTCGTGCAGGGCCCGGCGGACGACCGGGTGGTGCCGGCCCAGGCCCATGACCCCGAAGCCTGCCAGCATGTCGAGGTAGTCGTTGCCCTCGGCGTCCCAGAAGTGGGCCCCCTCGGCACGTACGTACACCTTGTCGAAGCCGATGGTGTGCAGCATGCGGGGCAGCTGGTGGTTGAGGTGGCGGGAGTGCAGCTCGTAGCGCTCGCCCCCGCGCTCGGCGAGCAGGGCGCCGAGGTCGAAGCCCCCGCCGCCCCCCTGCCCGGCGGTCATGACGAGGCGCCCCGGTTGCCGCCGATCGTCTCCCGGGCCGCGCGCAGGGACTCCTTGAGGGAGCCCATGGTGGCGAGGACGGCGGTGGGCTCGTAGCCGCAGTGCGCCATGCAGTTCGCGCAGCGCGGGTCCTTGCCGCGGCCGTACTTGCTCCAGTCGGTCTCGTCGACCAGTTCCCGGTACGTGGGGACGTATCCGTCGCTCATCAGGTAGCAGGGGCGCTGCCAGCCGAAGAGGGAGTAATTCGGAATGGCCCAGGCGGTGCAGGGGAAATCGGCCTTGCCTTCCAGGAAGTCGAGGAAGAGCGGGGAGTGGTTCAGCCGCCAGCGCCGCCGGTTGCCGCCCGCGAAAGCCTTCTTGAACAGTTCGCGGGTCTGTTCGACGCCGAGGAAGTGTTCCTGGTCAGGGGCCTTTTCGTAGGCGTAGGCGGGCGAGATCATCATCTCGTCGACCCGGAGGTCGTCATTGAGGTAGTTCAGCACCTCGATGATGGTCTGCGGGGTGTCGGTGTTGAAGAAGGTGGAGTTGGTCGTCACCCGGAATCCGCGCCGCTTGGCCTCCTTGATGGCAGCGACCGCCTCGTCGAAGACGCCCTCCTTGGCCACCGATTCGTCGTGGCGTTCGCGGAGCCCGTCGATGTGGACGGCGAACGCGAAATAGGGGGACGGGGTGAATTTCTCGATCTTCTTGCGGAGCAGCATCGCGTTGGTGCAGAGGAAGACGTACTTCCGCCTGGCCACCAGCTGACGGACGATCTCGTGGATCTGCGGGTGCATCAGGGGTTCGCCCCCCGCGATGGACACCATCGGGGCCCCTGACTCCAGCACGGCGCCGACGGCCTGGGCCACCGGCATGCGCTGCTTGAGGACTCCGGCCGGGTGCTGGATCTTCCCGCACCCCTCGCAGGCCAGGTTGCAGGCGTAGAGCGGCTCCAGCTCGACGATCAGCGGGAACTTCTCACGCTTGCGGAGCTTCTGTTCGAGAAGATAGGTCCCGACCCTGATGGACTGTCGCAGCGGCATGGCCATCTGGCTCACCTCCTGGGGAGCAGCGAAGAACGGTGCCAGTCATGGAACGCGGGCAGTAGGGCACGCAGTACGCGGAAGGCCGATATTCCACCGCGGACGGTGCCGATGCGGACGAGCTCGTGCTCCGGAGCGTCCACGATCACCCGGACGGCCGCAACGGGGCGTACCTCCCCGGAGGGGGCGCCTGGGGCCCGGGTGGCGGCCCACAGGGTGGCCGCGGACTCCATGTCGACCGCTACGGCGCCGGTGGCGCGCAGCTGCGCGCGTTCCTGGCCGCGGACGACGTGGTCGGATCCGGTCAGCGCGCCGGTGTGCACGGTCCGGCCAGGCAGGGCCAGCGCCAGCGCCTCGGCGAGCAGGCGGGTACCGGTGCACGGGACGGTCCCGTGCGGGTCCCGGGTCTCGTCGGCGACGACGAGGTCGCCGGGGTGCATGCCGGGGACCAGTCCGGCACAGAAACCGGTCGCGAGGACGGCGGCCCCCGCCATCCCCGGCCGCTCCAGCGCGCGGGTGACGGCGCGTTCGGCGGCGCGCGGCCCCATGCCGGTGCGCAGGACCGTGCCGCAGTCGCCCGCGCCGCGGGCGGCGCCGCGCAGCGCCGCCCGCTCGATGCGCAGGGCGCAGGCGATCAGCAGCGGTGCGGGCGGGGGCCGGTCCCGGGGGGCGCCCATCACGAGTCCTCGGCGAGGGCGGCGGCCGCGGTGGGGTGGCGTCCGGCGGGGCCGAAGGGTTCACCGTAGAGGTAGCGGCCGAGGGCGGTGAGGGGGAACACCTGCCGGTACAGGTGGTAGTTGATGGAGAAGTCCCAGGGGAAGCCGGTGCCGGTGAAGTGCGGTTCGTCCCAGGTGCCGTCGGCGCGCTGGGTGTCCACCAGGTGTGCGAGGCCCCGTTCGACGGCCTTGCTGCCGCGTTCCCCGGCCGACAGCAGGGCCATCAGCGCCCACGCGGTCTGCGAGGGGGTGGAGGCGCCCCGCCCGGCCCAGGAGCGGTCCTGGTAGGAGCGCTGGTCCTCGCCCCAGCCGCCGTCGTCGTTCTGTACGGATTCCAGCCAGCGCACGGCCCGCCGGACGGCGGGGTGGGACGGGGCGATCCCGGCGGCCGCCAGGGCCGGGAGGACCGAGCCCGTGCCGTACACGTAGTTGGTGCCCCAGCGGCCGAACCAGCCGCCGTCCGGCTCCTGTTCGGCGAGCAGCCAGGCGATCCCGCGGCGGGTCCGGGGGTCGCCGGCCCGGCCCTCGACCGCCAGCATCTCCACCACGTGGGCGGTGACGTCGGCGGAGGGCGGGTCGATGACCTCGCCGAAGTCGCAGAAGGGCAGCCGGTTGGGCAGGGTGCTGGTGTTGTCGGCGTCGAAGGCGCCCCAGGCACCGTTGCGCGACTGCATGCCGAGGTTCCACGAGACGCCGCGGGCGATGGCGCCCTCGACCCTCGCCGGGTCGGGGTGGGCGATCCGGCGCAGGGCCAGGACCACCTCGGCGGTGTCGTCGATGTCGGGGTAGTTGTCGTTGTGGAACTCGAACGCCCAGCCGCCGGGGGCCAGTCCGGGCCTGCGGACGGCCCAGTCGCCGCTGCGCCGGATCTCCTCGCCGAGCATCCAGTCCGCGGCCTTGACCAGGGCCGGGTGGTCGGGGCGGACGCCGGCGTCGGCGAGGGCGATGGCGGCCAGGCAGGTGTCCCACACCGGGGACTGGCAGGCTTCGATCATGCGGGCGCCGTCCTCGCGCCACACCGCGAACCGGTCGAGGGATTCCAGACCGGCCCGCATCACCGGGTGGCCCAGGTCGTAGCCGAGCAGGTGCAGGGCGATGACGGAGTACACGGCGGGCGGCTGGATCCCGCCCCAGCAGCCGTCGTTCTCCTGCCGCTCGACGATCCAGCGGGCCGCGCTGGCCATCGCGGCCTTGCGCAGGGCCTTCGGGGCGAACCGCCGGTAGACGTGCAGGGCCTTGTCCATGCGCTGGAAGGCGCCGTCCCAGCTGGTCAGCGGCGCCGGCCGGACGGCGGGGCTGGGGTTGCGGGCGTCGGCGTGCAGCTCGTCCAGGGCGAAGGGGGCGGGCCGGACGGGGCGCAGGGCGGAGACCACGGTGAGCGGGACGATGGTCTGGCGGGCCCAGCAGCCGAAGTCGTAGATGTTGAGCGGTACCCAGGAGGGCAGGAAGAGCAGTTCGGGCGGGAGTTCGGGCAGGTTCTCCCACTTCCACCAGCCGAAGAGGGCCAGCCAGATCCGGGTGAAGACCCGGGCTGCGGCGATGCCCCCGTGGGCGCGGATCCACGCCGAGGCGCGGCTCATGTGGGGGGTGTCGGGCGCGTCTCCGGCGAGGCGCAGGGCGACGTACGCCTCGATGGTGGCGGAGAGGTCCGGGGGGCCGCCGTGGAAGGTGGCCCAGGTGCCGTCGTCCCGCTGCTCGCCGCGGATGAACAGGGCGGCGGCGCGGGTGGTGGCCTCGTCGCGGATGCCGAGGAACTGCCGCAGGAGCAGGTCCTCGGCGTCCATGGTGACGTTGGTCTCCAGGTCGCCCTTCCACCAGCCCGCCGGGTCCTGGCGTTCCAGCAGGTTGCGGGTGGCCCGGTCGGTGGCGTCCTGGATTCCGCGCAGCAGTCCGGCCGTGCCGTGGCCCGGCGGGGCTCCGGGGCCGGCGGGCGGGCCCGCCGTCTTCGCGGATCCGGCCGGGCCCGGCGCGCCGTCGTGTTCCGGATCGGCGCCGCCGGCCATCGCACCGCCGCCGTCGGTCGTCGCAGTCATGGCTTCCCCTCCGTCGCAGTCTGCAGTCTGTCCTCTGCTGTGCTGGGGTCTGCCGTCGGCCGGTGCGCGCCTCACGTGGGGCGGCGCCGGCCGGCGACCGGCGTCATATCCGCTGCCGGGTGGCGATCACCTCTTGCGCACGACGACGAAGTCGGCGAGGGCGACGAGCTGGTCGCGGACCCGCTGCGGCATGTCGACGTCGTCCAGGGCGCGGATCGCGACCGCGTGCTGGCGGCGTGCCTCGTCGGCGGTCCACTGGCGCCCGCCGGCGGCTTCGATGAGCGCCGCGCGGGCCGCGAACTCCTCCTCCGAGAAGTTCTCGAAGTCGTTGCTCTTGGCGTCGGCGGCGAGCAGCCGGCCGAGCTCCTCGCAGGCGGGTCCGCCGGCGGCGAGGGCGGCGACGACGGGCAGGGACTTCTTGCGCTGGCGCAGGTCGCTCCAGGTCTGCTTGCCGGTCGCCTCCGGGTCGCCCCAGATGCCGAGGAGGTCGTCGACGGCCTGGAAGGCGAGGCCGAGGTGGTAGCCGTACTCCTCCAGCTTGTCGGCGGTGCGGTCGTCGGCGCCGCCGAGGACGGCGCCGATGGAGACCGCGCAGGCGAGGAGGGCGCCGGTCTTGTTGCCCTCCATCTCCAGGCACTCCTCGACGCTGACGCGCTCGCGGTGCTCGTAGGAGATGTCCTGTGCCTGGCCGTCGATGAGCTTGCGGCTGGCGGTGGTCAGGCGGCGGGCGGCCCGGCCCGCCTCGACGGTGCCCAGTTCCAGCAGGACCTCGTTGGCGAGGGCGAAGAGGGCGTCGCCGACGAGGATGGCCAGGGCGGGGCCGTGGACCTTCCACACGGTGTCGCGGTGGCGGCGCTGCTCGTCGCCGTCCATCAGGTCGTCGTGCAGGAGGGAGAAGTTGTGGACGAGCTCCACGGCGACGGCGCCGGGGATGCCGACCTCGGCGGCGGCGCCCGCGGCTTCGGCGGAGAGCAGGGCGAGGGCGGGGCGGACGGCCTTGCCGCCGTCGCCGTCCGCCGCGTTGCCGTCGGCGTCGATCCAGCCGAAGTGGTAGGCGGCGACGGTGTCCATGGGCGCCGCGAGCCGGTCTACGGCGGCGCGGAGCACGGGAGTCGACAGCGTGCGGCCGCGTTCCAGGAGGGCGAGCGTGTCCGCCTTCTCCGTGCTCGCTGCGGCCGTGCCCACACTGGCAGCCGTGTTCTCGACAGCCGGGTTCCCCGGGTTCACTGGCTCTCCTCTGGTTCCTGTACGTGCTGTGCGTGCTGTGCCTGTGGCGGTGGTGCTGGTGCCGGTCGTCATACCGCCTCCTGCAGCGGGTGTTCGCGGGGGCGGCCGAGGGCTGCGAGCGCGGTGTGTGCCGCGCCGAGGCCGCTGCGGACGGCACCCTCCATGGTCGCGGGCCAGCCCGTCGCGGTCCATGCACCGGCGAGGTACAGCCCCGGCGTGTCGGTCCGCGGTCCGGGGCGCAGCCGGCCGACCCCGGGGGCGGGGGCGAAGGTCGCGGTCCGTTCCCGGGTGACGAAGAAGTCCCGTACCTTCGCGCCGCGCGCGGCGGGCAGCAGCCGTTCCAGCTCGGGCAGGTACTTGGCGCGCAGGACCGTGACGGGCTCGTCGATGTCGTCCTGGGCGACCGACTGGGACAGGGCGAGGTACTGGCCGCCGTCGGTGAGGCCGGAGGCGTCGGTGCGGTCGAAGACCCACTGGACGGGGGAGCCGAGGGCCGCGAAGAAGGGCCGCTTGAGCACCTTGCGGTCGTAGACGACGTGGACGTTGAGGATGGGGGCGGTGCCGATGTCGAGGAGCTTGTCGGGGTCCGCGAGGGCCCCGGCGGGCAGCAGGGCGTGCGCCTCGCGCTGGGGGACGGCGAGGACGACGGTGCCGGCGCCGAGGGACTCCGCCTCGGTGTCGACCCGCCAGTTGCCTTCCCCGGTGCGGGAGACGGCGGTGACGCGGGTGCGCAGTTCGGTGCGTACTCCGGCCGCGTCGAGCGCCTTGCGGGCGAGGGTGTCGTGGAGGTCGCCGAGCGGGACCTTGGCCCAGCCGATGTCGGCGGCGCCGTTCTCGGAGAGCAGGCCGGTCTTGAAGACCATGGCGGCCAGGCCGAGGGAGGACTGCTCGGCGGTGGCGTTGAGCGTGGCGATGCCGACGAGGTCCCACAGGGCCTCGATGGTGCGCGGGGACTGGCCGTAGCGGCCGAGCCAGGTGGCGAAGTCGAGGCCGTCGAGGGCCGGGTCGGCGGGGTCGAGGCGGCGCAGCGCGAGGGCGGCGCGTCCGACGGAGGCCCGTTCGGCGAGGGAGAGGTGCGGGTAGCGGGCGAGCGACCCGGCGAGGTGCAGGGGCACGGGCAGGGCGCTGCGGCGGAGCCGGCCGAGGCGGGGGCCGCGCGGGTGGGCGACGTCGAGGACGGGGACGTCGAGGCGGTCCTGGAGCGGGGCGAGGTCCGCGCCGTCGACGCGGTCGAGGAACCAGCGGTAGGCGGTGCAGCAGCGCAGGTAGACGTGCTGGCCGTTGTCGACGGTGAGATCGCCGCGTTTGAAGGAGAAGGCGAGTCCGCCGAGCCGCGGGCGTCCTTCCAGCAGGGTGACCCGCAGTCCGGCGTCGGCGAGTTCGAGCGCGGCGGTGACTCCGGCGAGTCCGCCGCCCACGACGACGGCGCGGTCGTCGGCGCGGTCGTCGGTGCGCTGGTCGGCGTGCTGGTCGCTGCCGCTCATGAGCCCTCCCCCGCGGGGGCGTGTCCGGCGGAGCCCGACGGGGAAGACGCGGCGGTGCCCCGGGTGGTTGCCCGGGCGGCGGGCTCGGCGGGGGCCGTGGTGCGGTGCATCAGATCCGCCTCCGCGTGCTCTGGCGCGAGATGGTGCGCGCGTCGAGTCCCGACAGGCCCCGTACGGCGACGTACGCCTTCTCGTGCGTCGGCAGCGAGACGCGGCCGCGCAGGACGGCCTCGGGCTCGCGTTCGATGCGGTCGAGGAGGCGGCGGTAGATCCCGGCCATGGCGGCCACGCAGGCGCCGCTGCGCCGGTCGAGCATGGGCAGCAGCCGGTAGCCCTCGACGAACAGGGCCCGGGCGCGGCGGACTTCGTGGTGGACGAGCCCGGCGAAGTCGGAGCCGGCGGGGGCCCGGTCGCCGCGGAAGCCTTCGGAACAGCCGAACTTGGCGAGGTCCTCGGCGGGCAGGTAGGTCCGTCCGTTGGCGGCGTCCTCGCGAACGTCGCGCAGGATGTTGGTGAGTTGCAGGGCGAGGCCGAGGGTGTCGGCGTACTCGTCGGCGCGTGCGGCGTCGTGTGCGCCGAGGCCCGCGGTGCCGGCGGTGCCGAACACGCCGAGCGAGAGGCGGCCGATGGCCCCGGCCACGCAGCGGCAGTAGACCTTGAGGTCGTCCCAGGTCTCGTACTCCTGGCCGCGGACGTCCATCAGGACCCCGTCGATGAGTTCGTCAAGTGCGCCGAGCGGGATGGGGAAGCGGCGCGCGGCGTGCGCGAGGGCGACGGCGACCGGGTCGGTGTCGTCCTCGTCGACCTCTTCGGCGCGGACGCGTCCGAGGAGGGCGCGGGTCTCCTCCAGCCGGACGAGCTTCGCCTCGGCCGGGAGCGTGCCGTCGCCGATGTCGTCGACGCGCCGGGAGAACGCGTACAGCGCGGACATCGCGTGCCGCTTGTCGGTGGGCAGCAGCCGGATGCCGTACGCGAAGTTGCGTGCCTGCGTACCGGTCACGGCCTCGCAGTAGCTGTAGGCGGCGATGACCGGTGCGGACGGTGCGGACGCGTGTGTGGGGCCCTCCACGTTCGGGCTCACCCCTTTCTCGGCGCTGTGCGCAGGACGGCGGCCACCTCGCGGAGCAGGCCGCTCCGGGTGGGCTTGGGCGGTCCGGGAAGTACGTCGAAGCCCGCGGCCGAGACCGCTCTCAGGGCGGCGCGCCCTCCACCCACGAAGCCCGCGAGCAGCAGCCGGAGCCTGCCGTGCACGCTGCCCACGAGCGGGGTGCCCTCGTCCAGGAGCCGGCGCGCGCGTTCGGTTTCGAATGCGATGAGGGCGCGTACGGAGGCACCGGCGGTCGGCGCCTTGAGGTCGGCCTCGGTGACGTGGAAGCGGCGCATGTCCTCGGCGGGGAGGTAGACGCGGTCGCGGCCGAGGTCCTCGGTGACGTCCTGGAGGTGCTCGGCGATCTGGAGGCCGGTGCAGACCGCGTCGGAGAGGCGGACGCGCTCGGGGGTGCTGGTGCCGGTGAGGGAGAGCACGAGGCGGCCGACGGGGTTCGCGGAGAGCTCGCAGTAGCCGAGGAGGTCCCCGTACGTGCCGTAGCGCGTGACCCGCTGGTCCTGGCGGTTGGCCTCGATGAGCCCGAGGAAGGGTTCGGGGGTGAGGCCGTGGGCGCGCACGACGGGCTGGAGGGCCAGCATCAGCGGGTGGCGCGGGGGGCCGTCGGTGCCGCCGAAGACGCGCCCCAGGTCGGCTTCGAGGGCGTCGAGCATGGCCGGCGGGTCGTCGGCGGCGGCCGGGTCGAGGCCCAGGAGCACCGCGTCGCGGCCGCCGGGGGCGAGGTCGCCGTCGCCGATGTCGTCGACGAGGCGGGCGTACCCGTAGACCGCGGTCAGGCCGTGGCGCCAGGCGCGGGGGAGGAAGACGGGGGCGACGGGGAAGTTCTCCGCGGCGGCCTTGCCGAGGGTGGCGCGGGCGTGGAGGTCGAGGGCCCCGTCGGGGGCGCCTGCGGCGCCGGGCCGGATGCCGTGCCCGGGGGTCACCGCCCGCCGCCCGGGGCGGGGACGGCCACTGTGCCTGGGGGCCGGAGAATTCCCGTAGCCATTGCCGTCACGTCTCCCGTTCTACACTGCCGACCCAAGTCATCCTATTTCGGACACGCCGCCGGAGTTTACCCGGGGTACCGGGGAGATTCGGCTGCGGGGAATCGTCCCCTCTTGGCGCGATTGAGAACTGCTCCAGCTTACGCTGTACAACGTCGCGGGGGCCTATCGGGTATTCACCGGACCCCCGAATGCCGCCTTCCGCCCCCATGACCCGGGCCGCGGCCGCTGCGCCCGCCCCGCCGTGGCCGCACCGGCATGGCGAGGCCCCCGCCGCGCTACGCGGCAGGGGCCCTTGGCCTGCGAGGATCCACCGGTCAGTGACTGGTGGCCTTCTCGTACGCCGCGACGACTTCCTCGGTGGGCCCGTCCATCAGGAGTTCGCCCTTCTCCAGCCACAGCACCCGGCTGCAGGTGTCGCGGATGGAGTTGTTGTTGTGGCTCACGAGGAAGACCGTGCCGGCCTTCTCCCGTAGTTCGCGAATGCGCGCCTCGGAACGGACCTGGAACTTCCGGTCACCGGTGGCGAGCGCCTCGTCGATCATCAGTACGTCGTGGTCCTTGGCGGCCGCGATCGAGAAGCGCAGGCGCGCCGCCATTCCCGAGGAGTAGGTGCGCATCGGAAGGGAAATGAAGTCCCCCTTCTCGTTGATCCCCGAGAAGTCGACGATGTCCTGGTAGCGCTCCTTGATCTGCTCGCGGGTCATGCCCATCGCGAGTCCGCCGAGGACGACGTTGCGTTCGCCGGTCAGGTCGTTCATCAGCGCGGCGTTGACGCCCAGCAGGGAGGGCTGGCCGTCGGTGTAGACCTTGCCGGTCTCGCAGGGCAGCAGCCCCGCGATGGCGCGCAGCAGGGTGGACTTGCCGGAGCCGTTGGAGCCGATGACGCCGATGGCCTCGCCGCGGTACGCCGTGAAGGAGACGCCGCGCACGGCGTGGACGCGGCGCACGCCGGGGGCGTCGCCCTTGCCGCGGCGGAGTATCTTGCTGAGCGCCGCGGTGGCGCTGCCCTTGCCGGAGCTGCCCGTGTTGACGCGGTAGACGATGTGGACCTCGTCCGCGATGACGGTGGGCACCTTGCCCTTGGTGAGATCAGCCACGGCCGTAACGCTCCTCAGCCTTCCAGAAGTACACGAAACCGCCGACGCCGATCAGGACGGCCCAGCCGACGGCGAAGGCCCAGACGTGCGGCGGCAGGTTCTCGGGGCCGTAGTCGTCGATCAGCGCGAAGCGCACCAGGTCCATGTAGATCGCCGCGGGGTTCCACTGGAGCACGTCCGCGATCCACTGCGGCTTGTCCTTCAGCATCTCGTTGATCGAGAACATGACGCCCGAGGCGTACATCCACGTGCGGGTCAGGAAGGGCATCAGCTGCGCGAGGTCGGGGGTCTTGGAACCCATCCGCGCGAAGACCAGGGCGAGGCCGGTGTTGAAGACGAACTGCAGCGCCAGGGTCGGGATGACCAGCAGCCAGGACAGCTGCGGGTAGTTCCCGAAGGCGACGGCCACCACGAGCACGACGATCATCGAGTACATCAGCTGTTGGAGCTGCTGCATCGAGAAGGAGATCGGCAGCGAGGCGCGCGGGAAGTGCAGCGCGCGCACCAGGCCCAGGTTGGTGGGGATCGCCCGGACACCCGCCATCAGCGAGTTCTGGGTGAAGGTGAAGACGAAGATGCCCATCACCAGGAAGGGGATGTACACCCCCTTCTCCATGCCGCGGCCGGCGTCGAGGATCAGGCCGAAGATCAGGTAGTAGACCAGGGCGTTCAGCAGGGGGGTCGCCACCTGCCAGAGCTGGCCGAGCTTCGCCTGGCTGTACTGCGCGACCAGCTTGGCCCGGGAGAAGGCCATGATGAAGTGGCGCCGCCCCCAGAGCTGCCGCACGTACCCGCCCAGGCTGGGCCGGGCGCCGCTCACGGACAGGCCGTACTTCCTGGCGAGCTCCGCGGGGCTCAGCCCCGCGTCGTCGGACGGCGGCTTGCTCGTGGCGAGGGCGCCGTCGTGGGTTGTGTCACTCACAAGTTGAAACTTTCCGTCTTCAAGATGCGGCAGAAGGGGCACCGGCCTGGAGCGCCGGACCCGTGATCGGGCCCATGGTCCCAGACGCGGGCTGGTCAGATGACGGGCGGTCGGCCCAGCCGGGTCAGCCGCCACACCGTACGCCACTTCATGGGACGTCTGGGACCGCAGGGAGTGGTCCAGCCCTCCTTGAAGCCGCCGAACCAGGCCTTGAGCGCCGGGGCCGAGGGCTTGCGCACGAGCGTCAGCGCGAGCCAGACGCCCAGGTAGACCGGCACCAGCGGGGCGGGCAGGTTGCGGCGGGCGAGCCACACCCGGTTACGGGCCACCATACGGTGGTAGACCGCGTGCCGGGACGGGGCGGTGGTCGGGTGCAGCAGCACCATGTCCGCCCGGTAGTCGATCAGCCACCCGGCGTCGAGGGCCCGCCAGGCCAGGTCGGTCTCCTCGTGGGCGTAGAAGAACTCGCCCGGCAGCGTTCCGACCTGCTCGAACACCTTCGTGCGGACGGCGTTGGCGCCACCCAGGAAGGTGGTGACGCGGGAGGAACGCATGGGGTCCGAGGCGCGCAGCCGCGGCACGTGGCGGCGCTGGGTCGCCCCGGTCTGCGGATCGGCGATGCGGAAGCTGACGATGCCGAGCGCCGGGTCCTCGGTGAAGGCCTGCCGGCACAGCTCGGCGGTGTCGGTGCGCTCCAGGAGGCCGTCGTCGTCCAGGAAGAGCAGGACGTCGACGTCGCGGCCGCCGGGGCCGAAGGCCTCGATGCCGGCGTTGCGGCCGCCGGGGATGCCCAGGTTCTCGGGCAGCTCCACGGTGCGGACGCCGTCCGGGACGCCCGTCTCCGCGGTGAGCTCCACGCCCTGGCCGACGACGACGACCTCGACCGGGTCGCCGTCCTGCCGGGCGACCGAGTCGATCAGGGCCTTGAGGTCGTCGGGGCGGTTGCCCATGGTGATGACGACCGCGCCGACGCGCAGCGGGGCGCTCACCGGAGCCTGCTCGACGCGAGGACGGACACCAGGTGCAGCACGGTCTGGAGCAGGGCGATGCCGGCGAGGACGGCGACGCCGAGCCGGGAGAAGAACAGGTCGCCCCGGACCTGGTCGAGGACGGCCAGCACCAGGATGAGCAGGGAGGCCTCGATGCCCAGGACCAGGCGGTGGAACTTCAGCGCGGCCGCCGCCCGGCGGGCCAGGGCCATGCCGGAGGAGCGGGGCTCGGACGCCGCTTCCTTGACGGGCGGCTTGCCCACCTGGTGGCGGGCGACGCCGACGAGGTCGGTCTCGGCCTTGATCAGGATCGCGCCGAGGGCCGCGAGGGTGCCCAGGAAGGCCCAGAGCCAGTCGGTCCGGCCGGTGCCCCACAGGTCGGCGGCGCGCAGGCCGAAGCCCACCAGGACCGCCGCGTCGCACAGGTAGGCGCCGACGCGGTCCAGGTACACGCCGGAGAGCGAGAACTGCTGCTTCCAGCGGGCCACCTCGCCGTCGACGCAGTCGAGCAGCAGGTACAGCTGGACCATGACCACGCCGAGGACGGCGCCCCAGATGCCCGGCACCAGCAGGGCCGGGCAGGCGAGGACGCCGGCCAGGGTCATCACGTAGGTCAGCTGGTTCGGGGTGACCTTGGTGGTGACCAGCACGCGGGTGATGCGCAGGGAGATCTCGCGCATGTACAGGCGGCCGCCCCAGTGCTCCCCGCTGCGCCGGTCCTTCACGCCCGCCGGGTGGACGACGGGCCGGAGTTCAGCTACGGATGGTCTTGGCATAGTCGGCGTAAGCGTCCCTGATCTCGGCGGCGGACAGGTTGAGGTGTTCCAGGATCGTGAAGCGTCCCGGACGGGTCTGGGGGGCGTACTCGACGGCCGCGACGAACTCGTCCACGCTGAACCCGATCTCCTCGGGCAGTACGGGCAGTCCGTGGCCGCGCAGCACCTGGACGAAGAGTCCGGCCTTCTCGGCGGCCCCCCGCAGGTGCATCGCGAAGGCCGCGCCGATGCCGACCTGCTCGCCGTGGAGCGCGGAGCGGCCCGGGTAGAGCAGGTCGAAGGCGTGGCTGATCTCGTGGCAGGCGCCGGAGGAGGGCCGGCTGTCGCCGCTGATCGACATGGCGATGCCGGAGAGCACGAGGGCCTCGGAGAGCACGGTGAGGAACTCGTCGTCCCCGCATCCGCCGGGGTGGCGGAGCACGGACTCGCCGGCGGTGCGGGCCATCGCGGCCGCGAGGCCGTCGACGGCCTCGCCGGTGATCGCGTGCGAGAGCTCCCAGTCGGCGATCGCCGAGATGTTGGAGATCGCGTCGCCGATGCCGGCGCGGATGAACCGCACCGGGGCGTCCTTGATCACGTCGAGGTCGATCACCATCGCGATCGGGGTGGGCACCCCGTAGGAGCCGCGCCCGTTGTCGTTGTCCAGGATGGACACCGGGGAGCAGATCCCGTCGTGCGACAGGTTGGTGGCGACGGCCACCATGGGCAGGCCGACCCGCGCCGCGGCGTACTTGGCCACGTCGATGATCTTGCCGCCGCCGAGGCCCACGACGGCGTCGTAGCGGCGGCCCTTTATGTCGTCGGCCAGTTTGACCGCGGAGTCGATGGTGCCGTCGACGACCGGGTACCAGTCGGCGTGCGGCAGGACGGGTTCCAGCTTGGCGCGCAGCGCCTGACCGGAGCCCCCGCTGATCGCGATGGCGAGTTTGCCGGACGCGGAGATGCGCTGGTCGGCCAGGAGGCCGGCCAGGTCGTCCATCGCCCCTCGGCTGATGTCGACGACAACAGGCGAGGGGATCAGCCGCGTCAGTACTGGCATGCGATCGTCCGGCCCTTGGCGAGGTCGTCGTGGTTGTCGATCTCGACCCACTTGACGTCACCGATGGGGGCGACGTCGATGGTGAAGCCGTCGTTCACGAGCTGCTGGTAGCCGTCCTCGTAGTACAGGTCGGGGTCGCGCTCGAAGGTGGTCTTGAGGGCCTCGGCGAGCTGCTCGGCGGCCTCGGGCTCGATGAGGGTGACGCCGATGTACTCGCCCGTCGCGTCGGCCGGGTCCATCAGCTTGGTGATCTTCCGCACGCCCTGGCCGTCGGCCGTGATGACCTTCATCTCCTCGTCGGCCAGGTGCTTGACCGTGTCGAGGGCGAGGATGATCTTCTGGCCCTTGCCGCGGGCGGCGAGCAGCGTCTTCTCGACGGAGACGGGGTGGACGGTGTCCCCGTTGGCGAGGATCACGCCCTGCTTGATGACGTCACGCGCGCACCACAGGGAGTAGGCGTTGTTCCACTCCTCGGCCTTGTCGTTGTCGATCAGCGTGATCTTGACGCCGTACTTGGCCTCCAGGGCCTCGCGGCGCTCGTACACGGCCTCCTTGCGGTAGCCGACGACGATCGCGACCTCGGTGAGGCCGACCTCGGCGAAGTTGCCCAGGGTCAGGTCGAGGACCGTGAGGCTCTCCTCCTGGCCCTCGGGGCCGACGGGCACGAGGGCCTTGGGCAGGGTGTCGGTGTAGGGACGCAGGCGGCGTCCGGCACCGGCAGCGAGTACAAGGCCGATCATGCTGGTTCTCCTTCGTCATGTACGGCGGGTGCTCCAGCGGAGACCCAGAAGCGGATGCTCTCCACGAGCACCACCAGTGCCACGAACACGGCCGTGGCCGTGAGCGCGACGGGGAACGCGTCACGGGCGAGGACGGTGGCCAGGACCACGGTCAGCAGGACCCGGCCCTCGTGGCCGCCGGTCGTCCGCACCAGCCAGTGCGGGGGCGCGCCCGAGCCACCGCGGATGCGGTAGACCGTGTCGTAGTGATGGTAGGCGACCGCCGCGACCAGTCCGAATGCGGCGGGAAGGGCTCCGGGCACGTCCGACTTCGCGGCGAGCGCGAGGACGGTCACGTACTCGGCGAACCGGAAGAGCGGCGGGATCAGCCAGTCGAGGGGGCCCTTCAGGGGGCGGGCGAGGGCCGCCGCCGACAACGTGGCGTAGGCCACCGCCGTGCCGATCAGCCACGGGTCGCCGAAGTCGCGGGTGGCGGCGCCGCCGGCCATCAGCACGGCGCCGGCCGCCGCCAGCCACACCGCGGCGCGGTCGGGCCGCTTGCCGGGCACGGGGTAACCGGTCCAGGCGAGGACACCGGAGTCCGCGAGGTCGGCGAGGGCGCGGGCCGCCCGGTCGGTACGGGTCGCCTTGCGGGTCAGGGAGCGCAGGACGCGGCCCGCGGTGGTGTAGAGCGCCCCGAAGGCGCAGCCGATCAGCAGGGCGTAGAAGACGGTCCGCGGGGTGGTGAGGGCGGTCAGGACCGCGATCATCGCCCAGCGCTCACCGATCGGAAGGATGATCATCCGCCGGACCCAGACCGTCCAGCCGACGCTGTCGAGCCGGTCGGACAGGGCGGCGGTCGGGCTCGTGTTCGCGGTCGCGTCGTGGTTCGCCTCGTTGAAGGAGAAGTCGACGACGTGCCGGCAGGTCATGAGGATCATGGCGCCGAGCGCCAGGGCCCAGACGTCGTCGCCGTCGCGGGCCGCGCCGAGGGCGAGGCCCGCGTAGAAGGAGTACTCCTTCGCGCGGTCGAACGTCGCGTCGAGCCAGGCGCCCATCGTCGAGTACTGGAGCGAGTAGCGGGCGAGCTGCCCGTCCGTGCAGTCCAGGACGAAGGAGACCAGCAGCAGTACGCCCGCCGCGACGTAGCCCCAGCGGTCGCCGGTGGCGGCGCAGCCGGCCGCGATCAGCGCGGTGATCAGCGAGGCGGTGGTGACCTGGTTCGGGGTCAGGCCGCGGCGCGCGCACCAGCGGGCGATGTAGCGCGAGTACGGGCTGATGAAGAAGGTGGTGAAGAAGCCGTCGCGGGACTTGACCGCGGTCCGCAGCCGCACGGCCTCGTCGTCGACGGCGGCGACGGCGGCTACGGCGCTCTCGCGCTCCGCCTCCCCCACGGGAACGGCGGCGACCAGGGTGCCGAGCTCGGGCCGCTGGACGGCGGTGCCGGAGCCCTCGACGGCGGCGGCCAGCCGGTCCGGGTAGGGGCCGGTGCCGAGCGCCCCGGGCTCCAGGGCCGCGACCTCGTCGAGCGCGGCGCGGGCGGCGTGGGCGCCGCCGCGCACCGCGAGGGCCCCGGTGACGGCGCAGGCGTCGAAGCGGGGGTCGGTCAGCGCGAGGCGCAGCGCGTGGACGTGACCGACGAAGGCGCTGTCGACGACGGCCACCCGCTGGTCGGCGGGTACGTCGGCCAGGGCGGCGGCGGTGTCTTCGGGACCGGGGACCGGACGGACGTCGAACCCGAGGGACAGGAGCTCGTCCGCAAGCGGTGATCCGGGTACCGGCGGGCCGGTGAGGATGACGGTCGGCAGACGAACTCACTCCTTGCAGGGCGTGCGGGACGGGCGCCACGGGGGGCGGCGGCACGTCGGCAGAGGCTATCGGATGAATGGAAGCCGACATTCATCAGCCTTTTACGGCCGGATGTTACGGTGGACGCAGATGCGTTCGATTCATGTGAACGCGTCGTCATCGTCTGGACGGCACACGAGCGAGAAAGAGGTGGGGTTGATGACCGTCGTAGTGGTCGCGGCCATGAGCAGCGAACTCCGGTACGTCCCCACTTCCTTCCGGGCCTCCGGCCGGGTCTGAATCCAGCAGAGATCGACCCCGTCGGCCGGAGCCCCCTTTCCAAGGGTTCACGTTGACCGACCACACCGGCACCACCCCCTCCGGCTCCACTCCTTCCGGCTCCGCCTCCGGCGCCGACGACCCCGTCTTCGCCGCCTTCATGGAGCTGCACGGCGGCCTGCCCCGGCAGGCACCCGGCTCCGACGCGACCACCCGGCGACTCCTCTCCCTCTGCGGACCCCTTCCCGAGCGGCCGCGCGTCCTCGACCTGGGCTGCGGTCCGGGCCGCAGCGCCCTGCTGCTCGCCGCCGAGGCGGGCGGCGCCGGCCTCGCCGAGGTGACCGCCGTCGACCTCCACCAGCCGTTCCTCGACGAGCTGCGCACGGCCGCCGAGGACCTCGGCCTCGACGACCGCGTCCACCCCGTCCGGGCGGACATGGCCGCGCTGCCCTTCGAGGACGGCTCCTTCGACCTCGTGTGGGCGGAGGGCTCCGCCTACGTCATCGGCTTCGACGCGGCGCTCGCCGCCTGGAAGCGGCTGCTCGCCCCCGGCGGCACCCTCGTCGTCACCGAGTGCGAGTGGACCGCCGACGAGCCCTCGGCCGGGGCGCGGGCGTTCTGGGACGCGCAGTACGCGCTGCGCTCCACCGCCCGCAACGTGGCGGCCGCGCAGGCCGCCGGATACCGGATCCTCGGCATCCACCCGCTCCCGGACGCCGACTGGGACGCGTACTACGGTCCACTGCGGGACCGGGTCCGGGACTTCGCCCCCTCGACCCCCGCCCGGCGGGCCGCGCTCGGCCTGACCCGCGAGGAGCTCGACGTGCGGGCCCGGCACGGCCACGAGTACGGGTACACCGGCCACGTCCTCGCCCCGGTCACCGCCGGCGGCGACGGGCGCTGGCCCGTACGGCCCGAGACCCCGGCCGACGCGGCCGCCGTACGGGCCGTCAACCTGGCGGCCTTCGGGACCCCGCTGGAGGCGGACCTCGTGGACGCGCTGCGCGCCGACGGGTCGTGGCTGCCGGGGCTCTCGTACGTGGCCGGGGCCCCCGACGGGTCGGTGGCGGCCCACGCCCTGCTGACCCGCTGCACGGTGGACGGGGCACCGGCGCTCGCGCTCGCCCCGGTGGCCGCCGACCCCGCGGTCCAGCGGTCGGGGGCCGGCAGCGCCGTCGTCCGGGCCCTGCTCGCGGCCGCCCGGGAACGGGGGGAATCGCTGGTGCTGGTCCTCGGGCATCCCGCGTACTACCCGCGCTTCGGTTTCGTGCCGGCGTCGCGGTTCGGGATCCGGGCCCCCTTCGAGGTACCGGACGCGGCGATGATGGCACTCGTGCTCGACGACCGCGTTCCGGTGCCGGCCGGAACCATCGCCTACCCGGCGCCGTTCGGCGTCTGACGCCGTCCTTGAACGGGTGAGCCGTCCGCCCTCCGTCGCCTATCACGCGGCGGGGGGCGGACATGCGCGGATCACCGAAGTGGGGACAAGCCGCTTTTGTACGGCAGACTGAAGGCCGGATTCCGAAGCGAAGGATGGGTATGCCGACCACACCAGCCACCGCCGCGCAGAGCGCGTCCCCCGGCACCGGCACTCAGGAAGCGATCATGCTCGAACTGGTCGACGAGTCCGGCAACACCATCGGCACGGCGGAGAAGCTGTCCGCCCATCAGGCCCCGGGGCTGCTGCACCGGGCGTTCTCCGTGTTCCTCTTCGACGAGCAGGGCCGGCTGCTGCTCCAGCAGCGCGCCCTCGGGAAGTACCACTCCCCCGGCGTCTGGTCGAACACGTGCTGCGGTCACCCCTACCCCGGGGAGTCCCCGTTCGCGGCGGCGGCCCGGCGCACCCATGAGGAGCTGGGGCTGTCGCCCTCGCTGCTCGCGGAGGCGGGGACCGTGCGCTACAACCATCCGGACCCCGCGTCCGGGCTGGTGGAGCAGGAGTACAACCACCTTTTCGTGGGACTCGCGCAGTCCGCGCCGAAGCCCGATCCCGAGGAGGTCGGCGACACCGCGTTCGTCACCGCGGAGGAGCTCGCCAAGCGGCACGCGGAGCAGCCGTTCTCGGCCTGGTTCATGACCGTGCTGGACGCGGCGCGGCCCGCGATCCGCGAGCTGACCGGCGACGCCGCGGGCTGGTAGCCCGTAGGCCCCCGGGTCCGGCCGGCCCGTCCGCCGGCCGACGGCCCGTACGTCCGCCGGCCCGTACGCGCGCACGGGCCGGTCAGGGCGCGGGGGTCCGCGGGGCGGTCAGGGGCAGGGCCGCCCAGATCACCTTGCCGCCCGTCGAGGTGTGCTCGACGTCGCAGACCCCGCCCGCCTCCCGCGTGACCTCACGCACGAGGAGCAGACCCCGGCCGCCGGTCTGGCCGAAGTCGGCCTCCAGCGCCTTGGGGCGGTACGGGTGGTTGTCCTCGACGGCCACCCGGACCCACTCGCGGCCCACCGCGACCTCGACGGCCACCTCGGGCGACAGCAGGGCCGCGTGCCGGACCGAGTTCGTCACCAGTTCGGAGACGATCAGCAGCAGGGAGTACACCAGGTCCTGATGGGCCGGCACCCCCTGGCGGCCGAGCAGGTCGCGGACCGCCCGGCGGGCCTGCGGAACGGATTCTTCTACCGCCGGCGCGGTGAAGCGCCACACTCCCTCGTACGCGAGGGGGTCCGCCGGAGCAGGCGCCTCACCTCCCCCGGCTGGCGGGACGCTCCCGCTGTCGTTCATGTTCAGGCCCCCGTCTTCGCGCTCGATCGTCTCCACGCGACAAGAGTGGGGAACAGCCTGGTCCGGACCGGACCGCTGACCAGAAGTCAGCGTCTATCGGACACTTTCTGACCACTGGCGTATGACAGAGTCAGTTGTTGGACTGTTCCTGATCCGATCCGGGTGCTTCACGGGAGGTCTCCCGCGCCCCCTCCGCCGCGCCCGCCGCCTCCGGCCCTGCCGCCACCTCGTCCTCCCTGACCAGGCCGAGGATCCGCCGGGCACCCATGCCCAGGGCGATCAGGCTCAGGCCGTCGAACAGCAGGGCGAGGGAGAAGAAGGCACCGATCACGTACTGGCTGCTGCCCGGCCAGCTCCACAGCACCAACACGCCGAGCAGGACGCCGAACGCGCCTTGGACGAGGGTGAGCCCGCACTCGGCCCCCCGCACCACCAGCGCGCCGACGAGGCGGAACAGGCCGCCGGTCAGGAACAGCAGCGCCGCGAACATGGTCAGCGCCTCCGCGCCGGCCTCGGGCCGCCGCAGGATCACGAACCCCGCGGCGATGTTGATCGCGGCGACGACGACCGCGAGCCAGAAGTAGTTGGTCCCCCGCGACAGCACGGCCTGCGCGAGGCCCACCACACCGCCGGTCAGCAGCAGCCAGCCGAAGAGGTACATCGAGGTCAAGGTGGCCAGGCCGGTGTACACGAGGCCCACGAGTCCGGCCAGCACGAGGACCGCCCCGAGCAGGGCCAGCAGCCCGTAGCTGCGGCTGAGCTCCTTCTTCTCCTGCTTCCGTTCGGGGTCGGTACGGTCTGCGCGCATGGACGTGCCACCTTTCCGCACCCCCCGGGGCCGGACTCCCCTTGATCATAGGATCGGCGGCCCCGGATAGCATCCGGCGCATGGACGCAGCCCGGGACGCAGCCCTCCCCCACACGGTCGTCGACGGGGTGGCCACCGTCGTCATCACGCACCCCGCCAAGCGCAACGCCATGACCGCCTCGATGTGGCGGGCGCTGCCCGCACTGCTGCCGGGGCTCGCCGCGGACCCCGCCGTCCGGGTGCTGGTGCTGACCGGGGCCGGTCCCACCTTCTGCGCGGGCGCCGACATCTCCTCGCTCACCGGGGACGACGACCCCCAGACCCTGTCCGTGGCGGCCGAGGAGGCCCTCGCGGCCTTCCCCAAGCCGACCGTCGCGGCGATCCGGGGCTTCTGCGTGGGCGGCGGGAGCCAGCTCGCGGCGGCCTGCGACCTGCGCTTCGCCGAGCAGGGCGCCTCCTTCGGGGTGACCCCGGCGAAGCTGGGCATCGTCTACCCGGCGTCCTCCACCCGCAGGCTCGCCTCGCTGGTCGGCCCGTCCTGGGCCAAGTACCTGCTGTTCTCCGCCGAGTTGATCAGCGCGGAGCAGGCCCTGCGGGCGGGGTTCCTGAACGAGCTGCTGCCCCCCGGCGAACTCGACGGGCGGGTCGCGGAGTTCGCGCGTGTCCTGACCACCCGCTCGCGGCTGACCCAGGCCGCGGCCAAGGAGTTCGCGGACGGCCGGACGGACCGGGACGCGTACTGGACGGGACAGGCCGCGGCGAGCGGCGACACCGCGGAGGGCGTCGCCGCGTTCCTGGAACGCCGCGCTCCGGTGTTCAGCTGGCCGTCAGCGGATTAGCGGCCCGCAGCCGGGCGACGATCTCCGCCGGGGCCTTCTCCGGGGAACCCGCGTCGTACGGGGGCTGGGGGTCGTACTCGCACATCAGCTGGACGGTCTGCGCGTACGTGTCCCCCGCGATCCGGCCGAGCAGGCCGAGGCCCATGTCGATGCCGGACGAGACCCCGGCAGCGGTCACGTACTTGCCGTCGTACACCACCCGTTCCCCGGTGGGCCGGGCGCCGAAGGGGACCAGCTGGTCGAGGTAGAGCCAGTGCCCGGCGGCCTTGCGGCCGTCGAGCAGCCCGGCGGCGGCGAGCAGCAGGGAGCCGGTGCAGACGGAGGTGGTCCAGGTCGTCGTCGCGTCGACCTCGCGGAGCCAGTCGAGGACGGCGGGGTTCTTCATCTCCAGCTCCGGGTGCGGTCCGCCGGGCACGACGACGATGTCCGGGCGCGTCACCTCGCCGAGCGAGCGGTCCGCGACGAGCGCGAGGGCCCCGTTGTCGGTGCGCACCGGCCCCGGGCGCTCGGAGACGAAGACGGTCTCCGCGCCGTCGAGCCGGCCGAGGGTGTCGAAGGGGCCGATGGCGTCGAGGGCGGTGAAGCGGTCGTAGAGCAGTACGGCGATCTGCATGGTTCCTCCGGAGTCGTGGTCGGGTGGGGCGGGGTCCGGGTGCCCGGGGGTCCGGGCGTCCGCGGTGGTGGTCAGGCAGCGGGCTCGGGTGGTCAGCGGGCCGGGGCCGGGACGGGCGGCGGCTGCGGGCCGAAGCGGCGCCGGTATTCGGCGGGGGACTGGCCGAGGGTCCTGACGAAGGCCCGGCGGAGCGCCTCCGGGGTGCCGTAGCCGCACTCCCGGGATATCCGCGCGACCCCGTCCCGGCCGTCCTCCAGGAGCCGCCGGGCGTGCTCCACCCGGACCCGCTCGACGTACCGCCCCGGCGTCACCCCGGTCTCCGCCTGGAAGGCCCGTGCGAAGTGCCGCGGCGAGAGCGCGGCGCGGGCGGCGAGGGCCTCCACGCTGAGGTCCCCGTCCGGATGCTCGGTGATCCACTGCTGGACGTCCCGCAGCGGCTCCCGGCGGGCCGTCTGCGCGGCCAGCTGGGCACTGAACTGGGCCTGGTTGCCGGGCCGGCGCAGGAACACCACGAGGTGGCGGGCGATCAGCAGGGCCGTGTCCCGGCCGAAGTCCTCCTCGACCAGGGCGAGCGCCAGGTCGATCCCGGCGGTCACCCCCGCCGAGGTGGCCACGCGGCCGTCCAGGACGTAGATCGGGTCCGGCTCGACCGTCACCCGCGGGTAGTCCCGGGCCATCTGCTCGCACACGCTCCAGTGCGTCGTGGCCCGGCGGCCGTCCAGCAGCCCGGCCTCGGCCAGCAGCAGTCCCCCGGTGCACACGGACACGAGCCGTTCCGCACGCCCCCCGTGCGCCCGGAGCCAGTCGGTGAGCCGGGGCTCGAAGTCGCCCGTGTACCGGCCGCCGGGCACCAGCACGGTGGCCCCCGGACCCGGGCGGGCGCCCTCCAGGTCCCCGTCGGGAACCAGGACCAGCCCGCTGGAGGTCCGTACGGGAGCGCCTCCCGGCGACACCGTCCGGATCGCGTACCCACCCTCCGCCGGGGAGCGGGCGACGGCGCCGAACACCTCGACGGGGCCGGTCACGTCCAGGCTCTGGACGCCGTCGTAGAGGAGGACCAGCACGTTGCGCGGTGACATGCCTCCATGGTGTGACCCCGCCCCCATGGCCGCAATGACGTGCATCCCACCTATCCGGCCATGACGGCGGCCGTGCGATCCTTCCGGAACACCCCCGCACAGGTCCGGCCGGGATCCCGGCCGCCCACGTCCCGGAGCAGTGCCCTGAACACCGTCCTCGCCGAGTCCCTGTCGGTCGCCGCCCTCCTCGGCGTGCTGGCCTTCGCCGTGCTGCGCCCGCGCGGACTGCCGGAGGCCGCGGCCGCCGTACCGGCCGCCGCGCTGCTCGTGGCCCTCGGCGCGGTCTCCCCCGCCGACGCCTGGGGGCAGCTGCGCGAGCTGCTGCCCGTGGTCGGCTTTCTGGCCGTGATCCTGGTCCTCGCCCAGCTGTGCGCCGACGAGGGGCTGTTCCGTGCCGTCGGCGCGGCCGTGGCCCGGCGGTCGGCCGGGCGGGGGCCGGGGACCCTGCTGGGCCCGGTCTTCCTGGTGGCCTCGCTGGTCACCGCCTCGCTGAGCCTGGACGCCACCGTGGTGCTGCTGACCCCGGTCGTCCTGGCGACCGCCGCCCACCTCGGGGCGCGGCCGCGGCCGTACGTGTTCGCCACCGCGCACCTCGCGAACACGGCCTCGCTGCTGCTCCCCGTGTCGAACCTGACCAACCTCCTCGCCTTCGCGGCGAGCGGACTCACCTTCACCCGGTTCGCGGCGCTGATGGCGCTGCCCTGGGCGGTGGCGATCGGGATCGAGTACGCGGTGTTCCGCCGCTGGTTCCGTGCCGATCTCACGGCCCCGCCCGAGCACGCCCCGGAGGCCGTCGAGCGGGTGCCGATGCCGCGCTTCGCGCTCGCCGTGCTCATCCTGACGCTGGCCGGGTTCGCCGTGGCCTCCTTCGCGGGGGCCAGTCCGGCCTGGGCGGCGCTGGCCGGAGCGGTGGTCCTGGGCGTACGGGCGCTGCGCCGCCGCGAGACCACGCCGTTCCGGCTGGTGGCGTCGGCGGCGCCGGCCTTCTGCGTGTTCGTCCTCGCGCTCGGGGTGGTGGTACGGGCCGTGGTGGACCACGGTCTCGGTGACGGGCTGGAGCGGGTACTGTCGGCCGGGGACTCGCTGGCCGCGCTGCTCGCGGTGGCGGGCGTGGCCGCCGTACTCGCCAACCTGATCAACAACCTGCCGGCGGTGCTCGCGCTGCTCCCGCTGGCCGCGCCGGGCGGGGCCGGGCCGGTGCTGGCGGTGCTGATCGGCGTCAACATCGGCCCGAACCTGACGTACGCCGGTTCGCTGGCCACGCTGCTGTGGCGGCGCATCCTGCACGGACACGGCGAACGCGTCGCGCTCGGGGACTTCACCCGGCTCGGGCTGATCACCACCCCCGCGGCGCTCGTCGCGGCGGTCACCGCCCTGTGGGCCGGACTGCGGCTGATCGGCGCGTAGGGCGGGGTGTCCGGCCGTTCGGGCCGGGCCCGGGGCCTGTCCGGTGCGCGGATAGGATCGGGGCATCATGACTGCCACCCTCGTCGCCAAGAAGCTCACCGCCGCGCACGGTGAGCGCACGCTCTTCGCCGATCTCGACCTCGTCGTCGCGCCCGGCGACGTCATCGGACTCGTCGGCGTCAACGGCGCCGGGAAGTCCACCCTGCTGCGGCTCCTCGCCGGGCTGGACACCCCCGAGACCGGTGAGCTGCGGCTCTCCCCGCCCGGGGCGGCCGTCGGCCACCTGCCGCAGGAGCCCGAGCGGCGTCCCGGCGAGTCGGTCCGGGAGTTCCTCGCCCGGCGCACCGGCGTCGCCGCCGCGCAGGCCGAACTGGACGGGGCCACCCAGGGGCTCGTGGACGGCACCCCGGGTGCGGACGACGCCTATGCCGACGCCCTCGACCGGTGGCTGAACCTCGGTGGCGCCGATCTCGACGAGCGGGCCCAGGAGGTCGCCGACGAGCTCGGTCTCGGAGTCGGCCTGGACCTGCCGATGACGGCGCTGTCCGGCGGCCAGGCCGCCCGCGCCGGTCTGGCCTCGCTGCTGCTGTCCCGGTACGACGTGTTCCTGCTGGACGAGCCCACCAACGACCTGGACCTGGCGGGTCTGGAGCGGCTGGAGCAGTTCGTCAAGGGGCTGCGCGCGGGCACCGTGGTGATCAGCCACGACCGCGAGTTCCTGACCCGCACGGTCACCAAGGTCCTCGAACTCGACCTGGCCCAGCAGCAGATCAACCTCTACGGCGGCGGCTACGACTCCTACCTGGAGGAACGGGAGCGGGCCCGCGGCCACGCCCGCGAGGAGTTCGAGGAGTACGCGGGCAAGAAGTCGGCCCTGGAGGGCCGGGCGCAGATGCAGCGCAACTGGATGGACAAGGGCGTGCGCAACGCCCGCCGCAAGTCCTCCGACAACGACAAGATCGGCAAGAACCTGCGCGGCGAGTCCAGCGAGAAGCAGGCCGCCAAGGCCCGCCAGACGCAGCGCGCGATCGAGCGGCTGGAGGTCGTCGAGGAGCCCCGCAAGGAGTGGGAGCTGCGCATGGAGATCGCGGCGGCCCCGCGCTCCGGCTCGGTCGTCGCCACGCTGCGCGAAGCGGCCGTGCGGCGCGGGGACTTCGCCTTCGGTCCGGCCAGCCTCCAGATCGACTGGGCGGACCGGGTCGCGATCACCGGGGCGAACGGCGCCGGGAAGTCCACCCTGCTCGCGGTCCTGCTGGGCCGTCTGGCACCGGACTCCGGCTCCGCCGTACTCGGTTCCGGCGTCCTGGTCGGCGAGGTGGACCAGGCCCGCGGGCTGTTCCTCGGCGGCGAGCCGCTGCTGGAGGCGTTCTGCGCGGCGGTCCCGGACACCGAACCGGCGGAGGTCCGTACGCTGCTGGCCAAGTTCGGTCTGAAGGCGGCGCACGTCCTGCGTCCGGCGGCGACCCTCTCCCCCGGCGAGCGCACCCGGGCGGCGCTGGCGCTGCTCCAGGGCCGCGGGGTGAACCTGCTGGTCCTCGACGAGCCGACGAACCACCTCGACCTGCCGGCGATCGAGCAGCTGGAGGCCGCGCTGGAGGCCTACGAGGGCACCCTGCTGCTGGTCACCCACGACCGCCGCATGCTGGACGCCGTCCACGTGACCCGCCGCCTGGAGGTCGTCGGCGGCAAGGTCACGGAGCTGTAAGGGGCATCGAGCCCCTGGAGGCTTCGGGCCTCCGGAGGCGGCGAGCCCCCGGTGCCGGCGGGCCGGGCCGCGATCTCCGCTGCCCCGGCCACGGCCGGCTCCCGGCGGGTCAGTTCGCGGGCTCGGCCGGCGCCCGCCGGGTGCGGGCCATCCTGCGGGCCACGAAGCCGCGCGGCAGGTGGCGGGCGGCGAGGGCGTACGCCTGGTAGCGGCGGCCCGTGATGCTGACCGGGCGGCGCAGGGCCAGGTCGCGCAGGGCCTTGGCCACCACGGCCTCCGGCTCCAGCCAGACCGCGTCGCGCAGCGAGCTGACGTCCATGCCGGCCCGCTCCTGGAACTCGGTGCGGGTGAAGCCCGGCACCACGGCCAGCACCCGGACCCCGTACGGCTCCATGTCCACCCGCAGGGATTCGCTGAAGGCCGTCACCCAGGCCTTGGCGGCCCCGTACGTCCCCGTCGGCAGCAGCCCCGCGACGGACGCCACGTTCAGCACGGCGCCCCGGCGGCGCTCGCGCAGCCCGGGCAGCACGGCGTGCGTGAGGCGCAGCGGGACCTTCACGAGGAGGTCCAGCATCCGCTCCTCGTCCTCGACCGGGCTGTACGGGAAGGGCGCGGGCAGTCCGAACCCGGCGTTGTTGACCAGGACGTCCACGGGCCGGGCCGGGTCGGCGAGCCGTCCGGCGACGACCGCGCACTGCCCCGCGTCCAGCAGGTCGGCGGGCAGCACCTCGCAGACGGCGCCGTACTCCCGGCCGAGCTCCGCGGCGACCGAGTCCAGGCGGTCCTTGTCGCGGGCGACGAGGACCAGGTCGCAGCCCTTCGCCGCGAAGCCGCGGGCGAAGGCCGCACCGAGTCCGGCGCTGGCTCCGGTGATGAGAACGGTGGTCAAGGCGAGTCCACTTCCTACGGGTTCGGTTCAGGCGGTACGGGGGTCGAAGGCGGTGGTCTCGGGCGCGGCCCAGGCGTGGGCGACGTCCACCAGGAAACCGGCCTCGCCCTCCAGGTCGCCGTCCTGCGCCGACGTCTGGATCGCGGCCGGCAGTTCGAGGGCCGCGGCCAGGTCCGGCCGGCCGGGCAGTCCGGCGAGCTTCGCCTGCCGGGCATGCTTGAGTACGCAGGCCAGCGCGGCCGCCGTGCGCCGCGGCTCGGGGATCCCGCTCCCGGCGACGTGGCCGCGCGCGAGCTCCGGCACGCCCGGGGCGACGTACTCGCCGAGGATCAGGATGGCGTCGCGGGTCTCGATGACCTTGCGGTAGACGAGCAGGCCGCGCGGCAGCGGCGGCCAGAGCAGTTCCAGCACCCGTCCGGCCCGGGGCCGGGAGAGCACCACGTGCGGCACGGCCTCGACGAGGTCCCGCCACAGCGGCCACAGCCGCCAGGCGGTGGTGATGTCGGCGGCGGTGCGGCGCAGCGTGAACAGGGTCGGCACGAGGATCGCGGCGGCGCGCAGCAGGCCGTGCAGGTTCATGAGCAGCGGCAGGGCGGGCATGGCCCAGGTGCTGCCGAACAGCGCCTTGAGCAGGTACGCGAACCAGAACAGCCCGGCCAGGGCGGTGCCGAGGCCGAACAGCCGGAGCCCGGCGGCCAGTCCGCGGCTCTCCGTACGGAGGCTGTAGCGCCAGCAGACGAAGACGCAGACGGTGTTGGCGATCAGGTGGGCGGAGATCAGGACGAGCCAGTAGGTGAGCGAGGGCACCGGGTCGCCGACGGGCGGCATGGTGTGGCTGCCGTGGCCGGGCGCGGCCGCGTCCAGGCCGACGAGGGCGGCCAGCCACAGCAGGGTGCCGGCCCAGGCGGCGCGCTGGAGGCCGCGGCCGCGGGTGGCGGCGGCCACGAAGTAGAGCACGGCGCCGGCGGACAGGACGCCGATGAGGTTGCGGACGAGGCCGACGGCGTGCGCGTAGTCGGGGTCGCGGCTCGTGGCGTGGGCGACGACGGCGGGCAGGTTGAGGGTCATCGCCGCGGCGGCGGTGGCGACCGCGAGCCACAGGCCGCGCTGCTGGGGGGAGCGCAGGGCGCCGGGGGCGCGCAGCAGGACGGCCGCCCACAGGCACAGGACACTCGGTACGGCGAGCCAGTCGCCGATGCGGGCGAGGTCAGCCGTCATCGCGCGGACCCCGCTCGTAGCCCATGGCGGACTCCAGCCGGGCGAGCGCGCCCCGGGCCGGGGTGGCCGGCCGCGGCCGTGCCGGGCCGGCGGTGCGGGTGCGGATCATGCTGGCGAGCATCTCCGCCTCCCGTTCCTGGCGGGTGGTGTAGTTGGTGCGGCCGAGGACCTCAGGGGCCCGGCCGTCCCTCTCCTCGCCTTCGAGGGAGTGGTGGCCGAAGAGGATGTGCCCGAGTTCGTGGAGCACGATGTGCTCCCGGTGCAGGGGGGTGGTCCGGGCCTCGTAGAAGACGTAGTCGACGCTCGCGGTCCCCACCCACAGGCCGCAGACACCGGATTCGGCGGCCTCGCGCGGCAGGGGGTGCAGCCGGATCGGGCGTCCACGCTGTTCGGCGACGCGTGCGCACAGTCCGTCGAGGGAGAACGGGCGCGGCAGATCCAAATGGCCGAGAATCAACTCGCACCGTTTGCGGAGGCTGGGATCCCCATGGGCCATGTGTTCCCTCTTCGGACCCTTTCTCGGGCAGCGTCGGTAGGCGTGCGGGGGCATCGGCATACGGTCCTGTGCCTTGAGGCGGCCTCGGGAGTGCGCTCCGGAGGAGGGAAGGTGGAACGCCCGTCCGTCGAGACGAACGGACGTTCCACCATGCCTACAGATTCCGTACGGGGGTTGGCAAGGCATGTCCCCAGGTGGGGTGCCTATCCGGCCATGTCCGCCGCCCGGTCAGGACTTTCGCCGCCGACGCCCCGTCAGGACCGCTTGCGGCGGTCCTCGGGGCCGGTGAGCCCGGCCCGGCGCAGGGCGTCGGCCATCGCGCTGTTCGCGGGGGCCGGGGCGCCGCCGCCCGGACGGCCCTGGCCGCCCTGGCCGCCCTGTCGCTGGCCTGCGCCCGCGCCGCCGCGCCGGTCCTGGCCGCCGCCCCGGCGCTCCTGGCCGCCCTGGGCCGCGCCCTGGCCGCCGCCCTGGGCCGCCGCGCCGCGCTGCTGCGGGGGCCGGCCCCCGCCGCCCCGGCGCTCCTCGCGCTGCCTCGGCGCGCCCGCGCCGCGTTCCGCCCCGGCCTCGTCCTCCAGGCGCAGGGTCAGCGAGATCCGCTTGCGCGGGATGTCCACGTCCATGACCTTGACCCGGACGATGTCGCCCGGCTTGACCACGTCCCGCGGGTCCTTGACGAAGGTCTTCGACAGGGCCGAGACGTGGGCGAGGCCGTCCTGGTGGACGCCGATGTCGATGAACGCCCCGAAGGCCGCCACGTTGGTGACGACGCCCTCCAGGATCATCCCCGGGGCCAGGTCGCCGATCTTCTCCACGCCCTCCTTGAAGGTGGCCGTCTTGAAGGCGGGTCGCGGGTCGCGGCCCGGCTTCTCCAGCTCGCGCAGGATGTCGGTGACCGTGGGCAGGCCGAAGGCCTCGGTGACGAACTGCTCGGGCCGCAGGGAGCGCAGGACGGCCGGGTTCCCGATGAGGGCCGCGACCTCGCCGCCCGCCGTCTTGCCCATCGCCCGGACGACCGGGTACGTCTCCGGGTGCACGGCGGAGGCGTCCAGCGGGTCGTCGCCGTCGCGGATGCGCAGGAAGCCGGCGCACTGCTCGTACGCCTTCGGGCCGAGGCGGGCCACGTCCTTGAGGCCCTTGCGGCTGCGGAAGGGGCCGTTGGAGTCGCGGTGGGACACGATGTTCTCGGCGAGGGTGCCGCTGATGCCCGACACCCGCGAGAGCAGGGGCGCGGACGCGGTGTTGACGTCCACGCCGACGCCGTTCACGCAGTCCTCGACGACCGCGTCGAGGGAGCGGGAGAGCTTCACCTCGGACAGGTCGTGCTGGTACTGGCCGACGCCGATCGACTTCGGGTCGATCTTGACGAGCTCGGCGAGCGGGTCCTGGAGCCGGCGGGCGATGGAGACGGCGCCGCGCAACGACACGTCCATGCCCGGGAGTTCCTGCGAGGCGAAGGCCGAGGCGGAGTACACGGACGCGCCGGCCTCGGAGACCATCACCTTGGTCAGGCCCAGCTCGGGGTGGCGGGTGATGAGGTCCCCGGCGAGCTTGTCGGTCTCGCGGGAGGCGGTGCCGTTGCCGATGGCGACCAGCTCGACCGCGTGCTCCCGGGCGAGGCGGGCCAGCTTGGCGAGGGACTCGTCCCACCGGTTCGCCGGTACGTGGGGGTGGATGACGTCCGTGGCGACGACCTTGCCGGTCGCGTCGACGACGGCCACCTTGACGCCGGTGCGGAAGCCCGGGTCCAGGCCGAGCGTGGCCCGGGTGCCGGCGGGGGCGGCGAGGAGCAGGTCGCGCAGGTTCGCCGCGAAGACCCGTACGGCCTCGTCCTCGGCGGCGGCGCGCAGCCGGGAGCGCAGGTCGATGCCGAGGTGCACCTGGATCTTCGTGCGCCAGGCCCAGCGGACGGTGTCGGCCAGCCACTTGTCGCCGGGACGGTCGCGGTCCGCGACGCCGAAGCGGCGGGCGATCATCCCCTCGTACGTGGACGGCCCGGGGACCTCGGAGGGCTCCTCCGGCTCCAGGTCGAGGGTCAGGACGTCCTCCTTCTCGCCGCGGAGCATGGCGAGCACGCGGTGCGAGGGGAGGGCGGTGAACGGCTCGGCGAAGTCGAAGTAGTCGGCGAACTTGGCGCCGGCCTCCTCCTTGCCCTCGCGGACCTTCGCGGCGAGCCGGCCGCGGCCCCACATGCGTTCGCGGAGCTCGCCGATCAGGTCGGCGTCCTCGGCGAACTTCTCGGTGAGGATGGCGCGGGCGCCCTCCAGCGCGGCGGCCGGGTCGGCGACGCCCTTGCCCTCGTCGACGAAGGCGGCCGCGGCGGCGGCCGGTTCGACGGAGGGGTCGGCGAGCAGGCCCTCGGCGAGCGGCTCCAGGCCGGCCTCGCGGGCGATCTGGGCCTTGGTGCGGCGCTTGGGCTTGAAGGGGAGGTAGATGTCCTCCAGCCGGGCCTTGGTGTCGGCCGCGTTGATGCGTGCCTCCAGCGCTTCGTCGAGCTTGCCCTGCTCGCGCACGGATTCGAGGATGGCGGCCCGCCGGTCCTCCAGTTCGCGCAGGTACCGCAGCCGCTCCTCCAGGGTGCGCAGCTGGGCGTCGTCGAGCATCTCGGTCGCTTCCTTGCGGTAGCGCGCGATGAAGGGGACGGTGGAACCGCCGTCGAGCAGCTCGACGGCGGCCTTGACCTGCCGCTCCCGTACGCCGAGCTCCTCGGCGATCCTGCCTTCGATGGACATCGTCACTGTGCGGTCCCGCCTGCCTTCGTTTGCGTGGAAGGCTGCCAATTGTGGCAGGTGACCGCGCCGGACGGCGGGAGCCCCTCAGGCCTTGCCGAACAGGTCGCGGGGGAAGGCGCCCGCGGCGACGGCCCGCTTGACGAATCCGCCGCCCAGTTCGGCGAGCCGGGCGAGGCCCTGGGCGCCGAGGTGTTCGTACGGGGCCTCGTCGAGCCGGTCGGTCTCGGTCTCCAGGCGTTCGCGGACGGACCTGCCCTCGTCGGTGAGCTCGCCGTCGGGGTCGAGGATGCCGCGGGCGCGCAGCCGGGCGGCGGCGGCGTCGAGGTCGTCCTGGTGCCAGCCGCGGATGCTCTTGACCCACTTCGGGGTCATGCCGCGGCCGGTGGCGGTGTGGCTGACCAGGGCCTCCAGCGGGTCGAGGCCGGTGAGGAGGAGGGCGGCGAGGTGGCCGTCGCCGCGGTGCTCGCGCAGCAGGGTGGTGGCGTGCCACAGGCGCAGGTGCGGCTCCTCGGGGACGGGCAGGTCGGCGTGGGCGGCGTAGAGGGTGCGGGCGTGCCGGGTGCAGCCCTCGGTGGCGCGCACGGCCAGGTCGGCGGCCTCGGCCAGCTCGGGCGAGTCGATGACCTCCGGGCCGAGGAGGCGGCGCAGGGTGGTGTCGGCGGCACGGAGCCGGGCGGCGAGGACCTGCTCGGGGGTGGCGGTGTCCCAGACGGCGGGAAGGTGCGCGGTGACCAGGTCGTGGCGGTAGTTGTAGAAGGTGGCGGTCACCACGCCGGGGCCGACGGCGCCCATGGCGGCGGACCGGGTGGCGAGGTTCACGGCGACGCGGTGGGTGATGCCGAGGGCGGCGAGCTCGGTCGCGAGGTCCGGCGAGAAGTAGATGGTGGAGTGCAGGGGGTTGACGGCGGCGTGCCAGCAGCGGCGGGCGGCGTGCGGAGGAAGCGTCATGCGCCGCAGGTTACCGACTGCTCAGTATGCCGGGTAGACCCAGGTCCGGACCGCCCCGGCGCGGCCCTCCGGCGGCTCCCCGGGGGCTGCGGCGCGCCCGCCGTTTCCGGCCTTTCTCGTACGGTGCGCGGAGTTGGGCGCGGCGCGTGCGCGCGGTCGCCGGGCCCCTCCGTACGGCGCTCCCCCGGCCTCCCGACCGGCCCGGGACCGCTCCGGGAGCCCTCCGGCGCCGCCGCCCGCCCGGGCCCGCTCACCGACCGGTGCGTCCGCTCAGCGGGGTGTGACGGCCGAATGGCGATCGTGTGACAGCAGGAGCCATGGACATGACGTGGGCGGTCACGGGTGAATACGGTCGACCGACCAGACCTTGAACCGATCTGTCTCCCCTACCACTTGGAGCTCTTCGTGCACCGCAAAGTCATCGCCCCGAGCGTCCTGGCCGCTTCCCTCCTGCTGGTGATCCCGGCGTCGGCGGCCAGTGCCGGTCCGGGCGCGGCGGGTATCGGCGATCCCTACTACCCGGCCAGCGGGAACGGCGGCTACGACGTCTCCCACTACGACCTGCGCCTGCAGTACCAGCCGAAGACGGACCTGCTGGAGGGCACCGCCACCCTCCTGACCACCGCCAAGCAGGACCTGTCCCGTTTCAACCTCGACTTCGGCCTCAAGGTGAGCGAGGTCCGCGTCAACGGGGTCAAGGCGAAGTTCGCCGCGACCGGCACCCAGGAGCTGGAGGTGACCCCCGCCCAGCCGCTCCAGAAGGGCAAGCAGTCCTCCGTCGTCGTCAAGTACGCGGGCAAGCCCTCGGAGTTCAAGGTCGACGGCTGGACGGCCTGGCAGCGCACCCCGGACGGCGGCGTGGCGGCGCAGGAGCCGGACTCGGCGATCTGGTGGTTCCCGAGCAACGACCACCCGCTCGACAAGGCCACCTTCGACGTGTCGGTCAACGTCCCGGACGGCACGCAGGCGATCAGCAACGGCGTGCTCCAGTCGCAGACGTCGAAGCTCGGCTGGACCCGCTACAACTGGCGCTCGAACAAGCCGCAGGCCACGTACCTGGCCACGCTCGCGATCGGCAAGTTCGACATCACCACCGACAAGACGGCGAGCGGTCTGCCGATCCTCAACGCCTACAGCAAGGACCTCGGCGACAATGCGGGCGCGGCGCGCGCGAGCGTCGAGCGGACCGGCGAGGTCGCGGAGTGGCTGGAGGGGGTCTTCGGCCCGTACCCCTTCAACGCGCTGGGCGGCTACGTCCCCAACGTGAGCGCGGGCTACGCCCTGGAGACCCAGACGCGGCCGTTCTACGGCCCCCGCCAGTTCCAGAACGGCGCGAACGTCTCCGTCGTCGTCCACGAGCTGGCCCACCAGTGGTACGGCGACAGCGTGTCCGTCGACAACTGGAAGGACATCTGGGTCAACGAGGGCTTCGCCCGCTACAGCCAGTGGCTGTGGTCGGAGAAGGAGGGCGAGGGCACCGCGCAGGAGCTCGCCGACTGGACCTACGCCTCGCGTCCCGCCGAGGACCCGTTCTGGCAGGTCAAGCCGGGCGACCCGGGTGCGGAGAACCAGTTCCACGGTGCGGTGTACGACCGTGGCGCGATCGCGCTCCAGGCGCTGCGGAACGAGATCGGCGACGAGAAGTTCTTCCAGATCCTCAAGGGCTGGCCGGCCGAGCGGGCCTACGGGAACGCCAAGGTCGGCGACTTCGTCCGGTACGCGGAGAAGGTCTCCGACAAGCCCCTGGCGCAGCTGTTCGAGACCTGGCTGTACACCCCGGGCAAGCCGGCCTTCGCCCCGCCGGCCGCCAAGGCCGCGGGGGCCCGTTCCCTCCAGGCCCCGGCCAAGCCGCCCGTGGAGCCGAAGTCCTGGAAGAAGATCGCCGCGACGAACACGGTCCACGACCACGACCACTGATCACGGCGGGGTCACCGGCCCCGGTCCGGCCCGCGCGCCGGCGCCCCTCAGGGGGTGCCGGCGCGCCACCGTGCCCGCGCGGCGCGGGCGATCGGCAGGTAGCGCAGCCGCTCGGGCAGCAGCGGTACGAGGATCCGCACGACCGCGCTGAACCGCCGGAGCCTGCGCTCCTGCGCGGGGGTCCACTCCAGCCCGATGGCCTCCCGCGCCTCGGGCGGCATGTACCCGACGCTGACGAAGGCGCGCAGGTGCAGGAACGCCTTCCGCAGCAGCGGCCAGGTGAGCCGCAGCATCAGGCGGACCGGCGCGGATCCGGCCACGGGCCTGGGCAGGTCCACGTCGGTGGCGACCAGTTCCCGCGCCACCGCGGTCGGCTCGATCTCCTCCGCGAGCATCCGGCGGTAGTAGACCCAGTAGTCCTCGATGCTCTGCGGCATGTCCCGGTCGTGGATGCCGAGGATCCGGCCCACCTGGAGCCACTCCCGGTAGAGCTGCCGTTCCTGGGCGGGGGTGAAGCGGCGCAGCAGGTAGCGCCCCGCGTGGAGGTAGACGGGGAAGCCGGTGGCGTGGACCCAGGAGTAGCAGGCGGGGTCGAGGGAGTGGTAGCGGCGTCCGCGGGTGTCGGTGCCCTGGATCTCCTTGTGCAGGCGGCGCACCCGGCGGCCCTCCTCCGCGGCCCCGGCTCCTCCGTACACCCACAGCTGCACCGAGCGCAGGGAGCGTTCGCCGCGCCCCCAGGGGTCGGTGCGGAAGACGGAGTAGGTGTCGACGCCGGCGCCGATGGCGGGGTGGGCGACCTGCATGGTGAAGGCGGCGGGCAGCATCAGCAGGGCGCGGACGTCCCCGGCGATGGTCCACAGCACGCCGCCGGGGGCGGGGGGCTCGGGGTCGGGGCGGCGCCCGGCCGTCGGGGTGGCGGGGGGTGCGTGGTGCGGCGTCTCCATGAAACAAGTATGCGAGCCCCAGACGGCCGTGTTCCGGACAGAAAGTCGCTGCACGGGTGTTACCCAGAGGTAACTGGTGCTGCTTGTATGACGGGCGTCGATCTTCCCCGCACTTCCCCCGCAGGAATGATGGAGACCTTCATGCTGCTCACCTCGCCCCGCTCGCGCCGCGCCGCCGCCACGGCCGTCGCCGCGGTCGCCGCCGGCGCCCTGGCCGTCACCACCGCGCCCGCCGCCACGGCCGCGGAGGGCGCCGCGGCCCCGCGGCTCAGCGTCCTGTCGTACAACGTCTTCCTGATGAGCAAGAACCTGTACCCGAACTGGGGCCAGGACCACCGGGCCGCGGAGATCCCGAAGGCGTCGTTCTACCAGGGACACGACGTGGTCGTGCTCCAGGAGGCCTTCGACAACGCGGCGTCCGACGCGCTGAAGGCCAACTCGGCCTCGAAGTACCCGTACCAGACCCCGGTCGTGGGCCGCAGCAAGAGCGGCTGGGACGCCACCGGCGGCGCGTACTCCGCCACCACCCCGGAGGACGGCGGCGTCACGGTGCTGAGCAAGTGGCCGATCGTCCGCAAGGAGCAGGTCGTCTACAAGGACGCCTGCGGCGCCGACTGGTGGTCCAACAAGGGCTTCGCGTACGTCGTGCTGAACGTGAACGGCGCGAAGGTGCACGTGGTCGGCACGCACGCCCAGTCCACCGACCCGGGCTGCGGCGCGGGCGAGGCGGCGCAGATGCGCAGCCGGCAGTTCAAGGCGATCGACGCGTTCCTCGACGCCAAGAACATCCCGGCGGCCGAACAGGTCATCGTGGCGGGCGACATGAACGTCGACTCGCGGACGCCGGAGTACGCCTCCATGCTGGCCGACGCCGACCTGGCCGGCACGGACACCCGCACGGGGCACCCGTACTCCTTCGACACCGCGCTGAACTCGATCGCGAGCTACCGCTACCCGACGGACCCGCGCGAGGACCTGGACTACGTCCTCTACCGCAAGGGCAACGCCCGCCCGGCGGGCTGGAACAACGACGTGGTCAAGGAGGAGTCGGCGCCCTGGACGGTCTCCAGCTGGGGCACCTCCTACACGTACACGAACCTCAGCGACCACTACCCGCTGATCGGCCGCTAGTGCCGTGACCGGTGCGGGTGCCCGCCGCGGCGGGCACCCGGGCCCTCCGGGTCACCGGGCCTCGTACAGCTCCTCGATCAGGGCGCCGTACTTCTCCCGGACCACCCGGCGGCGCAGTTTCAGCGAGGGCGTGAGCTCGCCGGACTCCGGGCCCCACTCGGCGGCGAGCAGCCGGTGGCGTTTGATCTGCTCGGTGCGGTTGAGCCGGGCGTTGGCGCTCTCGACCGCCCGGGCGACCTCCTCCAGGACCGCCGGGTGCGCGGCGAGCTCGTCGGGGGTGGTGGCGCCGATGCCCCGGGCGGCCGCCCAGGCGGGGGCCAGCTCGGGGTCGAGGACCAGCAGGGCGACGAGGTAGGAGCGGCCGTCGCCGTGGACCAGGGCCTGGCCGATCAGCGGGTGCTCCTTGACGGTGTTCTCCACCAGGGCCGGGGAGACGTTCTTGCCCGTGGAGGTGATGATCAGCTCCTTCTTGCGGTCGGTCAGCCAGAGGAAGCCGTCCTCGTCGATCCGGCCGACGTCCCCCGTGGGGAACCAGCCCTCGGCGTCGGAGGCGTCCTCCAGCGATCCGTCGGGCCGCAGGTAGCCGGCGAAGACGGTCGCGCCGCGCGTGAGGATCTCCCCGTCCTCGGCGACGCGCAGCTCCAGCCCCTCGATGGGGCGGCCCACCGAGCCCAGCCGGAAACCGTCCGGGCTGTTGACGGTGCACACGCCGGAGGTCTCGGTCAGCCCCCAGGCGTCCATGATCGTGATGCCCCAGCCGGCCCAGAACCGCACCACGTCGATCGGCATCGGGGCGGTGGCGCTGGCCGTCCACACGAGGCGGTCCAGCCCCGCCAGGCGCAGCAGCGGTTCCAGGACCCGCTCCCGGGCCTCGGCGTACGAGGCTTCGAGCGCGGCCGGCACCTCCTCGCCGCGTTCCCGGTGGCCGGCGCGGGCGCGGGCCAGGTCCCCCGCGTCCTCGATGGCCCGCTGCTGTTGCTCGGGCAACTGCGCGAGCACGGCCCGTACCCCGGCGGCGAGCTTCTCCCAGACCCGGGGCACCCCGAAGAACTGCACGGGGTGCAGCTCGCGGACGGCGGCCGCGACGGCGGTGGGGTCGGCGACCAGCCGGACGTGGGCGGCGCGCAGCAGGGGCAGGTAGAGGCCGAGGATCCGCTCGGCGATGTGGGCGAACGGCAGGTAGCAGATGTGCTCGGCGTGCTCGGGCAGGTCGGTGTTGCGGTCGAGGCGGACGGACTGGAGCAGGATGTTGCGGTGGGTCAGGCGGACGCCCTTGGGGTCGCCGGTGGTCCCGGAGGTGTAGACGACGGTCAGCGGGTCCTCGGGCCGGGTCTCCTGCCAGGCCTTCTCGAAGGCGTCGGGGCGGTGCAGCCGGGCGCCGCTCGCGTGCAGGGATCCGTAGGTGCGGTGCGGGCCCGCTTCGGCGGCCTCGGCGACGACGAGGCGTTCCAGGGGGACGGTGGCGTCGGCCAGCAGCGGCTCCCACCGGGCGAGTTCCCGGGCGCCCTCGACGACGGCCAGTCTGGCCCGGCTGTGGCGGGCGATGTGGGCGATCTGCTCGGGCGCGGAGGTTCCGTAGACGGTGACGGGGACGGCGCCGAGGTGGACCAGGGCGAGGTCGCTGAGCCAGTGCTCGGGGCGGTTGCCCATCATCAGCAGTACGTGTTCGCCGCGCTCGACGCCGAGGGCGGCGTATCCGGAGGCGAGGACGGCCACCTTGCGGCGGACCTCGCTCCAGGTGAGGGTCCGCCAGTCCGTCCCCTCGCGCCAGGAGAGCGCGGCGAGGGATCCGTGGTCGGTGGCGTTGCGGGCGAGCAGGGCGGGGAGGGTGATCTCTCCGGGTTGTCCGGGCAGTCGCAGGTTCGTGGTCATGGGCAGCTCCTGGCCGTTTCACATCGTTGGTGCGACAGCAATACTGTTGAACCCAAGCTGTGGAGCAGAGAGCGAGGCGCAGACGATGGCCGACCAGGCAACCGAGCCGATGCTCACCGTCGACGAGCTGGCGTCGAAGGCCGGAGTCACCGTCCGCACCGTACGGTTCTACAGCACGCGCGGGCTTTTGCCCCCTCCCGTGATCGGACCCCGTCGGGTGGGGCACTACGGCATGGAGCACCTGTCCCGGCTGGCGCTGATCGAGGAGTTGCAGCACCAGGGCATGACGCTGTCGGCGATCCAGCGGTACCTGGACGCGCTGCCGGACGACCTGAGCGCGCACGACCTGGCGATCCACCGGGCGCTGGTGGCGTCCTGGGCGCCGGACGCGGCCGAGGAGGTGTCGCGGGCGGAGCTGGAGCGGCGGGCCGGGCGGGACCTGTCGGACGGCGATCTGGAGCGGCTGGCCGCGATGAACGTACTGGCCGCCTCGGGGGACGGGTTCCGGGTGGATCCGGGGCTGCTGCGGCTGGGGGTGGCGCTGCTCGACGTACCGATCGCGCACGAGACGATCCTGGTGGCGCGGAAGCTGCTGCTGGAGCACGCGCGGACGGCGGCGCACCAGCTGACGGCCCTGTTCCGGGACGAGGTGTGGGGGCCGTTCACGGAGGGCGAGCACGATCCGGAGCGGGTGGAGTCGATGAAGGCGCTGTCCGCGCACATGCAGCCGATGGTGGTGCAGGCTCTGGTGACGGCGTTCCAGCGGTCGCTCAAGGAGGAGTTGAGGGCGGCCTTCGTCTCCGAATCCGAGTGACGGAATCCGGCGCCCGGCGTTAGGTTCGGGATCATGGCAGTCATCCACCGCACCACGCTGACCCCGACCAAGCTCGAACTCCTCGCCGGCTGGCTCCCGTCGCGCCCCTGGTACGGGGGCGGTCGGGACACCGCGTCGCTCGCCCGGGCGGGCGGGTTCCGGCTCGACGACCCCGAGGGCGAGGTGGGCATCGAGTTCCTGGTCGTCACCGACGGCGCCGGGGACGCGGCAGCGGCCCACCTGGTGCCGCTCACCTACCGCGGAGCCCCGCTCCCGGGCGCCGACGCGGGCCTGATCGGCACCTGCGAGCACGGCGTGCTCGGCACGCGCTGGGTCTACGACGGCGCCCACGACCCGGTCCTGGTCGGGCAGTTGCTCGCCCTGCTGGCGGGCGGGGCGGTCGCACAGGCCCAGAGCGAGAGCGACACCCCCGACCCGACCGTGGAGGTCCGCCCGGCGGCGCAGGGCGCGGGGGCGGGCCTGACCGGTCCCGGCCCGGTGGTGGACACCGCCGACGCCACCGTGGTCGCGGTGGGCTCGGAGGGCGGGGAGGGGCCGGCGCTGAACCTGACGGTGTCGCGGCGCCTGCGTCCCGGTCCGGCCGCGGGGGACGACGTACGAGGACAGGTGCTGGCCCGCTGGTCCGCCCCGGACGGCAGCGTACGGAGCGGCTCGTTCGCCGTCCTGCGCGAGGTGCCGCGGCTTCCGTGAGGAGGGGTCCGGCCGCCGGGACCGGCCCCGGGCCCGCCGGTGCGCGGGCCCGGAGCCGTTCCGGTCAGTCGGTGTACGTCTCGCCGCGCTCGGCCTTCGCCACCAGGGAGGCGGGCGGGGTGAAGCGCTCGCCGTACTTCTCGGCGAGTTCCCGGGCGCGGGCGACGAAGCCCGGCAGGCCGCCCTCGTAGCCGTTGACGTACTGGATGACGCCACCGGTCCAGGCCGGGAAGCCGATGCCCATGACGGAGCCGATGTTGGCGTCGGCGATCGAGGTGAGGACCCCCTCGTCGAGGCAGCGGACGGTGTCCAGGGCCTCGGAGAAGAGCATCCGCTCCTTCATGTCCTCGAAGGGGACCTCGACGCCGGGCTTGGTGAAGTGCTCGCGCAGGCCGGGCCAGATGCGGGCGCGCTTGCCGCTCTCGTCGTACTCGTAGAAGCCGCCGCCACCGCTGCGGCCGGGGCGGCCGAACTCGTCGACCATCCGGTCGATGACCGTGTCCGCCGGGTGCTGCGTCCAGGCCCGGCCCTCGGCCTCGAAGGCCTTGCGGGTCTCGTTGCGGATCTTGCGCGGGAGGGTGAGCGTGAGCTCGTCCATCAGCGAGAGCACCTTGGCCGGGTAGCCGGCCTGGGCGGCGGCCTGCTCGATCGAGGCGGGCTCGATGCCCTCGCCGACCATCGCGACGCCCTCGTTGATGAACTGGCCGATGACCCGCGAGGTGAAGAAGCCGCGCGAGTCGTTGACGACGATCGGCGTCTTGGAGATCTGGCGCACGAGGTCGAAGGCGCGGGCGATGGCCTCGTCGCCGGTCCGCTCGCCCTTGATGATCTCGACGAGCGGCATCTTGTCGACGGGCGAGAAGAAGTGCAGGCCGATGAAGTCGGCGGGCCGCTCCACGCCTTCGGCGAGTCCGGAGATCGGCAGCGTGGAGGTGTTGGAGCAGAGCAGCGCGTCGGGGGCGACGACGTCCTGGATCTCCTGGAACACCTTGTGCTTGAGGGAGGTGTCCTCGAAGACCGCCTCGATCACGGCGTCGCAGCCGGCCAGGTCGGCGGGGTCCGCGGTGGGGGTGATCCGGGCGAGGAGCTCGGCGCGCTTGGCCTCGGTGGTGCGGCCGCGGGAGAGCGCCTTGTCGAGGAGCTTCTCGGAGTACGCCTTGCCCTTGGCGGCGGCCTCGGCGGTGACGTCCTTGAGGACCACCTCGATGCCCGCGCGGGCGCAGGAGTAGGCGATGCCCGCGCCCATCATGCCCGCGCCGAGGACGGCGACCTTGCGGACCGTGCGCGGCTCGACGCCCTGGGGGCGGCTGCGTCCGGCGTTGACGGCCTGGAGGTCGAAGAAGAAGGCCTGGATCATGTTCTTGGCGGTCTGGCCGGTGACCAGCTCGGTGAAGTACCGGGCCTCGATGGTCA
Organism: Streptomyces sp. NPDC044704; assembly: GCF_056433525.1. Lineage (NCBI taxonomy): Bacteria > Bacillati > Actinomycetota > Actinomycetes > Kitasatosporales > Streptomycetaceae > Streptomyces > Streptomyces sp. NPDC044704. The sequence goes on from NZ_JBWKGY010000027.1 coordinate 59,248, forward strand.
GCGCGGTCTCGAAGTCCACCTGGGAGCCCTCGACGGCGCAGGCCAGGATGTTGCGCGGGGCCGGGTACGGGGCGCCGTTCAGCTGCTTCTTCAGGTTGGCCGGGAAGGCCGGGAGGTTCGCGGCGAACCGCGGGTTGGACGGGGTGCCGCCGGGGATCTTGTAGCCGGGTACGTCCCAGGGCTGCTGCGACTGCGGGTTGGCGTCGATGAAGGCGTGCGCCTTGGCGAGCATCTCCTCGGGGGTGGTGGCCAGTTCGTGGACCAGGCCGTTGTCGAGGGCGCGCTGCGGGTTGTACTGGGTGCCCTGGAGCAGGACCTTGAGCAGCGCGTCGGCGATGCCCATGAGGCGGACGGTACGGGTGACGCCGCCGCCGGCCGGCAGGAGGCCGAGGGTGACCTCGGGAAGGCCGATCTTCGAGCCGGGCGCGTCGAGGGCGACGCGGTGGTGGGAGGCGAGGCAGATCTCGTAACCGCCGCCGAGGGCGGCTCCGTTGATCGCGGCGACGACCGGCTTGCCGAGGGTTTCGATGCGGCGCAGCGAGCGCTTGATCTCGGTGCCGGTGTCGAAGGCCAGCCGTGCGTCCTCGGGGCGGAGCCGGATCATGTCCTTGAGGTCGCCGCCCGCGAAGAAGGTCTTCTTCGCGGAGGTGTAGATGATGCCGCGGATGGAGTCCTTCTCGGCCTCGGCGCGGTCGGCGATCGCCGCGATGGAGTCCTTGAAGGCCTGGTTCATGGTGTTGGCGGACTGGTCGGGGTCGTCGAGGACCAGGGTGACGACGCCGGTCTCGTCCTGTTCCCAGCGGATCGTGGTGGACTCGCTCATGGTCACTGCTTTCGTTTCGGAAGGTCCGGGAGGCGGGGATACGGGACGGTTCAGAGGCGTTCGACGATGGTGGCGACGCCCATGCCGCCGCCGACGCAGAGGGTGACGAGCCCGTAGCGCTTGTCCTGGCGCTCCAGTTCGTCGACGAGCGTGCCGAGGATCATCGCGCCGGTCGCGCCGAGCGGGTGGCCGAGCGCGATGGCGCCGCCGTTGACGTTGACCTTGTCGAGGGAGAGGCCCATGTCCTTGACGAAGCGCAGGACGACGCCCGCGAAGGCCTCGTTGATTTCGACGAGGTCGATGTCGTCGATGGTCAGCCCGGCCTTGGCGAGGGCCTTGCGGGTGGCGGGGGCGGGTCCGGTGAGCATGATGGTGGGCTCGGAGCCGGAGACGGCGGCCGAGACGATCCGGGCGCGCGGGGTCAGGCCGCCCCGCTCCCCCGCCTCGCGGGAGCCGATCGCGACGAGGGAGGCGCCGTCGACGATGCCGGAGGAGTTGCCGGCGTGGTGGACGTGGTCGATCTTCTCGACCCAGTGGTACTTCTGCAGGGCGACGGCGTCGAAGCCGCCGAGGTCGCCGATGTCCGCGAAGGACGGCTTGAGCTTCGCGAGGGTGTCGGCGGTGGTCCCCGGGCGGATGAACTCGTCGTGGTCCAGGACGACCAGGCCGTTGCGGTCGGTGACGGGGACGACGGACTTCGCGAAGCGCCCCTCCTTGACGGCGGCGGCGGCGCGTTCCTGGGAGAGGGCGGCGTACTCGTCCACGTCGCGGCGGGAGAAGCCCTCGATGGTGGCGATCAGGTCGGCGCCGATGCCCTGCGGGACGAAGCCGGTGTCCCAGTTGGTCATCGGGTCGGCGAACCAGGCGCCGCCGTCGGAGGCCATCGGGACGCGGGACATCGACTCGACGCCGCCGGCCAGGACCAGGTCCTCCCAGCCGGAGCGGACCTTGGCGGCGGCCATGTTCACGGCCTCCAGGCCGGAGGCGCAGAAGCGGTTCTCCTGCACGCCCGCCACGGTGTCCGGCAGTCCGGCGGCGATGGCCGCGATACGGGCGATGTCGGAGCCCTGGTCTCCGACGGGGCCGACCACGCCGAGGACGATGTCGTCGATGGCGGCGGGGTCCAGGCCGGGGTTGCGCTCGCGCAGGGCGTGGATGAGGCCGACGACCAGGTCGATCGGCTTGGTGCCGTGCAGGGCGCCGTTGGCCTTGCCGCGGCCGCGCGGGGTGCGGATCGCGTCGTATACGTAAGCTTCGGTGCTCACTGGTCAAGCCTTTCGGAGGTTTCCAAGGGGGAGTTCGCGCAGAGGTCGCGGACGGGCCGCGGAGCCGGATCGGGCTCCTGCCCGCGGGGTCGGTCAGTCCAGCAGGGAACGGCCGATGATCTCCTTCATGATCTCGGTCGTGCCGCCGTAGATGGTCTGGATGCGCCCGTCGGTGAAGGCGCGCGCGACCCGGTATTCGGACATGTAGCCGTATCCGCCGTGCAGTTGCAGGCAGCGGTCGGCGACCCGCTTCTGGAGTTCGGTGGCCCACCACTTGGCCATCGAGGCGTGGACGTGGTCGAGTTCGCCGTTCGCGTGGTCGAGGATGCAGCGGTCGAGGAAGGTGCGGGTGACCGCGCACTCGGTGGCCATCTCCGCGATCTCGAAGCGGATGTGCTGGAGCTTGGAGAGGGGACGGCCGAAGGCCTCGCGTTCCTTCACGTACGTGCTGGTGATCTCCAGCAGGTGTTCGGCGGCGGCGATGCCGGCCATGGCGATGCCCATCCGCTCCTGCGCGAGGTTGGTCATCAGGTGGAGGAAGGCGCCGTCGAGTTCGCCGAGCAGGTTCTCCTTGGGGACGCGGACGTCGTGGAAGAACAGCTCGGCGGTGTCCTGGGCCTTCTGGCCGATCTTGTCGAGGTTGCGGCCGCGTTCGAAGCCCTCCGCGCCGCGCTCGACGACGAGCAGGGACAGGCCGTGCGCCCCGCCCTCGGGGGTGGTCTTCGCGACGACGATGACGAGGTCGGCGAGGATGCCGTTGGAGATGAACGTCTTGGAGCCGTTCAGCAGCCAGTGGTCGCCCCGGTCCTCGGCGGTGGTGCGGATCCCCTGGAGGTCGGAGCCCGCGCCCGGCTCGGTCATGGCGATGGCGGTGATGGTCTCGCCGGAGCAGAAGCCGGGCAGCCAGCGGCGCTTCTGCTCCTCGGTGGCCAGCGAGGTCAGGTAGGGGCCGATGATGTCGTTGTGCAGGCCGATGGCGAGGCCCGGGGCCCCGGCCCGGGTGAACTCCTCGGCGATGACGGCGGCGTAGCGGAAGTCGGTGTTCCCGCCGCCGCCGTACTCCTCGGGGACGGCCAGCCCGAGCAGGCCCTGGCGGCCCGCGGCCAGCCAGGCGCCGCGGCTGACGATGCCGTCCTTCTCCCACTGCTCGTAGTGCGGCAGCACCTCCTTGCCGAGGAAGGTGCGGACGGTCTCGCGGAACGCGTCGTGGTCGGCGTCGAAGATCCGGCGCTTCATCAGTGGGACTCCCTACAGCCAGTTCTTGACGGTTTCGACGAGGCGGGCCGGTTCGGGCCCCACGGGGGTGACGTTGAGCATGGTGACGCCCGCCTCCCGGAAGGCCTCGATGCGGTCGCGGACGTAGCCCTCGGGTCCGCACAGGGTCATGAGCTCGCAGAACTCGTCCGGGACGGCGGCGGCCGCGTCGCGCTTGCGGCCGGACAGGTACAGCTCCTGGATCTTGCGGGCCTCCTCGCCGTACCCGTAGGCGACGGCGAGGTCGTTGTAGAAGTTCTTGCCCGGCGCCCCCATGCCCCCGACGTACAGGGCGATCTGGGGGCGCGCGAGGTCGCGCGCCGCGGCGGCGTCCTCACCGATGGCCAGCAGTCCGCCCGCGACGGTCTCCAGCGGGCCGAGTCCGGGCGCCCGCTTGGCCGTGCCCGCGGCGAGCGCCTCGCCCCAGACCGCGCCGGCCTTCTCGGGGATGAACAGGGTGGGCAGCCAGCCGTCGGCGATCTCGGCGGTCATGGCCACGTTCGCCGGGCCGAGGGAGGCGATGTGGATGGGGATCCGGTCGCGGACGGGCCGGGTCAGGATCTTCAGCGGCTTGCCGTGCCGGCCGCCCTTCTCCGGCGGCAGCGGCATGTCGGTGATGCCGTGGTGGTCGATGGTCTCGCGGCGCCAGATGCGCCGGCACAGCTCGACGGTCTCCCGGGTCCGGCCGAGCGGCCGGTCGTACGTCTTCCCGTGCCAGCCCTCGACCACCTGCGGGCCGGAGGCGCCGAGGCCGAGCAGGGCCCGGCCGCCGGAGAGGGCGTCGAGGCCCGCGGCCGTCTGCGCGATGAGGGCGGGGGTGCGGGAGTAGACGTTGACGATGGCCGAGCCGATCTTCATCCGCTCGGTCCGCGCGGCCAGGTACCCCATGATCGTCGGGGAGTCGAAGCCCCAGGCCTCGGCGACCCAGAGGGCGTCGAGGCCGGCCGCCTCCAGCGCGGCGGCCCCGTCGGCGGCCCGCCGCGGATCGCCCGCGTAGTCGAGCATCATGGAGAGTTCCATCACGAGTCCTTCCCGAGCAGGGCCGGTACGTCCCAGTCGGCGGCCACCGACTCGGTGTGCGCACCCGGCCGCGCCGGCCCGCCGGTGACGGCGGTCGGGGTCGCGGAGAACCGGGGCGCGGGGGCGGGCTGGGTGATCCCGCCGAAGTCGGTGAAGGTGTCGCGCGCGGCGAGGTGCGGGTGGTGCGGCGCCTCGCGCAGGGACAGTACGGGGGCCACGCAGGCGTCGGTGCCCTCGAAGACGGCCGTCCACTGTGCGCGCGTCCGGGTCTTGAAGCGGGCGGCGACCGCCTCGCGCAGTTCGCCCCAGCGGGCGAGGTCCTTGCGGGCGGGCGCCCGGTCGGCGATGCCGAGGAGTTCCACGAAGGTGTCGTAGAACTGCTGCTCCAGTGCGCCGACCGCCATGTATCCGCCGTCGGAGGTCTCGTAGGTGCCGTAGAAGGGGCAGCCGCCGTCGAGGAGGTTGGCCCCGCGCCGGTCCTGCCAGCCGCCCGCGGCGACCATGCCGTGGATCATGGCGGTGAGGTGGGCGGTGCCGTCGACGATCGCGGCGTCCACGACCTGTCCGGCGCCGCCGGGGGTACGGGCGTGCCGGAGCGCCGCGAGGACACCGATGACGAGGTAGAGGGAGCCGCCCGCGTAGTCCCCGACCAGGTTGGCGGGCACGGCCGGCGGCTCGCCGGGGTTGCCGATCATGCCGAGGGCCCCGGTGACGGCGATGTACGCGATGTCGTGCCCGGCGGTGCGGGCGAGCGGCCCGTCCTGGCCCCAGCCGGTCATCCGGCCGTAGACCAGGGCGGGGTTGCGGGCGTGGCAGTCGGCCGGGCCCACGCCGAGGCGTTCGGCCACGCCGGGGCGGAACCCCTCGATCAGCACGTCGGCGCGCTCCACGAGGTCCAGCACCCGGGCCGAGCCGTCGGCGGACTTCAGGTCGATGAGCACGGACCGCTTGTTGCGGTTGGTGACGTCGTACGCCGGGTCGACCGCGAGGCCGCCGCCGCCGGGCCGGTCCACCCGGACCACGTCCGCCCCCAGGTCGGCCAGCAGCATGGCGGCGAACGGGCCCGGGCCGATGCCCGCCAGTTCGACGACGCGCACGCCCGCGAGCGGCCCGTTCCCCGCAGCCGGGCCCGTATCCGGACCTGTTCCCGGTACCGTCCCTGACCCCGTCACTGCCATCGAACCCCCAGCGTCCCTGGTGCGAGTGTGTGACACAACTGATGTAACACCAGCGATGCTAGGAACGTGTTCCACTCAGCACAAGAGCAAGCGCTTAGCCGTCTCGGCCGTTTTTGCCCGGGGCCCGATCCGGGATCCGCGCGTCGAGTTCCTTCACGTGCCGCTTGAGCGCGACCGTCCGGTAGCTCTCCTCCACCCATTCGCACAGCACCTCGGCGCCCGGCGCCCCCTTCTCCCCCAGCGGTACGGAGACCCAGCCCGCCCGGCCCAGTCCGTACCCGGTGGGCTCGGCTCCCGGGGCCGTCATGGCATGGCCGTGGAGCGCTTCGTCCTTGAGCTTCACGGACAGACCGGGCGGCTCGGGCCCGTCCGCGTTCCCCAGGAAGACGAAGATCTTCTTGTTGACCTTCACGACGGCGTCCCCGGGCCCCCACGGATGTTCCTCCACGGCCTCCGGAAGCCCCAGCGCGAACGCGCGCACCGCCTGCCACTTGCGCACCGCAGCCTTCATCGACGCCTCCTGGTTACCGCAGGTCACACCTGCCCGCACGGACAGCCGCCTCCCACGCTAGCCTCAGCCACCGAGACCAGCTGGGAGGAGCGGTTCATGAACGAGCACGTCCGGCACGGCCGGCCGCAACGGACCTACGACGTCGTACTCTTCGGCGCGACCGGATTCGTGGGGGCCCTGACCGCCGAGTACCTCGCCGTCCACGCCCCCGCCGGCTGCCGGTGGGCCCTCGCGGGCCGCGACCCCGGCAAGCTGGAGCGGCTCCGCGAGCGGCTGACCGCCCTGAACCCGGCCTGCGCCGGCCTGCCGCTGCTGCGGGCGGACGCCTCCGACGGCCCGGCGCTGCGCGAACTGGCCGCCTCCACGCGGGTGCTGGCCACGACCGTGGGCCCGTACGTCTGGTACGGCGCCGAGCTGGTCGAGGCCTGCGCGGAGGAGGGCACCGACTACGTCGACCTCACCGGCGAGCCGGAGTTCGTCGACCGGATGTACGTAGCCCACGACGCGCGGGCCCGGGAAACGGGGGCGCGGCTGGTGCACGCCTGCGGCTTCGACTCGATCCCGGCGGACCTCGGGGCCTACTTCACCGTGAGCCGGCTGCCCGAGGGGGTGCCGCTGCGCGTGGACGGGTTCGTGCGCTCCAACGCCCTCTTCTCCGGCGGCACCCTGGCCTCCGCGCTCACCGCCCTGGGCCGCGGCCCGCAGACCCTGGCCGCGGCCCGGGCCCGCCGCCTGCACGAGCCCCGGCTGCCGGGCCGCCGCGTACGGGGACCCGTGGGCGCCCCCCGGTTCAGCCGGGAGACCGGGACCTGGGCCATGCCGCTGCCCACCCTGGACCCGGCGGTCGTCGCCCGGTCGGCGGCCGCGCTGGAGCGGTACGGGCCGGACTTCCGCTACCGGCACTACGCCTCGGTCCGGCACCTGCCGGTCGCGGCCGGCGGTACGGCCGCGCTGGGCGCGACGGTGGCGCTGGCCCAGGTTCCGGCGGCCCGGCGCTGGCTGATGTCCCGCTGGGAGCCCGGCAGCGGACCGGACGCGGAACGGCGCGCGCGCAGCTGGTTCACCGTCCGCTTCGTCGGCGAGGGCGGCGGGCGGCGGGTGTTCACCGAGGTCTCGGGCGGCGACCCGGGCTACGGGGAGACGGCGAAGATGCTGGCCGAGTCCGCGCTGTGCCTGGCCCACGACGCACTGCCGCGGGCCGCCGGCCAGCTCACCACGGCGGTCGCGATGGGCGACGCCCTGCTGGACCGGCTCCAGAAGGCCGGCATCCGCTTCCGGGTGGCGGCCGAGGACTGAGCCGGGTCCGCTCCGCGCCGTCCGCCGTGCCGCGCCGTCCGCCGGCCACGCCGTCCGCCGGCCCGCTACTCCGTCGCCTCGCGCAAGGCGCGGCGGCACAGCGAGTCGGCGTGCCGGGTGGTCTCCGGGATCCGGAAGCGGGGGCTCAGCGCGAGCGCGTGGGCGCAGGCGTTGTCCAGCGTGACGCGGTGGCCCACGGACACGTAGACCGGCTTGATCCCGTCCTGGGTGCGCAGGGCCCGGCCGACGACGGCGCCGTCCGCCGCGAGCAGCGGGGAGGCGTCGGCGCGCCGGGCGCCGGGCTCCTCGTACGAGAAGGTGAAGGGGTTCTTGGCGACGCCCATGCTGGGGAGGCCGGTGACCACCCCGAGGTGGCAGGCGAGGCCGAAGCCGCGCGGGTGGGCGAGCCCGTAGCCGTCGCAGACGACGAGGCCAGGGGTGACGGGCAGGGCCTCCAGCGCGGCGAGTACGGTCGGCAGCTCGCGGAAGGCGAGCAGGCCCGGCACGTAGGGGAAGCTGACGTGCCCGACGGCGGTGGACTCGGCCACGACCGCGAGCGTGGCGGCGTCGAGCACGACGGCCGCGGCCGCGACGAGGTCGCGCTCGTCGTCGTAGGCCACGTCCACTCCGGCGATCAGGCCCGTCCCCGGTGGCGGTCCGGTCTCCGACAGCACGACGTGGTGGCGCAGTTCGTCCTGTATCGCCCGGGCCTCGGCCTCGTCGGCGGGGGTCTTCACACTCGTCATGATGGTCCGAGAGTAGCCTGACGATCATGTTCGTCATGGAGCTCACCTACACCGCCCCCCTCGAAGCCGTCGAGGAGGAGATGGACGCGCACATCAGCTGGCTGGACGGTCACTACGCCGCCGGCGTCTTCCTCGCGTCCGGCCGCAAGGTCCCGCGCGACGGCGGCGTCATCCTGGCCGGCGGGGTCTCCCGCGCCGAGATCGAGAAGATCGCGGCCGAGGACCCCTTCATCGTGGCCGGCGTCTGCGCCTACCGCATCACCGAGTTCATCGCCTCGAAGACCTCGGCGGACCTGTCCACGGTCCGCGAGAACCCGTCGGCCTGACCCCCCGCCCCCACCATCCCGGAGGAACCGCCATGCAGCCCCGCACCGCCGAGCCCGCCGACATCCCCGAGCTGATACGGCTGCGCGCCGTCGCGCTCGCATCGCTCGGAGTGGATCCGGGCCCCGGCGACGCGGTCTGGCGGGACGAGGCCATCGGCTGGTTCCGCGAGCGGCTCACCGAACGCCCCGACGTGCACTGCCTGGTCGTCGGCGGGGCGCCCGGCGAGCCCCTGCTCGCCACCGGCATGGCCTGGGTGACGTACCACCTGCCGAACCCCCGGCGGCCCGACGGCCGGCGGGGCTATCTCGACGGCATCGTCACGGACGCGGCGGCGCGCGGACGCGGCCACGGCCGGCGGATCGTCGACGGACTGGTCGCCTGGCTCGACGGCCTGGGCATCCACCACGTCCAGCTGCACGCCAGCTCCGACGGTGAACCCGTCTACAAGGCCGCCGGGTTCACCGCCGCCCGCTACCCGGGCATGGACCTGTTCACGGGGCCGATGGCGCCCGCTTCCTGACGGACGGCGGCGGCGCCGGCGGCGCTGCCGTCACCGCCGCTCCAGCCGGGCCGCCCGCCCCTTCTCCCCCGCCGCCCAGCAGCCGCCGTCGGCCGCGCAGTCGACGGTGTCGAAGGAACCCGCGTCGAACGCCCGCCAGGTGCGGCCGCCGTCCGTGGTGGTGTCGGTGCCGGTGGGCCCGACCGCGAGGGCGGTGGACCGCCCGTACGGGTGCCAGGCCGCGCCCGAGCGGTAGCCCGGCGGCGGCGTCGCCGCCTGGTTCCAGCTGCGGCCCGAGTCGGCGGAGCGGGCGGCGGCCAGGGGCGAGGCCTGGCCGGTGCGGTAGTCGCCGCCGACGGCGAGGCCCGTCGTACGGTCGCGGAAGGCCAGGGCGAAGACGCCGCGCGCGGGGTCCCCGGCGGGGACCGTGGATTCGGCGGCCCGCCAGGTGCGGCCCCGGTCCGCGGAGTGCAGTACGCGCGCCGTCGCGGCGCCGCCGGTGGCCAGCCACACGTCGCGCGGGCCGGAGGCGACCAGGCACTGGCCGCTCGCGGCGAACCCGGCCTCGCCGGGCAGGGCGTCCGGCATCCCGGTGTTCGGCAGGACGCGCCAGCTGCGCCCTCCGTCGTCGGTGGACAGGATGCGGAACCTGCCGTCCACCGGGTCGCTCATGGCCAGCCCGTGGCGGGAGTCGAAGAAGGTAAGGCAGTCGTAGAAGGCGCGCGGATCGGGGTTGCGGAAGGTCTCGGTCCAGGTCGCGCCGCCGTCCTCGGTCCGCAGGACCCGGGAGGCCTCGCCCTCCCCGATGGACAGGGCCACCGCCCTGCGGGAGTCGAAGGCCTCGATGTCGCGCAGTTCGAGCCCCTCGGCGACCGCCGCGGGGGGCGACACGTCCCGCCAGGTGCGGCCCCCGTCAGTGGTGCGCAGCACGGTTCCCTTGGAGCCGGCCAGCCAGGCCGTGCCGCGGCTCACCGCCGCCAGCCCGCGGAAGCGGGAGTCCTTGCCGGTGGCCTTCACGGACCAGGACAGGCCGCGTAAGCCCGTTCCGGCGGTATCGGTTCCGGCGGTGCCGGTCGCGTTGCGGTCCGGTTCGGTGAGGTCCAGTTCGGTGAGGTCCGGTGCGCCGCGGTCCCTCGCCCCCGCGTCCGCCTGTACCGGCGCGGCCACCAGCCCCACCAGCAGGGCTGCCGCGCACATGCCAACTCCCAGAAGTCTCATGGCGCCGGAAGCTAACGCACCCCGCGATCTCCGTCCAGGGTGCCTCGGCGGCCCGCCCGCGGGGGTCCGAGGGGTGCGTTGCGCCTGTGGAGTGAGCGGTAACAGGACTGATTCGGACCGCGGGCGGCGCGCCGGTCCGGCGGACGGTCCTTGGCTCCCCCTCACCCCGTCGTCACTCTGTGCGATCACACGGGCGAGATCCGGCCATTCGGTGACACAGCTCACGTCATCTCGCATGCACGGATTTGCCGATTCCGGCGTCTATCCGGTTGCCGGACTCCACCCCAAAGCCCGGCAGCAGATCCGCCGCAAGGGAGCGAGCCTTGATCACTGTCATCGAGCAGGCCGTGCAGGCCCGACTGATCGCCACCGCGCCGAAGGTCGAGACCGTGCCCGTCACCCTCTGCTACGACCGGGCCGATCCCTTCGCCGTCCGCATGGCCTTCCCCGCGCTCGCCACGCTGGAGGGCATCGAGGTCTCCTGGACGTTCGCCCGCGAACTGCTGGCCTCGGGCATCCGCCACCCGTCCGGCCACGGCGACGTACGGGTGCGCCCGTACGACGGGGACCGCACGACGATCGAGTTCCACGCGCCCGAGGGTGTGGCGATCGTGCTGATGGTGACGGCCGAGCTGCAGCGGTTCCTGGACCGGGCGGCGACCGTCGTACCCCTGGGGCTGGAGCACCACTACCTCGACATGGACCACGGCCTGGCCGAGCTGATGCGCGGCTCCTGCTGACCGGTCCCGCCGACCGTTATTCGGTTGCGGGCGGCTCCGGCCGCCCGTAGCTTCGTTGACGCCCCATTGCCGCCGAAACGGAGCAGGACGTTGCTCGTCTGAGGTTCGAGACACCGACCACCACCACAACACCGTGACAGTCGGCTGTCTCCCCGCGTTGCACGCACCATTCACGCAACCTGGAGGCCTCCATGAGCCATGCCCCTACCCATGTCACCTGTTCCGCCGTTTCCTTCGACTGGCCCGACGGCACCCCCGTGTTCGACGGGTTCCACTGGGCCGTCGGCCCCGGCCGCACCGGCCTGATCGGCCTCAACGGATGCGGGAAGTCCACCCTGCTGAAACTCGTCGCGGGCGAACTGAGCCCGGGCGAAGGCCAGATCTCCGTCGCCGGGACCCTCGGCTACCTCCCGCAGAACGTCACGCTCGACACCGGGGCGCGGGTGGACGAGGTCCTCGGCATCCGCACCACCCGCGCCGCCCTGCACGCCATCGAGGCGGGCGAGGCCACCGAGGCGAACTTCGCCGCGGTCGGCGACGACTGGGACGTCGAGGAGCGGGCCCTGGCCACCCTAGACCAGCTCGGGCTCGCCCGGATCGGTCTGGACCGCACCGTCGGCGAGCTGTCGGGCGGCGAGTGCGTCCTGCTGCGGCTGGCGGCCCTGCTGCTCGCCCGCCCGGACGTGCTGCTCCTCGACGAGCCCACCAACAACCTGGACCTGCGGGCCCGGCACCGCCTGTACGCGGCCGTCGAGTCGTGGAACGGGGTGATGGTGCTGGTCAGCCACGACCGTGAGCTGCTGGAGCGCGTCGACCAGATCGCCGACCTCCGGGACGGCGAAGTCCGCTGGTACGGCGGCAACTTCACCGACTACGAGGCGATGCTCGCCGCCGAGCAGGAGGCGGCCGAGCGGATGGTGCGGGTCGCGGAGGGAGACGTGGAGCGCCAGAAGCGCGAACTCGCCGAGGCTCACCTTAAGTTGGCCCGGCGCAAGCGCTACGGACAGAAGATGTTCGAGAACAAGCGCGAGCCGAAGATCGTCATGGGTGCCCGCAAGCGGGCCGCCCAGGAGTCGGCGGGCAAGCACCGCATCATGCACACGGAGAAACTGGCGGAGGCCCGGGAGCGGCTGGACCAGGCCGTGGAGGCGGTCCGGGACGACGCCGAGATCCGGATCGAGCTCCCCGCCACCCAGGTCCATCCGGGACGCCGGGTACTGACCCTGACCGATCTGCACCTGGCCCACGGGGCGAGGGTGGAGGGCGAGTGGGAGGTGCGCGGGCCGGAGCGGATCGCCCTGGTCGGCGGGAACGGCTCGGGCAAGACGACGCTGCTGCGGACGATCGCCGGGCTCCTCCCGCCCGCCTCGGGGGAAGCGGTGACGCACGTGCCGACGCGCTTCCTGCCCCAGCGCCTCGACGTGCTGGACGACGGGCGGACGGTGGCGGAGAACGTGGCCCGGTTCGCACCGCACGCCTCGAACAACGTGATCCGGGCTCGGCTCGCGCACTTCCTCTTCCGGGGAGCGCGCGCGGACCGGGCCGCCGGCACCCTCTCCGGGGGCGAGCGCTTCCGGGCGGCGCTCGCGGCGCTGCTGCTGGCCGAGCCTGCCCCCCAGCTGCTGATGCTGGACGAGCCGACGAACAACCTGGACCTGGCGAGCGCACGCCAGCTCACCGGCGCCCTGGAGTCGTACGAGGGCGCGCTGCTCGTGGCGAGCCACGACGTGCCGTTCCTGGAGTCGATCGGCATCACGCGCTGGCTGCTGCTGGACGGCACGCTGCGGCCGACGACGGCGCAGGAGGTCCGGGAGTCCCGGTGGGACGGCTGACCCGGCCGCTGACCCGGCCGCTCAACGGGGCAGCAGGGCCCAGGACTTGGTCCCGCCCAGCGGGGTCAGTACGGGCGTGAGCCCCCAGTCGCCGCCACCGGCTTCCACGGCCCGGGCCAGCAGCCACATCGCGCGGCTGCGGCGCCGCCGGCACTCCTCGCTCGCCACCGGCGAGGAGTGCGCGGGGTGCTGGTCGTAGAGGACGATCCGCAGCGCGTCGTACTGCCAGCGGACTTTGAGCGTCATCTCCTTGCCGGGCGTGAACCGGCCGGCACAGGCGACGAGCTCGGAGGCGGCGAGGGCCGCGGTGACGGACAGGTCGGCGAGCCCGTGCCGCCGGAGCAGGGACCGTACGGCCGCCCGGGCATCCGCCGGACAGTGGGCGCCGCCCGGCAGGCTCACCGAGTAGCTGAGCTTCTCCGCGAAGGGCGGTTCCTGCCGGAACGCGCGGACCGCTCGCAGACCGCGGAGGGTGCCCGTCATCGTGCTGCTCCACCTGTTGGCTTCCGACTCCTGGGGGCGCGGGGCCGGGGTCGCCACAGGTGAGGCCCGCGCTACAGACCGTAGCCCAACCGGATGGGCGGTGCTACCACTTGTGCGTCTAGATGATGGTTTCTCCTGGCATTTCAGGATCAGCCCTCAAGTCGGCCGCCGTCGACGCCGCCGCGCGACGCCGTCGGCGGCGGCCGCGCGCCCGCCCCGCGTCCCGGCCGGGCTCGGGCCGGCCCGTCAGAACCCGTCAAAGCAGGAACCCGCAGCCAACCTTCCGGATTGATTCTCACCCCTGGAACCCCGCCCAGCGCCCCCTCAAACTGCGTAAATAACCGGGCGTAACCCGCCATAGCCACCCCTCGGGCTTGGCTGGCCTTGATGCCGCGCTTAACCTACGACTCCGTAGGCTACGGAACCGTAGGTAATTCGCTTTGTCCCCAGGAGCACCCGTGACGATCACCTCTCCCCACCTCGGCAGCTCGGAGGCGTGGACGGACGCCAAGCTGCTGTTCGCGCTGGAAGAGGTGGTCGAAAAGGAACTCAACCGCCACCTGAAGGTCACCAAGGACTGGATGCCCCACGAGTACGTTCCGTGGAGCGACGGCCGCAACTTCCCCGGCTTCTTCGAGGACGGCGAAGCCTGGGACCCGGAGCAGTCCAAGGTCACCGACATCGGCAAGATCGCGCTGGTCGTCAACCTGCTGACCGAGGACAACCTCCCCAGCTACCACCACGAGATCGCCTCGCTCTTCGGCCGCAACGGCGCGTGGGGCACCTGGGTGCACCGCTGGACCGCCGAGGAGGGCCGTCACGGCATCGTGATGCGCGACTACCTGCTGGCCTCGCGCGCCGTGGACCCGGACAAGCTGGAAGCGTTCCGGATGCAGCACATGTCCGAGGGCTTCGAATCCGACAACAGCCACTCGATGCTGCACTCGGTCGCGTACGTCGCCTTCCAGGAGCTCGCGACCCGCATCTCGCACCGCAACACCGGCCACCAGTCCGGCGACCCCGTCTGCGACCGGATGCTGGCCCGCATCGCGCAGGACGAGAACCTGCACATGATCTTCTACCGCAACCTGCTGGGCGCGGCCTTCGAGATCGCCCCCGACCTGACCATGAAGGCCGTGCGGGACGTCGTGGTGGGCTTCCGGATGCCCGGCCACGGCATGCCGGGCTTCGAGCGGATGGCGGCGCAGATGGCGATCGGCGGGGTCTACAACCTGCGGATCCACCACGACGACGTACTGAGCCCCGTGATCCGCTTCCTCAAGATCATGGACATCGACGGTCTGGGCCCCGAGGGGCAGAAGGCCCAGGAGGAGCTCGGTCTGTTCATGAACGGGCTCGACTCGGAGGCCCGCAAGTTCGACGAGCGCCTCGCCGCCCGCGCCGCCCGCCTGGCCGCCCGCAAGGGCTGACCGGCCCTCCTGTTCCGCCCGGGCGGAACTGGAACCGAGAACCAGAACGAACCAGGACGACGACAGCCCTGGCAGAGCCGCGCTCTGCCAGGGCTTCGTGCTGCCGGGCCCGCACTCCCGGGGCCCGTCCTGCCCGGGGCCGTCCTGCCGGGGGCCTCGTCCTCGGTGCGGCGGTACGCAGATCAGCCGCGCGGGCGCAGGGCCTGCCGTTCCGCTTCCGAGAGGCCGCCCCAGACGCCGAAGCGCTCGTCGTTGGCGAGGGCGTACTCCAGGCAGGCGACTCTCCCCTCGCACGCCCCGCACAGCCGCTTGGCGTCCCGGTGCGACGAGCCGGGCTCCGGGAAGAAGAAGCTCGGGCCCGTCTGGGCGCACAGGGCGAGGTCGTACCAGGCGGGGGTGGAGGTGATGGTGGTGTTCATCGACATGCGCCGATCGTGGCGCCCCCCGATGTACGTCTCATCAACGCCTGATCAACACCGGCGCACTCCCCGCCCGCCCGGCGGCCGAACAGAGTGCACGACCGTGCGTTCGGTAAGCTGGTGGGATGGCAGACGGGCGCGTGGAGCGCGGCAACCAGACGCGACGGACCGTACTGGAGCGGACGGTGCGGATCGCTTCGGTGGACGGCCTCGAAGGCCTGTCGCTGGGCAGGATCGCCACCGATCTGGGACTGAGCAAGAGCGGCGTGTTCGCCCTGTTCGGCTCCAAGGAGGACCTCCAGCTCGCGACCGTGCGCGCCGCGGTGGACGTGTTCGTGGAGCAGGTCGTACGTCCGCTGCGCGCGGAGCCCGCCGGCATCACCACGGCGTGGCTGCTGTGCGAGCGGTGGCTCGGGTACTCCGCGGGCCGGGTCTTCCCCGGCGGGTGCTTCTTCTACGCGGTCTCGGCGGAGTTCGACGCGCGGCCCGGCCCCGTCCGCGACGAGATCGCCAAGGCCCGGTCCGACTGGACGCGTTACGTGGAGCGGGTACTGGACGAGGCCCGGCTGGCCGGCGCCTTCCGTGACGGTTTCGGGGCGGCGGAGGTTCCCCAACTGGCCTTCGAGATCATCGCGTTGATGGAGCTGGCCAACGCCCACTCGGTCCTCCTCGACGACCCGGTGTCCTACGAGCGGGCCGGGCGGGGCATCCTCGGCCGGCTGAGGGCGGTCGCGGCCGCCCCGGAGGAGCTCCCGGAGCGGCCGGCCGCCGTCGGCGGGACCGTCTGACCGGACGGGTCAGCGCACCGCGACGGACTCCGTCCCGGCGAGGAACTCGGCCGTGGCCGCGACCACTTCGGGGTCGCGGAGGATGCGCCGGTGCCCGAGGCCCCGGGTCTCGATCAGCCGGGCGCGCTCCCCGTAGGCCTCCGCGAGCGCCCGCGACTGGGCGGGGACCGACGTGTCGTCGTCGGCGTCGTGCACGAGCAGGATGCGCTCCGGGACCGCCCGCCCCGGGTCCAGCCTGGCGTCCAGGCGGCGCCAGATGTCCGGGACCCCGGCGAAGAGCCGGTGCTCGACGTGGCCGCGCAGGGCCCGTACGACGGCCGGCCCGACGTTCAGGGTGCGGCGGAACCCGTCGAGGAGGTAGTCGAAGTGGGCGATGCCCCCGATGCCGACCACACGCTCCACGCGGATGCCGTCCCGCAGGGTGAACAGGGTGGACAGGACTCCGATGGAATGGGCCACGATCGCGGAGAACTCCCCGTACTCCTCGTGCAGTTGGAGGATGATGTCACGGAAGTCGCGTATCGACGCGGCCCGGCCTCCGGACTCCCCGTGGCCGGGGGCGTCGAAGGCCACCACCGTGCGCCCCTGCGCGCGGAGCGCCTCCACGAAGGCGGCGAACCGGGAGGCGCGCGAGGACCAGCCGTGCACCAGCAGGACGGGGCGCTCCCCGTCGCCCCAGCGGTACGTGGTCACGGACGCGCCGTTCACGCTCAGCCGGCCGGTCTCGGCGCGGCTCATCACCACGACCTCCTCGGGTTTCACCCGGGGACGCCCGAGGGGCTTGACGAACGCCCGGAAGGCCGCCCGCCCGGCGGGCCCGGGGGCCACGCGGGCGGAGAGGTCGAGGGTGATGCTCAGGAGTGAAGCCATGGGACGCATGCCCGGTTCTCCGGATCTCCTCGGAAGGCCGGCCGGCACCGGCCTGACGATGCGAGGATATTAGCACGACCGTTCGTGTTTATTTTGGGAGGCGCCGCGCGCTGCTGTCGATGGCCCGGACCGGGTCAGCCCGCCAGTCGGGCGAGGGCCAGCGCGTGCGCGCGGGCGAGGGAGTCGGCGGCCGCGCACGGGACGTCCGGCTGCACGCCGATACCCTCCCAGTTCGTGCCGGAGACCGGGTTGACGGCGCGGCCGACGGGGACGGTGACTTCCAGGTGCGGGTGCACCGTCCAGCCCTTGCAGGGATGCGCGCCGCCGCGGGTGCGCTCGCCGACGACCACGGCGCGGCCGAGCTGCTGGAGGTCGTACGCCAGCTCCTCAGCGGCGGAGAAGGTGCTGTCGCTGGACAGCACGTACAGGGGCTTGCTGCCGCCGAAGCGCGCGCCGGGAACGTGCGGCAGGCTCCAGGACTGCTCGCTGCGCCCGCCGGCGCGCCAGTTCATGGTGTTGAGGTGGGTGCGCTCGTCGAGCAGGTAGCTGCAGACGAAGGCGACCGTATCCGGGTCGCCGCCCCGGTTGGCGCGGAGGTCGACGATCAGCGCCTGGGCGCGCGAGGCCACGGTGAGCGCGGCGCCCAGCGGTTCGGCGGCCCAGTCCAGCGGAAACAGCATCGGCGCCAGTTCCACCACGGCGACCCCGCCGTCGAGCAACCGCACCAGCGGCGCACCGCCCAGCGAGGTGTCGAAGTCCCGGCGCATGGCTTCCAGGGTGGCCGCCCCCTGCTCCGGGGACACCGGGTCGGCGTGGTGCTTCAGTCTCAGGTGCCGGTCGCCGTTGACGGACTGCAGGTCCGCGGTGACCGTCCGGGCGAGGTCCTCGGCGCCGTCGACGTCATAGGCGCCCTCGGCGAGGCGTCGTCGCAGCAGGCCGGCGACCTGCTCGGCCACCTCGGGGAAAACGTAGTGCTCGGTCAGGAGCCGGGCCGTCTCGTCGACGACAGGGGCAGGTGAAAGGATCGTTGAAGGTGTCATGACAGGGAGTAGAGCACCGCCCTTGCCAAAGCGTCAAAGAATTTAGACACTTTTGGAATGCGTGATCAGCCTCCCTGTCCACCGCCCCCCGAGGACGTTCTGGAGATCGGTACGCCCGAGCAGTTCGCGGCACTCGCCCACCCGTTGCGTCAGCGGCTGCTCTTCTCCCTGGGCCACCGGCCCGCCACCGTCAGGCAGCTCGCGGCGCAGCTCGACGCGAAGAAGGGCAACGTGGCCCACCACCTCAAGGTGCTCCGCGAAGCCGGGCTGGTCCACATCGCCGAGACCCGCCAGGTCCGCGGCGGCACCGAGCAGTACTACCAGCGCACGGCCCGCCACATGGTCGTCGCCGAACCCCGGGCGGCAGGCACCGCCGCGATGCTCGCCGCGTTCGCCCAGGAGCTGGACCGCTCACCCGCCGAGACCCACCTGACCCTGCGCCACCTGCGCCTGAGCCCCACGAAGGCGAGAGAACTCGGCGAGGCCCTCGCCCGACTGGTCGACGAGGCCGAGGAGGACGCGGAGGACCAGCCCCTGCACGGCGTGCTGGTGGCGCTCTACCAGCAGGCCCGGCCGGCCGAAACGACCGGGCACTAGGTCGTCCCTTCCGGGAGCCGGCTCACAGCCGGCTCGCAGCCGGGCTCAGCGGGTGAGGGTGGTCAGCCAGGCGGTGAGGGCGTCGAAGTCCGCGTCCGTGAGGCCGGTCCGGGGATCGACCCGGTGGAGGAGGGCGGGCCGCGGGTGGTGGGCCGCGGCCCAGGTGCCGTCGGCCGGGGTGATCTCGTCGTCGAACCAGGCGAAGGGCCGGTCCGCCGCCCAGGCGAGGAGGGGCCGGGTCTTCCAGTGCAGTCCGTCGCGGCCCTCCTCGGCGGACGGTTCCGGCCAGCCGACCACGGGCAGCTCGGGCAGTCCGAGGACCGGGGCGACGGCCTCGTTGGCCTCCTGACCCCACGTCGTGGCCCACACCGGATCGCAGGGCAGCGCCAGCAGCCGCGCGCCGACCGCGGGGTCGAGCCGCCCCAACAGGGGGTTCCCGTACGCCTCCCCCGCCCCGGAACGCGTGCGGTACCCCGTCCCCCCGAAGGGGATCAGCGGCCCGTCGACATCGAGGAACAGCAGGGGGCGACGCCCGGTGACGACCATGGACCCCAGTCTAGTGCCGTGACCGGAACGGGCAGTCGCTGTGGGAACACCTCCTACGGGACGAGTACCAGGCGGCCGCGCAGTCCGCCCCGGGCCAGTCTGCGGTGGGCCTCGGCCGCCCGGGCCAGCGGGAGCACACCGGCCACCCGCGGGGTCAGGCGCCCGGCGTCCACGAGGGCGGAGAGGCCGGCCAGCTGCGCTCCGTCGGCGGCGACCCAGACCTCGGAGACCCGGATCCCGCGCAGTGCGACGGGCGCCGCTCCGGCGACGACCGACACGAAGGAACCCCGGTTGCGGACCGCGCCGAGGGCCGCGATGCCGACCACGGCCGCGTCCAGGGCCCCGTCCACTCCCCCGGGCACCACCGCGCGGACCCCCTCCGCCGGGTCGGTGTCGCGCGGCACGAACCAGCGGGCGCCCCGGGACCGTACGAACTCCTCGTCTGCCGCGGCCGCCGAGCCCACCACCCGCAGGCCGCGCTCCACCGCGAGCTCCACGGCGAAGCCGCCGACCCCGCCGGCGGCGCCCGTGACCAGGACGGTCGCACCCGGTGACAGGCCGAGCAGGTCCAGGGCCTGCCAGGCGGTGAGCCCGCTCAGCGGCAGCGTCGCGGCGGCCTCCGCGGTGACGGAGCCGGGGGCGCGGGCGACCGCGCCCGCGTCCAGCACCACCGTCTCGGCGTACGTGCCGAGCGGCACGTCCAGCCGGTCCCGCAGGCCGATCACCCGGTCTCCGGCGGCGAAGCCCGTCACCCCGGGGCCGGTCTCCTCCACCACCCCGGCGACGTCCCAGCCGATGCCGGTGACCTCGCGCGGCGCCATCAGGCCCGCTCCGGTCAGCGCGCCCGAACGCGTCGCGGCGTCCACCGGATTGACCGCCGCGGCCTCCATCCGGATCCGGATCCGGCCGGCGCCCGTGACGGGCACCTCCGTCTCCACGTGCTCCAAGGCCTCCGGCCCTCCGGCCGACCTCACCACGACTGCCCTCACGAGCCCCTCCTCGTCCGTGCCGCCTTCCTTGGTCATCACCGTAGGAAGGAGCTCCGTGAGGGAGGAAGACGGCACTTCGGAGTACGTACCGCACCCGCAGGTGGGCCCTGCGGGCCGGGACCGTCCGTCCGGGCCGGGCCGTGGCGGCCCGGACGGACGGGCCCCGTCGGCGGATCAGGCGGCGTCGGGGCCGTCCTCGTGTTTCGCCCGGCTCGGCTGCACCCTCTTGGGTTCACCCGGCATCTTGGGGTAGTCCGGCGGGTAGGGCATGTCACCGAGCCCGTGCTCGTGCTCCTGGCGGTCGGCGAGTTCCAGCACCGTGTCCAGCAGGAAGGCGTGGTCGTCCATGTCGGCGTGCAGGTCGCCCAGTTCGGCGAAGCGCGCCGGCATCGTCACGATGTCGAAGTCGCGCGGCTCCGCGTCGTCCACCTCGTCCCAGCGCAGCGGCGCGGAGACCGGGGCGTGGGGGCGCGGGCGGACCGAGTAGGCGGAGGCGATGGTCCGGTCGCGTGCGGTCTGGTTGTAGTCGACGAAGATGCGCTCCCCGCGCTCCTCCTTCCACCAGGCCGTGGTGACCTTGCCCGGCATGCGCCGCTCCAGCTCCCGGCCCAGGGCGATCGCGCAGCGCCGGACCTCGGTGAAGGTCCACCGGGGTGCGATGGGCACGAAGACGTGCAGGCCGCGCCCGCCCGAGGTCTTGGGCCAGCCGCGCAGCCCCAGTTCTTCCAGCAAGGCGCGCAGTTCGTGGGCGGCGGCCACCGCGTGGTGGTAGTCGGTGCCCGGCTGCGGATCGAGGTCGATGCGCAGCTCGTCGGGCCGGTCGGTGTCCTCGCGGCGCACCGGCCAGGGGTGGAAGGTGAGGCAGCCCAGGTTGGCGGCCCACAGGACGGCGGCCGGCTCGGTGGGGCAGATCTCGTCCGCCGTGCGGCCGCTGGGGAAGGAGATGTGGGCGGTCGGGATCCAGTCGGGCAGGTTCTTGGGGGCGCGCTTCTGGAAGAAGGACTCCCCCTCGACCCCGTCCGGGAACCGCTCCAGGGTCGTGGGGCGGTTGCGCAGGGCGCGGGTGATGCCGTCGGCGACGGCGAGGTAGTACTCGGCGACGTCCCTCTTGGTGAGGCCCCGTTCGGGGAAGTACACCTTGTCCGGACTGGACAGCCGGACCGCCCGCCCGCCGGCATCGAGTTCGATCGCACCACCCGCAGCACCCATGTGCGCCACGGTAGGCGGCCCCGCCCGGGTGCGCATACCGGGCGGGGCCGGACGTACCACCGCAGAATCCTAGGTATGGATCTGCCGGTGATGCCCCCCGTGAAACCGATGCTCGCCAAGTCCGTGGCCGCGATCCCGGCCGGCATGCAGTACGAGGCCAAGTGGGACGGCTTCCGGGCGATCGTGCACCGCGACGGTGACGAGGTCGAGGTCGGAAGCCGCACGGGAAAGAGCCTGACCAGGTACTTCCCCGAGCTGGTGACGGCGTTGAAGGACAATCTCCCGGACCGGTGCGTCATGGACGGGGAGATCGTGATCGTGCACGGCGGGCGGCTCGACTTCGACCGGCTCACCGAGCGGATCCACCCCGCCGCCTCCCGCGTGAAACTGCTCGCCGGGACGACCCCCGCCAGTTTCGTCGCCTTCGACCTGCTGGCCCTCGGCGACGAAGCCCTCCTCGACACGCCGCTCGCCGAGCGCCGCAGCGCCCTCGTCCAGGTCCTCTCCACTGCTCGGCCCCCCGTGCACCTCGCGCCCGCGACCACCGATCCCGCGCTCGCGCGGGAGTGGTTCGAGCGGTTCGAAGGCGCCGGGCTGGACGGGGTGATCGCGAAGCCCCTCGATCTCCCCTACCGGCCCGATGCCCGCCTCATGTTCAAGATCAAGCACGAGCGTACGGCGGACGTCGTCGTCGCGGGTTTCCGTTTCCACAAGAGCGGTCCGATTGTCGGATCGCTGCTCCTGGGCCTCCACGACCAGCACGGAACCCTCCAGCACGTCGGCGTGTGCGCGGCCTTCCCCATGAAGCGCCGCGCCGAACTCGTCGAGGAACTCGCCCCCCTGCGCATGGACGACCCGCAGGGCCACCCGTGGGCGGCCTGGGCCGAGGAATCCGCGCACGAGAGCGCCCGCCTGCCCGGGGCGCAGAGCCGCTGGACGGGCAAGAAGGACCTGTCCTGGGTTCCGCTGCGCCCGGAACGCGTCTGCGAGGTGGCCTACGACCACATGGAGGGCGACCGTTTCCGGCACACCGCCCAGTTCCGCCGCTGGCGCCCGGACCGCACCCCGCAGAGCTGTACCTACGCCCAGTTGGAGGAGGTCGTCGGCTACGACCTCGCCGAGGTCCTGGGCGCCTAGGGCCTGTCGTCAAACTCCCGTCTGCCCCGCGACGCCTGGCACGCGCTCTCGCCGCACCGGGCGAAAGCCAAGTACGTCCAGTACGCGG
>NZ_JBWKGY010000028.1:0-78226 GCF_056433525.1 Streptomyces sp. NPDC044704
TCCTCGGTGAGGAGCGCGTCGAGGATCGTGTCGCTGATCTGGTCAGCGATCTTGTCGGGGTGACCCTCGGTCACGGACTCCGAGGTGAACAGGCGCGTGCTCATGCCTGCCCCACCTCGACGGAGAAGAAGTGGGCCTCGATGGCGTCGAGGGTGCGGATCGAGTCGACCTCCAGGGTCTCCAGCTGGATCGGGCGTCCGCTGTGCTGCTCCAGCAGGAAGACGAACTCGACGAAGGACAGCGAGTCGATCAGCCGGTGCTCGATGAGGTCCAGGTCGGAAGCGATGTCGTCGAGGTCCTCGTGGCGGGCGAGGAGCCAGTTCTTCATGAACAGCAGGCCTTCGGACATGGTGTCTCTCCTTGAAGTGCGGTGCACGGATGCGTCGTCGGATGAGGACGGGGACGCGGATGTGGATGTGGATGTGGATGCGGTACGTGACGGGCCGAGCGGGTCGGGCAGTGCGGGCGGGCCGGGGTGCGCCGGCGGGCCGGCTTCGAGGACGGGGGCGGCGATGGCCACCGCGTAGTCCACGTCGTGGCTGATGGAGACGGAGATCCCGGCGATGCCGGACGCGGCGGCCATCCCGGCGGCGGCACCGTGGAGTTCCACGAGCGGCCAGCCGCCTTCGGAGCGCCGCACGATGATGTCCAGCCAGGGCAGGAACACGGCCGCCCGGACGCGGAGTGCCTTGAACGCCGCCTCCTTGGCGGCGATCCGTCCGCACAGGCCCAGTACGTCGAGCCTGGCGGAGGTGCGGCAGTCGGCGAGTTCGCCCGGGGTGAGCATGCGCTGGAAGAAGTCCTCGCCGTGGGTGGCGAGCAGCCGGCGGACACGGGTGACGGACACGATGTCCATGCCGAGGTTCGCCCAGCCCAGGCCGCCCGCCGGCGGGGCGGCGACGGGTCGGGTCGGCACGTCAGATCGCCGGCCCGGCCGCGTTCGCGCCGAGGACCGCGGCGGTCGCCGCCTCCCAGCTGCCGTGGCGGCGGGTGAGCGCGGACAGCCAGCGCTCCAGGCCGAAGGCGACGCAGCTGGTGAAGGCCGGTCCGCCGCCGGAGGCGAGGGGGATGTCGCAGCGGTCGCCGAAGAAGTTGCGGTGGGTGTTCACCGAGGCGATGGCGAGGTCCTCGTACAGGAACTCGTGCTTGACCGGGGTCAGGCGCTGGAGGACCGCCTTGGAGCTGCCCTTGTCGAAGAACGGGTCGCAGGCCGCCTCGCGGCGCAGCGGCAGGTCCAGGGCCGCGGCGAAGGCGTTGATCCGGGCGGTGAAGGCGGCCAGGTGGGCCTCGGCGTGCTCGCGGGTGCCGATGGCGACGATCTCCCGCATGCGGAAGCCGAGTTGGCGGCGCAGTCCCTCGTAGTGCTGTTCCTTGCGGAAGCACCAGCCGACCACGGTGACGAGTTCGTCGTCGGCGGCCGGCCGGCCCTGGTGGTCGATGTACACGGCGTAGCAGGAGGCGGACGGGAGGCCGAGTGCGGCCGGCTGGAGGGCGTCGCAGGGGAAGCAGCCGGTGTCGGTACAGAACTCGCTGGTCTCCCGGACGTCCAGGTTGAGCGGCGCGGCGACGACGGCCTGGTGGGGGAAGTTGTCGTAGTAGTCGAGCCGGGCCAGGTCTGCGGCCGGGAGCAGCGGGGGCATGGTCATGGAACGGGCACCCGCCCGTACGCCCCAGCCTTCGAAGGTGTCGTCGAGGAGGCGCAGCAGGGCGGTGCCCTCGGGGCCGAGCGACGGCAGGCCGTGCATGTCCGTGGCGGTCGCGGCGGTCGCGGTGGGCGTGGCGCTCTCGGTGGTCGTGACGGTCATGGGGAGTCACCTCTCGGGCGGCGGTCGGCCCTCTCAGACGACGGGCAGTACGTCGTCCGTGAAGATCCCGGTCTTCAGGAAGAAGCCGAGGGGCTTGCGGATGGTCTTGCGTTCGAAGGGGCGGCGCCGTTCGTCGGCGACCAGCGCGTTGCGCAGGGCGATCGGGTCGGCGATGCCGGCGTCGCGGTAGACGTGGGGGTTGTAGAGGGAGTTGACGCTGTAGACCACGTACCGCTTGAGGTAGGCCTCGACCTCGGCGAGCCGGGCGGCGGGGACGGCCTCGCGCATCCGGGCGAAGAGCAGGGAGACCAGTTCGCGGCCGAAGGCGATGTGCCGGGACTCGTCCTGGTGGTGGATGCGGTTGACCTCGCGGATGGTGTGGCACAGCGAGTCGTCGCGTGCCATCCGCGTGTTGTAGTGGTCGACGAGCTCCTCGAAGAACAGGATGCGGGCGAAGACGAGGAAGTTCTCCACCTCCGGCTCCCAGGCGGAGTCGGCGCGCAGGGCGGTGGAGCCGTAGATCTTGTCGCCGTACCGGCGGCAGAACTCGGCGAAGAACCACATGTGTTCGTTCTCCTCACCGATGAAGTGGTGGAAGAAGTCGGAGGGCACCTCGAAGCCGGGCATGTGGATCCGGCCGACGACCTCGATGAGCAGTTCGCGGATGCCGTGCACGTTGAGGCTGTAGAAGTTGATGCTCTCCCACTTGGAGAGGCGCTGGATGGTCTGCTCGTCGAGCTCGTCGTAGAACGGGGTTCCGTAGACGGTGAGCAGCTCGGGGGTCATCCACATCCGGCCCTCTTCGAGCTTCTCGGGCCAGTCGAACTGCTGGTACGGGTTGTAGTACTCCTCGATGGAGCGGGAGCTCAGCCGGTCCAGGACTTCCAGGAACCGGTCGGTGACCGGCAGGGGGGCGCTGACGCCCATGGTGTGTCTCCTCGGTGTGGTGGCGGGGGGCGTCATGCCCCTGGGCTCGGGCCCCGGGTGGGCGGTCGCCTACGGGCGGACCTCGTACACGGCGTTGACGGGGGTTTCCGTCGCCCGGCGCCAGCGGGTGAAGCCGGCTTCTTCGGCGATGGCGCGGAAGGCCTTCTCGCCGGAGTGGTTGCCGAGGGCGTGGGGGCCGCGCTGCGCGACGGCCACGGGCAGGCACATGACGGCGGACAGGGCCATGAACATGCGGGCGGCGGGGGTCTGCGTGTCGATGTCGGCGGGCGACACGTTGGACTCGACGAGCATCCAGGTCCCGTCCGCGTCCAGCGACTTGTGGACGTGCTGGGCGGCGGAGACGGGGTCGCCCATGTCGTGCAGGGCGTTGAAGAAGGTGACCAGGTCGTAGCCGTTGCCCGGGTAGTCGTCGGCGGAGGCGACCTCGAAGACGACCCGGTCGGACAGGCCGGCTTCCTCGGCGAGCTGGCGGGCGAGGGAGATGGCCTCTTCGGAGTAGTCGAAGCCGTGGACGGTCGCCTGCGGGAAGGCCTTCGCGATCAGCAGGGTGGTGTGGCCGACGCCGCAGCCGACGTCGGCGACGGTGCCGCCGGCGGCGAGCTTGCCGGTGACCCCTTCGAGGGCGGGCAGCCAGTCGGGGACGAGCCGGTGCTCGTAGGTGGGCTGGAAGAAGCTGCCCATGCCGGTGTCGAGGGCCGGGTCGTGTTCCGCCCAGCCGACGCCGTCGCCGCTGCGGTAGGCGTCGACGAGCAGGTCCTCGGTGCCGTAGAGGGCCTTGAGCGCGGTGAAGAACCCGGCGGCGTAGGTGACGGCGTTCGGATCGGCCAGCACCGGGGCGTGGTCGGCGGGCAGGGTGTACGTGTCGGCGCTCGGGTGGCGTTCGACGTACCCGGCGCTGAGCTGGGCGTGCAGCCACTCCTCGGCGTACCGCGGGTCGATGCCCGTGCGCTCGGCGAGTGCCGCCGGGGTCAGCGGGCCGGCCTCGGCCAGGGCCCGGTAGAGGCCGAGGCGTTCGCCGAGGGCGACGGTCAGGCCGCGTACGGCGGCGCCGGCGTCGCTGATGACGCGCTGGTGGAAGTCGTGGGTACCGGTCATGCCGCTCTCACCTCGGGGGTCGGGAGGTCGCAGGTGAACAGGAAGGAACGGGGGACGCGCGGGACGGCGCGCGCGGGGACGGGGTAGGGCCAGCGGCCGAAGTCGGCGCCGGTTTCGCCGGGCTGGCGGACCTCGCGGACGGCCCAGCCGCATTCGGTGAGGAGCTGCTCGGGGGTTTCCGTGCCGAACAGCCACGGGTTCCCGTCCTGCGCCAGGGAGTTGAGGAAGGGCCGGGACAGCGGGTTGTCCAGGGCGGACTTGCTGATGACGTCGCCGAGGAGGACGGAGCCGGGCGCGGACGTTCCGGCGAGCGTGGAGATCAGGTTGCGCACGGCGTGTTCGGGGAGGAAGAAGAGCAGTCCCTCGACGATCCACAGCACCGGTTCGCCGGCGCGCCAGCCGGCGTCGGCGAGGGGGCCCGTCCAGTCCTGGGTGAGGTCGACGGGGACGGTGACGCGGGTGCGGCCGGCCGGGGCCGGTTCGCCGGCCAGCATGTCCGCCTTGGCGTCCAGGAGGGCGGGGCGGTCGAGTTCGTAGACGGTGACGCCGTCGGGCCACGGGAGCCGGTAGAAGCGGGTGTCCATGCCCGCGGCGAGGAACACGACCTGGCGGATGCCGTGTTCCTCGACGGCGCGGACGATCGCCCGGTCCAGGTAGGTGGTGCGGATCGCGAGGAACGGCACGGTGCCGGCCCCCGCGTAGCGCTCCAGCAGTTCGAAGCCGATGGTGTCGGCGACGGTGCGCGCGTACGGATCGGCGAACAGCCGGTCCTCGCGGTCGGTCTCCAGGGCCCGCGCTGCGGCGGTCCACTGGGCGGTGCGGGATACGGCCTCCACGGGAGGTCTCCCTTCACTTCGGCGGACAGGGTGGGGGCGGGCGGGGGGGGGCGGGACGCCCGAAGGGCGGCGCCTCGCCTCGCGGGTGGCGGTGTCCCCGCGCCGGCCGGGTCAGGCCAGGGAACGCACGCAGGCGACCGGGTCCTCGGCCGCGCACGACGACGCGGGGTGCGCGGCGTCGGTCGCGGCGGGCCGCCGCTGGAAGATGCTGTGCAGGATCATGCTGAACACGACCCGGCCCTCGGGGTCCACGAGCGTGCACTTGGGCTGGACGACCCCGGTGGCCGGGTTGAACGGCGAGGGGCGGGAGCCGAGGATCTCGACGCGTGCCGTGAGCACGTCCCCGGGGCGCACGGGCCTCAGGTAGCGGATCTCGTCGACCCCGGGCGAGCCGGTACAGGCGCTGTAGGCGAGCAGCCCGTCGACGTAGCGCCGCATGAACATCGAGGCGCTGTGCCAGCCGCTGGCGATCAGGCCGCCGAACGGTGTCCGAGCGGCGAGCCCGGGGTCCGTGTGGAAGGGCTGCGGGTCGAAGCGCTTCCCGAACTCCAGCACCTCCTCCGCGGTGACGGTGATGGTGCCCAGCTCGTGGACGTCACCGGTCCGGAAGTCCTCGAAGTAGCGCATCACGCGCCCCCCTTGACGTAGAGGAGTGGTTTCTCTGGCGTGAACCAATCTACGAATCAGCCTTTTATTTTGTCAACCCAAAAGAAGACCGGAGTGCCTGTTCTGTGTCCTGCCACAGGTCTTCGGGGTCCTCGATGCCCACCGACATCCGCACCAGGCCCGCACCGATGCCGGCCCGCGCCAACGCCCCTTCGTCCAGCTCCCGGTGGGACGTACTGGCGGGGTGCGTCACCAGCGTCTCCACCCCGCCCAGGGACAGCGCGAGCCGCGCCACGCGGACCGCCTCCACGAAGGCGCGCCCCGCCTCCCGGCCGCCCTCCAGCTCGAACGAGAGCAGCCCGCCGCCGCCGGAGAGGACGCTGCGGGCCCGTGCGTACGAGGGGTGGGTTCCCAGCCACGGCCAGTGGACGGCCGACACGGCGGGGTGGCCGGCCAGCCGCTCCGCGAGCAGCCCCGCGTTGGCGCAGTGCTCGCGCATCCGCAGGGGCAGCGTGGCGATGCCGCGGAGCGTCAGCCAGGCGGCGAACGGGTCGGCGCAGGCCCCGAGTTCGACCGTGCGGGGCCACACCTCGCGGCGCAGGGCGTCGTCCGCGAAGACGGCCGCGCCGCCGAGGACGTCGGAGTGCCCGGCGAGGTACTTCGTCGTGGAGTGGAGCACGATGTCGGCGCCGAGCTCGATCGGGCGGCACAGGACGGGCGAGGCGAGGGAGTTGTCGACGGCGCTGGTGACCCCGCGCCGCCGGGCCGCCGCCAGCAGGCCCGGCAGGTCGGGGACCTGGCCCGTCGGGTTGGCGATGGTCTCCAGGACCAGCAGCCGGGTGCGGGGACCGGCGAGCGCCTCGAACTCCTCCGGCCCGTCGCCGCTGATGTGGGCGACCTCGATCCCGTACCGCTCCGACAGGTCGTTCAGCGCCGCGTACGTCCCCCCGTACAGGCACCGCTGCGCGATCACCTGGTCACCGGGGCGCAGCAGCGCGAGCAGCACGCCGCTGATGGCGCCCATGCCGGAGGCGAAGGCGATGGCCGAGGCCCCGCCCTCCAGTCCGGCGAGGGTCCGCTCCAGGGCGCGTACCGTCGGATTGCCGCGGCGGCTGTAGACGTACTCCCCGTCCGGGCCGTCCATGGCCCGCGCCAGCTCGTCGGCGGAGCCGAAGGCGAAGGCGGACGACTGGACGAGCGGCACGGACAGCGGCCAGCTGCTGCCACCGCCGGGGGGCTCGTTGACGACGTGCACGGCGCGGGTGCGGATGTCCTGCATCGGGAACTCCTCTGGTCTTCGGGTGCTCGGGCTGTCGGGCCGTCTGGCTGTCGGAATTTCGGATACGGAAAGGGGCCGCCCGACGTCCGGGGAGGACGTCGGGCGGCCCCTTGGGTGAGCGGGGGCGGCCCCGCGCGTCACGCCTTCACCTTCACCGTCACGGTCACACCTTCGCCGCCTCGCCGCGCGAAGCCGGGGCGTCGGCGGCGGGAGCGGCGGCGGCCGCCGGCCGGTCGCCCTTCATGACGAGGAGGGTGACCACCGCACCGACGGCGGCGATGACGGCGGCGCCGAGGAACGCGGCGCTGAATCCGTCGGTGAGTGCGGGCAGGTCGCCCAGTTCGCCGGCGCCCTGGGTGGTGGCGAGGGCGGTCAGCGCGGCCAGGCCGAGGGCCGAGCCCACGTTGTAGGTGGTGTTGACGATGCCCGAGGCCAGGCCGGCCTGCTCCTGCGGGGCTCCGGACATCGCGGCGATCATCGCCGGGATGTACGCGAGCGCCATGCCGAGCGCGGCGACGAGCGAGGCGGGGAGGACGTCCACGAGGAAGGTCCCGGTCGGCTCGACCGCCGACAGCCAGACCAGTCCGGCGGCCAGGAGCAGCAGTCCGCCGGCGATCAGCGGTTTCGCTCCGAACCGGCCCATGAGGCGCGCGGTGATCGCCGTCATGAAGATCATCAGCAGGATCGTCATGGGGAGCAGGGCCGCGCCGGAGGCGAAGGCCCCGTAGTCGAGGACCTGCTGGAGGTACAGGTTGAGGAAGTACCACATCGGGATCCAGGCGGCGCCGAGCAGCGTCATCGCGAGGTTGGCCGAGCCCAGGCGCGGGATCCGCCACACGCCGAGCGGCATGAGCGGCTCGCGGACGGTCCGCTGGATCACGAAGAACAGCACGAGCAGGACGGCGGCCGCGACCAGCTCCAGCACGGTGGCGGTGGCGCCCCACCCGACCTCGGGTGCGCGGACGACCGCGAAGACGGCGAGCGCGAGCCCTGCGGTGACGGCGACGGCGCCGAGGACGTCCACGGAACCGCGGCGGGCCTGGACGGCGGGCAGCAGCTTGGTGGCGGCGAGCGTCGCGAGGCCGATCGGGACGTAGATGATGAACACCCACGGCCAGCTCATCCACTCGGTGAACACCCCGCCGAGGAACACGCCGGCCGTACCTCCGGCGGGCGCGGCGGCTCCGTAGAGGGCCATCGCCTTGCCGAGTTCCTTCGGGTTGTGCCCGAAGAGGATCATCAGCAGGGTCATGGCGGACGGCGCGATCAGCGCACCGCCGACGCCCTGCACGGCCCGGCCGGCGATCTCGACCGCCGCGCTCTGCGCGGCGGCGGCGAGCACCGATCCGACGATCATCGTGGCCCAGCCGGCGGCGAATACCTTGCGGGCCCCGAACAGGTCGGAGAGCCGCCCGCCGAGCAGGAGTAACCCGCCGAAGACGATGACGTAGGCGTTGAAGACCCACTGCAACTCGCCCTGCGAGAAGCCCAGGTCCTTCTGCATCTCGGGGAGCGCGACTCCGATGATCGAGGTGTCCATGATCACCATGAACTGCGCGGTGGCAAGCACGCCAAGTGCCCACCAGCGCCGGGGATTGACGGTTGACATTGCCCTGACCCTCCTCTGCCCTATACCCCTAGGGGGTACCTTCGCGCAGCAACGTAGCATACCCATGGGGGGTATGTAAGAGACGGTCCAGCGGCCCTGACGTGAAACGCGAGGGGCCCCACGGCGACCCGGCGGCGGCCCCGCCAGAAGGATTCAGAACGTCAGGAATCCGGCATATGGGGTGACTCTGCTCGGCTGGGGTCGGGGTGGGAGGGCGTAGGTTAGGTTAGGCTTAGCTAAAGTTCAGCCGCGGGGTGGAGCCGGGCTGCTGTCGGGTTCGACTCGGCACCGAGCAGGCGCGAAGAGGGACGAAGAACATGACGGTACGGGTCGCGGTGGCCGGGGCCAGTGGATATGCCGGAGGGGAGATCCTGCGGCTGCTCGCGGCGCACCCCGGCGTCGAGATCGGCGCGGTGGCCGCGCACAGCAGTGCGGGCCGCCTGCTCGGGGAGGTGCAGCCGCACCTGCCCTCGCTCGCGGACCGGGTGCTGGCGGAGACCTCGGCGCAGTCGCTGCGCGGGCACGACGTGGTGTTCCTGGCCCTGCCGCACGGCGAATCGGCCGCGATCGCGGAGCAGTTGGAGCCGGGCGTCCTGGTCGTCGACTGCGGCGCGGACTTCCGGCTGGAGGACGCCGCCGAGTGGCAGCGGTTCTACGGTTCGGCCCACGCCGGCACCTGGCCGTACGGGCTCCCCGAACTCCCGGGAGCCCGGGACGGGTTGAAGGGTGCGCGCCGGATCGCCGTACCCGGCTGCTACCCGACGGCGGTGACCCTGGCCCTGTACCCCGCGTTCGCCGCGGGCCTGGTGGAGCCGGAGGCCGTGGTCGTCGCGGCGAGCGGGGCCTCGGGCGCGGGCCGCGCGGCGAAGGCGCACCTGCTCGGCTCGGAGCTGATGGGCTCGATGAGCCCGTACGGAGTCGGCGGCGGCCACCGGCACACGCCGGAGCTGACCCAGAACCTGTCCCGCGTGGCGGGCGAGCGCGTCACGGTGTCGTTCACCCCGACGCTCGCGCCCATGCCCCGGGGCATCCTCGCCACCTGCTCGGCGCGCCTGCGGCCCGGAGCGGGCGTGGGGCCGCGGGAGGCGCGGGCCGCGTACGAGGACGCGTACGCCGGTGAGCCGTTCGTCCGGCTGCTGCCGGCCGGTCAGTGGCCGCAGACCGCGGCCGTCCTCGGGTCCAACAGCGTTCAGGTGCAGGTGACGGTGGACGAACACGCCGGCCGCCTCATCGCCGTGAGCGCCATCGACAACCTCACGAAGGGCACCGCGGGTGGCGCGGTGCAGAGCATGAATGTCGCCCTGGGCCTGCCGGAAGGGCTGGGCCTGCCGACGAATGGAGTCGCTCCGTGACCGTGACCGCTGCACAGGGATTCCTCGCGAGCGGCGTGGCCGCCGGGATCAAGGAATCCGGTGCTCCCGACCTGGCCCTGGTGGTGAACCGCGGCCCGTCGCGGGCGGCCGCCGGCGTGTTCACCTCCAACCGGGTCCAGGCGGCGCCCGTCCGCTGGTCGCGGGAGGTGCTGGCCGACGGCCGGATATCCGCCGTCGTGCTGAACTCCGGCGGGGCGAACGCGTGTACGGGGCCCGCGGGCGCCGAGGACACGCGGGTGATGGCCGAACGGACGGCCGGAGCGCTGGGCGTGGACGCGCGGGAGGTGGCGGTGTGCTCCACCGGGCTCATCGGCGTCCGGCTGCCCATGGACCGCATCACGGACGGGATCGGCTCGGCCGCCGGGCGGTTGTCGCCCGAGGGGGGCGAGGACGCGGCCGTCGCGATCAAGACGACGGACTCCGTCCACAAGACCGCGGTGGCGCGGGGTCCGGGCTGGACCGTGGGCGGTATGGCGAAGGGCGCGGGCATGCTCGCACCCGGCCTGGCCACCATGCTCGTGGTCCTCACCACGGATGCCGACGTGACCGCGGACGTGCTCGACTCCGCCCTGCGGGACGGCGTGCGCACCACCTTCGACCGGGTGGACTCGGACGGCTGCATGTCCACGAACGACACCGTGCTGCTGCTCGCCTCCGGCGCCTCCGAAGTGACCCCCGACCGCGCCGAGTTCGCCGCCGCGGTCCACTCCGTGTGCCTGGACCTGGCCCGGCAGCTGGTCGCGGACGCGGAGGGCGCCTCGAAGGAGATCGAGGTGGCCGTCGTCGGCGCGGCCTCGGAGGCGGACGCCGTGACGGTGGCCCGGTCCGTCGCGCGGAACAACCTGCTCAAGTGCGCCCTGCACGGAGAGGACCCCAACTGGGGCCGGGTCCTGTCGGCGATCGGCACGACGTCCGCGGCCTTCGACCCGGACCTCCTGGACGTCGCGATCAACGGCGTCTGGGTGTGCCGGGACGGAGCGGCCGGCGAGCCCCGCGACAAGGTCGACATGTCCGCGCGCGAGATCGTGATCACGGTCGATCTGCGCGCCGGCACGGCCTCCGCGACGGTGTGGACCAACGACCTCACCGCCGAGTACGTCCACGAGAACAGCGCGTACAGCTCATGAGCGGAACTGGCACACGGATGAAGCCACGCATCGCCGCCACCCCGCCCGCGTCCCAGGCCACCGGGACGGTCGCGGAAGTGGGCAGGACGGGGGGCACGGCGGTGGGCGCGACGGTGGGCGCGGACGCGGCCGCGACCGCCCCGGAGCCCGAACTGCCGCATCCGGACCGCCCGGAGCCCGGCCGGCCGGAGCTCGACCTCCTGGAACTGGACCACCTGGACCCGGACCGGCTGGAGCAGCTCCGCGGCCGCACCGTCGTCATCAAGTTCGGCGGCAACGCCATGGTGGACGAGGAGCTCAAGCGGACGTTCGCCCAGGACGTCGTGGAGCTGCGGCGCGCCGGCCTGTACCCGGTCGTCGTGCACGGCGGCGGTCCGCAGATCAGCGGCATGCTCGACCGGCTCGACCTGGAGGTCCGCTTCGAGGCGGGCCTGCGCGTGACGACCCCGGACGTCATGGACGTCGTACGGATGGTGCTGACGGGCCGGGTCCAGCGGGAGCTGGTGGGCCTGATCAACGCCCACGGGCCGCTCGCGGTCGGGATGTCCGGCGAGGACGCGCACACCATGACCGCCGTACGGCGGGCAGCGTGGGTCGACGGCGAACCCGTGGACATCGGGCTGGTCGGCGACATCGTCGACGTGAACGCGGACACCATCCGGGCGCTCCTGGAGCAGGGCCGCATCCCGGTCGTCTCCCCCGTGGCCCGCGGGACGGACGGGCAGGTCTACAACATCAACGCCGACCTCGCGGCGTCGGCGCTGGCCGTCGCCCTCGGCGCGGAGAAGCTGGTCATGCTGACCGACGTCGAGGGGGTCTACGCGAACTGGCCGCACAGCACCGAGGTCATCGGGTGCCTGACGGCCGAAGGCGTGGAGAAGCTGATGCCGGAGCTGGCGAGCGGAATGCTCCCCAAGATGGAGGGCTGCCTGCGGGCCGTCCGGGCGGGCGTGCGCAGGGCGCACGTGCTGGACGGCCGTGTGCCGCACTCCGTGCTCCGCAGCGTCCTGTCCGGCGACGTCTCCGGCACCACCGTGGTCCCGGACCTGGAAGAGAGAACGGCATGACCCTCGGCAACGCGACCCTCGCAACCGGCCCGGTCCGGCCGCCGTCCGCCACGGACCCGGACCGCCGGGGACTGACGGACCGCTGGCGCGCGGTCATGATGGACAACTACGGAACCCCGCCGCTGGCCCTGGTCCGCGGCGAGGGCAGCACCGTGTGGGACGAGGCCGGGCGCGCCTACGCCGACTTCACCGGCGGGATCGCCGTGAACACCCTCGGCCACGCCCACCCCGCCGTGATCTCGGCCGTCACCGGGCAGCTGTCGACGCTGGGGCACGTCTCCAACCTGTACGTGTCCGAGCCCGCGGTCGCGCTCGCGGAGCGGCTGGTGCGGCTGCTGGGCAGGCCCGGCCGGGCGTTCTTCGCCAACTCCGGTGCGGAGGCCGTCGAAGCCGCGTTCAAGATCGCCCGCCGGACGGGCCGGACCCACGTGGTCGCCGCCGACGGCGGTTTCCACGGCCGCACCATGGGCGCGCTGGCCCTCACCGGTCAGCCGGCCAAGCGCGAGCCGTTCCTGCCGCTGCCGGGCGGGGTGTCCCACGTACCGTTCGGTGACGTGGAGGCCCTGCGGGCAGCGGTCACGCAGGAAACGGCGGCGGTGTTCCTGGAGCCGGTGCAGGGCGAGGCCGGTGTGATCGTGCCGCCGGAGGGCTACCTGCGGGCGGCGCGCGAGATCACCCGGGCCACGGGGACACTGCTGGTGCTGGACGAGGTGCAGACCGGGATCGGCCGTACCGGCCACTGGTTCGCCCACCAGGCCGAAGACGGCCTGGAGCCCGACGTGGTGGTCCTGGCCAAGGGGCTGGGCGGTGGTCTGCCGATCGGTGCGGTGGTGGCCTTCGGTGCGGCCGCCGACCTGTTGACGCCGGGTCAGCACGGCTCGACCTTCGGCGGCAGCCCCCTGTCCTGCGCGGCCGGGCTCGCGGTCCTGGAGACCATCGAGTCCGAGGGCCTGCTCGCGCACGTCACGCGGCAGGGCGAGCGGCTGCGGCGCGGCATCCGGGCACTGGGGCACCCCCGGGTGGCCGAGGTGCGGGGCGCGGGGCTGCTGCTGGGCATCGCCCTCACCGAACCGGTCGCCCCGCGCGTGCAGGGGGCCGCGCAGGAGGCGGGCTTCCTCGTGAACGCCGCCGGGCCCACGACCGTACGGCTCGCTCCGGCCTTGAACGTGCCCGAGTCGCAGGTGGACGCCCTCCTGGCGGCCCTGCCGGGCGTCCTCGGCGCCTGAGAACACGGATGTGGCCGGCACCCCGAGGGGGTGCCGGCCACTTTTCGGTTTCCGCTCCTACAGGGCCCGGGCGAGGACCTGCGAATTGCGGTGCGGGGAGAGGGAGTTCGCCCAGGCGGGGGGCGCGAGGCTCACGTGGGCCGGGGCGAAGCCGTGCCGCAGGAACAGTTCCCCGCTGCCCGTCGTGGCGGTGAACAGGGCGGTCAGCGACCGGGAGTTGGCCCGCGCCAGTGCGGCGTTCAGGAGCGCCGCACCCAGTCCGCGGCCCTGGCTGCGCGGAGCGACGCAGAAGTTGTACAGGACGCCCGCGGCACCGCGGCCGTTCGCCGCGTCGGCGGGGTGGACGCGCAGGGCCAGGGCGCCGAGGAGCGTGCCGTCGGGGGCGTCCGCCACGAGGAAGTCGGCGGCGTCCGCCGCGTACAGGGAGAGGGAGCGCGCACGCAGCGCCCCGGACCGCACGAACGGCTGGGACAGGGCCGCGAGGGCGGCGGCGTCCCCGGAGTGCGCGGAGCGTACGGGGAGGGCGTCGGGCAGAGTGGCACGGGCGGACCGGGGGGCGGTCCGCGAAGCGAGCGTGATCAAGGGTTACCTTTCCGTACGGCTGCGGCGCGAGCGGAAGGCGACTCGAACGCCGCACCACCCGGAACCACGCAACCAAGGTTAGCCTTACTTAAGTGGGAGGCAAAACCCCGGGCCCCGCTCCCCCACCCGGGCCAACGAGGCCGCGTACAGGGGCCCCTCGCGCCCGGCACGACCACGGCACACCGCCCCCGAGCCCGGCGTTCCGGCCGCTCGGGGCAGCGCTCGGGGCAGCGCTCGGGGCACGACGATCGGGGCCCGACGCTCAGGGCGAAGCCCGGGCCCGACGACCGGTGCCCGACGCCAAGGCCCGACCCCCAGGGGCGAAGCCCAGGGCCCGACACTCAGGGCCCTGCGCTCAACACTGCGGGCTCCCCGGCTCGGGTCGCGGGCGAGGGCGCCCGAGGGCTACGCCCGGCCCGCCCCGTTCGGCCCCGCCGGACCGCCCGCTCCGCCCGGCCCGGGCTCCGGACGCCCGCCCGGGGACAGGACGGGGTCGTCCAGCCTGACGATCCGGTAGCCCGCCCCGCCGCTCCCGGCCGGGGGGACGCGGCGCCGCCCGCCGGGCCCCGTCTTCGTCGGCCGGGCCCGCTGGGCCGCGGCGATCAGGGCGCCGACCTGTGGGGCCTCGGCCCGCAGGCGGTTGAACCCGCGGACGGAGATCCCGACGAGCGTCGCCGCGGTCGGCCAGGCCGCTCCCTTGCGGATCGCGTTCAGCATCAGGTGCAGCGCGGCGGGGGTCGGCTCCGCGCCCGGCCGGAGACCGTGGGCCTCGGCCAGCGCGTGCGCGGCGCGGAGCGCCTCGGCGAAGCTGGCGTCGATCTCCAGCCACTCGCGCAGGATGCGCTCCGGCACCCCGGCGGCGGCCGCGCACCCGGCAACGGAAAGGCCCTGGGCGGCCCCGCGCAAGGCGTCAGCCATCTGAGCAATCGTTTCTTCACGCTGACTGGGCGTACGCCGCAGCGCCTCGCGCAGCGCCCGTTCCATCATTTCCTGGGAGCCCATGCGGGACAGGACCTCGTCGGCCCACTCGTCCTGCCGCGCTCGCCGCCGCCCCTGCTCCTGCTCCTGCTCCTGCTCCTGCTCCTGCATCCCCGCACCCCCGTGTTCCGGTACCCGCAACGCCCTTGCGCACAGGGCGGTCCGGGCGGTCGCGCCTCACGGCGCCTTCTGCTCCCGCGTCCTGACTCCGTCCACGAACGTGGCCACCACCTCGATGTCACCGATCCGCGAGGTGTCGACGCGCCGCGGGTCGTCGCCCAGCACCACCAGGTCGGCGCGCTTGCCGGGCGTGAGGCTGCCCGCCCGGTCGTCCCAGTGGCAGGCGTAGGCCCCGGCGACGGTGTACGCGTGCAGCGCCTGGTCCACCGTGATGCCCTCGTCCGGGCCGATCGGCCGCCCGGTCGAGGAGGCGCGTTCGACCATGAACTGCACGGCCCGCAGCGGCGATCCGTCCGTGACGGGCCGGTCGGAGCTGCCGACCAGGGTGATGCCGTGGTCGAGGAACCCCTTCCCCCGGTACATCCAGGGCGCCCGTTCCGCACCCATGATGGCGGCGTAGTCGTCCCCGAAGGAGTACAGGAAGGTGGGCTGGACGACCGCGCTCACCCCGAGCCGGGCGAAGCGCGGCAGCTGGTCGGGCCGGATCAGTCCGGCGTGTTCGACGCGGTGCCGGGCCCCGGGGCGCGGCCGGATGCGCTGCGCGCGCTCGATCGCGTCCAGGGCGAGGTCGGCGGCGCGGTCGCCGATGGCGTGGACGGCGAGCTGCCAGCCCGCGAGGTGGCCGTCGACGATGGTGTCCGCGAGGCGTTCCGGATCGTCCTGGAGCTGTCCGAGGTGCTGCGTGCCTTCGTACGGGCTGGTGAGGGCGGCCGTCCGGGCCATCATGCCGCCGTCGGTGTAGACCTTGAGGGCGCCCAGGGAGAGCCAGTCGTCGCCGAAGCCGGTGCGCATGCCGAGGGCGAGGGCGCGGGGGATGCCGTCGGCGGGCGGCGTGGTGACGGGCTTCAGGGTGTCGGCGGCCGCCATGAGCTGTACGCGCAGGGGCAGTCGGCCCTGGTCGCGCAGGAGTTGGTAGGCGCCGAGCTCGACCGGGCTGTGGCCGAGCAGGCCGCCCCCGATGCCCGCTTCGGCGCAGGCGGTGACGCCCTCGGCGAGGCAGGTACGGGCGGCGCGCTCGATGGCGTCGGCGAGTTCCTGCTGGGAGTAGGGCGGCCGCAGGGCCCGGGCGGCGCTCATGGCGCCCTCCGCGAGGAAGCCGTCCTCGTGCGGAACGCCGGCGGGGAGCCGGTCCAGCACGGCGGAGTTGACCACGCAGGCGTGTCCGGAGTCGTGCATCAGGAACACCTGGTGCCCGTGGCTGACGCGGTCCAGTTCAGCGGCGGTGAGGTGCCGTCCCAGCACCCGCTGGTCGTACCCGGCGATGTCCACCCAGGAGCCGGGCGCGGCCTGCCGGGAGGCGGCCTCCTCGACGACGGCGAGGACGTCCTCGATCCGGCCGCGGCCGGCAACGCTCGGGGTGGCCGCCTTCAGCCCGGTCCAGGCGAGGTGCACGTGGCTGTCGATGAAGCCGGGGAGCACGGTGGCCCCCTGGAGGTCGATCACCTCGCGGGCGGGGAGCGAGGTCACCGCCTCGTCCAGGCCCACGATCCGGCCCTGCCAGATGCCCACGTCGTGGGCGACGGGGTGGTCCGGGTCCATCGTGACGACGTTCGCGTTGGTCAGCCTCGTGCAGAGCATGGAGTCCCCGTCCCTGAGTGCCTAGTGCCTAGTGCCGTGACCGGAAAGGGCCCGGCACTAGTGGGTCTTTTCCGCCACGGCCGCGACGGCCCCCACGGTCTCCGAGCCCGGCCGCTTGCGCGCCGCGGGCACCATCAGCGGAGTACCTGTTTCCGGGTCCTCGATGATCCGGCAGGGCAGGCCGAACACGTCCTGGATGAGCTCGGCCGTCATGATCGTCGCGGGGTCGCCCTCCGCGGCGACGATGCCGCCCGGCTTCATCACGATGAGGTGGGTGGCGTAGCGGCACGCCTGGTTGAGGTCGTGGAGGACCGCGACGATCGTCTGTCCCCGCTGCTCGTGCAGGTCGGCGCAGAGGTCGAGCACCTCGACCTGGTGGGAGATGTCGAGGTAGGTGGTCGGCTCGTCGAGCAGCAGGATCGACGTCTGCTGGGCCAGCACCATGGACAGCCACACGCGCTGGCGCTGGCCGCCGGAGAGGTCGTCGACGGGCCGCTCGGCGAGTTCGAGGACACCGGTCTGGCGCATGGCCTCGGCGACCGCGGCCTCGTCCTCGGCGGACCACTGCTTGAGCATCTTCTGGTGCGGGTAGCGGCCGCGGGCGACCAGGTCGCCGACGGTGATGCCGCCGGGCGCGGTCGAGGTCTGCGGGAGCAGGCCGAGCCGGCGGGCGACCTCGCGGGAGCGGTAGGACGCGATCGCGGCTCCGTCGAGGTAGACCTCGCCCGCCCGGGGCTTGATCATCCGCGCCAGTGCCTTGAGGAGCGTGGACTTCCCGCAGGCGTTGGGGCCGATGATCACCGTAAAGGAGTGGTCGGGGATGACCACGTCCAGGGAGGTGGCCACCGTCCGCTGGTCGTAGGAGAGCGTGAGGCCCTCCGCCCTCAGGCGGGCGGTCGGGGGGATCGTTGCAGTCATGCGCGGCTCTTTCGTGACTCCGTGACCAGCAGCCAGATGAGGTACAGCCCGCCGATGGTGCCGGTCGCCGTGCCCACCGGCAGGAGGGCGGGGGAGAAGATGCGCTGCATCGCGAGGTCGCTCGCGGTCAGCAGGACGGCGCCCATGGCGGCGGAAGGCACCAGCGCGGGGCCGGATGACCGGGTGAGCTTGCGGGCGAGCTGGGGGGCCGCGAGCGCGACGAACCAGATGGGCCCGGTCACCGCGGTGGCGAACGCCGCCAGGGCGACGCTGATGACGAGCAGGGCCGTCCGGCTCGCGCCGACGTTGACGCCCAGCGCGGTGGCCGTGTCGTCGCCCATCTCCACCATGGACAGCCGGCGGGCGAACAGCAGGGCGAGCGGGAGGAGTACGACGACGGCGAGGCCGACCGCGGTGGCGTGTTCCCAGCCCCGGTTGCCCAGGCTGCCGATGAGCCACGCCTGGGCCTCCAGGGCCTCCTGCCAGCTCGCCCGGGTGATCAGGTACGAGTTGAGGGCGAGGAGCAGGGAGCTGACGCCGATGCCGATGACGACGAGCCGGAAGCCCTGCATGCCGCTGCCGAGGAGGAGCAGGTACATGACGGCGGCCGTGCCGAGCCCGCCGATCAGCGCTCCGATGGCGATCTCGGTCATGCTGCCGTGCAGCGTGACGATGACGACGAGGGCACCGGTCGCCGACCCGTTGGTGAAGCCGATGATGTCGGGGCTGCCCAGCGGGTTGGCGGTGAGGCTCTGCAGGATGGCGCCGCTGACGGCCAGGGCGGCGCCGACGCACAGGGCGGTCAGCAGGCGGGGCATGCGCAGGGTGTTCACGATGAAGTCGGACGCGCCGTCCCCGGTGCCGAGGAGCGCCTTGACGACGTCGCCGACGGACAGTTCGAAGTCTCCCGTCGTCAGACTGATCGTCATGACCGTCAGGAGGAGGGCCAGCAGGATCGTGGTGACGGCCATCGTGCGGCCCTGGACGCGCAGGGAGAGGTGTCCGCGCGGGCTGCGCAGGACCCTGCCGCTGACGATGCGGGGCGGCCGGGCGGCGGGTGCCCCGCCCGCGGGCGGGGACGCGTGGGTGACGGAGGTTCCGCCCTCGGGTGCGGCGCTCACAGCATGACCAACTTTCGGCGGCGGCACAGCGCGATGAACAGCGGTGCGCCGAGGAACGCGGTGACGATGCCGACCTGGATCTCACCGGGTGCTCCGAGCACCCGGCCCAGTACGTCCGATCCGATCAGCAGGACGGGCGCGATCAGCATCGAGTACGCGAGGACCCAGCGCTGGTCGGCGCCCACGACGAACCGGGCGAGGTGCGGAACGGCCAGGCCGACGAAGCCGATCGGTCCGGCGGCGGCGGTCGCGGCTCCGCACAGGAGCATCACCGCGACGGCGCCCAGCGCGCGGGTCCGGCCGACGTTCACACCGAGGGCGCGTCCGACGTCCTCGCCCATGCCGAGGGCGTTGAGCGACGGGGCGATCCCGAGGGCGAGGACGAGGCCGACGACGACGAACGGCAGGACCACGTACACGAGGTCGAGGCCGCGGCCCGCGAGGGCGCCGACCGTCCAGAACCTGAACTGGTTGAAGGCCTGGGGGTCGAGGAGCAGGACGGCCGTGTTGAAGGCGGTCAGCACCGCCGTGACGGCCGCTCCCGCGACCACGAGCCGGTCGGGGGTGGCCAGGGACCGGCCGGACGAGCCGAGCGCGTACACCAGCACCGAGGCGAGCGCGGCGCCGATGAAGGCGAACCACACGTAGCCGAGGGCCGTGCCCACGCCGAAGAACCCGATCGCGATGACCACGCCGCTCGACGCGCCGAGGCTGACGCCGAGCAGACCGGGGTCGGCGAGCGGGTTGCGGGTCAGTGCCTGCATGAGCGCGCCGGACAGCCCCAGGGCCACGCCGACGACGAGGCCGAGGAGGGTGCGGGGGATGCGGTACTCGTGGATGATGACGGAGGTCTGCGACCCGTCGGGGTGCCACAGCGCGTTCCACGTGGCGGAGAACGGGATGCCCTTGGTGCCGACCCACACGCTGAGGAGCGAGATGAGGACCAGCGCGGCGAGCCCGACGAGGAGGCCCGCTCCCCGTACCGCGGCCACGGACCGGGATTTCGAGGGTGCGACCGGGCCTTCGGCCGTGCTTCCGGACACCGCCCGGGCTTCGATCTGCAACAACGCTCCCCCTGGCGGCAGTTCGCCGGCGATGTATGAAATGTGATGCACCGACAACAGAATGATACTTAGGTGAGCCTAAGCGAAGGTTCCGCACAAGGTCAACGCGCGGACGCGCGCCGCAAGCGGGACATACGGGGCAGCCACACCCGCCACCCCGAGGGGTGGCTTATTTAGAGTAGCCTTACCTAACTATTAGATCATCCAGCTATCTCTCGGAGGCACGCATGCTCGACGGAGGACCCACGGGGAGCCATGTCCTCCGGAAGGCGATCGGGGGGCAACGGCGCCGCATCGTCACGGCCTCGGCCCTCGGCATGGCGCACCAGGGCTGCGAGGCGCTGGTGCCCGTCGTCATCGGTGTCATCATCGACCAGGCCGTCGCGACGGGATCCTCCGGGGCCCTGCTGCGCTGGCTGCTCGTCCTCGCCGCCCTCTTCTTCGTCCTGTCGACCTGCTACCGGATCTCCGCGCGGATCACCGACGGGTCCTCCGAACACGCCTCCCACGGCCTGCGCCTCACCCTGGCCGCCAAGGTGCTCGACCCCCGCGGCGGCGCCGACCGGGGCCGGCTGCCCGGCGCGCTGACCGCCATCGCGACCGGCGACGCGACCCGCGTGGGCGCGACCGCCGCCGCGGTCACGTACGCGGTCTCCGCGGCCGCCGGCCTCACCATCAGCGCGGTCGCGCTGCTGCGCATCTCGGTGCCGCTGGGCCTGCTGATCCTGCTCGGCGTCCCGCCGCTGCTGTGGCTGGGCCACCTCATCAGCCGGCCACTGGAACAGCGCAGCGAGGTCGAGCAGGACCGCGCCGCGCACGCCTCGGGCGTCGCCGCCGACCTCGTCGCGGGACTGCGGGTGCTCAAGGGCATCGGCGCCGAGGCCGCCGCCGTGTCCCGGTACCGGCGCACCAGCCAGGACTCGCTGGCCGCGGCCCTGCGCGCCGCGCGCAGCCGCGCCTGGCACGACGGCGCGATCCTCGCCCTGACCGGCGTCTTCATCGCCGTCATCGGACTGGTCGGCGCGCACCTGGCGATGAACGGCTCGATCAGCGTCGGCGAGCTCGTCGCGGCCGTCGGTCTCGCCCAGTACCTGCTGGGACCGTTCCAGCTCCTCACCTACGTCAACGGCGAGTTCGCCCAGGGCCGCGCCTCCGCGGAGCGCATCGCCGAAGTGCTCGCCGCGCCGCCCGCCGTCACCGCCGGAACGGCCGTGCTCCCCCGGCCCGTCGCCGGGCGGGTCCGGCTGAGCGGCGTCACGTACGGGGCGCTGCGCGGTCTGGACCTCGACGTCGCCCCCGGCAGCCTGATCGGCGTCGTCGCCAAGGACCCGGCCGCCGCCAACGACCTGCTGCTGTGCCTGGGCCGCGAGTCGGACCCCGACGCGGGCGTGATCGAACTCGACGGGGTGGCGCTGACCGACCTGGACCCGGACGACGCCCGCCGGGCCGTCCTGGTCGCCCACCACGACGCCGACCTGTTCGAAGGCAGCCTGCTGGACAACGTACGGGCCGCCATGCCCGACGACGGACGGGACGCCGGAGCGGCCCTGGCCGCCGCCACGGCCGACGACGTCGCACGGGACCTGCCCCAGGGCGGGGACACGCCGCTCACCGAACGCGGACGCTCCCTGTCCGGCGGACAGCGCCAGCGCGTCGCCCTCGCCCGGGCGCTGGCCGCCGACCCGCCGGTGCTGGTCGTCCACGACCCGACGACGGCCGTCGACACGGTCACCGAATCGCACATCGCGGCCCGCCTGAGGCAGCTCCGGCCCGGCCGCACCACCGTCCTGGTCACCACCAGCCCCGCCCTGCTCGCCGAGACCGACCGGGTGGTCGTCCTCGACGGGGGCGCGGTCTCCGCCGACGGCCGCCACCAGGAACTGGTCTCCGCCGACACGGCCTACCGCACGACGGTGCTGGCATGACGGACCTGAAGGACACGCCCGCCGACAGACCGGGCGGCGCGGACCACGCGGGCGCGCACCACCACGACGCGGACAACGAAGGACGGACGATGAGCGGATCCAGCACACGGGATCGCGAGCTGCTGCCCACGGCCACCGGTGCCCAGACCCTCGGTGTCCTCGGGACCCTGATGCGCGGTCACCGCCTGCTGGCGGTCGGCGCGCTGACCGTACTGGTCCTGGGGACGGGCATCGGCCTGCTGACCGCCCCGCTCCTGGGACGCATCGTCGACCTCGTCGTCGAACAGCGCGGCTCCGGATCGCTGACCGTGCCGATGGTCCTCCTCCTCGTCGTGGCGGTCGCCCGCGGCGTCGCCACCGCCATCGGCAGCTCCCTCGTCGCCCGGCTCGGCGAAACGATCCTCGCGGACCTGCGCGAGAAGTTCATCGCGCGGGCGCTGCGCCTGCCCCTCGAACGCGTCGAGCGGGCCGGTTCCGGCGACCTCACCTCCCGGGTGACCGGGGACGTCACCGTCATCGCCCGGGCGGTGCGCCAGGCCCTCCCCGAGTTCGCCGGCGCCCTGCTCACCAT
Source organism: Streptomyces sp. NPDC044704 (assembly GCF_056433525.1). Taxonomy (NCBI): domain Bacteria; kingdom Bacillati; phylum Actinomycetota; class Actinomycetes; order Kitasatosporales; family Streptomycetaceae; genus Streptomyces; species Streptomyces sp. NPDC044704. Next base: position 21,889 of record NZ_JBWKGY010000028.1, read on the forward strand.
CGTGCTGACCCTGGCCGGACTGGCCGTACTGGACTGGCGGTTCCTGGTCGCCGTCCTGATCGCCGTACCGGTCCACGTCCTGTCCGTGCGCTGGTACATCCCCCGCGCCTCCTCCGTGTACGCCGGGCACCGCGTGGCGACGGGCGCGCTCCAGCACCAGCTCCTCGACAGCATCGGCGGCGTCCGCACCGTACGGGCGTTCCGCCTCGGCGGACGGCACGCCGAGCTGTTGGAGCAGCGCTCCCGGGAGGCCGTCGACCTCGCGCTGCGCGGCATCCGCCTCGTGTCCGGGTTCTTCTCGCGGCTGAACCTCGCCGAGTTCATCGGCCTGGCGGCCGTCCTGTTCACCGGCTTCTTCCTGGTCGACAACGGGTCGGTGAGCATCGGCACGGCGACCGCGGCCGCGCTCTACTTCCACAGCCTCTTCAACCCGGTCAACGCCGCGCTCTTCCTCATCGACGAGGCGCAGTCCGCAGGCGCGAGCCTGGCCCGCCTGGTGGGCGTGTCGACCCTGCCGGCGGAACGGGAGCCCGAGGAGCGGGCCGTGGCCGCGGACGGGTCGGTCAAGGTCCACGGGCTGAGCCACGCGTACGTGTCGGGGCACCCCGTCCTGCGCGAGGTCGAGCTGGAGGTGAGCAGCGGCGAGCGGGTGGCCCTCGTCGGTGCGAGCGGGGCCGGGAAGACGACGCTGGCGAAGCTGATCGCCGGTGTCCACGAACCGTCGGGCGGCACGATCGCCCTCGGTGGCGTCGACGTGCGGGAACTGGGTCCCGTCGGGGTCCGGCAGGCGGTGACGCTGATCAGCCAGGAAGTCCACGTGTTCGCCGGTCCGCTCGCCGAGGACATGCGGCTGGCCCGGCCGGAGGCCACCGACGAGGAGCTGCACGCGGCCCTCGCCCGGGTGGGGGCACTGGAGTGGGCGCAGGCGCTGCCCGAGGGGCTCGCCACGGTCGTCGGTGAGGGCGGGCACCGGCTGACGGTGACCCAGGCCCAGCACCTGGCCCTGGCCCGGCTCGTCCTCGCGGATCCGCCGATCGCGATCCTGGACGAGGCCACCGCCGACGCGGGCAGCGCGGGCGCCCGCGTCCTGGAGACGGCCGCGCTCCAGGCCCTGGAGGGACGTACGGGGCTGATGGTGGCCCACCGGCTGCCGCAGGCCGCGACCGCCGACCGGATCGTGGTCCTCGACCAGGGGCAGGTCGTCGAGACCGGCACGCACGACGAGCTGGTGGCGGCGGGCGGGCGCTACGCGGGCCTGTGGGCCGCCTGGTCGGCGAGCCGCCGGGAGCCGGGGGACGCCGCCGCGCTGCCCGCTCCGAGGAAGCCCGTACCGCCCTCCGCGCAGGCCCGTTGAGGCGCCGGGGCCCACGGGCCGCCTGAGCACGGCCCGAACGCCGTGTGACCCTCCCCCTCGGGGGAGGGCCACACGGCGTTTTCGCGTGCCCCGACCGGGCACGGCACCCCGTCCCCTTCCCCGGCGGGCGGCGGGCAGCGGGCGGCGGGCTCCGGGGGCCGGCCGCGCCGCCCCGGCGGCGGGTTCACCGCGCCGCGGTGCACCGCGGGGTGCGCACGGCCCCGGGCACCGCTGCCCCGTCCCGGCCGCTCCCCCGGGCACCGCGCGCCGCGAACGGCCCGCCCCCGAGCGGGGCGTACGGGCGTACGGGGGTACCGGTCCCGGCCCGGAACACGCGGAAGCCGCCCGCGGTGAGGGGTTTCCTCATCGCGGGCGGCTTCGTGGCGCCGGCGGGTCAGGCCTGCTGGGCGACCAGGCTCGCGGGGCGCAGGTCGGTCCAGTTGGTCTCGACGTACGTCAGGCACGCGTCCCGGGTGTCCTCGCCGAACACGGTCCGCCAGCCCGCCGGCACCTGGGCGAAGGACGGCCACACCGAGTGCTGGTTCTCGTCGTTGACGAGGACCAGGAAGCGGCCCTGCGGGTCCTCGAACGGGTTGGTGGTCATGCGTTCTCACTCCTCATGGACATAACGGTGAACAGCTCCGAGAGCGGCTGTCCGGGTTCGGCGACCACATGGCGCAGCAGCCGGTGAAGTTCTTCGGCGAGCTGGCGGGCCTTGGCCCGGCCGAGCAGGTCGGTGGCGTGGATCAGTTCGCAGTGCACCGGTCCGTCGCCGCGCGGCTCGTAGAAGCTGAGCGTCAGCTCCGCCTTCGCCGAGCCCGTCGGCACGGCGTGGAAGGAGCCCACGCCGCCCTCCAGCTGCCCGAGGTCCGCCTGCTCGTGGTGGATCACCATGACCTGCGGGCCCTCGGCGGGCAGCGCGGTGGCACGGACGACCGCGTCGAACGGGACGTCCTGCCGGTCCAGGGCGCTGAGCGTGGTCTCCCGCACCCGGCCCAGCAGTTCGGCGAAGGTGGGGTCCCCCGCCGTGTCGGTGCGCAGCACCACGGTGTTGAAGAAGCAGCCGACGAGGTCGGCGAGCTGCTCTTCGCCCCGGCCGGCGACCATCGTACCGATCGGCAGGTCGGTGCCCGCACCGTGGGCGGTGAGCAGGGCCGACAGGGCCGAGTGCAGCACCATGAACATGCTGGTGCCGGTGGACTGGGCGAGGGTGTCCACGTCGGCGTGGAGCTGCTCGTCCAGGACGAAGGAGACGTAGTCGCCGCCCGGTCCGCGGACGTCCGGGGCCTGCGGGCGCGGCCGGTCCGCGGGCAGCGCGAGCTGCCCGGGGATGCCGTCCAGGTTCTGCCGCCACCAGGCGAGCTGGCGGCCGCCGGGGCTGGTGGGCTCGGCGAGGTCGCCGAGCACCTCCTCGGCCCAGGCCGCGTAGTCGGAGTAGCTGACGGGCAGCGGCTCCCAGGCCGGGGTCCGGCCCTGCTCGCGCGCCTCGTAGGCGGCGGTGAGGTCGCGGAACAGCGGGACCACGGACCATTCGTCGACGGCGAGGTAGTGCGCGGTGATCAGCAGGGCCTGTTCGCCCGAGGCGGCGGTGAGCAGCCGGGCCCGCAGCGGTGCCTCGCGGGTCAGGTCGGGGTGCTGCGCGGCGAGTTCGGCGAGGCGGGTGTCGAGGTCGGCGCAGTGCTCCGCCTCCAGCACCGGGTGCCCGGCGGGTTCGCGGCGCACGGCGCCGTCCTGCTCGGTGAAGCGGGTGCGCAGCGGCTCGTGGCGGGTGACCACGTCGTCGAGGGCGGCGGCCAGGGCGGCCGGGTCCAGGACGCCGGGAGAGCGGAGCACCAGGCCGTGGTCGAAACCGTCCCAGCGCCGGTACGCGTTCCACTGCCAGCGCTGTACGGGCGCCGGGGCGGCCGCTTCCCCGGCGGGGCGGGGGCCGGCCGGGCGCAGGGCCGGGCGGGCGGCGGCCGCGCCGTCGAGCTTGGCGGCGAGGCCGGCGACGGTCAGGGCGTCGAAGACGTCACGGATGCTGAGCTCGACGCCGAACTCGGCGCGGATGCGGCCGAGCAGGCGCATGGAGGCCATGGAGTGGCCGCCCAGGGCGAAGAAGTTGTCGTGGACGCCGACTTCCTCCAGCTGGAGGATCTCGCCGAACAGTCCGGCCAGCCTCGCCTGGGTGGCGCCCACCGGGCGGGCCCCGCCGGTCATGCCGGACCAGTCGGGCGCGGGCAGCGCCTTGTGGTCGAGCTTGCCGTTGGGGGTCAGCGGCAGCGGCCCGTCGAGGGCGACGACGAGCGCGGGCACCATGTACTCCGGCAGCCGGCCGGCGACGTGCGCGCGTACGTCCAGCGGGTCGAGGGCCCCGTTCTCGGGGACGACGTATCCGACGAGGCGGACGATGTCTCCGGCCCGGTCGGGGACGACGGTGGCCTGGCTGACGGCCGGGTGTCCGGCGAGCGCGGCCTCGATCTCGCCGAGTTCGATGCGGAAGCCGCGGATCTTGACCTGGGTGTCGACGCGGCCGAGGAAGTCGAGGTTCCCGTCGCGGCGCCAGCGGGCGCGGTCGCCGGTGCGGTACATGCGGCTGCCGGGGGCGCCGAACGGGTCGGCGACGAACCGCTCGGCGGTCAGCCCGAACCGGCCGAGGTAGCCGCGGGCGAGGCCGCGTCCGGACACGTACAGCTCGCCGACCACGCCGGGCGGGACGGGCTGGAGCCGGTCGTCCAGGACGTAGGCGAGGGTGTTGGGGTCCGGGATGCCGATCGGCACGCGGGCTCCGGGCCTCAGGTGGGCGTCGCGGGACTCCCACAGGGTGGAGTTGACGGTGGCTTCGGTGAGGCCGTAGGCGCAGATCAGGTTCGCCGTGGCGCCGAACCGCTCGAAGAGGTCCGGCGGCACGGTCTCGGTGCCGACCAGGACGGTCGATCCTTCGGGGAGTGCGCAGCCGGCGGGCAGGGCGGACACCAGCGACGGCGGCAGGATCATGTGGCTGATGCGGTGCTCGGCGAGGAAGTCGGTGAGCGCCGGTCCGGCGACCCGTGCCTCGTCGGTGATGAGCACGAGCCGTCCGCCGTGGCACAGCGCCATGGCGAGTTCGAAGACGAACACGTCGAAGCCGATGGAGGCGAACTGCAGGACGCTGCTGTCGGCTTCGAGGCCCATCCGGTCGACCGCGGTGGCGACCAGGCTGGCGATGCCCTCGTGGGGGACGACGACGCCCTTGGGGCGGCCGGTGGAGCCGGAGGTGTAGATGACGTACGCGGCCTGGTCGAGGGCCACCCGCGGTGCGGGGACGGCGGTCTCGGGCTGCAGTTCCAGTGCGGCGGCGGTGCCGGGCTCGTCGAGCAGCAGGACCGGGACGTCCGTGGCGGGGATCTTCCCGGCCACGGGCTCGGTGCCGACGACCAGGGTCGTCCGGGAGTCCTCGATCATGTAGCCGAGCCGGTCCGCGGGGTGGACCAGGTCGAGCGGCAGGAAGGCGGCGCCCAGCTTCAGGGCCGCCAGCACGGTGGCGATCATGTCGGCCGAGCGGGGCACGGCCACGCCGACGACGCTCTCGGTGCCGACGCCCTGGGCCGCCAGCAGGTGGGCGATCCGGTTGGACCGGGCGTCCAGCGCGGCGTAGTCGAGGCGGGTGCCGCGGTCGACGACGGCGACCGCGTCCGGCCGCTCGGCGACGTGCCGGGCGAACAGCTCGGGCAGGGACAGCTCGTCGACCTCGCGGGGGCCGCCGTTGAAGCCTTCCAGGACGAGGCTCCGCTCGTCGCCCACGAGGAGCGGGGCGGCGGACACGGGAAGGTCGGGGGCGGCGGCGAGGGCGCCGGTGAGGACGGCCAGCCGTTCGCCGATCCGCTCGGCGGTCTCCTGGTCGAAGAGCTCGGTGGCGAACTCCAGACGGCAGACGAGGGAACCCGTCTCGCCGTCGGCGGCGGTCTGCTCGGTGAAGCTGAACACCAGGTCGAACTTGGCGGAGCGGATCCGGAAGGGCACGTACTCCACGCCCAGGCCGGCCAGGTCCAGTTCGCCCTCGGTGCGGGCGTGGTAGCCGACCATCACCTGGAACAGCGGGTTGCGGGCCAGCGAGCGGGTCGGGTTGAGCTTCTCCACGACGGATTCGAAGGGCACGTCGGCGTGCGAGAACGCGGCCAGGTCGGTGTCGCGGACCCGGGCGAGCAGCTCGGTGAAGGTCGGGTCGCCGCCGAGGTCGGTGCGAAGGACCAGGGTGTTGACGAAGAACCCGACGAGGTCGTCGAGGGCTTCGTCGCCGCGGCCGGCGATGGGCGAGCCGAGCGGGATGTCGGTACCGGCGCCGAGCCGGTGCAGCAGGGTCGCGACGGCCGCGTGGACCACCATGAACATGCTGACGCCGTTGTCCTTGGCCAGCCGCTTCAGGCCCTGGTAGGCCGGGCCGTCGAACTCGACGTCGAGTTCGGCGCCGGTGAAGGCGGGGCGGGCGGGGCGCGGCCGGTCGGTGGGCAGGTCCAGTTCCTCGGGGGCGCCGTCCAGGGTGCGGTGCCAGTGGTCGAGCTGGCGGGCGGCCAGGCTCTGCGCGTCGGCCGGGTCGCCGAGCAGCTTCTGCTGCCACAGCGCGTAGTCGGCGTACTGGACGGGCAGCGGCTCCCAGGCGGGTGCGGCGCCGGAGCGGCGGGCGGCGTAGGCGGCGGCCAGGTCGCCGAGGAAGGGCCGGTCCGACCACTCGTCGGTGGTGATGTGGTGCAGGAGGATCACGACGACGTGTTCGCCGGGCGCCACCTCGATGACCGTGGCGCGCAGCGGCAGCTCGGTCGCGAGGTCGAAGGGCCGGTTGATGGCCGCGTCGACCAGGGCGCGGGCCTCGTCCTCGGTGGCGCGCAGGTGCTCGACGGGCGGCTGGGCCTGGCCGGCGGGCAGGACGCTCTGGTAGGCCCGGCCGTCGCGCTCGGCGAACAGGGTGCGCAGGGCCTCGTGGCGGTCGGTGACGTCGGCGAGGGCGGCCCGCCAGGCGTCGAGGTCGAGGTCTCCGCGCAGCCGCATGACCAGCGGGAAGTTGTACGCGGCGGAGGTCTCCTCCATCTGCTGGATGACCCACAGGCGCTGCTGGGCGTGGGAGAGCGGCAGCTCGTCGGGGCGTTCGCCGGCCACCAGGGCGGGGCGTGCGTCGCCCTGCGAGCCGGCCGCGCGCTCCACGAGTTCGGCGACGGTCGGGGCCTCGAAGAGGTCCCGGATGGCCAGCTCCGCGGAGAGCGCGGTACGGGCCCGGGCGACCAGGCGGGTGGCGAGCAGCGAGTGCCCGCCGAGCTCGAAGAAGTTGCTGTCGATGCCGACGCTGCCCTCGGCGAGGCCGAGGACCTCCGCGAACAGCGCGCAGAGGGTCTCCTCCTGCGGGGTCCGCGCGGAGCGGCCGGTGCCGGCGCCCGCGAACTCGGGGGCGGGCAGGGCCTTGGTGTCGAGCTTGCCGTTGACGGTCAGCGGCAGGGTGTCCACGGCCACCAGGGCGGCCGGGACCATGTAGTCGGGCAGGGAGGCCTTGAGGTGCTCCCGCAGGCTCTGGACGAGGGCCTCGCCGCGTTCGGCGCCCTCCTCGGGGACCACGTAGCCGACCAGGCGCTTGCCCGCCGCCTGCTCGTTCACGACGACGGCGGCGTGGGCCACCTCGGGGTGCGCGGACAGGGCGGTGGAGATCTCGCCGAGCTCGATGCGGTAGCCGCGGATCTTGACCTGGTCGTCGGTGCGGCCGAGGAAGTCGATCAGGCCGTCGGGGCGCTGCCGTACGAGGTCGCCCGTACGGTACATGCGCTCGCCGGGCGCGCCGAACGGGTCGGCGACGAACCGCTCGGCGGTGAGGCCGGGCCGGTCGTGGTAGCCGCGGGCCAGGCCGGTGCCGGCGATGTACAGCTCGCCGGGGCAGCCGGGCGGGACGGGGCGCAGCATGGCGTCGAGGACGTAGCCGCGGGTGTTGCGGATGGGCCGGCCGACGGTGGGGGTCGGGCTGTCCGCGGTGGACCCGCCGAGGGTGTTGATCGTGTACTCGGTGGGGCCGTACAGGTTGTAGCCGTAGGTGTTCTCGGTGTCGGCGAGGCGGCTCCACACGGTGTCGGAGACGGCCTCGCCGCCGAGCAGGACCAGCGCGGGCCGGTGCTTGCCGGTGCTCTCGTCCTGGTCGAGGAGGCCTTCCTCGATCAGGAGCTGGGCGTAGGTGGGAGTGACGTTGACGACGTCGATGCGGTTGCCGTCGCAGTAGGCGACCAGGGCCTCGGCGTCGCGGCGCAGTTCCTCGTCACAGACGTGGACCTCGTGGCCCTCGACGAGCCAGAGCAGCTCCTCCCACGACATGTCGAAGGCGAAGGAGACGGTGTGCGCGATGCGCAGGCGGCGTCCGCCGGCCGAGGCGATCGCCGGGTCGAACACCTCGACCTGGTGGTTGAGCTGCATGTTCGTCAGACCCCGGTAGGGGGTGACGACGCCCTTGGGCTTGCCGGTGGAGCCGGAGGTGTAGATGACGTAGGCCGGGTGCTCCAGGCGGCCCTCGACCGAGTGCGCGAACGCGGGGCGTTCGGCGTCGGTGACCTCGTCGCCCGGGAGGGCGCTCAGTTCGGCGGTGACGGCCGGGTCGTCCAGGGCGACCTCGGGGGCGAGCGGGCCGGACTCGCCGCGCAGGGTGGGCGCGACGGCGAGGGTGGTGAGCAGGCACAGCGGGCCGGTGTCCTCGACCATCAGGCGGAGCCGGTCGGCCGGGTGGTCCAGGTCGAGCGGCAGGTAGGCGGCGCCGGTGCGCAGGACCGCGAACAGGGCGACGACCATCTCGATGGAGCGGGGCAGTGCCAGGGCGACGGTCCGCTCCGGGCCGGCCCCGCGGGCCAGCAGCAGCCGGGCCGTGCGGTTGATCCGGGCGTCGAGTTCGGCGTAGGTGAGGGCGGTGTCGCCGAAGACGAGGGCGACGGCGTCCGGGGTGCGGGCCACCTGGGTGGCGAGCATGTCGGCGACGGTCTCGTTCGGGACGGGCTCGTTGCTGGCCGCCCAGGCGCCGGTGAGGGCGGCGTGCTCGTCGGGGAGCAGCAGGTCCAGGGTGCCGACGGGGGCGGCGAGGTCGCCGAGGAGACGCTCGACCAGGGTCCGGTAGCGGTTGAGGGTGGCGGCGGCCTGCTCGTCGTCGATCAGGTCGGGGCGGTACTCCAGCTTGACCTGGACCCGCTCGGCCGGGTTGACGATGAGGGTCATCGGGTAGTGGGTGGCGTCGACGCTGCCCACCCCGGTGATGCCGTGCCGGTCGGTGAGTTCGCGGAAGGCGCCCTCGTCGGCGAAGTTCTGGAGCACGTACAGGGTGTCGAAGAGGACGGGGTGGCCGCCGGCCCGCTGGAGTTCGGCCAGGCCCAGGTACTCGTGGTCCATGAGCGCCATGCGCTCGGACTGCACCCGGCGCAGCAGCTGTGCGACGGTCTCCTCGGGGCGCAGGGAGATCCGCAGCGGGACGGTGTTGAGGAACATGCCGATGGTGGTGTCGGCGCCGGGCACCTCGGCCGGGCGGCCGGCGACGGTGGCGCCGAACACCACGTCGTCGCTGCCCACGGCGGCGGACAGCACCAGGGCCCAGGCCGCGGAGAGGACCGCGTTGATGGTGAGGCCGTGTTCGCGGGCGGAGCCGCGCAGCCGGTCGCTGAGGTCGGCGCCGAGGTCGAGGGCGTGGCGGCGCGGGATGGTCGGGTCGCCGCCGCGGCCGCGGGCCACCAGGGTCGGCTCGTCAAGTCCGGCGAGCGCGGTGCGCCAGGTGGCGCGGGCGGCGTCGAAGTCCTGCTCCGCGAGCCAGGTCAGGTAGTCGCGGTAGCTGCCGGGGGTGCGCAGGCCGGTGTCGTCGCCGGCGGCCGCGTAGAGGGCGAGCAGTTCGTCGAGGAACAGGGACTGGGACCAGCCGTCCCAGGCCACCAGGTGGTGGCTGAGCATCAGCCGGTCGGCGTTCTCCGTGAGCCGGATCAGCTGGAGGCGGAACAGCGGGGGCGCGGCCAGGTCGAAGCGGCGCAGGCGGTCGGCGTCGGCGATCTCGGTGAGGCGGGCCTGGCGCTGCTCCTCGGTGAGGCCGGTCAGGTCGGTCTCGGTGAGCGGTACGGGGACCTCGGCGGCCGGGCCGACGAACTGCACCGGGGCGGGCAGCCCGTCGGAGGTGATGCCGGCGCACAGGCTGGGGTGGCGGGCGAGCAGGGTGGCGCAGGCGGCGCGCAGCCGGTCCAGGTCCAGGCGGTGGCCGAAGTCGAAGCAGTCCTGGGCGGTGTAGACGTCCAGGCCGTCGGTGTCGTAGCTGGCGTGGAAGTGGATGCCCTCCTGGAGGGGGGAGAGCGGCCAGATGTCGGCGACGGGGACCGGGCTGACCTGCGCGACCCGGTCGATCTCGGTCTGGGTGAGCTGGACGAGCGGCAGGTCGGAGGGGGTCAGGGTGCCGGTGGCGGGGCCGGAGCCGGCGGCCTGGGCGATGAGTTCGCGCAGGGCTTCGGCCCAGGCCAGGCCGAGGGCCCGGACGTCGTCCTCGCCGAGGGCGCGGCCGGCCGGCCAGGTCCAGGTGGCGCGCAGTTCGGGGCCGTGCGGGGTTTCGGCGCAGACCGCGTTGATCTGGAGCGGGTACGGCATGGCCAGGCCCGCGTCCGGTTCCACGGACAGGGCGTCGGACTCGGCGGCGGGGGCCCAGTCGACGGCCTGGTCGGCGGGGAGCCGGCCGAAGTAGTTGAACAGGACCTGGGCGGTGGCCAGCTGGGCGAACACGGGGGCGAGCTGCGGGTTGAGGTAGCGCAGCATGCCGTACCCGGCGCCGGAGTCGGGGGCCGAGCGGACGGACTCCTTGACGGCCTTGAGGGTGTCCAGGGCGCCGTCGGCGGCGGGCAGGCGCACGGGGTGGAGTCCGGTGAACCAGCCGACGGTGCGGGACAGGTCCAGGCCGGTGCCGTCGCGGCCGTGGCGTTCGAGGTCGACGAGGAGGTCCCCGGAGGCGACGGCGCCGCGGTCGGCGTGCCAGCGGGAGACCGCCAGGCGCAGGGCTGCGAGGAGCACCTCGGTGACGTCGGCGCCCGCGGTGGCGGGGACGGCCGTCAGCAGGGCGCGGGTCTCCTCGGTGGAGAGGGTGACGGTGTGGTCCTGCGCGGAGCCGGCGGTGCCGCTGCGGTCGGCGCCCGGGACCAGCTCGGCGCCGGGAGCCAGGGTCTTGGCCCAGTACGGGAGTTCGGCCTGGCGCTGCGGGGAGGTGGCCTGTTCGGCGATCTCCCGGGCGAAGCGGCGCAGCGAGGAGGGTACGGGTTCCAGCTCGGGCCGCTGTCCCCGGGCGGCGGCCTCCCAGGCGGCGGCGAGGTCGCCGAGCAGGACGCGCCAGGACACGCCGTCGACCACCAGGTGGTGGACGACGAGCAGCAGGCGGCCGGGCACGCCGGGGCCGGCGTCGAACCAGACGGCCTGGACCATCGCGCCGGTGTCGGGGTCGAGGCGGCCGGCGGCCGCGTCCGACTCGGTGGTGATCAGGGCGCGCAGGGCGTCCTCGTCGAGGCCGGCGGCGTCGACGCGGTGCAGCAGGGCGGCGGCGTCCACGCTGCCGGCGGGGGTGGTGACGGCGGACCACAGGGCCGGGATGGCCGGGCCGAGGTCCATCCGGGTGAGGCGGGTGCGCAGGCCGTCGTGGTGGTCGAGTATGGCCTGGAGGACGCGGGCCAGGGTGTCGGCGTCGGCGGCCGCGGGCGACTGGAGCAGCATCGACAGGTTGAACCGGCCGATGGGCCCGCCGTCTTCGCGGAGCTGGTGGACGATCGGCAGCAGGGTGACGTCACCGACGCCGTCGGTGTCGGCGGCCGGGGCGGCCGCGGTGTCGGCGGCGCCGGTGGCGGCCGCTAGGGCGGCCGGGGTGCGGTGCTCGAAGACCTCGCGGGGGCTGACCGACAGGCCGGCCTTGCGGGCCCGGCTGGCGACCGACATGGACAGGATGCTGTCGCCGCCGAGCATGAAGAAGTCCTCGTCGGCGTCGACCGCGTCGAGGCCGAGGACCTCGGCGAAGATCGTGCAGAGCTGCTGCTCGCGTCCTTCGCGGGAGGTGCGGCCGGCGGCCTTGCGGCGGACCGTGGGGGCCGGGAGGGCCTTCAGGTCGGTCTTCCCGCCCGGGGTGAGCGGCAGCGCGTCGAGGGCGACGAAGTGGCTGGGCACCATCGGCGCGGGCAGCTTCGCGGTCAGTGCGGCGCGCACGGCCTCGGTGTCGAGGGCGTCGGCACGGCCGCCCTGCTCCGGGACCAGGTAGGCCACCAGCTGCTTGACTCCGCGCTCGTCGTCGCGGGCGACGACCACCGCGTCCCCGACGGCCGGCTCGTCCCGCAGGCGGGCTTCGATTTCCCCGAGTTCCACTCGGTTTCCCCTGATCTTGACCTGGTGGTCGGTGCGCCCGAGGTAGGTGAGCACGCCGTCCGCGCTGAACTGGACCATGTCTCCGGTGCGGTACATGCGCGCACCCGGAGTGCCGAACGGATCGGCGACGAATCGCTCCGCGGTGAGCGCGGTGCGTCCGTGGTAGCCGCGGGCGAGTTGGGCGCCCGCGAGGTAGAGCTCGCCCGGTTCGCCCGGGGCGACCGGGCGCAGGTACCGGTCGAGGACGTGCAGCCGGGTGTTCCAGACGGGCCGGCCGATGGGCACGGTGGCCGCGTCGGCGGACTCGGTGCCGGCCTGCCAGCTGGTGACCTGGATGACGGCCTCGGTGGGCCCGTACACGTTGTGCAGGGGCACGCCGGTGCGTTCCCGCCAGCGCCGCGCGAGCGGGACGGGCAGGGCCTCGCCGCCGCTGAAGGCGCGGCGCAGGCTCGCCCACCAGGGGGCTCCGTCGGCTTCTTCGGCGAGGAGGGCGGTGTAGAGCGAGGGCACCAGGTCGACGTTGGTGACCCGTTCGGCGCGGATCAGGTCGGCGAGGTAGGCCGGGTCGCGGTGGCCGTCGGGCTTGGCGATGACGACGGTGCCGCCGGTGATCAGCGGTACGAAGATCTCCTGGACGGAGGGGTCGAAGCTGGTCGAGTACTGGTGCAGCACCCGCTCGCCGGGCCCGAAGCCGAACTCGGCGGCGGTCCAGGCCAGCTGGCCGACGACGGCCTGGTGCGGGACCACCACGCCCTTGGGCAGGCCGGTGGATCCGGACGTGTAGATGACGTACGCGGCGCCGTCCGGGTCGACGGGGGCGAGTGCGGCCGGGGCGGTCCCGGCGGCGTCGGCGTCGGCGCCGTCGATCAGGACCGGGGTGACGCCGTCGAGGGCGGGCAGCTTCGCCAGGGACCGCTCGGTGGCGACGACGGTGCGGGCACCGGAGTCGGACAGCATGTGGCGGACCCGGTCGGCGGGGTAGTCCACGTCGACGGGCAGGTAGGCGGCGCCGGCCTTCATGACGGCCAGGAGGGCGGTCAGGGAGGCGGCGGAGCGGGGCACGGCGACGGCCACGACCGATTCGGCGGCCACCCCGAGGGCGGCCAGCCGCAGCGCCAGCGCCCCGGCGCGGGCGTCGAGTTCGGCGTAGGAGGTGTGGCCGTCCTCGTCGACGAGGGCGACGGCGTCGGGGGTGCGGCGCGCCTGTTCCTCGAACGCGCCGTGCACGGTGCCGGCGGGCAGCTGCCGGTCGGCTCCGGCGAGGGCGGCGAGGGTGGCCCGCCGCTCGTCTTCGGACTGTGCGGCGAGCCGGCCGACGGGGAGCTCCGGGTCGGCGGTGACCTGCTCCAGCAGGGCGCGCAGGCGGCCGGCGAAGCGGGTGGCGGCGCGGGCGTCCAGGCGGGCGGGGTCGTGGTCGAGCTGGAGCCGGAGCGTTTCTCCGGGCAGCACGGTGAGGGCGAGCGGGTAGTGCACCGAGTCGTGGATCTCGGATCCGAGGATCCGGATCAGGCCCTGCGGGTCGGACACCTCGCCGGCCTCGGGCAGGTTCTCCACCACGACGAGCGCGTCGAACAGGTCGCCGCGGCCGACGGCCCGCTGGATCTCGGAGAGTCCGAGGTGCTGGTGGTCGAGGAGTTCGGCCTGGCCGTCCTGGAAGGCGGCCAGGACCTCGGCGAGGGGCTGCTCGGGGCGCCAGCTCAGGCGGGCGGGCACGGTGTTGATGAGCAGCCCGACGAGGGACTCGATGTTCTCCACGGGGGCCTGGCGGCCGGAGACGGTGGTGCCGAGGACCAGGTCCTGGGCGCCGACGACGTCACCGAGGACGAGGCCGAACGCGCCCTGCACGACGGCGGCGAGGGTGAGGCCGAGGCGGCGGGTCCGGGCGGTGAGCGCCTCGGTCGCCGCGGCGCTCAGCTCCAGGGTGATCCGGCCGGTTCCGGTTCCGGCGCTCTCGCCGGCCCGGAACGGGAGTCCGTCGGTCGCGTCGAGTCCGGCGAGGGCCTCCCGCCAGGCGGCGCGGGCCAGCTCGCGGTCGCGGCCGGCCAGCCAGCCGGTGTAGGCGCGGTAGGCGGGGTCGGGTGCGGTCGCCGCGGCGGGGGCGCCGGGGCGGTAGCCGTCGAGGAGTTCCCGCATGACCAGGGAGACGGACCAGCCGTCGACGATGATGTGGTGCATCGTCAGGATCAGCCGGGAGCGCCGCGCGTCGAGCCGGACGAGGGCGGCGCGCATCAGCGGCGGGGCGCCGAGGTCGAAGCCGCGGCCGCGTTCGGCGGCGGCGATCTCCTCGACGGCGGCGGCCTGCCGCGCCGCGTCCCGGCCGGTCAGGTCGGTGAACTGCCAGGGCACGGCCACGTCGGCGCCGATGACCTGGACGACGGGGCCGTCGGGGTGCTGGCGGAAGGCGGCGCGCAGCAGCGGGTGGCGGTCCAGGAGGCGCTGGACGGCGGCCTTGAGGGCTTCGGGGTCGACGTCGCCGCCGAGTTCGACGGTGTCCTGGACGGCGTACCCGTCGGCGCCGCCCCGGTCCATGGCCGCGTGGAAGAAGAATCCTTCCTGGAGCGGGGTGGCCGGGACCACGTCGAGGAGTTCGCCGAGCCCGTCGGCGAACTCGGCGCGGTCCTCGGGGGTGAGCGGGACCAGGGAGAACGGCTCGGGCAGCGCGGCGGTGGCCTGCGGTGCCGCGGGGGCGTCCCCGGCGGCGCGGGCGAGGGCGGCGACGGTGCGGAGGCGGAACACCTCGCGGGGGCTGATCGCGAGACCGGCGGCCCGGGCGCGGGTGACGAGCTGGATCGCGACGATGCTGTCGCCGCCGAGCTCGAAGAAGCTGTCGTGGACGCCGACCGAGGGCAGTCCGAGGACGTCGGCGACGAGGGCGGCGAGGGCGGCCTCGGCCTCGGTGGTGGGGGCCGCGTCGCCGGTCATGGCGGTCCACTGCGGGTCGGGCAGGGCGCGGGCGTCGAGCTTGCCGTTGGGCGTCAGGGGCAGCGGGCCGTCCATCCGGACGACGGCCGAGGGCACCATGTAGTCGGGCAGGCCCTGCGCGGCCTCGGCGCGGGCGGCGGTGACGGCCGCCTCGGCGGCGGCGGCGTCCAGGGAGGCGTCGGCGACGAGGTAGGCGACGAGCCGCTTGGCGGCGCGCTGGTCCTCGCGGACGAGGACGGCCGCCTGGGCGATGCCGGAGCAGGCCATGAAGGCGCTCTCGATCTCGCCGGGCTCGATGCGGTGGCCGCGGATCTTGATCTGGCCGTCGGCGCGGCCGAGGAAGTCGAGGTTGCCCTCGATGGTCCAGCGGACGCGGTCGCCGGTGCGGTACATGCGGGTGCCGGGCTCACCGAACGGGTCGGCGACGAACCGCTCGGAGGTCAGACCGAAGCGGCCGAGGTACCCGCGGGCCAGGCCGCGGCCGGCGACGTACAGCTCGCCCTCGACTCCGACGGGGACGGGCCGCAGCGCGGAGTCCAGCACGTAGGCGCGGGTGTTGGGGTCGGGCTCGCCGATCGGGACGGGCCCCTGCCAGTCCGGGCGGGCCGACCACAGGGTGGAGTTGACGCTCGCCTCGGTCAGGCCGTAGGCGACGACGATCTGGAGGCGGTGGGACCACCGGGCGATGAGTTCGCTCGGCACGGCCTCGGTTCCGACGACGAGGACCGCGCCCTCGGGGAGTTCGCAGTCCTGCGGCAGCGCCGACACCAGGGAGGGCGGCAGGATCATGTGGGTCGCCCGGTGCGCGGCTATGTAGTCGGTGAGGGCGGGTCCGGCGACGCGGCGTTCGGTGGGGACGACGATGATCCGGCCGCCGACGCACAGGGACATGATCAGGTCCCAGACGGTCACGTCGAAGCCGACGGACGCGAACTGGACGACCCGGCTGTCGGCGGTGATGCCGATGCGCTCGGTGGCGGTGGCGATGAGGCTGCCGACGCCGTCGTGGGGCACCACGACGCCCTTGGGGCGGCCGGTGGAGCCGGAGGTGTAGATGACGTACGCGGCCCGGTCGAGCGGGATGTCCAGGCCGAGGGGGGCCGGGTCCTGGGCGGCGAGGGCGGCGGCGGTCCCGGCGTCGTCGAGCCGGACGAGGGTCAGGTCCGGGAGCTCGGGCAGGCCCTCGGCCTGTTCGCGCGCGGTGACGACCGTACGGGCGCCCGCGTCGTCGAGCATGTAGGCGAGGCGGTCCTGCGGGTGGTCGGAGTCGAGCGGCAGGTAGGCGGCGCCCGCCTTCATCACGGCGAGGAGGGCGGTGACGAGCTCGGGCGAGCGGGGCAGGGCCACGCCGACGACGTCCTCGGCGCCGACGCCGCGGGCGGCGAGCAGGCGGGCGAGCCGGTTGGCGTCGGCGTCGAGCTGCGCGTAGGTCAGCTCGGTGTCCTCGCAGACCAGGGCGACGGCCTGCGGGCTGCGGCGGACCTGCGCCTCGAAGGCGGCCGGCCAGGACAGTTCGGGGGACTCGCTCGGGGAGACCCCGAAGTCTGCCAGCAGCAGGGCGCGTTCCGAGGCGGTGGTGAGTTCGAGGTGGCCGATGGGCCGGGCGGGGTCACCGGCGAAGCCTTCCAGGAGGGTGCCGAAGCGCTCCTGGTGGGCGACGAGGCCGTCTTCCGTGCACTGGTCGGCGTCGGCGTCGAAGAGGATGCGGACGGCGCCGCGGACGGACTCGCCGACGGTGACGGCGAGGTCGCTGACCGCGCCGAGCCACTGGGGGCGCAGGTCGGAGTAGTGGTCGCGGAAGCGCAGCCAGTCGGTGCCGGGCAGGATGTTGACGGTGGGGCCGACGAGTTCGGGCACGCCCTCGACGAGGCCGAGCTCCTTGGCGAGGTCCTCGGAGCGGTAGCGGCCGTGGGCGACGGCCTCGGCGATGCGCTCGTCGGTCTGGGTCAGCAGCTCGCCGACGGTCGTGCCGGGGCGTACGGACAGCCGCAGCGGCACGATGTTGGAGACCATGCCGGGGACTCCCAGGAGGGAGCGGTCCTGCCGGCTGGTGACGGGCAGGCCGAGGACGAGGTCCTGTTCGCCGGTGGTGCGGTGCAGGTAGGCGGCCACGGCGGCGACCAGCAGGCGCGACACCCGTACGCCGGAGACCTGGGCGGCGGCCTTCAGGCGGTCGGTGTCGGCCACGGTGAGTTCGGTCGTGCGCCGGAAGCGGTGCGTGATGATCTTCTGGCCAGGCTCGACGAGGCGGACCGGCTGCGGCCGGTCCGCGAAGCGCTCCAGCCAGTACGCGCGGTCCGCGTCGTACGCCTCGGAGGCGCGGTAGGCCTGCTCGGAGGCGGCGAGGCGGGTCACGTCCCATGCGACGGGGGCGACGGGGCGGGCGCCGGTGTAGATCTCGCCCGCGCGGCGGGAGAGCAGGCCGATGCTCAGGCCGTCGATGACGAGGTGGTGGTAGCACTGGTGCCACAGCACGCGGTCGTCGGCGAGGCGGAGCAGGCTGTGGGAGAACAGGGGGCCGTCCGCGAGGGCCAGGGGGCGGGCGCGGCGGGCGCCCATCCACTCCCAGGCGGCGTCCTCGGGGTCGGCTTCGGCGCGCAGGTCGACGACGGTGATGTCGGCGGGGTGGCGGCGGGGAAGCTGGCGGGGGCTGCCGTCCTCGGCCGTCTCGAAGACGACGTGGAGGCAGTCCGCTTCCTCGACCACCTGCCGCACGGCGGCGGTCAGGTGGTCGAGGTCGACGTCACCGCGCAGTTCCAGGGTGAACGAGACGTTGAAGGCCGAGCTGTCCGGCTCGATCTGCTGAGCAAGCCAAATTCCGGACTGCCCACCGGTGACGGGTGTCCCGGTGGCAGGAATCCGGTCCGACTCGGCGTCAAACATCGTTCAGAAGGCCTTTCCCTGGTCGTGCGTCAGTGCTGGGGTGTTACTTGATGGCTTCGAGCTTCTGCACGACCTGGTCGACGGCGTACGGGATGCTCAGCACGG
Source organism: Streptomyces sp. NPDC044704 (assembly GCF_056433525.1). Lineage (NCBI taxonomy): Bacteria > Bacillati > Actinomycetota > Actinomycetes > Kitasatosporales > Streptomycetaceae > Streptomyces > Streptomyces sp. NPDC044704. The sequence goes on from NZ_JBWKGY010000028.1 coordinate 39,485, forward strand.
TGTTGAAGGAGAGCGCGGCGCCGACGTCCGGACCCTCGTAGGGCAGGAAGACGTCCCGCTTCTCCTGGTTGACCTTGGTCTTCTGGTACAGCGGGTCGGACTTCAGGGACGCCTCGGTGTCGGCGGTGCCGAGCCACACGGTGCGGTCGGCCTCCATCACGTCGAAGCGCTCGAAGCTGAGGTCGGCGATGACGTCCTTGCCCAGCGCGGTGCGGTAGGCCTCGGAGGTGGTGAAGCCCATCTCGGTCAGGAAGGCGACCTTCGGGTCCTTCGGGGCGAACGCGGAGAACTTGCCGGGCTCGTAGGGCTCGCCGACCGCGACCGTCTTGTCCTTCCACTCCGGGTGCTTGTCACGGACGGCCTTGAAGCGGGCGTCGATGCCGGAGATGAGCTTGTCGGTCTCGGCGTCCTTGCCCAGCGCCTTGCCGATCTGCTTCGTCATGACCTGCCACGACGCCTGGTAGTCCTCGGCGCCCTTGGGCTGCGCGACGACCTTGGCGATCTTCGACAGGGTGTCGTACTGCTCCTTCTTCATGCCCGAGTACTGGGCGATGATCAGGTCCGGCTTGAGGGCCGCGATCTTCTCCATGTTGTACTCGTCGCGCTCGCCGACGATCTGCGGCGGGGTGGAGCCCCACAGGTCCTTCACCCACGGCCACTTGCCGAACGGCTCTTCCTTGAACCAGGCGACGGCGCCGACCGGCTTCACGCCGAGCGCGAGCACGGCGTCCTGGTCCGAGAGACCGAGGGTGACGACCTTCTTCGGCTCGGCCGTGATGGTCGTGCTGCCGTACTTGTGGTCGACCGTGACCGGGAAGGATCCCGCGGACTTCGCGGTGGCCTCTCCGGAGGGCTTCGACTCGGTCTTCTCGGTGCCACCGCCGCAGGCGCTCAGGACGAGGGCGGCGGCGGCTGCAACGGCCACGCGGGGGAGGTTTCTGACGATCCTCGTCAGCGCGGGGCGGGTCCCAACGGACACGGGCTTTCCTTTCACGGGGTTTTCACGGTGCATGCCCAGGCCTGCCCGGCAGGACGGCGTTGCCGGGCAGGAGGGGTGGGGACGGGACGGGCGGTGGCCCTAGCGGGACGTTCCGATCCCGTCGACGACGCGCTCGGCTTCGCCGACGGCCGGCTTCGGGGTGCGCTCGATCACCGAGTCCAGGATCTCGCCGACCCGGATCGCGGTGTTCGACAGCAGGGACGAGGTGATGCCGTGCGTGTGCTCGGTACCGCCCTGGAGGTAGATGCCGCAGCGCAGTTCGGGGTCGGTCGTGATGCGGTAGTCGCGCTCGACGCTGACCCGGCCCTCGCCGTCGCGGTGGCAGTACCCCTCGACCTCGCCGAGGAGGCCGAAGGCGTCCGCGGGCCGGTAGCCGGTCGCGTAGACCACGACGTCGGCGTCCAGCGGGGTCTTCTCGCCGGTGACGAGCGACTCGACGGTGGTGAGGACCTTGTCCGGGGTCTCGACGACGTCCGAGAGGCGGGAGACGTTGAGGAAGCGCAGGCGCTCCTCGCCGAGGACCTTCTCCTGGTACGACTGGCGGTACAGGTCGTCGATGAGGTCGATGTCCACCACGGAGTAGTTGGTGTTGCCGTGGTAGTCCATCAGCTTGCTCTTGACCTCGCCGGGGGCCGTGAAGTACTCGTCCACGGCGGCCGGGTCGAAGATGCGGTTGGCGAACTTGCTGTCGTCCGCGGGGCTGTAGCCGTAGCGGGCGAAGACGGCGCAGACCTCGGCCTCGGGGAAGCGCCGGTGCAGGAAGGCCACGTTCTCGGCGGCGCTCTGGCCGGCGCCGACGACGACGAAGCGGGTCGGGTCGGTGCCCTCCAGCTCGTCGACGCGGCGCAGCAGGTCGGAGTTGTGCCAGACGCGGTCGGTGCGGTCGATGCCCTCGGGCATGTACGGCCGCAGGCCGGTGCCGATCACGAGGTTGCGGGCCCGGTGGGTGACCGTCTCGTCGCCGGAGCGGGCCGTGACGTCCACGTACTCGATGACGCCGTCGCGCACGACCGGTCGCACGGAGACCACTTCGTGCCCGTAGGACACCATGTCGTCGACCTTGGCGGCGGCCCACTCGAAGTAGTCGTGGAACTCGACGCGCAGCGGGAACAGGTTCTTGTGGTTGACGAAGTCGATCAGGCGGCCGCGGCTCTGCAGGTAGCAGAGGAAGCTGTACTCGCTCGCCGGGTTCCGCAGCGTCACCAGGTCCTTCATGAAGGACACCTGCATGGTCGCGTCTTCGAACAGCATGCCGCGGTGCCAGCCGAAGCGCGGCTGCTGCTCGAAGAAGTGAGCAGTGACCGCCTCCTGCCGTCCGACGCGTGCGTTGTGCTCGGTGAGAGCAATCGCCATGGCCACATTGGACGGGCCGAAGCCGATGCCTATGAGGTCGTGGATCACCGGTGCGTCAGCAGGAAGAGCCTGTGACATGTCACTCCGATCGTGCGGGACAGCCGCCTGTGAGGCGTTGAAGAAAGAAGGTGGAGCAGGGCACGCCGACGAGCGGCAACCCAGCGAACTTAGGTAAAGCTAACCTGATCTCGGCACCCTGTCGACCAGACAAAGCGGACAAATAGTGGATTGCAGCCCCAAACGACGCCTAAAATCAGGCACGTTGCATCCTTAGGTAAGGCTTGCTTTACTCCTTCGGGATCAATCGCTCTTCTGAGGAGGAACCTCCATGCGGGTCGTCATGTTCGGTTATCAGACCTGGGGCCATCGCACCCTGCAAGCGCTCCTGGACTCCGAGCACGATGTGGTGATGGTCGTCACCCACCCCAAGAGCGAGCACGCCTACGAGAAGATCTGGAGCGACTCGGTCGCGGACCTCGCCGAGGAGCACGGCGTCCCCGTGGTCATCCGCAACCGCCCCGACGACGAGGAGCTCTTCGCGCGGCTCAAGGAGGCCGACGCGGACATCATCGTCGCCAACAACTGGCGTACGTACATACCTTCGCGCATCTACAACCTGCCCCGCCACGGCACGCTCAACGTCCACGACTCGCTGCTGCCGAAGTACGCCGGCTTCTCCCCGCTGATCTGGGCCCTGATCAACGGCGAGACCGAAGTGGGCGTCACCGCGCACATGATGGACGACGTGCTCGACGCCGGCGACATCGTCCTCCAGCAGGCCGTCGCCGTCGGCCCGACCGACACGGCCACCGACCTCTTCCACAAGACCGTCGACCTCATCGCCCCGGTCACCGTCGGCGCGCTGGACCGCATCGCCGCCGGGGAGACCGAGTTCACCAAGCAGGACCGGTCGCAGGCGAGCTTCTTCCACAAGCGCGCCGAAGAGGACATCCGGATCGACTGGAGCTGGCCCGCCGAGGTCCTGGAGCGCCTGGTGCGCGCCCAGTCCGCCCCGTACCCGAGCGCCTTCACCTTCCACAAGGGCAAGCGCCTGGAGATCGTGTCCGCGGTCGTCTCCGAGGGGCTCTACGGCGGCACCCCCGGCCGCATCTTCTACCGCGAGGGCGAGGGCGTGGCGATCGTCGCCGGCGCCGACGCCCGCACCGGCCGCAACCACGGCCTCGCCATCACGCGCGTACGCACCGAGGACGGCCAGGAGCTGCCCGCCACCGAGTACTTCACCTCCATGGGCGGGTACCTCACCAGCCGCCCCTGACCCCGTCCCGAAGCCGGCGGAGGCACTCCGCCGGCGTCTCGTCGTGCCGGTCACCCGCCCATGGCCCCGGGCAGACCGGCCGTCGCCGCCGTCGCACGGACACCCCCGTTCCGTGCGGCGGCGCCGTCATGTCCGGGCCCGCAACTCCCGGGCGCGGGGCAGGACGACGGCCACGGGCACCCCCGGTGCGGGCCGCCGCCGACGGCCGCCCCGGGGGAGCCCGGCCGGTACCCGCCGCCGGACACGTCGCACGACGCGCCGGGCTCCCCGCTCCGGGCCGCCACCGGTGTGATCCTGAACGCGGGCCGCCACCCGGCCCGTACGACCGTGAAGGAGCACCCGTGCCGAAGCCGCCCGTACTCGAACCCGCCGCCCAGGCCTTCGCCGACGCCACCGGCCGGCCCCCCTTCCTCTACCAGATGCCCGTCGCGGACGGCCGCAAGGCCGTCGACGAGGTCCAGGGCGGCGAGGGCGTCGCCCTACCCGACGTCGACGAGGAATGGGTCACCGTCCCGGGCGGGCCCACCGGCGGGGTCCGGGCCCGGATCGTCCGCCCGCGCGGCGCGACGGGCCCCCTGCCCGTCGTCCTCTACGTCCACGGCGCCGGCTGGGTCTTCGGCAACGCCCACACCCACGACCGGCTCGTCCGCGAACTGGCCGTCGGCGCCGGCGCGGCCGTGGTCTTCCCCGAGTACGACCTCTCCCCCGAGGCGCGCTACCCCGTCGCCGTCGAGCAGAACTACGCCGTCGCCCGGTGGGTCGGCGAAGGGCACCACGCGGACCTCGACGGCACCCGCCTCGCCGTCGCCGGCGACTCGGTCGGCGGCAACATGAGCGCCGCCCTCACCCTCATGGCCAAGGAGCGCGGGGACGTGCGCTTCGCCCACCAGGTCCTCTTCTACCCGGTCACCGACGCCGCCTTCGACACCGACTCCTACCACCAGTTCGCCGAGGGCTACTTCCTGCGCCGCGAGGCCATGCAGTGGTTCTGGGACCAGTACACGACCGACGGGGCCGAGCGCGCCCGGATCACCGCCTCCCCGCTGCGCGCCACCACCGAGGAGCTCACCGGACTGCCCCCGGCCCTCGTCATCACCGCCGAGGCCGACGTCCTGCGCGACGAGGGCGAGGCGTACGCCGCCGCGCTCCGCGCCGCCGGTGTCCCGGTCACCGCCCTGCGCGTCCAGGGCGTCATCCACGACTTCGTCATGCTGAACGCGCTCCGCGAGACCCGGGGCGCCGAACTCGCCATCGGCCTGGCCGCCGACACCCTGCGCAAGGCCCTCGCCTAGGGAGGGCGCCGGGGTCCCGGGCTCGCGGCCGGCTCCGCGCCCGGGACACCCCGGCACCCCCGCACCGCGGCAATTTACTTGCCCTTTACCATCGGGTCGCGGATACTGTCCGTAACCACCAGCCCGGGCCGCCCACGGCCCGCCGAGCAGCGAACGGAGCGCAAGACCCGCAATGGGTGAACCTCCCAGTCCACGCCGTGCCACGTCCTGCCCGCAGCATCAGAGCCGGGAAGCGGGGGTGGCACGGTGACCGAAGTGCTGCTGCTCCTCCTTTCCCTGGCGCTGACCCTGGCGTGCGCGGTGTTCGTCGCCGCCGAGTTCTCCCTCACCACCGTCGAACGCAGCGAGCTCGAACGCGCCGTCGCGGCCGGTGAGCGCGGCGCCGAGAGCGCCCTGAAGGCCGCCAAGCGGCTCACGTTCCAGCTGTCCGGCGCCCAGCTGGGCATCACCGTGACCTCACTGGTGATCGGCATGCTCGCCGAGCCGTCCGTCTCCGCCCTGCTGCGCGGCCCGCTGGAAGCCGCCGGGCTGCCCGCCGGCGCGGTGTCGACCACCGCGACCCTGCTGGGCGTGGCCCTGTCGACCGTGGTGCTGATGGTCGTCGGCGAGCTGGTTCCGAAGAACTGGGCGATCTCCCGCCCGCTGGCCGTCGCGAAGGTCGTCGCGGGCCCGCAGCGCGGGTTCACCGCCGCCTTCGCCCCGCTGATCCGGCACCTGAACGACACCGCGAACCGGCTCGTACGCCGCTTCGGGCTGGAGCCCGCCGAGGAGCTCGCCTCCGCGCGGACGCCGGAGGAGCTGGTGGCGCTGGCCCGGCACTCCGCCCGCGAGGGCGCGATCGAGGCGGACTCGGCCGAACTGTTCGTGCGCACCCTGCACCTGGCCGAGCTGACCTCGGAGAACGTCATGACCCCGCGCATCGACGTCCAGGCGCTGGAGCTCCGCGCCACCGCGGCCGACGCCGCGAACCTGACGCTGGCCACCGGCCTGTCCCGGTTCCCCGTCTACCGCGACAGCCTCGACGAGGTCGTGGGCACCGTCCACATCCGTGACGTCCTCGACCTCGACGAGGACGAGCGGGCCCTGACGCCGGTGTCCGAGCTGATGACCTCGCCGCTGCTGGTGCCGCACTCGCTGCCCGTGGACGTCCTGCTCGGGCGGCTGCGCAAGGCCCGCACCATGGCCGTGGTGATCGACGAGTACGGCGGCACCGCCGGAGTGGTCACGGTCGAGGACATCGTGGAGGAGGTCGTGGGCGAGGTCCGCGACGAGCACGACCCGGTGGAGGTCCCCGACCTCATCGAGGGCCCCGAGCACGGCGGCCGCAAGGTGTGGGAGGCCGACGGGAGCGTCCGCGTCGACGAGCTGGAGGCGATCGGCTTCGCCGTTCCCGAAGGCCCCTACGAGACGCTGGCCGGCCTGGTCGCCACCCGCCTGGCCCGCATCCCCGTCGAGGGCGACACCGTCGCCGTCGACGGCTGGGAACTGACCGTCCTCGACATAGACCACCACCGCGCCGACCGGGTCACGGTCACCGCGCCCGCCGCCGCCGACGAGGCCGCCGGCTCCCAGGAGGAGCGCCGATGACCGCCGTCCAGCTGCTGATCGGCGCACTGACGCTGCTCACCAACGCCTTCTTCGTCGGCGCCGAGTTCGCCCTGATCTCGGTCCGCCGCAGCCAGATCGAACCGGCCGCCCTCAAGGGCAGCCGGCGCGCGAAGACGACCCTGTGGGCGCTGGAGCACATCTCCGCGATGATGGCCACCGCCCAGCTCGGCATCACCGTCTCCTCCCTGGTCCTCGGCGCGGTCGCCGAACCGGCCATCGCCCACCTGCTCGAACCCCCCTTCGAGGCCATCGGCGTGCCCGAGGCGCTGATCCACCCGATCGCGTTCGTCATCGCGCTCACCGCGGCGACGTACCTGCACATGCTGATCGGCGAGATGGTCCCGAAGAACATCGCGCTCGCGGCCCCCGCGCCGACCGCGCTGCTGCTGGGTCCCCCGCTGGTCGCCCTCACCAGGGCGCTGCGCCCGTTCGTGTTCGGCATCAACGCGTTCGCGAACGCGCTGCTGCGGCTGCTGAAGGTCGAACCGAAGGACGAGGTCGGCGCGGTCTTCACCGACGAGGAACTCGCCCGCCTGGTCAAGGACTCCAGCGCCGCCGGACTCCTCGGCGCCGAGGACGGCGAACGGCTGCGCGACGCCCTCGCGCTCGGCAAGCGGCCCGTCGGCGAGATCACCATCCCCCGCGCGGAGTTCGTGACCGTCCCGTTCGGGACCACCCCCCGCGGCCTGGAGCGCACCGCGGCCGACCACGGCTTCTCCCGGCTGGTCGTCACCGGCGCCCACGGCGAGATCATGGGCTTCCTGCACATCAAGGACGCCCTCGGCGTCGCCGACCGGACGGCGCCGTTCCCGCGCTCCGCCCTGCACACCGTCACCCGGGTCGGCAGCGGCACCCCGCTGGACGACACCATGAACGCCATGCGCGCCGCCGGAACCCACCTCGCCGCCGTCACCGGCGACGACGGGGCGGTCATCGGCTTCGTCACCATGGAGGACGTACTGGAGGAACTCGTCGGCGAAGCGTCCTGACGGCGCGGCGGCCCGTTCAGGGCTCGATCAGGGCTCGATCAGGCCGACGCGGATCGCGTACCGGGTCAGCTCCAGGCGGTCGCGCATGCCGAGCTTCTGGAGCAGGTTGGCCCGGTGCCGTTCCACCGTCTTGGCGCTGATGACGAGCAGGTCGCCGATCTCCTTCGAGGAGTGCCCCTCGGCGACCAGCTTGAGGATCTCCTCTTCCCGTTCGGTGATCGCCCGGGCGGGCAGCGGGTCCCCCTGGCGGGCGCGGTCGAGGTAGTTGCGGATCAGGGTCGTCTCCGCGCCGGGATAGATGAACGGCTCGTCGCGGATCGCCGCCCGGCAGGCCTCGACGAGGTCGCGGTCGGCGACGGACTTGGGGACGTAGCCGGCCGCTCCGGCCTTGAGGGCCTCGAAGAAGTACTGCTCGTTGTCGTACATGGTCAGGATGAGGATCCGCAGGCCCGGCCGCAGCCGGGACAGCTCGCGGGCGGCCTGGAGTCCGGTCATGCGGGGCATGGCGACGTCCAGTACGGCCAGGTCCACCTCGTGCGTCCGGGCCAGGGCGACGGCCTCGGCTCCGTCCCCGGCCTCGGCGACGACCGTCAGGTCGGGTTCGGAGTCGAGGATGAGGCGGACGCCGCGCCGTACGAGGGCGTGGTCGTCGGCCAGCAGGACCCGGGTCGGGGCCGGTCGCGGTGCGGTCATCGGTGGCTCTCCTCCGCCCCGCCGGTCGCGGGTACGTCCAGTCGTACGTCGGTGCCGCCGTGCGGGCCGGGGCCGAGGGCGAGGCCGGCCCCGATGAGCAGGGCCCGTTCGCGCATGCCCTGGATCCCGGCCCCTTCGGCGGCGAGGCGGATGCCGGTGCCGTCGTCGCGCACCAGGAGCCGGACGGCCCCGGCCGGCCGGTGGGAGAGCCGTACCTCGACCTCGCTCGCGCCCGCGTGCCGGGCGGCGTTGGTCAGCGCTTCCTGGGCGACCCGGTAGACGACCAGTTCGCGGGCCTCGTCCAGGGCGGGCAGGCCCGGCGCGATGTGGTGCCGGACGGTCAGCGACGGCGTGGTGAACTCGGCGGCGAGGGCCCGCAGGGCGCTGTGCAGGCCGAGCTCCTCCAGGACCCCGGGCCGCAGGCGGCGGGCGATGCGCCGGATCTCGTCCAGGCTCGTCCGGGTGGTCTCCTGGACCTGGCGGAGGTCCTCGCGCAGGGCCGCGGGTGCCCGGTCCGCGGTGTGCTTGAGCTGGAGGAGGACCGCGGTGAGGGTCTGGCCGACCTCGTCGTGGAGCTCCTGGGCGATGCGGTGGCGCTCGGCCTCCTGCGCGGAGAGCGCACGGGCGCTGCTGGTGGCGCGCTCCGACTCCAGACGGGCCAGCATCGCGTTGAACGAGGTGGTGAGCTCGGCCATCTCGCCGGGTCCCTCGACGGGGGCGCGGCTTCCCGGGCGCAGCAGGTCGACCGCCGCCATGGCGCGGGCCAGCCGGGCCAGCGGGGCGAGCGCGACGCGCAGCAGGACGGCGTTGGCGACGAGCATGGCCGCGAGCCCGACGCCCAGGACGATCGCCTCGCCCATCAGGACCGGGGTGGACACGGTGACCGGGCCGAGGAGCAGCAGGAGGGCCACCGCGAAGACGGCGGCGTTGAGCAGGAAGATCCGCCAGTACAGCGACATGACCGCGTTCTCCCCTCGTTCCGCGCGCCGGGTCCGGCCGTCGTTCTGCGTCGACGCTACCCGGGCCGTCCCCGCCGGCGCCCCACCGCAGCGGCTGTGACCTGCGGCGGGAGCCGCCCTTGCGGCCAGCCTGGCCTCCGGGGCGGCGCCTGTCCATCCGTGCCGGCACCCATGTCGGCCGGGCGGCGGAGCCGTCAGGCCGGGGGGCCGCCGTTCGTCGGCGGGTGGACGGGCCGCGCCGGTATCGCCGCGGCGGCGGGCGGGGCGGGCAGCGGCGGCAGCGACGGCTCGTACAGCCAGGCCGTGAACAGCTCGTCCACCGGCGCCTCCGCGTAGCGGGCGACGTGGGCGGTGAAGGCCGCGGTGGTCACCACGCCGTGGCGGTGCGCCGCGGTCCAGTCACGGAGCATGCGGAAGAACATGCCGTCGCCCAGGGCGCAGCGGATCGCGTGGACGGTGAGGCCGCCGCGCTCGTAGAGCCGGTCGTCGAACATCAGCTTGCGGCCCGGGTCGGCGAGCTTCAGGTCCTGGGCCCGCGAGGCCAGCACGCGGTGGGCGACGGCCGCCCGTTCGTGCGCGGTGTGGCCGCCGGAACGTTCCGACCAGAGCCATTCGGCGTACTTGGCGAGGCCCTCGTTCAGCCAGATGTGCCGCCAGTCGGCGACGGTCACGCTGTTGCCGAACCACTGGTGGGCGAGTTCGTGGGCGATGAGGCGCTCCGAGCCGCGCACGCCGTCCACGTGGTTGGCACCGAACAGGGACAGCCCCTGCGCCTCGACGGGGACGTCCAGTTCCTCGTCGGCGACGACCACCGCGTACTCCCCGAAGGGATAGGGCCCGAACAGTTCCTCGAAGAGCCGCATCATGGCGGGCTGGCGGGCGAAGTCGCGGGAGAACCGGGGCAGCAGGTGCGCCGGCACGTGGGCGCTCTGGGGAACGCCGTCGAGGCCGGGGTCGCCGAGGAGCACCGTCTGGTAGAGGCCGATGGACAGGCCGACGAGGTAGCTGGAGGTGGGCGCGGACTGCTCGTACACCCAGGTGGTGGTGCTGGCCCTGGTCGTGCGGGTCAGCAGCCGGCCGCCGGCCACGACCGTGTAGGCGGAGGGCGTGTTGACGGAGATGTGGTAGGAGGCCTTGTCGGCGGGCCGGTCGTTGCACGGGTACCAGGAGGGCGCGCCGACGGGCTGGCTGGCGACGAGCGCGCCGTCGGTCAGCTCCTCCCAGCCGAGGCCGCCCCAGGGGCTGCGCACGGGCTTGGGGTTGCCCGCCCAGTGCACGTCCACGGTGAAGGCGGCGCCGGCGGGCAGCGGCTTGGCGGGCCGCAGGCGGAGTTTCCCGCCGCGGTGGGTGTACTGCGGGGCCCGGCCGTTCACCAGGACCCGGCCGACCTTGAACTCGGCGAGGTCCAGGGCGAACTCGGTGAGCGGCGCCCGCCCGGCGATCGCGCTGATCCGGGCGGTGCCGGCCAGCCGGTTGGGGCCGGGCCGGTACTCCAGAGCGAGTTCGTACCGGTGCACGCGGTAACGGGGATCGCCGTTGGCCGGAAAGTACGGGTCGGTTGCCGCTGTCTTCTGGCCGTTCACTGCCGCTTCCGCTCCCTGCGCTGTGCTCGTACGACGTGCTGGTGTGCCGTGGCGGCGCCCGCCGGACCCGGCCGGCGCACGGGCCGCCGTACGGGCGTCAGGACCGCCACGCCTCGATCGGATTGCCCAGCCAGCGGGAGTCGGCGGGGACGGATTCCCCGGCCATCACGAGGGAGGCGGGACCCAGGGTGCTGCGGGCTCCGACCGTGCTCCCGGGCAGGACGATTCCGCCCGGGCCCAGGGTGGCGCCCTCGCGGAGGACCACAGTATCCGTCCTCAAGATCCGGTCGTGGAAGAGGTGCGTCTGCAACACACAGCCGCGGTTCACGCTGACCGCGTCGCCCAGGGTCACCAGGTCCGTCTCGGGCAGCCAGTAGCTCTCGCACCACACGCCCCGGCCGATCCGGGCCCCGAGGCCGCGCAGCCACAGGGTCATCAGGGGCGTGCCGGGTACGGATCCGGCCAGCCACGGCACGGCCAGCACCTCGACGAAGGTGTCGGCGAGTTCGTTGCGCCACACGAAACCGCTCCACAGCGGGTGCTCCCCCGTCCGGTGCCGTCCCACGAGCAGCCATTTGGCGGCCACGGCCGTCAGGCAGGCGGCCGCACCGGCGGCGAGCAGGACCGCTCCGGACAGCAGGGCGGCCGCCCAGGGGCCCGGTCCGGCGGTGATCAGCGCGCACAGCCCGGCGGCGGTCAGGACCGCCAGCGCGGCCGAGCAGAACACCGGGACGAGGCGGCACAGCTCCACCAGGCCGCGCGCCCAGAGCAGGCGGGCGGGCGGGTCGTAGGTCCGGCTCTGGTCGGCGGCCGCGGCGGACCGGGGCAGCCGGACCGGGGGCAGGCCCAGGTAGGAGCTGCCCTTCTTGGCCTTCTTCGGCGTGGCGGACAGCACGCCGACCAGCCCGTCGTCCGGGACCGTGCGGCCCGGCGCGGTCATCCCGGAGTTGCCGAGGAACGCCCGGCGGCCGATCTCGGAGTGGCCGATCCGCATCCAGCCGCCGCCCAGCTCGTAGGGCGCGGTCAGCGTGTCGTCGGCGAGGAACGCGCCCTCGCCGACGGTGGTGAGGCTGGGCAGGGCGAGCACGGTGGACACCTCCGCGCCCCGGCCGATCTTCATGCCGAGGAGGCGCAGCCAGACCGGGGTGATCAGTCCGGCGTACAGCGGGAAGAGGGTCTCCCGGGACAGGTCCATGAGCTGGGTGACGGTCCAGGCCTGCCAGCCGGTCCGGCTGTGCGTCGGATGGTTGCCGGTCCGCAGGCCGAGGCTGAGCAGGCGTACGGAGACCAGCAGGAGCAGCGCGTAGGCGAGCCCGAAGGCGAGCGCCCCGGGCACCACGGCGATGAGCGCGGCCCGTAGCGCCTGCCCGAGCCCGGCGTCGGCGGGCACGAACCGGCTCACCACCAGCAGGGCCGGCAGGGCGGCGGCCACGGGCAGGGCGGTGAGGCACAGCCCGCTCGCCCCGTACGCGGCACGCCAGTGCAGCCCGCGCGGCGGGCGGTGGCCGGGCCAGTTCCGCTTGGCCTTGCCGAGCTTGGCGGCGGGGGCCCCGGCCCAGCGCTGGCCGGTCGGCACCTGTCCGGCGACGGCGGAGCCGGGGGCCACCTCGGCCCGCTTGCCGACCCGTGCGCCGGGGAAGAGCATGCTGCGGGTCCCGACGACCGCCCCCGCACCGACCTTGACCGGGCCGATCTCCAGCCGGTCGCCGTCCAGCCAATACCCGGAGAGGTCCACCTCGGACTCGACGGCGCAGCCGCGGCCGAGTTTGAGCATGCCGGTGACCGGGGGCAGCGAGTGCAGGTCCACGTCGGGGCCGACCTTGGCGCCGAGGGCCCGCGCGTAGCGTTCCAGCCAGGATCCGCTGAGCGAGGTCGCGCCCGCGCACTCGGCCAGCCGCTCGGCCGTCCACAGCCTCAGGTGCACGCTGCCGCCGCGCGGGTGGCGCCCGGGCTTCACCCCGCGCAGCAGGAGCCGGGCACCGCCGGCGGCGATGGCGAGCCGGCCCGGCGGGCTGTAGAGCAGGGCCGCGCCGGCGGCGACGGACCACCACGAGGCGGTGGGTGCCCACGGGTAGGCCCCGAACCAGTGCAGGACGTTGCCCAGGGCCAGCAGCGCCACGGTCCAGCGCAGGCCCACCAGGGTGAACAGCGGGAGCAGCAGCAGCGTCTGGACCACCTGGGAGCGGAGCGGGACCGGGACGACGGTACGGGCGGCCCCGTCGTCCTGTACGGACTTCTCCAGGCGCCGGGCCAGCTTGCGCAGGGTGGGCTGCTGGTAGATGTCGAGGACGGCCGCGCTCGGGTAGCGGGTGCGCAGCCGGGTGGTGAGCTGGGCGGCGGCGAGGCTGTTGCCGCCGATCGCGAAGAAGTCGTCGGCGGCTCCGGTGACGGCCACGCCGAGGGTTTCGCTCCACTGCTCGGCGAGCCAGGCCTCGGTGCCGTACAGCTGCTCGGCGGGGCCGGTGGGTTCCGCGTCGGGCAGCGGCCAGGGCAGGGCGTCGCGGTCCACCTTGCCGGAGGTGCGGGTCGGCAGGGCCTCGACGGGCGCGAGGAGCGGTACGAGGGCCGCGGGCAGTTCGGCGCGCAGCCGCGTCACGGCCCCGGCGTGGTCCCAGCCCTCCTGGGTGACGAGGTAGCCGACGAGGAGCTGGTTGCCGCCGCGCGCGGTGCGGACGGCGGCGGCCGCTCCGGCGACGCCGGGCAGGGCCTGGAGCGCGGCGTCCACCTCGCCGAGTTCGATGCGGCGGCCGCCGAGCTTGATCTGCTCGTCGCCGCGGCCGAGGAAGACCAGCCCCTCCGGTTCGGCGCGGACGAGGTCGCCGCTGCGGTAGGCGCGCTCCCAGCCGAGGGATTCCAGCGGGGCGTACTTCTCGGCGTCCTTGGCCGGGTCGAGGTAGCGGGCGAGGCCGACGCCGCCGATCACCAGCTGGCCGCTGCCGCCCATGGGCACCGGCTCGCCGGACTCGTCGACGACGGCCAGTTCCCAGCCGTTCAGCGGCAGGCCGATCCGGATCGGTTCCTCGCCGGTCAGGAGCGAGGCGCAGGCGACGACGGTGGCCTCGGTGGGCCCGTACGTGTTCCAGACCTCGCGGCCCTCGGTGACCAGGCGCTGGGTCAGCTCGGGCGGGCAGGCCTCACCGCCGAAGATCAGCAGCCGGACCTCGTTGAGGGTTTCGGGCTCCCAGAGCGCGGCCAGGGTCGGCACGGTGGAGACCACGGTGATCTCCTGTTCCATCAGCCAGGGGCCGAGGTCGGCGCCGCTGCGGACCTGGGAGCGCGGGACGGGCACGAGGCAGGCGCCGTAGCGCCAGGCCAGCCACATCTCCTCGCAGGAGGCGTCGAAGGCGACGGACAGTCCGGCCATGACCCGGTCGCCGGGTCCGATCGGCTCCTCGGTGAGGAACAGGGCGGCCTCGGCGTCGACGAAGGCGGCGGCGCTGCGGTGGCTGACGGCCACGCCCTTGGGCTTGCCGGTGGAGCCGGAGGTGAAGATGATCCACGCGTCGTGCTCGGGGCCGGGCCGGGCGGCGGGGGCCCGGTCCCCGGCGCTCCCGGTGACGTCGACGCGCTGTCCGGCGCCCAGGACGGCCCGTACCGCGGCTTCACCGAAGACCAGCTCGGCCCGCTCGTCGGGGTCCTCGGCGTCGACGGGTACGTAGGCGGCGCCGGCGGCGAGGACGGCGAGGACGGACGCGTACAGCTCGTTGGTGCCGGACGGTACGCGGACGCCGACGCGGTCTCCGAGCCCCACCCCGGCGGCCGCGAGGGCGCGCCTGCGGCGCTCGACCTCGGCGGCCAGCGCCCGGTAGGTGAGGCGCGAAGTGCCGTCGTCCAGGGCGAGCTCGTCGGGGTAGGCCCGTACGGAGGCTTCGAAGACGTCGACGAGGGTGCGCGCCGGGGCGGCGGGTCCGGCCGTGAACCGGGCGGACTTGCCGTGTTCGCCAGGTTCGCCGGGGTTTTCCCGGGTGTCCCCGCCGTCGAGCAGAGTGATGTCACCGCGCTCAGGTGTGGCTGCCATCGGCCCTCGCGTCTACGTCCCCGGACGGTTCCGGGTCGCCGGCGGAGCCCGGGTCTGCCCGGGTTGTTCCGGTCCGGCGCCGAACAACCTGCCAGTGTAGTGCGACATCAAGGATTTTCCCGTTGAACCCTGGAGGGCGTGTCCGGGAACGGACGGTGTGCGCCGGCCCGCCGGCCGGTGGCCGGTCCCCCGGTCGGAGGCGGTCGACGTCCAGGAACTCAGAGGGGGTCGACGTCCAGGAACGCGGCCAGGGCCGGTTCCGGGGCGCCCGGGGTGCCGGGAGTGCCGGGGAGGGTCTGTTCCGCCCAGATGACCTTGCCCTCGGGGGTGTAGCGGGTACCCCAGTGCTCGCTGAGCTGCGCCACCAGGAACAGTCCGCGTCCGCCCTCGTCCGTGGTGGCCGCGTACCGCAGGTGGGGGGCGGTGTTGCTGCTGTCCCAGACCTCGCAGGTCAGGGTCTGGTCGTGCAGCAGCCGCACCCGCACGGGGGCGGCGCCGTGCCGCAGGGCGTTGGTGATCAGTTCGCTGAGGATCAGTTCGGTGGCGAAGGCGAGCTCCTCCAGGCCCCACTCGTCGAGCTTGCGGGCCGCCGCTCCGCGCAGGGCGCCGACCGCGCTCGGCTCGAAGGGCACCTCCCACTCCACGACCCGGTCCGGGCCGAGGATCCGGGTCCGGGCGATGAGCAGGGCCACGTCGTCGGTCGGCCGGTCGGGCAGCAGCCGGTCGAGCACCGCCCGGCAGCTCTCGTGGGGGTCCCGGTCGGGGTGGCTCAGGGCGCCGCGCAGCAGTTCCAGGCCTTCGGCGATGTCCCGGGTGCGTTCCTCGACGAGTCCGTCCGTGTACAGGACGAGCTGGCTGCCCTCCTTGAGGCGTACCTCGGCGGTCTCGAACGGCATGCCGCCCAGGCCCAGCGGGGGCCCGGCCGGAAGTTCCAGGATCTCCGTCGCCCCGTCCGGGGCGACGAGCAGGGGCGGCAGGTGCCCGGCGCGGGCCATGGTGCACAGCTGGGAGATCGGGTCGTAGATGGCGTAGAGGCAGGTCGCGCCCAGGACGCCGCCCTCCCCGCCGTCGCCGTCGCCGTCGTGGTCGATGCGCTGGACGAGGTCGTCGAGGCGGGCGAGGATCTCGTCGGGCGGCAGGTCGAGCGAGGAGAAGTTGTGCACCGCCGTGCGCAGCCGTCCCATGGTGGCGGCGGCGTGCAGGCCGTGTCCGACGACGTCCCCGACGACGAGGGCGACGCGGCTGCCGGGCAGCGGGATCACGTCGAACCAGTCGCCGCCGACCCCGGACTGGGCGGGCAGGTAGAAGTGGGCCACGTCCACGGCGCTCTGCTCGGGCAGGGCGCGCGGCAGCAGGCTGCGCTGGAGCGTTTCGGCGAGGGCGTGCTCGCGGGTGTAGCGGCGGGCGTTGTCCATGCTGACGGCCGCCCGGGCGACGAGTTCCTCCGCGAGGGACACCTCGTCCTCGTCGAAGGGCTCGGGCTTCTGCGAGCGCCAGAAGTTGACCACCCCGAGGACGACACCGCGGGCCCGGAGCGGGGCGGCGATGAGGGAGTGGATGCCGTACTCGACGATGGCCTGGGCGCGCGGCGGGTCCTGGGCGTGCCAGCCCGGGGCCTCGGCCAGGTCGGGGACCAGCTCGGCCCGGCCGGTGCCGTAGCCGCGGGCCTGCGGGGTGGACGGCAGGAAGTCGATCAGCCGGCCGCGGGGGTACAGGGGGTGGTCGGAGCGGATGCCGCTGACGGCGGTGCGCCGCATGTCGGCGCCCGGGCCGGGCTCGTCGCCGACGAGGACGGGGTCGGCCAGGTCGACGGTGACGTAGTCCGCGAAGCGGGGCACGGCGACGGCGGCGAGTTCCTCGGCCGTCCGTACGACGTCCAGGCTGGTGCCGATGTCGCCGCCCGCGTCGTAGAGCAGCTTGAGGCGTCGGCGGGCCGTTTCCGCGCGGCTGGTCAGGACCTGCATCTCGGTGGAGTCCCGGATGGTGACGGCGGTGCCCTCGGGCCTGCCCCGGGGGTGGGTGAGCCGCTGGTTGACGACGAGCAGCCGGTCGCCGCTCTCGATCACCTCGTCGGTGGCCACCCGGGCGGACAGGAGCAGGTCCGCCATCCGCCGGTCCAGTCCGGGCACCTCGCCGATGTGGCGGCCCTCGGCGTCCTCCGGCAGCCCGAGGAGGCGTTTGGCCTCGTCGTTGGCCAGCAGCAGCCGCCCGTCGCCGTCGGTGATGACGACGCCCTCGCGGACGGCGTGGAGCACCGCGTCGTGGTGCTCGTACATGCGGGTCATCTCCTGCGTGCCGAGCCCGTGGGTCTGGCGGCGCAGGCGCCGGCTGATCAGGGCCGTGCCGCCGGTGGCCAGGGCCAGGCCGGTCGCGATGGCGAGGAGGATGACGGGGAGCTGGCGGTCGACTACGCCGCTGACGTTCTTGACGGTCAGGCCCGCCGACACCAGGCCGACGACCTTGCCGTCGGGGCCGGTGACCGGCACGACGGCCTGGATCTCCTTGCCGAGGGGGCCCTGCACGCTCTCGGTGTGGACCTGACCGGCGAGGGAGGGCTCGATCGTGCCGACGAACCGTTTCCCGATGCGGTCGGGCTGGGGGTGGGTGTACCGGATGCCGTTGGTGTCCATCACCACGATGAAATCGACCCCGGCGGCCTTGCGGGTGCTCTCCGCGAGGGGTTGCAGGACGGTGCTGGGGTTGGAGGTACCCAGCGCCGCTTCGAGGCCGAGGGAGTGCGCGAAGGTCTGCGCGACGGAGACGGACCGGTTGCGCGCTTCCCGGTCGATGTCGTGCCGCGACTGCAGCACGAGCGCCAGCAGCGCTCCGGCAGCGAGCAAAACGACGATCGCCACCTGGAGGATGAATACCTGTCCGGCGACGCTCCTGAACCGGTTGCCTAGCAGTGACCGCACCGACGTGCCCGGCACGGGTGGCGGCGAAGAATGGTCACGAACCCAGTTGTAGCACTTCCGGCCGCCCGTGGCGCCCGAACGGCGCGTTCCGCGCCGCGGAGATCACCCTGCGTTCGGGCCGGCCGCCGCGGTCACGGTCGCCGGGGAGGTCGCCGGGGAGGTCGCCGGGGAGGTCGCGGGTGAGGTCGCCGGGGCGGAGGGGGCCTGCGGGGGCTGGGGGGTCTGCGAGGCCGGCGGGGTGCAGGTGACCTCGTCGCGCGGGGTGTAGTGGGTCTTGGTCTCCTCGCGCCGGACCTCCTTGCCGCCCTGGACGAAGACGCGGCCGACGGAGACGTCGAAGCCCTCCAGGGGGGTCTGCACCTCGCAGGCGGGGCCGCTGCCCTCGATCTTCGCGGGCGGGGTGACGTTCGTGCGGGGCCCCTTGGTGGCGCGGACCTCGTCGTACTTCTTCGTGCCGAGGAGGGTGATGGTCAGCGAGGTCTCGGTGGACTGCGCCCGGACGTACACGGCGTGGCCGGTGTCGTTGATCCACCGCAGGTCGAGGCTGCCCCAGGCGACGGTGGCCTCCCGGCCCTCGGGGTAGCGCTCGATGTAGAAGGAGTGCGCGCCGTGCTCGACGGTCTTGACCCCGGCGAAGAAGGCGGCGTTGTACATGGTGGTGGCCACGGCGGAGACGCCGCCGCCCGGGGACTTCACGTACCGGCCGTCGTTGATCATGATCCCGTCGACGAAGCCGTTCTCCGGGGTGCGCTCGCCGACCGTCCGGTTGAAGCTCCACTCCTTGCCCGGCATGACGAGGGAGCCGTTGATCAGTTCCACGGCGCGGCTGATGTTGGTGGTGCGGTACGGGGCCGCCGGGAAGGACACCGTGAAGGAGGAGAGCTTCTCCTTGATGCCGAGCCGCACGGCCTCGGCGCTCGTGAGGTCCGGCTGGACGGCGACGGTGTCGACCTCGGCGGTGCGGGCCGCGCCCGTGCGGGTCAGGAGGGGCAGGACGGCCTTGCCGAGCGCGGCGTCGGTGACCTGCTGCCCCGTACGGCCCTGGTCGGCGACGACGACGCTGCCGTCGGCGGCGACGGCGAACGAGGCGTCGCGCGGGCTCTCGGTGGCCGCCCGGACGGGGCGGGCCACGGCGGGGTCGGCGAGGAGGCCCTTGGAGTCGAGGGCCGGGACGAGGCGGCCCTGGCCGTCGGGGTTCATCTTGAGGTGGGCGCCGAGGACGGCGGTGCTTATGGGTATGCGGGTGCCGGCCACGGTGAGGGTGACGGGGCCCGACATCGCGGGCCGCGCGAACTCGCGCAGGGCCCGTCCGGTCTCCTCGGCCCCGACCTTCGGCGGGGTCTGCTCGACCGGCATCACGACGGGGCCGGCCGCGGGCCGCAGGTAGGCGGCGCGGAGGGTGTCCAGGGCCCGGTCCTCGACGAGGTCGATTCCGTGGAGCGGGGTGACGGCCTTGGCCGTGCCCTTCTCGAAGGCGATCTTCCCGTCGCGGACCTGCTGGCGGGTGCTCTCGTCCATGCGGTCGAGGGCGGCCCGGGCGGTGCCCTCGTCCAGCCGGACCACGGGTTCGAGGTCCCGCTCGGCGCCGGAGGCGAAGAGCCCGCCGATGACGGTGGTGGGGGCGTAGCCGGTGCGGACGGCGGCGTCCACGGTGGCGCCGGTGTCCAGGGACAGGCCGAGGGCGGCGGGGTCGGCCTTCTCGACGCGGTCGCCGATCTTCATCGCGACGGGGGCGGCGGCGAGGGGGCCCAGTTCCCGGTCCAGGGTCCGCCGGGCCTGCTCGCGGCTCATGCCGCCGATGTCGACGCCGTGGACACGGGTGCCCTGGTCGACGTCGCCGCCGGTCACGAGCCCGGTGACGTAGAGGCCGCCCAGTCCGAGTACGACGGCGCCGCCCGCCACCGGAAGGGCGATCCGCCAGTTGACCGTCCTGTTGCCCGCGCCTCGCATGTGTCTCCCTGTGGCGCCGCCGGTCGAGGGGCGGCGCGGGCCGCGACAGCAGCCCGTAGATGACGATTCCGGACATCCAGGATCACCCCAAAACGGACGCTAAAGGGGCGAATGTAATTGTTGTCACGAAACCGGGGCGGGCTCCGGGGCCCGGCCGGGGAGGCCCCCAGGGGTACCCGCCAGGGGTACCCGGCGGGCGTGCCCACGGGGGGTGTCCCCGGCCGGCGCCGCGCCTTTCCGGGAAATCCGTCCGAAAGCTCCCGGCGCCTCCGTCAACCTCCTTATAATTCCGAGGCATTGAGGGGGGTGCGCATGTCCCGAGTCGTGATGTGCCATGGCATCGGCTACCAGTACAAACACCGCGAGACCGAGCTCACCAAGTGGTACGAGGCCCTGCGCGAGGGCATGACCGACACCACGGTGGCGGTGCCCGCCCCGGAGCACGTGTCGGCGGTGTACTACGGCAACTGCTACCGGACCCTCGGGAGCAAGAGCGCCGACACCGGCGAGGACGAGTTCGCCGACGTCCCGCCGCTGCGGATCGGGGACGTACGGGATCCGCTGGAGCACGCACTGCTGGAGGCGTTCGCCGAGGGCCTCGGCGCACCCCCCTCGGGCACCAAGGGCATCACCCAGGCGGCACTGCGGCGCCTGGAGGCCTCCCCGGCTCTGGGACTGCCGCCGGGCCGCCTGGTGATCTGGCTCGTGCGCCAGGTGCGCCGCTACCTCGACCCGCGGGACACGGTCCGCTCCTGCGCGCAGGAGCGCTTCGCGCGCGTGGTCACCCCCGACACCCGGGTCGTCGTCGCGCACTCCCTCGGCTCGGTCGTCGCGTACGAGGCGCTCTGCGCCCACCCCGAGTGGAACGTGGACACCTTCATCACCCTGGGTTCGCCGCTGGGCATCGGCGCGATCCGCGAGCGCCTGGTGCACGGGGCGGACGCCGACGGCAATCCCACGGGTCCGCAGGTGGCCCGCTGGATCAACGTGGCGGCCGACGAGGACCCCGTCGCGCTGGTGAAGAAGCTGGGCACGGTCTTCGGGGACCGGGTGGAGGACCGGCTCGTCGTCAACGCGGGACTGAGCCGGTTCGTGTTCGGCGGGCACTCCCTGCTGCGCTACCTCACCACGAGCGAGGTCGCCGAGGGAGTCGCCGATGCCCTACGGCACGACTGACGGCGGCGTCCGCCGGTCGGGAAGGGTCGCGCTCGTCTCCGGGACCGGCGAGTTCGGGAAGGGCTTCGACAGGCTGTGGCACGTGCGGGACGAAGTGCGCCTGATGCGTACCGTGCTCGCGGCGACCGCGGACCTGACGATCCACCCCGCCTCCCGGCTGAACCCCAGCGTCCAGGAACTGAAGGACAGCCTGGAGGAGGCCCTCGCGGGCTCCGGCGGCGTGCCTCCCGACGTCCTGGTCTTCTCCTACTCGAGCCACGGCGTCCTCGGAGCCGAGACCGAACTACGGCTCGCCGCGGCCGACAGCCGGCACGGAGAGTGGTCCACCATGCTCGACGCCGGCGACCTGGTGTCGCTGGTCCTGCGCGACGAGGCGCACAGCCCCCGGGAAATCGTCGTCCTGCTGGACTGCTGCTACGCGGGCACCGCGGTCAACGCCTTCAAGAAGGTGCTCGCCCAGCGCGAAGCCCTGGGCGAGTGGATCCCCGTGCTGACCGTCATCGGCGCCACCGAACGGAACGTGACGGCGCCGCAACTGCACTTCGCGGACTCCTTCGCCTCGACACTCAGCAACCCGCCCGCCGACCAGAGCCGCGAGTTCCTCCCCACGAAAGACCTGTTCGAGGAGCTCAAGCGCAGGATGCTGCGGCTGGAGCAGCCGCTGACGCCCGTCAACCGGAACCCGGACGAGGGCGAGACCCGCGCCTTCCGCAACCCCCTGTACGAATCGCGCACGGTGCGCAGGCCGCAGGAAGCCACCCCGCAGAGCGGCTGGGCCTTCTGCGGACGGGCCAAGGCCGCCGCCGACCTCGTCGCGTACCTCACCTCACAGGCCCCGCCGGGCGGCCTCGCCGTGACCGGCGCCGAAGGCTCCGGCAAGTCGGTCCTGCTCGACTGGATCCACACCGGGGCCCGGGACGATCCGCTGCCGGCCGGCCCCGGGGCTCCCGCCGCGGTCCCGCGCGACTGCGTCGACCTGCTGGTGGACGTCAGGGGCCTGGAGACGCGTGACGCGGCACGCAAACTCGCCGCCCACTACGGGACCGGTACCGGATCCGACGTACCGGCACTCGTGGACGCCCTCGCGAACCGGGCGGGGTCCACGGCCGTCCTCGTCGACTCCGTCGACGCCTGCATGGACCCCGACACCCTGTACGCGACGCTCCTCGCCCCCCTCGCCGCCCTCCCGCGGGTCCGCCTGGTCATGGCCTGCAAGGAGGTCCCGGCCGGTTTCCCGGGGCGGCTCATCGCCCTGGACGGCCCGGAGTTCACCGGGCCCGGTGACATCGCGGGCTTCGTCCGGCACGTCCTGTGCCACCGCAAGGGGTCCCGCTGGCACCCCACGCAGGACGAGCGGCTCGCCGAGGTCGCCGGCACAGTCGCGAAGATCTCCGCGGGCTCCTGGCTGCGCGCCTACCTCTTCTCCGTGAACCTCAGCCCGCTCGATCCGGCCGAGGCACACGTCGACGCGGAACGCACCATCGCCGACCTGTTCTTCCAGAAGCTGGAAACCCTCGACGACGACCCGCGGTGGGCCCGGGACCTGCTCCTGCCCGTGGCCCTCGCCCAGGGCACCGGTCTGCCGGCCGACGGACGGCTGTGGGCCGCCGTCGTCCGGGAACTCGGCAGAGAGTCGCCTGGCACGACCGAGGTCGAGCGGGTACAGAGAGAGGCCAGCGAATTCCTCGCTCCCCCGGAGGAAGAGATGCACGGCGCCGGTTGGCGATTCGAACGTGCGCCCAATGCCGCGGCCCTCGCACGGGCGTCCGACGCGGAGGCGGGACACGCCGCCTTCGTGCGGGCCATGTACGAGGGCCTGCCCGCACGCGGGCGCGGGGGCAGGGACTGGACGGCCGCCGACCGTTACACCCGCAGCCACTTCGCCCACCACGCGCGGCTCGCCGGGGTCCTCGACACCTTTCTCGACGACCCCGAGTTCCTCCTCGCGATGGACGCGGAAACCCTGCGACGGGCACTGAACCTGTCCCTGCTCGGCGCCCACGACAAGGCGAGCAGGGTCCACTCACTGTGCGAACAACTGCACGCGTCCCCGCTGCGCGACGGGCACACCCTGTCCCGGCTGGCCCTCCTGGCACAGGTGCACGGACTGGACGAACTCGCGCGGCGGGCCGGCGAGTCGAGTTCCGGCTGGGTGCCCTCGCTGCTGGCCCGGAAGAGGCACCCGACCGCGGTGTTCTTCGCGCGGGACGGCCGCCCCCTCGTCGTCGCCGACGGGGACGTCCTCCACCGCGAGGTGGGCGACCGTCCCGCCACCTCCTGGTCGCGGCTGGAAACGGACCTGCGGGAGGAACGGGTGACCGCGGCCTCGGTCATCAGCCTGCCGCAGGGCGAGTGCGTGTTCGCCGGGGAGATCGACGGACGGGCCTGGATCCAGGGGCTCGACAACCGCGACGCCCACATCGAGATCGCCGGCCTCGACCTGCGCTGCGAACTGGTCGCCTGCCTCCAGGCCGGCGCGGGCCTGCTCGTCGCCGGCACCGACGGCTGGCAGTGGCGGGAGAACCGCGTCACCGGACCGGTGGTCCCGGCGGTCGGACTCCGGCTCGGCGGAGCCGCCGCGGCCGTCTGCGAAGGAGGCACCCTCGTCGCGGGCCGGACCGCGCGGAACGTCAGCGTGTGGAGGTCGGACGGAGTGGCCCTGCGCACCTTCACGCCGCCCCAGCGCAAGGGCCTGACCGCCATCGCCGCCGACGCCCGCCACGTCCACACCGGGGCGGGCGACGGCACCGTGTGGAGCACCCCGTGGCGCGGCGGCGAGGGACACAGGGTCACCACGCACAAGGGCCGGGTCGCCGAGGTCAGGGTGGGACGGGGCCGGAACGGCCCGGTCCTGGTGAGCACGGGGCAGGAGGGCGACGTCCGGATCACTCCACTGGACGACACCACGGATGCCCCGTGGGGCGTGAACCTCGGCCTGGGGACCGACTCGGCGGACATCGACGCCCGGGGCGGACTGCTCGTGGGCACCGAAGCCGGAGTCGTACGGATCGACTGGAAGAACGACGGCGCGACGCGCCAGACAGACGAGGAGAACAGGTGACGGTCCAGGAACCCGCTCCGCGCAGTGCTCGTGGTGACGCCACGGCGTACGAACTCCGGATGGCGCTGCACGCGCTGGCGCGTGCCGTCGACGATCCGGAGACAGCGGATCCGGCCCGGACCGAGAAGCTGCTGCGCCGGGTCCTCGACAGCGGCCTGCGCAGCGTCCGTAGGGGCCCGCTGCCCATGCGCCCCTTCGCCTACCAGGAGGCCGACCGGCCCATCGGTCCGGGCGCGCTCCTGGCCGAGTACCTCGATCCCGGTACCACCCCGCTCGCGCCGCTCGTCAAACTCCTGGACCCCGTACTCCTCGACGAGCTGGCCGGGCTGTGCACGGCAGCCGAGGAGCACGCCGCGGACGCCGGGGCGGTCACCTACCCCGGCCCGCCCGGCCCGGACGCGGTCCCGCTGCCGCTGGAGCCGGTCGCCGACTGGTCGGCGATCGCCTGGGCCGGCGCGGTCTTCGGCGCCGAACGGGCCGAGCACACCGAACCGGGACGGAACACGGTCCGGCCCGCCTGGAGCGCCCTGACCCCGTCCGCCACCGCCGAGACGCGCCGCGCCCTGGACCTCGCGCGCAAGCTCGTCTCCGACATGGGGCGGGAACAGCCGCCCCGGATCACCGTGGACCTCGACCTGGACGGGGTACACGGCCCGTCGGCCGTCGCCGCGCGCGGCTGCGCCGCCTCGCTCGCCCTCGCCTACCTCGCCGTGGAAGCCGGCCTGCCGGGCCCCGCCGAGCTGGGCGTCCTGCCGCTGGCGGGCTGCGCGGAGGACGGCACGTGGACCCCGTACGCCCCCCTGGGGCAGGTCCTGGAAGCCGCCGCCCGAGAGGGACTCCGCTGCCTGTGGCGCGACGAGACCGGCTGGCGCCTCCAGGACGACGGGGAGCACCGTGCGCACGCCGACCCGTCCCTGGCGGGGGCGGCACGGCTGCTGTGGGGGCCGAGCTGGGAGGAGGTCCGCGGGCACTGGGCCCGCGAGACGCTGGACGCCCACGACTGGCGCGTCCTGCACCCGGATCCCGGGCCCGTGCCGGAGGGCGGCGACTGGCTGCACGGGGACGGGGCTCCGCTCGTCGCCCTGGACCTGGTCGACGAGCTCACCGAACGGTTCGGGGACTGGCCGCACTCCCGCGTCATCCAGTCGGGGTTCCGCAACAGCGGGAAGACCGTGTGCGCCCGGCAGGTGGTCTCCCGGCTGGAGGCGAAGGGGTGGCGGACGGTCGTCCTCGCACCCCGCAGCCGGCAGCTGCCCCCCGCCGACGCGCTGCCCGCCCTGGTCAAGGCGGCGCTGTGGGCGACGGGGAGCGAGGACGCCGCCCGCACCCTGGTCGTACTGGAGGACCTGCACGCCCTGGAGGACGGGGACATCGGGCAGGCCCTGGCCTCATTGGGCGACCTCAAGATCGCCGTCCTGGCCCTGACCCGGTACGTCGACGGCGCCGCCACGGACTGGGACAGCCACGGCATCACCACCCACCTGACGCAGGTCACGCCGGAGGAACTGCGGGCCCTGGCCCAGCGCCTGGTGGGTGAACACCCCGACGCGTACGCGGCGGAGGACGACCGCCACCTCGAACGCGCCGTCGACGCCTGCCACAGCGACCTGCGGGTGCTGACCGACCTCCTGCTCCGCGACGGGCACGGCCCCGACGAGCAGGGCGGCCCGGAGGGGCGGCTGCGCCGGCAGGCCGCGCGGGTCCGTACGACGCTGGACGCGGAGGGCGTGGCCGCCGTGTGCCGGATCGCCGCCGTGTCGGTCCTCGACGAAGGGGTACCGGAGTCCCACGTGGACGGGCTGCCCGTACCGGCCCGGCAGGCACTCGGCATCGCCGTGCGCGACGGGGTGGCGACCATCGACAGCGAGGTCCGGGCCCAGGCCATCCTCGCCGAGTTCAGCCCGGACGGTGCGTCCGGACTCCTCGTCCACACCGAGGAGTACCTGCTGCGGCTGCTCGCCGAGGACGGGCACGAGCGGGTACGGGCGCTGCTCGCCCACTGCGCCGCCTACGACTCCGGCCGCCTGGAGGACCTCCTCGAACGGCCGGCCCTGCGCTCCGCGATCGTGGCGTGGGCGGCCCGCGCGCACCCTCCGACGGCCCTGCGGCTGCTGCGGCTGTGCGGGGAGCACAGCGAGGCCGGGTGGATCACCGCGACCCTGCCCACGGTCGTCAGCAGGGTCCGCGACACACTGGCCCTGTCCGTGGGGGACCTGACGACCGCGCTGCTCCTGCTGTGGGACCACCAGTACGCGCTCGACGGGCACCCCGTGACGCGTGAGCTCCTCGAATGGATCGGCGGCGCCCCCGAAGGGGGCATGGACGCGGTGCTGGCCCGGCCGTCCACGCTGTCGCAGCGCTTCGGGTTCGTCCGCGCGCTGCTGCGGCTGTCGGGGAACGACACCGTCGCCACCGACACCGTGTGCGGCTGGGCGGAGACCCGCGCCGAGGAACTCGTCCGGGGCGCCAGCGTCGGCAGCCACCACGACCTGGTCCACGTACGTCGGATGGACGACCTGCTGTACTGGTGGTCCCGGGAGGCCCGGGGGGCGACGGAGGCCCCGCGCGACGGCCGCAAGACGCTGCGGCCCCTGGAGAAGCCCGCGCAGCGGCTCCTGGAGGAACACCCGACGTCGCAGACTCCGCTGGCGGCCGTCCTGTCGTGGATGTCCCTGCGGCTGTACTACGACGGCGACGCCGACTGGGACAAGCTGATCCGCAGCCACGAGAGGCAGATCCGCGCGGGCATCGCCCGCGCCGACGCCATCCAGATCAGCAGCGCCCTGGCGGACCTGGCGAAGACCAACCGGGGGCTGTGCACCCGGCTGCTGAACACCCTCGAACTCGCCCGGCCCCTCGTGTCGATCCTCAAGAAGGCCTCCCCCGCCGAGGCGTCGATCCTCATCGCGACGGTGCGCAACATCCACGGAGCCACGGTCAAGTCCCTGCTGTACAGCAACCCGCGCGGTGCGCACGAGAGTCCGAAGGCGGACGTCGCCCTGGCCCGGGAACTCGTCCGCGGGATCCGCCGGCATCGCGACGCACGGGGCGCGGGCATGCTGCTGACCAGCGTGAGCCTGGCCGACGACCTCTACTGCGACACCCGCGAGGGGTTCGGCTACCGGCTGGCCTGCGAGATCGGCCCGGAGCTGGCCAGGGACCTGCTGGAGAGCGAACGGCGGCGGCCGGCGATCGTCTACCACTTCCTGCGCGGACTGTGGGAGGCGGGCGCCGACTACCGCGAGGACCTGGAGGAACAGGCCCTGCAGCTGGTCGTCTCCAGCATCCGGGCGCAGCGCGGCGCGGCCCGGCCGTGGGGGCCGCGGCTGGCGATGCTGCTGATCGAGGACGACTACTTCGGGCAGGAGTTCCTGCGCCGGCTGGCCGAGCGGATCGACCCGCAGATGCTGTGCGACCGCATGCTCAACCCCCGGCTCGATCCGCAGAGCATGGTGTACACCCACCGGCTTGGGCTGGCGATCGATCCGGACATCGGCAAGGAGTACGCGCGGCGCGTCAAGCTGGACCTCAACATCCGGGGTCAGCTGGCGACGAGCCCCTCCCACCTCGCCCAGAAGCTCCAGGTGACGGCGAACACCCTGCGGGCGGGCGGCCGGCCCGACGCGACGCTCCTGGTCCTGAAGCAGTTCCGCCGGGAGGCTCCGGAGTGGGACTGGACCCAGAAGATCCGCAAGATCGGCAGGAGCGGGGCGTTCACCGACGCGGTGAACACCCTGCGCGGCCTCGATCCCGGTGAGGCGAGCGGCACCGTCGCCAAGCTGACCGCGGGTGAGGACCCCCGGCTCAGCCCCGTCCAGGACCTGCTGGCGCGCAGCGTGGTGAATCCGGCGCTGACGGCCGACCTGCTGGTGGCCGTGGAACGCTGCGTTCCAGGAGGGGGCAAGAAGGCCCTGGAGCACTTGCGTGACCGGCCCAACCGGTGGCGGATCTTCACGGAGGGCCTCACCTACGAGCAGGACCCCATCCAGCAGGGGAACATCGGGCGGATGCTCGCACCGTTGGGGGTGATGCCGCGGCAGGAGACGACGGGCTGGATGCGGACCCTGGTGTTCAACCGCTGGGCCAGCACCCTGCCCTCGATGGCGGGTCCGATG
Source organism: Streptomyces sp. NPDC044704 (assembly GCF_056433525.1). Lineage (NCBI taxonomy): Bacteria > Bacillati > Actinomycetota > Actinomycetes > Kitasatosporales > Streptomycetaceae > Streptomyces > Streptomyces sp. NPDC044704. The sequence continues at coordinate 67,473 of NZ_JBWKGY010000028.1, forward strand.
GCCATCTCGGCGATGCTGAGGCTCAGTCACATCTGGCAGCCGCAGTGGGGGGAGCAGCTGGCCGCGTGCGTCGACGAGCGCAAACTGCTGCGCCGGCTGGACCTGGGGATGCGGCCCGACCTGCGGAACCTGCCCGGGCTGATCAACGTCCTGCGGCTGACCGGGCGGGACGACGTCGTGGAGTCCGTCGTCCACCGCCTGACCTCCTTCGAACCGCGGCTCTTCGCCGAGGCGCTGGGGCTCAAGCAGGGGGCCGAACTGCTCCGGGCCCTGCGGCAGGCCGACGCCGACCCGGGGTTCTTCGCCCCGGCGTTCGGGCAGCTGCTGACGAGGGTGGTGGGCCGTCCGCTGGTGACGGACGCCGAGAAGCACTGGATCTCCATCGGCTGGGCCGCGCAGATGCTCCGGGACGTGGGCTTCGAGGGGCACGTCACGACCGCCCGGCCCGTACTGGAACCCCAGTACGTGCCCTTCGGCGCGTACGTCGCCTGGGCCGCGACCTGGCTGCCGGCGAGCGACTGGAGCACGGCGGCCCTGCCGGAGGCGCTGGACGCCTTCGAGCGGGGCGGCGACTCCGCCTGGCACCCCCGGGCGACGGCGATGGCCCTGGTGGCGGCGGCCCGCGCCGGCCGGCTGGCCGGGACGGAGGCCCTGGACTCGCACTGGTGGGCCGCGACGGAGGCCGGTCCCTCCCTGCTGACCCTGCTGTGCCGGGAGGCGGAGGGCACCCCCGCGATCGCCGCGTACCTGCGCACGCCGAGGGTGGCCGCCGCCCTGCGGGCCAAGGTGGCCCAGGCGGGGGCGACGACGTGGTTCTGCCACCGGGAGCTGTCGGCGCTGGTGGGGCGTCTGTGCCCGCCCGCCCCGCCCCGTCCGGCGCGGCCCGTGGGCACGCTGGACGTGTGAACCGGCCCGGCCCGTGGGCGGCCCTCAGGCCTGCGGCGCGGGGGCCAGCAGGCGCTCGCGCAGCCGCGCGACGGTGGCGGGGGTGATGCCGACGGGCCCGGTGAGGTACGCGGAGGGGGAACCGTAGCGGGCTGTCAGCCCTTCGAGGAACAGGGCCATGACGGTGGCCGGGGCGCGGCCGTAGGAGGGCCAGCGCAGGGTGCGGCCGGGGTGGGCGGCCCGCCAGTCGGCGACGAGGCGTTCGGTGGCGAGCTCGGTGAGCGCGAAGTCGGCGAGGATCTGCTCCTCGGGGACGTCGAGGAGGGTCAGGACCAGGGCGGCGACGAGTCCGGTGCGGTCCTTGCCCGAGGCGCAGTGGAACACGGCGGGGCCGGGACCGTCGGCGATGAGCTCGACGGCCCGCCGGATCTCCTCGACCCCGTCCTCGGCCACCTCGGCGAACCGGTCGGCGAGGTAGCGCCAGGGGTCGGTGTCCGGGTCGATCTCGGCCTGGTCGTAGGGGCGGTGCTCGATGCTGTGGTTGGCGTACGTGAAGAGCTCGGCCTGCGGCACCCGGCCGCGGGCCGCTATCTCCCAGGGGTAGCGCAGGTCGATGACGGTACGGACGCCCAGCGCGAGGAACCGGTCCCAGTCGGCGCCCTGGAGCTTGGCGAGGGAGTCGGAGCGGTACAGGGCGCCCCAGGTGACGGTACGGCCGTCGGCGGTGCGGTAGCCGCCCATGTCGCGGAAGTTGTGCAGGCGCTCGAACGCGACGTGACGGGTGGGCGGGGTGTCGTGAGGACGGGACAACCGGGGCTCCTGGGTGCGGTGTAACCGTGGTGGTGCGTGCGGTGGTGGTGCGTGGTGCGGTGCGGTCAGGATGCCCTAGGTCAGCGGTAGTAGCGGCGGCAGGCCCGGAGCATGCCCTCGGCCGAGAGGGTGAACACGTCCACGAACTCGCTCTGTTGGGGCGAGAGTCGGCCCATGACGACCACGCAGTCCCCGTCGGCGACGATCCGGTTGATGTGGTGGCGGACGCCGGGCGGCCGGGGACACTCCAGGTCGGTGCCGAGCGTCCCGCCGTGCAGGAGCGAGCCGTAGCCGTCGAGGTCGCCCGCGTCGAGGTAGTCGTAGGCGAGGCGCACGTGGTCGACCCCGGAGTCGGTGACGACGCGGCTGGGCGGTACCCGCCGCCCGGCGTGCCGACTGTTCATGGGCAGTCCTTTCGTACGGCCGCACCCCCTCCGGGTGCCGGCCGCTCCACGTTCCGCCAGGTCCGCAACTCGGGGCTATCCCTTGCCTATCACGCTTCACCACCACGCAATCTCCACACCATGGACAACCGGAGAGGTGTTCGGCGAGACTGGCCCCGCGCTCCATCCGTTCACTGGTGTGCCTCCAGCTGGGAGACTCATGACCGTTTCGCCCGGCGGGGTTCCGCACACCCCGGACACGGTGGTGTTCCGCATCCTCGGACCGTTACAGGTGACCGGCCACTGCGGGCCGGTCAGGATCCCACCGGGGCGGCAGGAGGTCATTCTGGCCGCCCTGCTGCTTGAGGCGAACCGGGTCGTGAGCACCGACTACCTGGTCGATCTGATCTGGGACGACGAGCCGCCGGACACGGCGCGCACGCAGGTGCAGATCTGCGTGTCGCGGCTGCGCAAGCTGTTCACCACGGCGGGCATCGCCGCCGCCATCACCACCCGCCCGCCGGGCTACGCCCTCAAGACGGAGGGCGACCTCGTCGACGCGGCGATCTTCGCCCGCCGGGTCGCGGAGGCGCGCGCCCTGGGGAAGCGCCGAGACATCGCCGGGGCGGTGGAACTGCTGCGCCTGGCCGCCGAGTTGTGGCAGGGGGACTGCCTGAGCGGGGTGTCGAGCGAGACCCTGCGCAGCAAGGCCCTCCAGCTGGACGAGGAGCGGCTGACGGCCGCCGAGACCCGGATCGACCTCGAACTCGACCTGGGCCGCCACCACCAGCTCGTCGGCGAGATCCAGCTGTTGGTACGGGTCCACCCGCTGCGGGAGCGGCTGCGCGGGCAGCTGATGCTCGCCCTGTACCGGTCGGGCCGGCAGGCGGAGGCGCTGGAGAGCTACCGCGTCGGGCGGGAACTGCTGGTGGAGGAACTCGGCCTGGAGCCCGGGGGCGAGCTGCGGCAGCTGGAGCGGGCCATCCTCTCGGGCGAGGTCCCCCCGGTCCCCCTGCCGGGGAAGGGGGAGGGCGCGGCTTTTCGGGGCGGGTTCCGGGAGACGGAGGCTCCGGGCGCTGGGTTCCGGGCGGAGGCTCCAGGAGGCGGGGCGTGGTGGCCGGGCCGGGAGTTACCGAGCCCGGGTGAAGCCGGTGCGATGGGCGCGGAGCTGCGGGATGCGGGCCGGGGGGCCGACCCGTCGGGCGCGGGATCGGTGGGCGCGGGATCGGTGGGCGCGGGATCGGTGGGACCGCTTGGGGCCGATGGCGGCCCGGCGGGGGCGCGGCCCGGCCAGGGCACGCCGGGAGCGGGAGCTGCGGGCGCCGGACGGCCGGGGTTCGGAGCCCCGGATGCCTCTGCGCCGGGTCCCGGACAGCAGGGTGCCGGCCCGTGGGGATCCGGACCGGTGAGCGCCGGCTCGGTGGACGCGGAACCGTCGGGCCCGGGTGAGAGCGGCGGCGGCCGGGAGGGCGCGCGGCCCGGCTCCACCACACCGGGCGCGGGAACTCCGGGCCCCGGCCCGGCGGAGGCGGGAGCAGCGGGAGCGGGAGTGGCGGGCACGGGATGGCCGGGTGCCGGAACAGCAGTCGCCGGCTTCCCGGGCACCGGAACGACGGGTGCCGGACGGCCGGGCGCAGAGGCGGCGGGTACCGGCCCGGCGAATGCCGGATGGCCCGGGGCCCGACTGGCGGACGCGGGAGCGACGGATGCCGGACGGTGGCCGGGGGGCGGACCGGCGGGCGCCGGGGCGCTGGGGCGGCCGTTGGGGGCGGGTGCGGGGGCGGCTGGCCCGGGTTACGGCGGCGGGTCGCGCTTCCCCGCTCTGCCGGGGCGGCCCGGCGGGGCGACGGACGCCCTGGGCGGGGCCCTTCTTGGCGCGCTCCTCGCCGGGCCGACGGACCTCGGAGCAGGTTCCGGGGCTCCGGAAGGTGGCCGCGACGGGGCCCCGGGGCCGGCCGGGGGCTCCGCGGGTATCGCCCAGCCCGGCCACGCCAGACCGGGCGGCACCCTGGGAGCGGAGTCCCGACCGGAGACCACCGCCGGGGGCCCTGGGGGCTTCCCCGGCACCGACTACGGACCGGATGCCACCGGCGGTCCGGGCGGCCTCCCGGGTGCGGAGTACCGGCCGGAGACCACCCACGGCCCGGCGGGCCGCACCGGTGCGGAGTACCCGCCGGAGACCCCCGGGGGCGCGCGGGGCTCCACAGGTGCCGAGTACGGACCGGAGACCACCGGGGAGCCGGGCCGCCTCCCGGGTGCGGAGTACCGGCCGGAGACCGCCCACGGCCCGGCGGTCCGCACCGGTACGGATTACCCGCAGGAGACCACCGGGGGGCCCGGGGGCTTCGCTCGTGCGGAGTACCGGCTGGAGGCGGCGGGCGGCGGCCTGCCCGGGGCGGAGTACCGGCCGGAGGGGGGTGCAGGCAGGGCGGAGAGACCCGGCGGGGCGTACGGCGCTTCCGCGCAGGGAGGTCCGTACCGTGAGGAGACGCCCCGTCAGCTTCCCGCCGACACCTCCGACTTCGTCGGCGACGAGGAACAGATCCTGCGCATCGAGGGGGCGTTGCTCGGCGACGGCACCCGGCGGGCCGTCGGGCTGGCCGTGATCGTGGGCAAGCCGGGCACCGGCAAGTCCACCCTGGCCACGCACATCGCCCACCGGCTCAGCGATTCCGCCTTCCCCGACGGGCAGTTGTACTGCGATCTGCGCGGCACCGGCACCCCGGCCACCTCCGGCGAGGTACTGGGCCGGTTCCTGCGGGCCCTCGGGATCCCCGGCCCGGTGATCCCCGAATCGCAGGACGAGCGCGCCGAGATGTACCGGACCCTGCTCGCCTCCCGCCGGGTCCTGGTGGTGCTCGACGACGCCGCGTCCGAGAGCCAGATCCGGCCCCTGCTGCCCGGGAGCAACAGCTGCGCCGTACTGGTGACCAGCCGGGTGCGGCTCACGGGGCTGCCCGGCGCGCACCGCGTGGAGCTCGACGTGATGGGCACCGGGCACGCCGTGGAACTGCTGGTCCGGGTGATCGGCGCGGACCGGGTCGCCCGCGAGGGGGTCGCGGTCGAGGCGCTGATCCGCACGGTGGGCGGGCTGCCGCTCGCGCTGCGGATCGTCGCGGCACGCCTCGCGGCACGCCCGCACTGGACGCTGGCCTCGATGGTGCACCGGCTCGCGAACGAACGGCACCGCCTGGACGAGCTGACCCACGGCGAGATGACGATGCGGGCGAGCCTCTCGCTCACCCACGACGGGCTCGCGGCGGAGGACCGCCGGCTCCTGCGGCTGCTGAGCCTCGCGCAGGGGCCGACGCTGCCGGGCTGGCTGGCGGGGCCGCTGCTGGACGATCCGCGGCCGTTCGCTTCCGACCTGCTGGAGCCGCTGGTCGACGTACAGATGCTGGACGTCGTCGGCATGGAGTCCACGGGCGGGTTCCGCTACCGCTTCCACGAGATCATCCGGGTGTTCGCGCGGGAGCAGCTCGCCGCGCACCACGACCCGGCCGACCAGCGGGCGGCGACGGCCCGGATGCTCGGCGGCTGGATGTCCCTGGCCGAGCAGGCCCACCGGCGCATCTACGGCGGGGACTTCACCGTCCTGCACGGCGGCGCACCGCGCTGGGAGCCGCCGGCGGGCTGTGTGGAGGAGCTGCTGGTGGATCCGCTGGAGTGGCTCGACAGCGAACACGCGAACCTGGTGCAGGCCGTGGAACACGCCGCCCGGGAGGGGATGGACGAGCTGTGCTGGGACCTGGCGGCGACGCTGGCCACCCTGTTCGAGGGGCGCGGCTACTTCGACGACTGGGAGCGTACGCACCAACTGGCCCTGGAATGCGTGCGGTCGGCCGGGAACACCCGGGGCACGGCGGCCCTGCTCGGCTCGCTCGGGGTGCTCTACCTGGGGCGCAGCCAGAGCGAGGAGTCGCGGGCGGCGCTGACCTCGGCGCTGGGGCTGTTCGAGGAGCTCGGCGACCGGCAGGGGCTGGCCCTGTGCCACCGCGACCTGGCGCTGCTGGAGCGGATGCGGGGCAACGAGGACCACGCGCTGACGCTGTACGACCGGGCGCTGCGGGATTTCGACCGGGCCGGTGACGTGGTGGGCCGGGCCATCGTCCTGACCCAGAGCGCGCACATCTGGATGCGGCGCGGGCAGACCTCGGCCGCGCAGAGCCGCCTCGACGAGGCGCTCGGCATCTACCGTTCGGTGGGGTACACGGGCGGCCAGGCGCGCACCCTGCGGCGGGCGGGACAACTGCTCCAGGGGCAGGGCGAGCACGAGCGGGCGGTGACCACCTTCACCGAGGTGCTGGAGCTGTGCCGGGACAGCGGCGACGTCATCGGCGAGGGGCACCTGCTGCGGGACCTCGGGCACGCGCACGCCGAGATGGGGCGGTGCGAGGCGGCCCGGGGGTTCTACGCGCAGGCGCTGTCGGTGCGGGAGCAGATCATGGACCAGGGCGGGGCCGCGCTGGTGCGCCTCGACCTGGCCCGGCTGCTCGCGGCGAGCGGGGGTACCGGGGAGCGGTCGCGGTCCCGGGAACTGCTGGAGAGCGCGGTACGGGCCTTCCGGGACCGGCGGATGGGGCCTGAACTGGCCGAGGCCGAACGGCTGCTGGGCTCCGCTCCGACGGGCGGATCCCCGGCGGGCAGGACCCCGGGCTCCTTCTCGGGCACGCCGCCGACGGTGTCGGGGACGGTGGTGCCGGGGGCCGTGGTGTCGGGGACGGTGGTGTCGGGGACGGTGGTGTCGGGGGCTCCGCTGCCGGGGCCTGCGCCGGCTCCGGTACGCGCACCGGCGGCGGGCTCCGCCGCCGGGGTCTGACCGCCTTCGGGGCGTTCCGGGGGCAGGGGCGGGCGGCGGCCTGCCGGGGCACCGGTGCGGGAACCGCGGTGGCCCGGGGTTCCGGTGCGGGGGCGCCGGGCGGGCGGGGTCAGTCCCACGGGTTGGTGTTGCTCGAGGCACCCGGCGCCGGGACGGCCTGCGGGCCGGCGGCGCCGACGGAGGCGCCCGCCGCGCCGTCCGCCTGGGCGGCCTGGGTGCCGAGGACGGCGGCGCCGGCGAGGGCGACGGTGACGAACGCGGTGCGCAGGGCGTGGGTGACGGTCATGTCGGGGTCCCTTCGTCGGTGCTCCCCGGGGGTTTCCGGGGCGCTTCCTTCTTCTGGACACCAACGTAGGAACGGCCGGAATCCCCGGACCGGCCCCGCCCCTATCCCCGCGCTATCACGGACCGCTCGCGGCTTTCTCGAGCGCCGATAGGACGGGACGGGCGAACGCTGTTCGCCCGGTGATGCCGACGCGATAGCGCGCTGCCCAGGATGGGGAACAGGAACCGGGCCGTCACCCCAGGCCCCGCCGTTCTCCCTCACCGTCCCCGGGAGCACCCGCATGAACACGGATACGCACACGGACACGAGCACGGACCGGCACCACGGCGCCCCCGCGGGGCCCGCGGGGCCCGCGCAGGAAACCTCCCGGGTGGGGGCGTTGATACGGGCCCACAGGCTGCGGATCGGGCTCACCCAGCGGGAGCTGGCCGACCTGTCGACGATCAGCGTGCGGGCCATCCGCGATCTGGAGCAGGGCCGGGCCAGACGGCCCCGGCCGGACACCGTGCGGCTGATGGCCGACGCGCTGCGGCTGGGGCCCCGGGCGCGGGCCGCGCTGGAGGCCGCCGCCCAGCAGGGCCGTGGCGGCGGGTCGTACTGGGCGCAGCCGCCGGCGCCGCCGACCGCGCTGCACGCGATGCCGGGGCGGGACGCCGAGACGGCCGTGCTGGAGCGGGAGCTGGTCTCGGGCGCCGAGCGGCTGGTGCATCTGGTGGGGCTCGGCGGGGTCGGCAAGACGCGGGTGGCGCTGGAGGTCGCCGAGCGCGTGCACGGGGCCGGCGTCCCGGTGCTGTGGTACGGCTTTCCCGGTGCGTCGGCCGACTATCTGGCCCACGGCGAAGGGGAGTTGTCGGACCGGGTGGCGGGGGCCGTGGCGGAGTTGTGCGGCGCGCCGGCGGCGGGCAGCGTACTCCCGACCGGCCCCGGCGAGCCGGCCGGGACGGGCGGGACGAGTGGGACGGGCGAGACGGGTGGGGCGGGTAGGGCCTCGGTCCTGGCCGGGCCGCCCGGGTTCGGGGTGGCCGCGCTGGCCGAACTACTGGGTGAGCAGCGGGTGTTGCTCGTCCTGGACGGGGCGCCGGCGGCTCCGCCCCGGTACGACCGGCTGACCGGGCTGTTGCGCGCCTGCCCCGGCCTGCGGCTGCTGGTCACCTCGGACCAGCCGTGGGAGGTACCGGGCGAGCGGATCTTCCTGCTGGCCCCGCTGGAGGTGCCGGCCGAGGGCGCGGCGGATCCCGCATCCCCGGCCGTCCGGGTGTTCCTGGACCACGTACGGCGCGTACGGCCCGAGTTCAGCCCCGGGCCCGTCGACCTGGAGCAGGTGGCGTGGCTGTGCCGCCGCCTCGACGGGCATCCGGGGGCCCTCGCCGCGGCCGCCTCGTGGATGGTGGTGTGCGATCTCGCCACCCTGTGCCGCAGCCTCGACGCCGATCCCGTCGCGCTGCTCGACCACCTCGGCGGGGGCGCGGGCGCGGACCGCTTCCGGGTGACCCTGCACCAGCGGCTGAGCCGGCTGCCGGCCGGGGCCCGGGACCTGCTGGACGCCCTCTGCGCGCAGGCCCCGGAGCCCGGGCCGGGCCGTGACGGGGCCGAGTTCACGCTGGCCGGCATCACCGCGCTGACCGGCCGCGGCCTGTCCGACTCGGGCCGGATGCTGCGGGAGCTGCTGATCGCGGGCGCCGTACGGGCCGCGCACGAGAGCGGCGGCTCGCGGTTCAGGGTGCTGGGCCTGGTCCGCGCCGCCGTCCGCCCCAGCTCCTGCCCGGCGGCGGCCGTCGCCCCCTGACGGCCCGCCCCGGCACGTCCCATCGCCGACGCGCCGCAGGCCGGGGGCGTCCCCGCCGTCCCGGACCCCCTGGACGACGTGCGCCGCGCCTTCGCCGGGCACGACCGGATCGCGGGCCGGCGCGGGTTCCGTCGGTACCGCCGCCCAACTGCTGCCGGAGTGCCGGAGCAACTGCCGCCCGGGCCGGTGGGCCGCGGGTTGTATGACGTACGGCCGGACCACCGCCACCGGGCGGGCCCGGGTCTCCGCACCACCCACACCACCCCTCGCGAGGAGCATCCGCATGTCCCCCACCGCGTCCGAACGCAGCAGCGCGCACGGGCCGGCCGCTGTGCGGCTGCCCCTGTCGGCGGCGCAGCGCGACATCTGGATGGCCCACGGACTCGACGCCACGGGCTGCCGCTACAACATCGGGGAGTACCGGGAGCTCGCGGGGCCGCTGGACGCGGAGCTGCTGGCCCGGGCCTGGCGGCAGCTGGCCCGCGAGGCGGACGTCCTGCGGATCCGGGGCACCCGGGCCGACGAGGACGGCGGGCTGTGGCAGCTGCTGCACCCCGAACCGGAGGGCCGGCGGCTGGAGTTCGTCGACTTCGGCGGCGCGGCGGATCCGGTCGGGGCGGCCCGCGCCTGGATGACGGGGGAGCTGGCCCGGCCCTTCGACCTGGCGGACGGCTGGCTGACCCGGCACGCGCTGCTGAGGGCGGGTACGACGGCGGACGGGGAGCAGCGGTGGTTCTACTTCCACGCCTTCCACCACCTCGTGATCGACGGCATGGGCGTGGCCCTGCTGGACCGGAGGCTGGTCGAGCTGTACGAGCGGGGGGCCGCGGGCGAGCCGTGGGGGCCGACCCCGTTCGGCGCGCTGGCCGACGTACTGGAGGAGGACGCGGCGTACCGGGCGTCGGACGGGGCGGCCGAGGAGCGGGCCCACTGGGCCGGGCACCTCGCGGAGCTGCCGCAGACCCCGCGCCTGGGCGAGGGCCGCTCGGGCCGTACGGCGCCGGGCGCGCTGCCGTTCGTCCGGCGCACCGCACTGCTCCCGCCGGAACGGGCGGAGCGGTTGCGGGAAGTGGCGCGGGCGCACCGGGCGCCGTGGACGATGCTGGTGATCGCGCTGGTCGGGGCGTACGTGCACGCGGTTTCGGGGAGCGCGGAGCCGGTGCTGGGGCTTCCGGTGACGGGGCGGCGCACCGATCTGGCGCGCCGTACGCCGGCCATGCTGTCGAACGTCATCCCGTTGCGAGTGCCGGTGCGGGCGGACGGCACGCCGGGCGAGCTGCTGGCGACGGTGGTCGCCGAGGCGCGGCGGGGGCTGGCGCGTCAGCGCACCCGGTACGAGGACATGTGCCGGGACCTGGGGCTGGGTGAGACGGAGCGGCGGATCACGGCCCCGCTGGTGAACATCATGGCGTTCACGCCCGGTATGCGGTTCTGCGGTCTGCCGACGACGCAGCACAACCTGAGCAACGGGCCGGTCGAGGACCTGGCGGTCGGGGTGTACGACCTCGGGCCGGAGGGCGGGCTGCGGATCGACTTCGACGCGGCGCCCGAGGTGTGCGACCTGGAGGCGGTGGCCGGGCACCAGGACCGCTTCCTCCTGTTCGTGGAGTCGGTACTGGAGTCGCCTGAACAGCCGCTTTCAGAGCTGGAGTTGCTGGGTGAGGCGGAGCGGCGTCAGGTCCTGGAGGAGTGGACCGGGACCCGCACGGAGACCGGCGGGGCCACGCTCACCGACCGCTTCGAGGAACAGGCCCGCCTGCGCCCCACCGCCCGCGCCGTCGTCTT
>NZ_JBWKGY010000029.1:0-76846 GCF_056433525.1 Streptomyces sp. NPDC044704
CGCCCCGACGACGACCGCGGCAAGAGCGCGGACAACGCTTCCCACTCCAGATCCGACAGTTCATGACGACGCACCATGCGGCACATGATCCCCCAGCAGAACCCTTTGAAGACAGTGCCTAGTACCCGGGCCCGCCCTCACCAGTACCGGTCGGGTCGCCGCACTGCAGGACCTTCAGCGTCGGGTACGCCGTCGGACGGTGGCACAAGGAAGCCAGCACGTCCGCACATCTGCCGCTTGAACATTCTGATGCGGTTGCCGTGGCCTGCCACGACGTCTGAACTCCAGGGCAGGGCCAGGCCGACACGGCCGTCACCGTGCCCCGCCCGCCCGCATCTCGAAACGGGCGAGAAGGGCGTACACGGTTCGCATAAGGTGATCCTTCCGGGGGGACGGGGCACGGTCAGGGCGATTCCGGGGCGAGTACAGGGCTTTCGCACGCAACCACGTGTGAGGCCTCCCGCCCGCAGTCGGCCGTGCCGGCCCGCTCCGCGGCGCACGCGTCCCGCAGGTGAGGAAGGAATCGGCGTGAGTTTCGGCGGCCAGGATCAGTACGGCCAGACGTGGTACCCGCACGACGGCCAGGCACCGCCACCGCCACCGCCGGGCATGCCGCCGCAGGCGGGCCCCTACCCGTACTACTCGTACCCGTACACGGTGCCCGGCCAGTACCAGTACCCGGGGACACCGCCTACCTACCCCTACGGGCCGCCCCAGCCCCGTCCGCTGGGGCAGCAGTTCCGCGACGGGGACTGGCCGACGCTGCGGGAGCTGCTGCGACGCGCGCGCGTCCCCGGGTGCGCGTGGGTCGCGGTCCTGTTCTGCTTCTCGCCCGTCCTGCTGTTCCTCCTCCTCTATCCGCTGGCCCGCTCGGCCCGCATTCAGGCACACGCCAAGTTCCCGCCGCACGCCTACCGCCGCATCCCCGACCCTCAGGTGCTGCGCGTGCAGAAGACCAGGGCCGTGGCGGCCCTGGTCGCGTCCTTGCTGATCCTCGTCGTCTACGGAACCGAGGCGGACTTCGCCGAGCTCCAGGGGCAGTACATGCTGCGGCTCGCCATCACGCCGTGGCTGCTGCTCCTCACCGCGCCCGTGGTGATCCTGCTCCTGTTCAGGCTCGCACCCGAGGCCGCGAGGCCGGGCATGCGGAGCCGCCTGCGGCCTGCCGTGCGCTCGGCCCTCTGGTACTTCGGCGCGTTCACGGCCGCGCCGCTGCTCTTCGTGGGCGTGACCCTGCTCGGCGAAGTGCTGCCCTCCCCGCTGCTCACGCTCGCCCTGCTCGTGGCGCCGTTGTGGATGCTGCTCTTCGTCGGCTTCGCCTCCCTGACGGTGGTCCGCCACGCGTTCGGCACCTCCGATGTGCACGCCGCGCTTCCGGCCCTGCTGACGGGCGTACTGGTGTGGGAGCTGGCGGCCATCAACCTGGCCGTGACCGGAATGCCGCCCGGCCCGCCGTTCATCCAGATCTGCGCCCTGCTCGGCGGACCGGCCTCGGTCTCGGCGGTGGCGTGGTGGGAGATCGCCCGTCTGCGCGCGCGGTACGGGGTGAGGCTGCGGAGCTAAGGCTTGCCCGGACGCTCAGGCTTCTTCGTCCTTCAGCTTGACGTTTAACCATTGGTGATCGTCTTCTGAATACATGGTCGGTGGTGATCATCGTGCGGAAGACTGTGTGCGTGACGCTTCTGACTCCGCTCGCCGCTGCTGAAGAGATCCACGCTCATCTCGTTGACCAGCTCAACCTGGCCCTTCGCCGACCCGGGATGTTCGGGGGCGAGGTGGCTCTTCGGGTTCTGATTGACCACCTGCTGTTCGTGGAACGCCAGCCCGAGGCATGGGCAGAGCTGAAGCAGGAGTGGGAAGAGCAGGGGCTGTGGACCTCCATCGGCCCCGCGGGGGCCTTCCAGGCCGTGTTCCCAGCACAGGCCGACTGCTGCGAGGTCGCCTCGGTGTACGCCGAGTTCGCCCAGCGACGCGGCTGGCTCAAGCCCGATCGGGTTCTCACCGGGGAGGAGTACCAGGCCCTCGCAGGCCGGGTCCGGCGCTGGGCCGCGGTTGACCGCACCTGGCCTGACGTGACAGCGGAGTTCGGCCCTCCCTCTGTGCGGTTCGGAGGAAGCAATCCTCTGTACGGAAAGACGCTCGGTTACCTCACTGCGGCTCCGCAGCAGCCGATGGTGGTCTTCCACCTTTGGAACGGCAGCGAACCAGGGGCCGAATCGTGGCCGCCCGAGCACGGCCAACCGCTGCTCCTCGCGGTCCGATTCCGCGGCGGCTCGTTCCGCGGATCGTTGGCCTTCACTCCCGAGGGCGAGCGGAGACGGCCGACGGACGATCCTTGTTCGCCGCAGTAGCCGATCCGACGGAGACCACAGGTCACCTACATGGGGATTCCCCATACAGCGACCCCGCCTCCGCATGATCCTGGATCCTCGAAGAGATACAGGATCATGCGGAGGCCATAGCGGTGAGTTTGGTGGACCAAGAAGGCGTGCAGCGCTGTCTACGACGGCGCCGCGTCCAAGGCCACGGTGGGACAGATCGTATGGCGGGGGAACTGCTCACGCGCGCCGGCCGGCAGCACCCGCCGACGGGCGCGGTCCTCGCGATGGTCGCCGCCCCTGATTGTCGGCGGGTACGGGGCAGTCGCTCACCCTCAGCACGACCCTCTCGGCCCGCGACGCCGCACCGGAGTGGCCGCCGGCTGCCGCTACTCGCTCTTCGCGACATGCGCTCCGCGTTCGTGCCGGCTCCCGGATTCGAGGAAGGCCAGCACCGCCTCGAAGCCGTCGCTCCGCAGCATGCTCTGGATCAGCTCCTTCTCCGTGCCGAGCACCGAAACTCCGTCAACGTGCATGTCGGTGAGTCGCAGGTACGTGCCGTCGGCGTCCGACTTGAGCCGGTAGGTCACGGCCTGCCTACGGGAAGGGTCCCCGGGGGACCGAGCCGCCGTCGCGCTCACGCGGTGCGCCGTGGGCTTGTCCGCCGAGGCGGTTGTCAGGGCGACCGGTCCGATGTCGAGGAAGGCTGCGGCCACCTTGGCGGTCCAGTGCGGGACGAAGGCGCAGAGGTAGCGCTCGCGATCCGGCGCGCTGAGGGCGCGGGCCTCCCTGCGTCCCATCGCGAAGGCAGCGGCGTACTTGGCCCTCAGCGCGGGCTCCAGCAGCGCGGCGCGCGCGTCCGGATCCGCGTTCAGGACGTCGGTGACGAGAGCGGACACGAAAGCCACGGGATCGGTTGTCACCCTCTCTAACCTAGCCAGGGTTGAGGACCATACGAAAGCGGAAGGCATTTCTGTGAGCGGTGGCACCGCCCGTCCCACGGTCGGCGCGGTTGTCCTGACGATGAACGACCGCCCGGACGACTTCCCCCGGGCCATGGCCTCCCTCCTCGCCCAGCAGGGCATCGAACTGGACGTCGTCGTGGTCGGTAACGGCTGCGTCCCCGCGCAGGTCCCCGCCGGTGTCCGCACCGTCGACCTGCCGGAGAACGTCGGCATCCCCGAGGGCCGGAACATCGGCGTCGACCAGGTCAAGGGCGACTACCTGTTCTTCTTCGACAACGACGCCCACCTCCCCGACATCGACACCCTCGCGCGTCTGGTCGCCGAATTCCCCCGCGACCCCCGCCTCGCCTACGCACAACCCCGGATCTGCGACCCCGTCACCGGCACGACCCTGCGCCGGTGGGTACCGCGCCTGCGCGCCTCCGACCCGGACCGCCCCGGCGTCGTCACGGTCATGGCCGAAGGCGTCGTCATGGTCCGCCGCGACGTCTACAACCGGGCCGGCGGCTGGCCCGGCGACTTCTTCCTCTTCCACGAAGGGGTCGAACTCGCCTGGAGACTGTGGGATCTCGGCTGCCACGGCCGATACCTGCCCGACATCGTCGTCCACCACCCAGCCACCGACCCCGCGCGCCACGACACCTTCCACCGACTCAACGCCCGCAATCGCGTATGGGTCGCCCGCCGGAACCTCCCCCGCCCCCTCATCCCCCTCAACCTCGCCACATGGTGGCTCCTCACCCTGGCACGCACACACGACCGCAAGGCCCTCCAGGTCTCCCTCGCCGGATTCCGGGAAGGACTGACCGGGGGACAAGGACCTCGACGGCCCATGTCGTGGAAGACGGTGGCCCGCCTCACCCGCGCGGGCCGACCCCCCGTCTTCTGACCCGACCGCCTCACCCACCGGCCCGTCGCACCATCCCCACCGGCGGCAGCCACAGCGAAAGGCTGACCACATGACCACGCTCCCCCCGGCCGCACAGGCCGCGCTCCCCTGGCGAAAGTCGAGCCACTCAGGGGCGAATGAGAGCCAATGCATGGAAATCGCGCCTCTCACCGCCATCGGCCACGACGCCATCGCCGTCAGGGACTCCGCACGGCCCGACGGCCCGATCCTGCGGATCGGCCCCGACGCCCTGAAGCTCGTCGACCTGAAGGCTCGATCTCGGCCCGCGCCTGACCGACGGTGGCTGATCCTCACCGCCGCATGGCGCCGAGACCATACCTCGGACGCATGGGCTGCGTTGCAGCCAGCTAGCCTCCGGGCATGAGACCAGACCAACCACCGAGGGCGCTCGCCGCCGGCGACATCGTCGCCGTGTACTCCGAAGCGCTCGGTGCCTGGACCGCCTCGCAGGTCACCGGCATCGACGCCGCGGCAAAGTGCGCTGCGGTCCTTGAACTGGACTGGTCCGGGCCCGAGCCTGCGACGGTGGCCGACCTCGGCGAAGTGCGGCCGCTCCGGCTCACGCATCACAGCTGGAGCGGCAAGCTCTCCCACTGCAACCAGGGGTGGGTCCTCCCGAAGAGCTTCACAGTCATCGGCTCGCTGCCCCCACTGGTGACCGGACCCTCGTACGCCTACGGCACGTGGGGCCGGGGCGAACAACTGGCCATGCAGCGGCACTGGGACAGTGGCGACCGTGAGGACTGGACCGCCCCCTACGTGCTGACCTGTACAGCCGACGAGCTGGCCGCCGAACACACTCGCAGCGTCGTACGAGCGGACGTCAAACACCTCACCGTCCACGGGATCACCCGGCTCGACTGCTCCCGGCTCGTCGCCGCCTTCCCGGGCCTGACCCGCTTGTCGCTGTCGGGAAACCTGGGCACGCTCACCTCGGCGACAGCCCTGAACCAGCTGCCGCGGCTGCAAGGGCTCAGAATCAGCGACCTGTTCGGGATGGACGCATCCGACGGTCTGCTGCCGCGCCATGTCCCGGACCTGGAGGAGGTGTCCCTGTACAGCATTCCGGCGGACTACGCTGCCGCGATGCGCAAGACCTGGCGTCCGCACGTGCGGCACGGAGTGGAGCTCGACGTCCGCGGTGCCCGCAAGCCGGAATGGGTCACTGCCAACGCCACCAACCCGCTCCGCGACTGGGACGGCCGTGAGCACATTCCCCGCACCCGGTACCGCAAGGCCCTTGCCCACTACACAGCAACCCGGCACGCCTTCCTCGCCGAAGTCACCAGCGGGGAGCAGCCTGCCAACATCACGGAGATCGGGCGCGCCTTCGGAGCCGCCCTCAACGCGTTGGACAGCCGCCCGCCCTTCATCGAGACCATCGAACGCGAGGAGCTGTTCGACGCTCTGGACTTCTTGGCAGACGAAGCGCAGACCGCTGTCGGCCGAGACCTGAGCACTGCTCGCGCGGCGTTGATCGAAGGCGTGGACTCCGTCCGCGACTGGTGACCGCGGCCCGTCTGCTGCCGCTCGCCGGCTACGACGGATGCCGTTCAGATCGGCTCGCCTTGACCAGTGCAGAGAAGCCATCCGCCCACCTGCCGCTACGGAGCGGGGCCCCGCTCTGCCCGGCCTGCCGCCAGCGGCTCCAGGCCGAGTACGCGGACTGACGGACGCGTCCGTCCTCCCCCCACACCACTACGACCGTGTCGTCCGGCTCGAAGCACGCCACCACTTGCGCAAAACCCAGCGCGCCCGCTTCCGCCCTTCATGGCCGTCGGGCAGGGTGGCGCCGGCCCGGGCATGGGCGCGTCGGCGGCGCTCCGTCGCGGAGGGGCTGCGGCTGTTCTTCCGGCAGTTCCTCGCCCCCGTGCCCTTGTGCGTAGGTTCCGAGGGGCCTGCCGGTCCTGGCCGGCCGGATACTGGTGGCATGATCAACAGACAGCTGCGCGTGGTGCTGGCCGAGGACTCCGTCATCCTGCGCGAGGGCATGGTCGAATTGCTCGGGGCTCGCGGATGCGAGGTGGTGGCCACGGCCGGTACCGGTCCCGCCCTGCTGGAAGCCGTGGCCTCGCACCGGCCGGACGTGGCGGTGGTGGACGTCCGCATGCCGCCCACCCATACGGATGAGGGCATCCGCGCCGCCGTCGAGCTGCGTGTGCGGGCGCCCGGCACCGGCATCCTGGTCTTCTCCCAGCACGTCGAGGCCTCCTGGGCGGCCCGGCTGATGGCGGACGGTGCGGCGGGCGTCGGCTATCTGCTCAAGGAACGTGTGGCCCGGACCTCGGAGTTCGTGGAGGCGCTCCACCGGGTCGCCGACGGGGGTACGGCGCTCGACCCGGAGGTGGTCACCCTGTTGATGCGGGGTGGGCAGCGCGGCCGGGTGGACGCGCTGACGCCGCGTGAGCGCGAGGTGCTGGAGTTGATGGCCCAAGGTCACTCCAACCGGTCGGTCGCCGCTCTGCTCGTCGTGTCGGAGCGGGCGGTGGAGAAGCATGTGGCCGCCGTCTTCACCAAGTTCGGCCTGCGGGCCACGGATACCGACAACCGGCGGGTGAAGGCGGTGCTGGCCTACCTGTCCGAGACCGGGGGCTGATCCGTCCCGTGTCACGGACGCGCCGGAAGTTCCGCGGTGATGGTGGTGGGCCCCCCGGGCGGGCTGTCGACCCGCAGGGAGCCGTCGACCGCCGCGAGCCGTTCGGCCAGGCCCGCCAGACCGGTTCCCCCGCCGGCGCCGGGTGACGCGCCGCCGTGCCCGTCGTCGCGCACGGTCAGACGTACGCGCCCGCCCGCGGCCACCGCCGTGAGCTCGGCCGAGCGGGCACCGCTGTGTCTGGCCATGTTGGCGAGCAGCTCGGCGGCGCAGAAGTAGAGGGCCCGTTCGACCACGGGATGGGGGCGCTCCCGCAGTTCCAGCCGGATGGCGACGGGGACCGGCGAGACGGCGGTCAGTCCCGGCAGGGCCTGTTCGAGGCCTTCGTCCAGGGCCACCGGGTGGAGGCCCCGGGTCAGCCTGCGCAGCTCGATGATCGTTTCGTCGGTCTGGCCGCGGGCCCGGCCCACCAGGGTGCGCAGCCGCTCAGGGTCGGGGGCTGAGGGCGCGAGCGCGTCCTCGGCCAGGGACAGGGTGATGGCCAGGGCGACGAGCCGGGCCTGCGTGCCGTCGTGGAGGTCGCGTTCCAGGCGGCGGAGCCGGTCGGTGTTCTCCATGAGCAGGACGGCCCGGGCGGCCTCCAGCTCCCGGACACGCCGCTGGATCCGGGCGGGGCCGAGCAGCTGGCGGGCGAGCCACCGGTCCGCCCCGCCGACCCCGCGAAGGGCAGCCGGTACCGCCGACAGCAGGATCGCGCCCAGCAGCACGCAGCCGGGATCCAGCCACGCGACGGGCCGGGGGCCCGTTTCCAGCAGACGCCCCCAGAGCGGGAACCCGATCAGCCAGGCACACCCGAGGGGCAGCAGCACGGCGCAGACGAAGCCGAGCACACCGAGCGGCAACCGCGCCACCAGGTAGAGCAGCGTCCGCCAGGCGACCGGATCGGCCAGCACCGCACGACCTCGGGCGACCACGCCCGCCCGGCGGCCCAGGGCGGGCGGCGCCTCGACGTACTCGCCGAGGAGGCGGCCGAGGAGCCACCGGTGCAGGGCGCCCCAGCGGCGTACGCCCAGCAGCGCCACCACCAGGAACGGGAGACCGAGCACGGTCAGGGAGAGCAGTACACCCGCGTACACGACGGCGATGGCGTACACCCCGCCGAGCAGTGCCAGTGGCAGCCCGACGGCGGCGAAGGCCCACTCGCCGGCCCGGAGGGAGAAGTACCCGCGCCGTCCGGCGACGGGCTGCCGGTCCTGGACATCCGGCGCCGCCTCCTTGCCCGGGGAGGGCACCGGGACAGCGGCGCGCTCAGGCACGGCCGCCGCCCACCAGTTCCGCCGCCGGACCGCGGACCGCCCACACGCCCGTGGCCAGGATGCTCGGAGCGGTCAGCAGGACCGCGCCCACGAGGATCCACCCGCAGTCGCCACCCGGGACCTGAGGCAGCGCCGAGCCGGTCACCGCCGTACTGAACGCCGCCGACGCCGCGCCCGCCACCACCGCGCCGAGCAGCACCCCCACCGCCGCGGTCAGACCCGCCTCCACGACCAGCATGCGCAGCAGCTGCGCCCGCGTGGCGCCGACGAGCCGCAGCAGCGCGAACTCGCGGCGCCGCTCGGCGGTCACGGCGACCAGCGTGTTGACGGTGGAGACGGCCGCGAAGCCGGTCAGCAGCGCCAACTCCGCCTGGCGCAGCCAGACGTCCGTGGCCGAGGCGATCCCGGTGCCCGTGTCACCCGTGGCATGCGCGGCGGTACTCGTCATGACGATCATGGTCCCAGACAGTCCCACGAGCAGCGCCACGGGTACCACGGCGGAGGACAACCGGCGGGCGTAGCCGCGCAGGTTGGCGTCGGCGAGCCAGCCCGCACCGGGCGACAGCACCCGCACCGACCCGCCCAGTACGGCTGCCAGGACGCGCGCCGCGAGCGGTCCGGCCAGGCCCACCGCGACGAGCAGCGTCAGGGCGGCCAGGAGCGCGGCCTGCCCCGCCTTGTCGATCTGATCCGGCGGGCGCGTCGCGGCGAGCCGCAGCAGCAGGACGCCCCCCGCCAGCGCGACCGCCCCGGCCAGCAGACGTGCGGCGCCGGTGCGTGCGTGATCGGTCGACGTCGCGGCCAGCGCCGCCGCGGGCGCGATCCGGGAGACGCGCCGTGCCGCGAGGGCCGAGGCCGTCAGACCCACGGCGAGTACGGCCGCCACCGCGACCAGCACCGGTACCGGTGTCCCCGGCACCCGCAGTCCCGGTGCCGCCATTCCTTGCTCCTGCAAGGCGGTGAGGGCGAGCCGGGCCCCTGCCGAGCCGGCGGCCCAGCCCGGCACGGCCACCAGCAGGGTGGTCACCACCACCTGGCCGCGGACCAGCCGCCGCGCCTGGCGCGGTGTCGCCGCGACGGTCCGCAGCAGGGCCAGCTCCCGGGACTGCCGGCGTACGGCGAAACCCAACGCGTTCACCACCACGAAGAACGCCACCAGGACCGAGATCTCACCGAAGGCACCGGCGATCACCACCACCCCCGGTCCCACCACCTCCTTCCGGACGGCTTCGGAGGCGGTCACCTCGGCTGCGAACAGCCCCCCGAACAACGTCAGGGTGGCGACGGCCAGGAACAGTGCGACAGCCAGGCCGGCGAATGCGGCCGGCCGCCGCGACATCTGTCCGAAGGCGATCGAGATCACCGGCCTCGCCCACCCAGCCGGCTCAGGCACTCGCCGATGCGCGCCGCGTCCGGCCGCTCCAGCTCCTCCACGAGCACACCGTCGGCGAGCATCAGCACCCGGTCCGCGTAACCGGCGGCGACCGGATCGTGCGTCACCATCACACAGGTCCCGCCGTCCCGGTCCACCCCCTCACGCAGCAGGGCCAGGATCTCGTGGCCGGTGGCCCGGTCCAGCGCGCCGGTCGGCTCGTCGGCGAACAGCACCCGCGGCCGGGAAACCAGAGCCCGCGCGATGGCCACCCGCTGCTGCTGCCCGCCCGACAACTGCCCGGGCCGGTTCCCCGCCCGCCCCGCGAGCCCGACACGGTCGAGGGCCTCCAGGACCTGTCCCCGATCGGGCCGTTCGCCGGCGAGCCGACCGGGCAGCTCGACGTTCTGCGCGACCGTCATCGCGGGCATCAGATTGAACGCCTGGAACACGAACCCCACCCGGCTCCGCCGCAGTGCGGCCAGCCGCCGCTCCGGAAGCCGGGACACGTCCGTAGCACCCCACCACACCGACCCCCGGGTGGGCCTGTCCATCCCCGCGAGACAGTGCAACAGGGTGGTCTTACCGGAACCCGAGGGCCCCATCACCGCCGTGAACGTCCCCACCGCGAAGTCCACCGACACCCCGCGCAACGCCCGCACCACGCCGGCGCCGCGCCCGTGGTCACGGTGCAGGTCGTGCGCTCGGGCGGCGGGGCCCGCCCCGATCTCCGTCTTCGTTTCAGCCATGCCCTCATCCTGGGCGGACGGAGCCAGGGGGTCGATCGTGCCCGCCCCCGTCCTTGGGGTTCGGAAAACCGAACCCCAAGGACGGGGCGGGGAGGAGTAGAGGCGGATCAGCGGGTCAGGGCCGCGCCGTGGGCGGCCGCGACGACGCCACCGCAGGCGTAACCGGCGTGGATTCGTGCGGCGGCGACGAGGGCGAGGGCGAGGGCGAGGGCGAGGGCGAGGGGCAGCGTCGAACAGCGCGGGTACCGGAAGGTCGGCCGGATCACCCTCAGTCGTTGCATCACGAAAGGAACGTAGTAAAGCCCCGGAATCAGGACAAACCTGGATTCGAGCAGGGGCCGTTCACCGACCGGGCATTCGCAGGACGCGTCGGCAGCCGGTCGACCGCGCCATCGCGCCCGCGGCTCTTCGGACCACCCCGCGCGCCCTGGCCGACCACCCGGCCCCGGTTCACCCGAACGGCTGCGCCGAGACGCCGACGAAGGACGGACTCCATCGGGATCCGTCCGCACAGCTGCCGGATTCACGCCCGGGAAGTGAGTAGCATGCGCAACGCTTCCGTCCAAAGGCCCGCCGGTCACGAGGGACCCACGGCTGCACAGTTCCTCGCCCCCCACCGTCACGAGCATTGCCCGGCGGTTCTCCGTTGCCACTCCCGGGGATTGCGGCCGCTCCACAGAACCCGGATCCATGACCAGCCCACGCGCATTCGACAGTCCGCAGGACGGCCCGGCGCCCCCTCCGCCACGTCCGGCCGGATCCACCGGCGGCGGTCGGCTCCACTCTCTCGACGGACTCCGTCTCATCGCGGCGCTCATGGTCACCGCGTTCCACTTCTGCGCGTTCGACAACTGGTCCTCACCGCGATGGGGCGTCGCCACCGCGGAGGTCTTCCCCGCATTCCAGCCGTTCGCCTCGTACGGCTGGCTCGGTGTCGAACTCTTCTTCCTGATCAGCGGATTCGTGATCTGCATGTCGTGCTGGGGCCGGAGCGTCCGGGACTTCGCCGTCTCACGGCTGGTCCGCTTGTACCCCGCCTACTGGTTCGCCGTGCTGTTCACGACGACGGTGCTGTTCTTCACCCGGGACGGGAACACGGGATTCACCACCACCCGGATCCTGACGAACCTGACGATGCTCCAGGAGCCGCTGGGCGTACGGAACATCGACCCCTCGTACTGGACGCTCTGGGCCGAGCTGCGTTTCTACCTGCTCTTCGCCGTCGTCTGCGCGATGGGGCTCACCTACCGGCGGGTTCTCGCGTTCTGCGCCCTGTGGCTCCTGTCGGCCGCGATCGCCCCCCACTGCGGCAGCGCCCTGCTGACGTCGGTGGCCATGCCCGGCGCGGCTCCGTTCTTCGCCGCCGGCGTACTGATGTACCTCATGCACCGTTTCGGCCCGACCCCGGCGACCTGGCTGCTGCTCGGTGTTTCCTGGCTGCTGGCCCGGGACCAGCTGCACGTGCAGGTGGCCGCGGCCGAGGGATCGGTGAAGGGTCCCCTCTCCTTCCTCGTCTCCCTCGGCATGGTGACCGTCTTCTACCTGGTCGTGCTGGGCCTGGCGCTGGGAAGGCCTTCGTCCCGCCGGCGGCCGTGGCTGGTCTGGTCCGGCTCACTCACCTTTCCCCTGTACCTCCTGCACGAGAAGCCCGGCTGGGAAGCCATCCGGCTCCTCCACCACCTGATGGCGCCCTGGGCGCTGCTCGGCGTGCTGGTACCCGTCCTGCTCGCGATCTCCTGGCTGGTGCACCGGTTCATCGAACGCCCTGCCGCCAAGGCCTTCAGCAGATGGATGGGGCCGCAGGCAGGCCGGTCCGGGCGGCTCGGCCCTCACGCCCCCGGCCCCGGATCACCCTCGCCGACGCGACCCTTCGCCCCCCGCACGACGGAACCGGAAGTCAGAGGGTGAGCAGCAGACCCTACGAAGGGCGTGCCCTTGCCATGCGGAAGGGCCGCCACCCGCGCGGGGTGACGGCCCTCGAACCTCTGCGGGGCGGCCGGCTACGGGGCCGGGGTGAAACTCCACGTCCGTCCCGCCGCAGCCCGCCTCGATCCCGTACAGCCGGTCCCGCGCTCCAGCTCGGCCACCACCAGGCCCCAGCGCAGCTTCGTCGCGGTCCACTCCGAGCCGTAACGGCACAGCGCGTCCGCCGACGGCGGCAACCACGGTTGCCAGATCCTGATCAGTACCTGTTCCTAAACTATGCCTGGCCTGGCCAGGAAGCTTCCCTGCGCAAAGGGCGGTGAGGAAACCAGGGGCGACGGCCGGCCCGTCGTCGGCGTAGGCGACGGCGAGCGCGGCGTGGGTCGACGGCGGCCTTTGTACCTGCGGCTGCGCGGACCGGGGGCCGCGATCTTCGCCTGGCATGAGCGTTCCCCGGCGGGGACATGATCCTTTCGAGGCGACTGCCTCGCATGTGACTGTCGACCGGAAGGCAAGCGTCATGGCAAGGAGCAAGGTCAAGGAATTCAACAACGACAAGGGCTACGGCTTCATCAACGAGGACGGGAAGACAGAGGACCTGTTCGCTCACTACTCCGCCATCGAGACGAATGGGTACAAGACTCTGAAGGCGGGCCAAGCCCTGGAGTTCGAGATCATTGCGGGCCCCAGGGGCCGGCACGCGGTGGACTTCAGGAGCGCTAGTGCTGCCGGGGCACCGGACTCGCCTGCGTAGGGGCTGGTCTGCCCCGCGCCGCGGAGAGCCTCCATTCGGGGCGCGGTCACTGTGACCGCCCCGAACGCGGCCGTCGGGCAGTTTCCGCAGCCAGCCGCGATCGACGAGCCTGACCAGCTTGCTGCGCAGCGGTTCCAGCTTGGCCTTCACGCTAACGTCCACCCCCACCCCCACCACCTCGCCGACCTCGCGGGCCATGACCGGTCCGGCGGCCTGCCGCACCGCGGTGATGATGCGCTGGTAGTCCCACGGAAGCGAGCCCTCCTCCACACCCGGTTCGCGGTGCGGAATCAGCATCACCGCTCGTCCGGCCACCTGCCCGGGCATGGGCGCGGCCGAGGCACGTTCCTCAGCAAGCTGCCCGGTCATCCGTTCAAGGACACGTTCGGCGACGGCGAGCTCGTCCCGCTCGGCCCGCACTTCCGCCAGCTGTGTGGCCAGCTGCTCTTCGACTTCGTCCAGTTCCGCGCGCCGTGCGGTGATCCGTTCCGGCAGTTCGGGATCCGACATGCACCGGATCGTGGAAGACCGCCCAGCCATCGCGGGCAAGAACCGGCGGTCAGCTCCCGGCCTCTGCTGCCGGCCGCTTGATCAAGAACTGTTTCGCCGCCTCGACTGCTTCCCTGTTGAGCTCCTCGACGGAGACGCCCCAGCTCTCCTCCCATCCGTCCAGGTTGAAATGGCACGAGACGAGGGATTGCAGCTCTTCGGGGTAGCCGAGGTCCCAGGCGATGTCCGCCCAGATGAGGTGGGTGCCGGTGGCGGGGTCCAGGGTTCCGTCGGCTATCTGACCGGCGATCCAGTGGGCCATCGCCCACCTTGCGGCCCGAGGATCAGCGGGCGGGATGAAGAGCAGTTCCAGCTCCTCCACCACCTGGTCGAAGAGCGCTGGGGCTTCGGGTTCCTCGCTGCGGAGGAGGCCGGCCAACCTTGCGAGGGAGGGGCTCTCGACCTGGGCCATGAGTGCGTCAAGCCCTGCCCGGATGAGCCGGTCGGACCCGACGTGCCTACCGAATGCCCGCTCGCGCGCGATGTGGCTGAGCTGCTTGAGGGCGTCATCGCGGGTCATCAGAGTCTTCTCGGTCGGCATCTGGGAAAGGAAGGCTCGCACATCCGCCGACGTCGCTGCATCGTGTTTCTCTTCGACTCAACCGTGCTGACGAATGATCTTCTCCATGGACTCATGCCCACGACCAGCACGAGTTCCCAGAGGACCGATCACACCAGCCCTTTGACCTGGCACTTCAAGTTGGCGGCAACTCAGTAGGGCCCACCCGCCGGTGCAGGCCATCGTCACCAGCGGGTGAAAACCCCGTGCCGCTCATCACGATCGGTGTCAGCCTCTACAGCGTGCGAGTCGGCCTGGGGCCCGCGTGCCGCGGGCCCCTACGAAGAGTCAGAGAACCCGCACCTGATCGGCCTGAGGACCCCTGGTGCCCTGGGTCACCTCGAACTCCACCCGCTGGTTCTCCTGCAACTCCTTGAAACCGGCACCCTGGATCGACGAGTAGTGCACGAACACATCCGGCCCCCCGCCATCGACGGCGATGAAGCCGAACCCCTTTTCGCCGTTGAACCACTTCACGACACCCTGCTGCGGCATTCCCACAACCTTCCCGTACGTCCGAGTCGATCACTCGGAACGGCAAAAACCTCCCCCTCTTGGAAACAGGGCAAACCGGCCCCAAGCGTCGTGGAAGCCGGGATACAGAATGCGAAGCACCGCTTTCATGGCAGGGCCCAACCAGACAAGACACCACCTCGTATCAGCGCCACAACCCCGGACACCACTCCCATGTCAGTCAGCGCACGGCCCCGGCACACCTCTCACCCGAAATCCGCGATCCGTCACCTGTGCTCGGGGAGTCCGAGGAAGCGCAGCGGGGCCGTTCCCCCGAGAACCCCACGCCCAAGCCCCCTGACCGACGCCGAGGACGCCACTCGGCGCCGGCGACCAGGGCCAAGGCAGCCGAGGGCGACGGCCGCCCGGCGGCACCCGGCCCGGGAATCGGCAGACCTCAGGGCGGAAACGCTCAGGCGGTCGCGTAGTGGATCCGGGAGGCAAGCGCTAGAGGAGCAAAGGGGGAAATGATCATGATGGGGCCGGTAGGTTCCGATTCCTGACGGAAGGAGCACACCGTGGCACCGGTACCGCAACACGACACCGCGGACGAACTGATCCCCCGGCCGGAACGCACCGCGGGCGCCCTGCGCGCGGCTCTGGCACGGGTTGATCCGTCCCGGCTGGAAGAGATGCAGCGCACAACGGACGAGGCCTTCGCCCAGGCCATCGACCACAAGTCGCTCGCTCCGATCCAGGCCTGGCTGCTGGTCTGGGCCCAGAACATCGAGATCGCCCGGAGCCTGGACCTGCGCTCGCGCTACCAGCACGCGCAGGACGTCCTGGCCACGTACGACAAGCACGGGCACGATGACGAAGAAGCCGTGAACAGGGCCCTCGCCGAGATCAGCGCCGTACTCGACGAAGCCCAGCAGGCGGTGCGTGGTTGACCTGGAAATCGGAATACGCCTTCAGCGCCGAAGCGGCAGCCAGGAGCGCACCCGCCGCTTCTTGCGGGAAGTGGAGAAGAAGGCGGACGAGCTGGTACGCGCGTGTGAGGTGACCTACCTCCATGCCGGCGACCACCAAGGGCTCAACCCCAAGGGAGACACGCTCACCCTCCCCGGCGGGATGATCACCTACCAGGTCGTCGTCCGCCGCGAACGCGTGTACATCGTGCAGATCACCGCGCTGGAATGGTGAACACCCCGATCAACGGGCCGCATCCCTCCGCGGGAAGCGGTCGGACGGACACCACCAAGCGCAGTACCCTCCACTGAGCAACGCCAGTTGGCGGTCGCCATACCCGGCTTCACTGGAGCACCCAGGGTGCTGACGTGCTTGATCACACATGAACGCACACGTGAGCGGAGCGTCGGGGTAGAGACTGCTGCGGGGTGCGGCCGTGGCCATCAGGGCTGCAGCGGAGGCCGCACCCCGGCCCGCCGTCCGTAGCAGGGTGAGGCTTGGCAGGCGCTCGCGGGTTCGGCGGGGTAGGTAGCCCGGACCACAAGGCCGCACGTCCCTACGCCGGCCGCGGGGTGGTTGGGCGGCCCGTGCTACTGCCACCAGAGCGCTCTGGCCACCGGGCCCTCATTCCCCTGGATCTGGCCGAGCCTCACCCACCCACCACACCACCGGCCCCCAGCAGGAGCAGAACCCCGCCGCCCGACCAACAGGGACCACCGGCCGAGGGATCCGGCCACCGGCAGCGGCGTGGTGTCAGGCCCAGAAGGCGTCGGTGACCGTGATCTGGGGGGCGGCGTGGCGGCGGATGAAGGTGAAGACAATCCAGCCGCGGCCGCCGGCGAGGTCGGCGATGTGGGAGCCTCCCGGGCTGGTCGAGGCCAGGGGGCGGACGGTGATCCAGTGGGGCAGCGACGCATCGGCGTCGATACCGCGGTAGTAGGGATCCACGGCGGTGATCAGCTCGGCGCGGGCCGACAGCACCAGCTGTTTGCCGTCGCCCGGCATGTTCTCGAATTCCTGGAGCGCCTCGGCCGTCCAGTCCATCTGCCATGGTGGGCGGGGGAGCTCATCGGTCACCGGCCGGGCTCCACGGTCGCTGCCTGGCGGCGCAGCCGGCTGTACTCGGCCAGGAGGTGCGCGGACTCTTCGGGGTTCTCGGACTTCGCGGCGCGGGCCTCGAGGTCGCGCAGGTGGGCTTCCAGGCCTGGGTCTCGGGCGATGGCGTACTGGGTCCACCACAGGCGCATGAACGCCGGCACCGGGGTGAGGTTGAAGGCGTCGCCGATCGCGCGACGCCAGTGCGCCTCGAAATCCGGCAGCAGATGCGGTGCGTGGTCCTGGATGGCCAGACGCAACGCTTGAGGGGTGCGCTCGGGCATCGGGGGCACCGGGCGGGGCCGGTCCCCGCCTGGGCCGTCGTAGTGGATGGGCTGCGCTGTCATGAGAAGGGACTCCTGGTCTGCTGCGGTCGGCCTGCGGTCGGCTTCAGGCCGCGTCCTGGTCCGCACCGGCGGACGGCTGCCCTGCCATGTACTGCTCGAACCACTCGGCGGGCACGAGGTAGGCCAGTGTCTTGCCCTTGCGGGTGATGGCGGCAGGCTCCCCCGCGATCCGGGTGCGGTCGAGGATCTCGCCCATCTGCTTGCGGAGGTCGATCGTCGTGTACGTCTTCGGCTCCATACCCCACACCTTACCCCCCAACTATCATAGTTGCGATAGTTGGGGGGTGCGCAGAACCCTCCGACAAGCGGTGGGTGAGGCCCTCAGGACCGTTGGCGGGCAGGAGGGGTGGGAGGGGCCGGCGCTGATCTCTGCGACCGTGTCCGGGCGGACCAGGACGACGTCCAGCAGGTCACCTGACCCCCACGCGGCCGCGAAGCGGGCGCCCCCCATGGGTGTCCCGGGCCGGCGGGCGTGAGGTGGCCGGCGACCTGGCGGGCTTGGTCCGGGCGCAGGGGTACAGCGCGGCCGACCGTGCGCAGCCGGCCGTCGGTACGGCGGTCCTGCTCCCCGGGGTCCCGCTTCCGCGCGCCCGGGGAGCGGGACCGCCGTACCGGCGACCGGCGCGGGCCGACCACACCCTGACCCCCGGCGGGAGCACAGAGGGGTTGTTCCTTCGCCCGCAGGGGCGGGCCCCGGCGCGCAGCGGCCTGCCCGCAGGGCAGGTTCTTGTCCGCCCGTGCCCGCAGGGCACTTCAGGGGCGGACCAGCCCGCAGGGCTGTCCATCAGCGATCATTGGTCTTACGGAAGGGCGGCACTTTGCCCGCCACCCTTCCGTACCCGCACCGGTATCGCGCGCCCGGTCAGCAGGACCAGCGTTGTCATAGCCGGTCAACTCGAACTCCATGCCACCCCACCGGCAGACCGTGCAGACCGCCCGCTGACGAACCTCCAACTCCACCGGTGCAGGCGAGGGACACCTCCTCCTGCACAGTCCGCTGCTCCTGGCCGCCATCCATGCCCGTGATCAGGCACATTGCGGTGCCTTTCCGTCTGGCACCCTGGACCACGCCCCAGAAGCAAGGGCTTGAACGGGCCGCTCCCGGCCTTTGCTGCGCCCCGGCCGATCTACTGGCGGCCCGAGCGCAGCACCCGTTCACATCCGATGCAATACGCGGCATCAGGTGGCAACTTCCCAATCGCGGCGTCGAGCCGCCCCTGTGACTTGGGTGGAGTGATTCGGGTCGGCAGATGGTCTGCCGGGACCTCGCCAGGCTGCCTTCATCTCACTTCCGACCATCCTCGCGCTTGCTCGTTCGAGTGAATGCTCTCCGTTCCCGGCATGGTGTCGAGCGGTCGGTTGATCATGGCGATGGACTGCGACCGGGTGCAATGACCACCTTGCGAGGGTGCGAGGTTGCCCTGGCCTGACGCCCGGTTGCGGGCTATTTGCCGACCATCTATTCCAGTGGGAGACGCAGTGGCTGACACGATCAAGATCGCAATCGTCGGTCCGAAGACCGGCACGGAGACCCGGTACGCCGACATGCAGTTCATCGGCGTCAAGCAGGCCATCAAGGACATCAACGCCAGGGGCGGCATCGACGGCAAGATGGTGGAGGCCAAGGAGTATGACGACGCTGGAGACGCCAAGCAGGCCGTCACCGTGGCCAACAAGATCGTCAACGACGGCGTGAAGTTCGTCATCGGTCACATGGCCTCGGTCACCACCCAGCCGGCCTCGGACATTTACGAGGACGAGGGCGTCATCATGATCACGCCTGGTGTCACCGACCCCGAGATCACCGCCCGCGGCTACCGGGTCATCTTCCGCACGGTCGCCGTCGACAGCACGCAGGATCCGGCTGCCGGCAACTCCTTCGCCAAGGACCCCGGGAACAAGGCGATCGTCGACGCGATCAAGGCCGACGGCAAAGACCCCAACGGGCTCCTGGTCTTCCCTGCCTACGCCGCAGTCGAGCTGATCACCGAAGGCATCAAGGCGGCCAAGTCGGAGGACACCGACAAGGTCGCCAAGGAGCTCCACAGCGGCACCTTCAAGACCTCAATCGGCACCATCTCCTTTGACGAGAAGGGCGACCTGAAGGACTAGTTCGTTACGGACAGGCTCTCGGTCGGGGCTCCCGGGCAAGCGTTCTACGTCGTGGTGACCTGGAAGGGCGTGTGGTCGCGGATCATGGCCCAGAGGACGTTCACGCGGCGGCGGGCGAGGGCGATAACAGCTTGTTTGTGCCCCTTGCCCTCCTTCCCCTGCCGGTTGCGGTACGCCTTGGAGATCGGGCAGAAGAACACGCTGACGGCGAAGGGCCGCCACCCCAGCAGGGTGACGGCCCTCAGCCAGCCGGCCGTCTGCGGGGCCGGGGTGAACTCCACCTTCGTGTCGCCGCAGCCCGCCGCGATGTCTGGCAGCCGGTCGCGCTCCAGCTCATCGACGGCCAGGCCCCACCGCAGCTTCGTCGCCGTCCACTCCGCGCCGTACGAGTGCCCGCCGGCCTCTGCGGGAGTCGAGGTAGAAGGGGTCCGCTGCGCCTAGCCAGTGATCACACCAGGCGGGGGCGGAGGAAGCGGTGGCGTGTTCGGGAAGGGCGGAACTCCCTCACCTGGCGAGCCCGTCCCCTGCCCGCCTGGGATGCTCCCGCAGAACGCGTCCGCGACCGCGGTCAGCGCAGGGGCAACCCCGGGAGGCATCTCGTTGACGGTGCCCGACGCCGGAAAACCGAACGAGACCATCAACTGCTTCAGGGCCCCCACCATGGGTGGAGGAAGCCTGTCCAGCGCGGCAATGATCTGCTCACCCGCGGAAATACCGTCCGGTGAGACATGTCCCGTCCGCGTGTCGTCTGCCATCGTCTATGCCCTCCAAGGCGGTAGGCGGCTCGCTCCGTGTCTTCTGCTCAGCCAGAGCGGATCAATGCGCAAATGCAGCCGGATCGGCCTGAAGGAGCGACCCGCCCACCAGCCCGACCCGTCCCGGTCACCCGACGCGTACCCACAGACCAACGGCCGTCTGGTCGCCCATGCACGTCTGGACGATGCCGCCCACTCCGGGGCGGGGGGCGTCTACGGTGCCGCTCTGGCCGCGGTGGCCCAGACCGCGAAGAGGAGCCCGAGGGGTGTCGACGCCGATGTGGCGCTTGCGTACGGCGATCTTCTTGCCCGCGTCGATGCCCTGGCCGCCAGCCGGTACGTTGGCGGACGTCTTGACGCTTTGTGCGTCCAGCACGCACGCGCTCGGCTCGGCATCCCGGCCTGCGGCCCCCGGACCGATCGGCACAGCAGGCCGTTGAGCTGGTCGAATACGCGGTCCTTCTGCCAGGCGGCGAAGTACGTCGAAATCACCCGCCGCGACCCCAGTCAGAAGGCCTCATCACGACGAGGACACCATCCTCCCCCTCAAGAGAACCAGTGGGGGCGCCTGGATGTGCGCATGTGCGCCGGCCTGTACGCCGGATACCTCGCCTGCCAGGGCCTGGACAAGCAGAACCTGGTCCTGTCCCCGCCCCCCGCGCGGTCGTGAACGTCGGGGCAATTCCCCGTCCGTTTCCGGCTCCGGCGCCCCGCTACCGCCCGGGCCCGGGAGATAGGGAGTCCACACCGTCGAGGATGGCGAGTTCTCGGGCAGTGGCCTGGCGCTTCCACTCGGGTGCGACGGCGGCGTAGGTGGTGACATCGTGCCAGCAGCCTTGGGTGCGGAAGAGCTGGCGAAGGGTGGCCTCGGGGCAGAGTCCGGCGGCGTGCATGATCCGGGCCATGTGGTGGTGGTCGCTGCGGTGGCCGGCCCAGATGCGGTGCAGGCCCAGGTGCCCGAAGCCGTAGGCCATCAGCAAGCGTCCCGCCTCCTGCCCGTGGCCGCTCACCGGAGCGCCCGGCAGCAGGACCAGGCTGGTGAGCATTGCGTTGTTTCCGTAGTCCTCGACGAGCAGCCCCATGGTGCCGACGAAGGCGTCGTCGTCGGGGGTGCGGATGGCCAGGGTGTACTTGCGGCGGGGATGGATGTGGGGTTGTGCCAGGGCCCGGGCGAATGTGTCATGGGCCTGGCCGGCGTCCATGCGGTCGATGCCGAGGTAGCGGGTGAGCACACGGTGGGTGTGGATCCGTGTGAAGGGCTCGTGGTCGTCGGCGCGCAGCTCCCGCAGCCACAGGTGCTCGCCGCGCAGTTCGGGGACACGGTTCACCGGTCGGCTTCAGGGTTTGCTTGCCGGGCTGTGCCGGCGGCCACGAGGGTGTGAAAGTCGATGGAGTGCCGGCCTGACGGCAGGGGTTCGCCGAGCAGGATGCGGCGGGCGGTGTCGGTGATCAGTGCCGCACCGAGCATCACCCCGCTGGCCAGCTGGGGCCAGCTGGAGAGGGAACGTCCCACGCGGGTGAGGGCATCAGTCATGGCAGGGCTCAGACGCTCCTGGTCGACGATGGTGAGCAGGAAGCGGATGGCCTCGTCTCCGTCGAGGCTGCGTACGTCGTCGGCGCGCACGTCGCCGGCGCGGCCGTGAAAGAGCGGACGGTCCGGTTCGAGGTCGAAGCGCTCGATGTCGAGCAGGCCCCGGTCGTTGGTGTCCATCAGGACGGGTACCCGCCGACGGCGGGCATGCTCGCGGGCAGCGACCTTGACCCACGGGGTGTCACACTCCTCGACCAACAGGTCCAGGCCGTCACCGCCCGCAGAACCGCTGAAGAAGTCTCCGATGGTGTCCTCGGTGATGCCGCCCCGGAAGACCTCGATGTCCAGGTAGGGGTCGAGCTCGTACATGCGGCGCGCGCACAGCACGCTCTTCTCCACCCCGAGCTCGTGGACGCCCGCCCGCAACCGGTTCAGGTTCGACAGGCCGAGCTGGTCGAAGTCCGCCAGCCGGAAGGCCCCGCCGACCCCCTCCATGGCGCAGGCCAGCGCCGCGCTGCTGCCGACCGACAGCCCGATGACGCCAACCCGGCGCCGCAGCAGGACCTGCTGCTGCTCACGGGTGATCTTGTCGCGGTTGCGATCGGTACGTACCAGCCGGAACTCCGCCTCCGGCAGCACATGCACCAGGCGCCCGGACCACGGGTACCAGACCCACCTGCCGTATGCCTCGGGCCGGCCGTTCATGGCCTCGGCCATCGCGCGGGAGCGAGAACGGGAACCGAAGGGATCATGGGGCGCCCGGCAGCACAGAAGTTCCTCGACCTGCTCCTCGATACGGTCACAGACCTCACGCACGCCGGTCGATGCCCGCAGCCCGGCCAGGACAGCGGCGTCGGCAGACATCGCCGGGTCAAGCACCAGGGGACGAAACGATTCGCTCGCCTCACGCGCGGAGGGCAGCACGAAGTAGTCCGGCTCCTGGCCGGACTCCAGCAACTGAGTCATGACCAGAAAGCTAACAACCGGGCGATCTTGTAAAGCCGCGCGTTACCCCGGAGGGGCGCACTCGAATTGATCTTCTATGTGGAATGCGCCCTCCATGCCCCGACGCACGCCCCCTGAACGGCCTATGCCAGATACCAGCCGGCTCGGTGGCGACGAGCCGGTCCGCGAAATCCACCGGGTCGGCGTCGGCGCCGGGGACCAGGCGGAGGAGTTCGCCGAGCAGGGCGGCGTGTGCGAGGACCGGCGGGATCAGAAGACCGGCGGCGGCCTCGCGGCCCGCCGGGTCGCGGCAGTGCCGCGGTGAGCGGCCAGGGCGTGGGCGAGCCAGGCGTCGACACAGGCCTGGCCGTGGGGCCTGGGCCGTGGGGCGTGGGGCGTGGGGCGTGGGGCGTGGGGCGTGGGGCGTGGGCAACGACCAGCGGCTCTTCCACACCACCATCGACAGCACCGCCAACACCTGGCGGGCGGACAGGCCGCTGTCCCACAACAGCTCGACCGGACCCGCGCTCGCCGTCTAGTGCTGTGACCGGGACGGTTCACCGAGTTGGAGCGTGTGCTGGCAGGATCGGCTTGTGGATCTTTCCGGGGGCATGGCTGGCTGGACTGATTGGGACGGTGCTGCCTTCGTGGTGGGCCGTTCGCTGGGGATCTTTGACGAGTCTGTGACGTTCACGCAGGTCAAAGGCGTGTTCTGGACCGACAAACCGTTGGGGAACGCTCTTCATGAGGTGCTTCTTCAGCTGGTCGCCGCAGGGGTGCTGGAGCGACGGGAGGAACCGGAGGACGAGCAGTTCCGGTGGTCGGGGCGGTGATGTCAGGCTGCGGTCTGCCACCCCAGCGGACGCCTCGTTCGCTGCGGATGCGGGCGCGTTCGCGTCGCTGGGCGGCCAAGACGTCGGGGTGCGGGCGTTGTTGTGTCCGCAACGGCCCGAAGTGGGCCTCGATGGGGTTGGCTCAGGACGCGTAGGTGGGTGTGAAGCACAACTCGACCTTGTTCTTCACCGCCCACCTGCGGATCTTCCAGTTCAGATGCATCCCGACGGTGGGCAGCGCCCCCGCAAGATGAGGCGAGACACCGGGCAGGCGAGGCGTGGCTCCTCACACGGCGCGAATGGTGATCCGGGCCGGTGCCCGGACGTCGCTCGCGCGCAGGACTTCGAGGACGGACGCGGTGGCCCAGGCGGCGGCATCCGGCGTCCACTCGGGCATGTCCCCCGCCATGATGGCCCCCGGGCCGTCGCCGGGGCTCGGGTGGAGGCGCAGCAGGCCGTGTCCGCTGCGGGTGACGGCGGCGGACAACTGCTCCGGGTTCGGCGTCGGGTCGGTACGGACGGTGAGCATGATGTTCGTGCGGGCGTCCGGTGAGGAGAGCGCGAACCAGTCGGCGGCCGCCCGTAGATCGAATCCCGCGTCCCGGGCCAGGGCGAGGGGTGCGTGGACGTGGAGTTGGGTGAAGCGCAGCCGTCCCACGCGGTGCAGGGCGTCGGTGAGGGTCCGGACCATGGGCAGGACCGGCAGGTGCTGGCCGCTCAGGCTCGCGGCGGGGTAGACCGTGAGCCAGGCCACCTGCCGTTCCTGCCCGTCCTGAGACCAGTCGCCCCCTGCATCGGCGTGCTCCCAGCGCTGCCCTTCCAGCGTGTTCTGCGCACCAAGGAGGGTGGTGCTCCACCCGTACGCCCCGGCTCGCTTCACGGCCAGACTGAACAGGTCTTCGTCAAGGTCGTGGTCGGCGCTGACTTGTCCAATCCACGGGTGCTGGGTGAGCACACCATAGATCTCGGTCGTCAGCACGGGGCTTTCCTCGGTCATCGCTCTCCTCCCTCAAACACCGCAGTTGAAGGTCTTGCCAGGAGTCTCGAGCTTGTTGGGCGAGTCGGCGACTCCGATGATGTCCACGTCGACTCGGCTGCGCCACGTCGTGGCCTTGGTACCCACGCACGCCTTCCGGGCGTTGGCCCTGCGGGAACTTCCGCCGCCCTGTTTGACGATCTTGGAGCCCGAGGCCACGGTGTGCCAGCGGCCGCCGGTCAGGATCTGGAGCTCCACCGTGACCTTGGCTTTGGCTCCGCCGCTGTCCTTGTCGAGCCACCAGCCGTGCGCGGAGATCGCAGGCGGCGGGGTGCTGGAGTAGTGGACAGCGTCTCCTCCGGTCTGGAACACGTCCACCGACTCCGCCGTGGCCCGGGTGGCGTCAGGCTCGGGTGCCGATGCCGCCGCCGCAGAGGGAAGCCCAGCGACGAACAGTACGGCGGATGCCAGGGTGATGAGAGACATCGCGCGCATGAGGATCGCTCCAGGGGAAGGGGTCCGGACCAGGAGTATCCGGCGATCGCTTCCAGCAGGTGACGTTTCTGCACCAATGGACGCGCCTGGACGCTTGCCCTAAGGGTGAGCAGCCTCGTCCTTGCCGGCTCCCGGAGCGCGGACCGGTCGACCCTAACGACGCAACCATGACTTGGCCGCACACTTTTGCGGTCAAGGTGCTCGCGGGCGAGGGCGAGGCGCCGCAGGAGGCGGGGGGTGTCCCCGCCAGTACCTCTTGGATGACCCTCCTTTGCTTCCCTCGGACTGGCTCATGGGTGACAAGCTGTGAGCCAGAGGAGTGCCCGCGGCCGAATAGTTCTGGGTGGTTCGGAGGGCTGATGCGGGGATCTCGGAAGTACTGGCGACGCGAGTTCGGCGCGGTGCGGTACCTGGAACCTCGGGTGGACGGCGGCCAGGGCGTGCGGGAGGTGGTGGTCGCGGGCCATCGCCAGGGTGGTGCGCGAGACCCCGAGGATCAGGGCGAGGAGCGAGCCGAGTGCGGCCACGGCGGCGCCCACCCGTACGACCGGCGCCGGCGCCCGGCCGGCATCGCCGGGTCGAGCGACTGGTAGACGAGTTTCCAGCTCGTGCCTTCCTGGTTGCGGGTGGAGACGACGTCGACGACGCCGAATTTGCGGCCGCGGTCGGTACGTGTTTGGTGGCTGCCCATGAAGATGCGGGCCGCGCGACGCGCCCGGCAGAGGGCTTCGCCTCTTCAGCACAGATCCGCAGCTGGCCAGGGCTGCGGGGCTGTGGTGGCGATCAGATGGTCGACGACGTCGGTGAGCCGGGCGCGGTGGCGATGGGCCGCGCGTTGCGCCTCCGGGCGGCTGCCTTGGGTACGCAGGCGGGACCAGAGCGTGTGGACGAGGTGGGTGTCGCCGTAGTGGTGGAGTGCGGGTTGCAAGTGGGCCAGGAGCTGGTCGATGTGCGTGGTGGCTGGTTTCAGGTGGCCGGTGAGGGGGTCGAGGCCGTGGCCTGTGATGCCGTCGCGGGCTGCTCGCCAGCTGGCGGCCCTCAGGAGCTCCGGGGCGGGTTTCGGGGCCTGTTCGCCCGCGTCGATGGCGGTCATGGCGGTCGCGGTCATCGCTCTGACGATGCCGGCGAGCAGCGCGGTGTCCTCGGGGGTGGCGGCGGCGTCAGCTGCACGGAACTCGAGGGTGGGCTGATGGTGGGAGGGGCGGATGTCCCAGTACAGGCCGCCGCGGTCCAGGACCGTGCCGCTGGTGAGGAAGTCCGCGATGAGGTCCTCGAAGTGTGAGGGGGATTCGAAGTACGGCGGGGGGCCGGCGACGGGCCAGCGTCCCCAGGTGGTGGTGCGCCAGCTGGCATAGCCGGTGTCCCGGCCTTGCCAGTACGGCGAGTTGGCCGACAGGGCGATCAGGACGTGGATCCAGGGGCGCAGGTGATTGCTGATCTTCAGGGCCGTGGCGAGGTCGGGTACCCCGATATGGATGTGGCAGGCGCAGGCGATCTGCTCGTCGTCCAGGGCCCGGAACATGGCGGCGCTGGCGGCGTAGCGGGGGCCGTCGGTCAGGGGTGCGGGGCCGGCCGGGGAGAGGACGGGGGTACCGGTGGAGATGATGCGCAGGTTCTGGCGGGCGGCGGCCTGGGCGAGCGAGCGGCGGGTGGCGCGGATCTGGTCGGCGAAGTCGGCGAGGCGGGTGTGGGGGTCGGTACGCGTCTCGACCTGGTAGCGGGTGAGCTCGGGGCCGACGCGGTCACCGAGGTCACGGGCGGCTTCGGCCACGACCTTCTCGGCGTGGGGGCGCAGCTCTCGGGTGAGCGGGTCGACCAGGAGGAACTCTTCTTCGGCGCCGACGGTGAGCGGGGGGAAGGGGGTCAGCCGTGCGGCAGGGGGCGGGGTTCGGCCATGGCCGGGGGCGGGTGATTGTGTGACGGCCGGCGTGTGCCCTGTACTCGTCATGGTGGCCATGCTGGCACGGGCAGCGAGCGTGAGGCAGAAGGCGAAATCAGCCGTTACCTCGAGTGGACGGGGGATGTGCGTGCGTGAGGACAGGCAGGTGATGGTCGCGGGCGGCGGACCGGCGGGGGCGACGGCCGCGGGGCTGCTGGCACGGCAGGGGTTCGACGTGGTGCTGCTGGAACGCGAACGCTTCCCGCGATATCACATCGGGGAGTCGTTGCTGCCCTCGCTGCTGCCGGTGCTGGACATCCTGGGCGTCCGCGAGACGGTCGAGCAGCACGGATTCGTCCGCAAGAGCGGGGCCTTCTACGGGTGGGGCGGCCAGGAGTGGGCGCTCGGCTTCGACGACCCTGGCAGAGAGGCCCAGTACAGCTTCCAGGTCATCCGCTCCGAATTCGACCAGCCCACGGCTGGCTGTGGGCCATTCCGCTCCACGACGGGACCCTCAGCGTCGGCCTGGTCACCGACAAACGCTCCTTCCAGCAGGCCCGCGACGCCCGTGGTTCCATCGACGCCGTCTACGAGGAAGCACTCGGCCGGTGCCCCCTGCTGGGGCGGATCCTCCACGGGGCGCGCCAGGACTCCGAGCTGAAGACCGAAAGCGACTACTCCTACACCGCCGAAGCGTTCTGCGGGCCGGGCTGGTACCTCGCCGGAGACGCCGCCTGCTTCCTGGACCCGCTGCTGTCCACCGGTGTGCACCTGGCCATGTACAGCGGGCTGCTCTCCGCTGCCGCGATCACCGCCGTCCTGCGCGGCGAAGTCGAAGACGGGGCCGCGCGGGCTTTTTACCAGACGGCCTACCGCAACGCCTACGAACGCCTGCTCATCCTCGTCGGCGCGTTCTACCGCATCCACGACGGCCGCGACGCCTACTTCCGGCAAGCCCAGCAACTCAGCCACCGCGACCAACGTCCCCTGCGGCTGCACGAATCGTTCCTCAACATCATCACCGGCACCGAAGACCTCCACGACGCCCGAGCCCTCTGCCCCGATCACCTCTACACCAAGCTCCGCAACCCCCTGGCCGGCCGGACCGGCCGGGGACTCGGCGGTCACGGAACCAGCCACATGCTCCCCCTGCCCACCACCCCAGCCCACGCAGCCGCAGGCCACTACCTCGCCCTCACCCCTTACCCCACCCTCCGCCCCGTCTGACACCCAGCCCGCCTTCGAACCCGGCTTGCACGCGGGGCTGGCGCCCTTCCGGAACACCGCAGCGGCAACAGGAGCCACTGGCGGGAGTTGACCAGGAGACCCACCTGCGTCTCGGCCAGCACGTCCTCGCGCGTCTCGGCCCGCGGCCTACCCGGACGGCAACCTTTGGTCTGGACCAGCGGGCGAGCCGGTCGCAGACTGTTCCGATGAACCCGTTACGGATCACCTCGTGAGCACGCACCGGACCGGCAAGCTGCCGCTGCACCGGCTGGAGGTCCCGTTCCCGCACCTCCTGCCCTTCGCCATAGGATCCTTCGACTCCATCGGGCCGCTCTCCCGCGCGAACTTCCCGCACCGGCACGCGTTCTACGAGATCGTCCACGTCACCGGCGGTCGCGGTGCGCACGTGCTCGACCTCGCCCACCGGCCCCTGGACCCGCCGCACCTCTGCGTGATCACACCCGGCCAGGTCCACCACTGGGAGGACATCGAGGGACTCACCGGTCGGGTGATGCTCTTCAACGAGGACTTCCTCCTCTCCCACCCCGACGACGCCGCCGCCCTGGACCTGCTGGCCGACCGGCCATGGCTGCGCCTGAGGGACCGCCAGGACGGGATCCCGGATCTGCTGGCGGAGATGGAACACGAGTACCGGAACCTGCGCACGGGATACGCCGGGGTACTGCGCGCCTACCTGCACATCCTGATCGTCCGGGCCCTGCGCAACCGCGAGCCGGGTCCGGGGCGGGAAAGCGCGGCACCGGGACGTGCCGCCGAGCTGGCCGCCGCGTTCACCCGCCTGATCGCCTCCCCGGGCGGTACGGACTCCTCCGTGGCCTCCTGCGCGAAGGAGCTGGGCGTGTCCGCCGGGCACCTGCACGCGCTGGTGAAGGAGGCGACCGGCCAGACCCCCGGGCGGCTGATCCGCCGCCGGCAGACATTGGAGGCCAAACGGCTGCTTGCCCGTACCGACCTCACGATCCGGCAGGTAGCACGGGACACGGGCTTCGCCGACCCGGCGTACTTCTGCCGCTTCTTCCGGCGCGAAACCGGTCTGACTCCGGGGGACTACCGGGCGGCGATCGGCCCGGGGAGCAGCCCGCAAGGCGGAGGAATTCACCATGATCCCCGGGTCCCGTCCATCGCGGCCGCCGCGAAGCGAACCGTAGGTTGACGCCGAGGGGGTCCGGGCGAGCGGTGCGCGCCCCCGTCTCCTGGCCGCGCCCCACCACGGCCCGGGGGCCCGGATCACTCCACCTTCCCCGCCCCACAAGTGAGAAGGAGTCCGACCCGTGCCCAGCCCCGGAGAGCACACCACCAACCCGTCACGGTCCGCACTGCCGAACGGCGCCCCCGCCCCCACCGGCCGGCCGAGCCGGCTGAGCCGCAAGAACTTCCTCAAGGCCGCCGCCCTCGCCACCGGCACACCGCTGCTCATCGGCGGTGGAGCGGCCCTGGCCCGTGAGCAGCGCGGGGCCGGCGCCGCGCCCGGACTGACCCCGGGCTGCGACGACGGCGACCACCCCACCGTGCCCCAGACGGAAGGCCCCTACTTCAAGCCGAACTCCCCGCTGCGCACCTCCCTGGTGACCGCGTCCACCCCGGGCACGCGGCTCACGGTCAGCGGATACGTCTTCGGTCGGGCCTGCCTGCCCGTTGCAGGGGCCCTGCTCGACTTCTGGCAGGCGGACGTGAACGGCGCGTACGACAACACCGGATTCGCGTTCCGGGGCCACCAGTTCACCGATGCCCAGGGGGCGTTCCGGCTGGCGACCATCGTGCCGGGGCTCTATCCGGGACGCACCCGGCACCTCCACGTCAAGGTGCAGGCCCCGGGCCGACCTGTGCTGACCACCCAGCTGTACTTCCCCGGGGAGCCGCGCAACAGCACGGACTCGATCTTCGACGTCCGGCTGCTCATGAACGTGCGTCAGAACGGCTCGGCGAGGGAGGGCACCTTCGACTTCGTCCTGGACATACCACAGACGCCGTCACCGTCCCCCACCGTCACGCCTCCCGGCCCGAGCACCCCGCCCGGGGGCACCTGGGCGCCGGGGACCGCATACCGGACCGGCGACCGGGTCACCTACGGAGGGGCGGCGCACACCTGCATCCAGGCCCACACCTCCGTTCCCGGCTGGGAGCCTCCGAACGTCCCCGCCCTGTGGCGCCGTAGTTGAACCACCCGCCGCCCTCGCTCCCGGGCAGGCCGGCGCGGAGGAAACGTCCTCCGCGCCAGCCCCCACCCTCGGGGGTCGGGGGTCGCGGATCGCGTAAGCTTCCGTTTCAACTTCAGGCGGCGGTTCCGTTGCCGGCAACCTGCCGCACCGAGCCAGGGCTAGACTTCTTCGAACCGCCACAGCTGATTTCTGGATTCATCCACCTGGCCCCACAGCACGACCTGCGGATCATGAACCCCATTGCTTCGGCCCTTCGCCACCGTCCGGCTGCGGACCAAGGCCACCAAGGGCGCCGGATCCCGCGCCGCCGCCCTCGCCATGGTGTTCGAACTCGTCGAATCCGCCCAAGCCCGCCGGCGCTCGGTCAACGGCGCCCACCTCGTCGCCCTGGTCCGCGCCGGAGCCCGCTTTGAACGTGGTCAGCTGGTCGAGCGGCCCGCGCCTGCCGCTGCCTGGCCGAGCTCGACCGTTGACGAGCCGCTCGCTCACGCCGCGGGCGGCCAGGCGATCAGCCTCAGATTCGCAGGGGCCGGATTCCTGCCCAGACACCGCAACGTGAGCTGCCTGCGACGTAGCCGAGGTGTCCAACCGTGGTGAAGCAACGCGTCCCGGATGGCTCCGGCAACCAACCCCGGTGCGACCACCACGCCGTGCTCAACCCACGTCACCATGCGCTGTCCATCAACTTCCTCATGCAGGACGACGATCGCCACGCCGGACTCGTCGTCGGGCGCGACCACCCAGCGATAGCGCTCCCCGTCGACGACAACAACCCGCGTTCCCTTTTTTGCTATGGCCATGCAATGCAGCTTTTCAGGTCTCGTACCGCCGCACGAGCTCGCGCACAGATCGACGGTGTGCCTCTGTCGGGGCGTCGTGCAGCACGGCGGGGCCTCAACCGATCCGGCGCCAGATGTCGTCTGGATGTTGCCTCACACGCGCAACCTCCAGCCTCTATCTCGCCGCGCTTCGCACCTCTGACCGAGGTCAACCAATCCTCAAGTATCGACAGCGCTCTCGTGTGGGCGTCAGCGGCTGGTGTACACGCTGCGGCGCAGCAGCCTCGGATCGAGGAACTGCTGCGCGCGCAGGAGACCTTCGTGGAGGAGCTGTTCGACGCGCTGCTGGATGAGCTGGGCTTCCCTGAAACTGTCCGCTCCGCATCTCAGCCGCTAGAAAATGACGTCTAAGGGCCGACCGGTAACCGGCTGGTCCACCGGCGCCAGCCCCGCCGAGGACATCGGGTGGCGCCCAGGCCCGCACCACGCTGCTCTAAGCCGTCGCACGCCACCACTACCCTCACCTGCTCGCCGCCATCGTCGAGGTCGGCGGTGAGCTGGAGCTCCCAACTGGCCGTAACGGGCGATTCAGGGGCGCGGTCAGCGCCGGCCGCCGCCGATGCGGCGGTCGTCGGCCAGTGCGGTCAGCGGGCCGAATTCGCAGGCAAGCTGGTTCCACGTCAGAACCTCGCCACAGCGGGCAGGGAATTCCTTCGGGTTGAACTCGGGCATGGTCCAGGTGCCAGTGCCCCGGTCCCGCAGCCACAGGTCCCCGTCACCGTCGACCACAGTCGGCGGGACCGGTACGGGCTCGGCCTGATCGGTGGGCTCCCAGGTGACCCGGCCCGGGTGGGAAGCGCGGCGCAGCTCGGTGGTGGCCAGCCGCGCCGCCAAGTCCCGGGTGGACTCTTCGGCCTCCTTGACCGACGTGAGTCGGAATGCGTCGTCAAGTACGGGCAGGGCTGGATTCTTGCTGCGCTTTGAACTCATACGCTGACTACCTCCGGTGGGGGGCGTCACATCCCTTATGGCACCCCGTAGAGGAACACGGTATCCGAGGCGGGAGCCGGGCCGGCTACGACCACTGTCCAGGTGAGGCGCTGACACACCGGACGGTGGGGCTGAGGCACGACGCGTCCGCTGTGGCGCCAGGTTCCGACCCGTGCCGGGAGCGGTGCGCTGTGCGGACCTCGAGTGCCCGCCGGCCTATGCGGGAGTCGAGGTAGCAAGGTCCGCTGCGCCTAGCCAGTGATCACACCGGGCGGGGGCGGAGGAAGCGGTGGCGTGTTCGGGAAGGGCGGGACTCCCTCACCCGGCGAGCCCGTCCCCTTGCCACGTCGTTCGGGATGGACGCCATGCCTGGTCTCCCCTTCGAATGCATAGACGTGTCCCGGGATGCTTGGATCCTTTAACAGGTGATCTTGACCGATTGCCAGGCGAGCTTGACCGGTCAGCTGTTTGCGGCACCAACGACGGGCGCGCGTGCCGCGGCGGAGAGCTCATCACCGTACGAAGTCGCTGACGCAGTTGCCGGTGCAATCGCCGAACGAGCTCAAGATCATCCCTAAGACGAGGATCGCCAGGACAATCCACGCTACGTGGGCAAGCGAATTGTCTTTTCCCTTCGGGGGTTTCGGTGTTCCGCCCCGCGGAACCTCATTGTGGCTCTCGGGCTCGCCACCGGCGCCGTCGTGTCCCTCGTCCACCATCGTGTCATCCCCCGTCGCGGCGTGTCCTCCCATGGCACGGCTTCAGGTCTCGTCCGTC
This sequence comes from Streptomyces sp. NPDC044704, assembly GCF_056433525.1. Classification (NCBI taxonomy): domain Bacteria; kingdom Bacillati; phylum Actinomycetota; class Actinomycetes; order Kitasatosporales; family Streptomycetaceae; genus Streptomyces; species Streptomyces sp. NPDC044704. The sequence continues at coordinate 32,352 of NZ_JBWKGY010000029.1, forward strand.
AAGGCATGCGGCGGATTGCATCCGAACTTGACGGCGCCCGGAGGCGTCGCGGTCCGTGCGGCCCTGGGCACCCGGTCGGGCGGCGCTTCGCAGGTGGAGGGCATGGCTTTGTTCACGGGAACGGGTTCTGGCTCTGGCTCTGGCTCTGGCTCTGGCTCAGGTTGTGTGGTGAGGGCACGCTGAGTAACCGGTTGAGGGATGGAAGCCCAGGCTGGCTAGGCTCTCGCCATGAGCGGTCCGGTGTTGGTGATTGAGTTGGCGGAGCCGGTCCCACCCGTAGCCGTCCAGCGGCTCCGGGAACTCCTTGTCCGTTCCTCGTCTCACTTCGAGGAGAAGCGGGTCGGCGAGTACGACCTGAACATTCACGCGGAAAGCCTCGGCATTGCCGAAACCGGGGACATCGACGGACGCCGGCCTGTCATGGTCTCTCTCATGGGGCCCGGCGTCGGCGATGAGGGCATCTTCGAGGCCGAGCATGCCGACGAAGTCGACCAGGAACCCCTCATCGGCTTCACCCCGACCCACGCCGTCGACGTCATGGCGTTCTGCAACAGGCCGGTCGACCACGTCGTCACGGCCCTGCTGACCGCTGCTGTCATGGACGTGATCGGTGGCGTCGCCAATGCCGAACTTCTTGAGGATCAAGTCCCGATCGTGACCGGCCTTCCAGGCGTCATCGCGATGATGACGGATCTGTGGCCTGCCGCCTACGGTTCAGCGGAATTCCTCAGAGCGTGGGGTCGGCAACCCGGCTTCCGGCTCCTGAAGTAGCCGCAGACCAGCTAGTTCTTAGGCCAGAAGCACACGCTTGCGAACCTGAGCCAGAACCACAACCCGTGCACAAAGCCACACCGCCGCCTCCCACGCCGAGCATCTGGAAACCAAAGCCCGCCTCCTCTTGGAACGGCTTCCGGCCACCGGCCACCGCACCTGGCCGACGCCCAGGACGACGCCGTCGACGTCGCCGAGCGGATCGATCCCCGTCACCGCCCTGGCAAGTGCCGGCTCCCGCGTCTGGAGGGAGCCCAACCTCGTAGGCACCGCTGCGGCGGGACTCGCCGCGTAGGAGCGTCAGGTGGTTCCGCCGACGCATTATGTATTTCGAGATACAGAACGTGGTAGCGTCCACGCATGGCCAGACCACGATCCTTTGACGAGACGACGGTGCTCGAAGCGGCGGCGGCTCAGTTCCGTGTCCACGGCTACGCCGATACGTCGACCGAGCAGCTCTGTGAGGCCGCTGATGTGCGGCGCAGCAGCCTGTACAACGCGTTCACGTCCAAGGATGAACTCTTCGTGCGGGCGCTGGAGCACTATGCGACCACCATGCGAGAGCTTCAGGCGGGGATCCTGACCGACACTTCCCTCAGTGGTGGCGACCGGCTCCGGAAGCTCGTCGATGCGATCGTCGACGAGGAGCGCGTCGCTCGCGACGAGGGCCATGCCGCCGGCTGCATGGGCGTGCACACCCTGATGAATCCCGACCTGCGGGCGCGCGACGAACGCATCGCACGGATCCTCGAGCGAGACCTGCGTGAGCGACTCGGCCTGCTCGAAGACGCCATCCGGGCCGGCCGCATGGACGGAAGCATTCCTGACGGCCCTGACGCTGGTGAAGGCGCGGTCCTGGTCAACACTCTCATCGCCGGCCTCCGGGTGACCGCGCAGACCGGAGTCACTCCCGCGATGCTGCGCCGGATCGCGCTCGGTGGGCTTCGTTCCCTGCTGGTCTGAGCGAAGAGGGCGGCAAGCCCTGGTCTCGGCATGCCCAAATTTTGGACTTCAAAATACAGAAAGAGTTCCTGCTGTGAACAAACGACCTCTCCACTGGCTCATGCTCACCCTGCTCCTGGTAGCCATGAGCGAGTTGCAGACGATGGGCATGCTGCCCGACATGGCTCGTAGCCTCGGTGCCTCGACCGCCGCGATCGGCGCCTTCATCTCGATCTACTCCTTCGGCATGGCCATCGGCGGCCCGCTCATCGCCTGGGCCCTGCGCAAGGTCCCGCCCAAGACTGCGCTGTTGGGCGTCGTCACCGCCTACGCGGTGATGGAAGCCGCCGTCCCCCTGGTACACGACTACTGGTGGATCGCCGCGCTTCGCCTGCTGACAGGAACTCTCGGCGGCGCCGTGTTCGGTCTCACCCTGACCATGGCCGCCAGGCTCGCCCCCAGCCCCGACCGCATCGCGTCCTCGATCACCATCGTCCTCAATGGGCTCATGCTCGGTGCAGTCCTCGGCCTGCCCGTCAGCCACGCCATCGCCAGCGCCTGGAACTGGCAGACGAGCTTCGTCGCCCTCGGCGGCGCCGGCCTGCTCATCGGCCTGCTCGACCTGCGTACCCTGCCCGTCCTGCCCGCGGCCTCCGCGCAGGCCACCGCCGACGAGCTCCAGCAGTTCCGCTCGCCCCGCCTGTGGAGCCGCTACCTCGTCAGCCTGCTCACCATCGGCGCGACCTACGGGGCGTTCTCCTACTTCACCCCCCTGCTGGAGCAGGACGCGGGCTTCTCCTCCCATGCGACGACCGCGATCCTCTTCGGCTACGGCCTGTGCACCGTCATCGGCAACAACCTGGTGGGCCGCTACGCGGACCGTCATGCGGTCACCCTGCTGCGCATCGGCCATCTCGTCCTGGCCGGCTCGCTGGTGCTCCTCGCCCTCTTCGCCCACCTGCCCTGGGCCGCTCTGCCCGGTGTACTCCTGGTCGGCCTCGTCGGCGTCACGATGAACCCCGCACTCGTTGTCCGGGTCGTCGCAGTCGCCGGAGCCGGAAACCTGGTCAACACCGTGCACACATCCGTCATCACCCTCGGCGTCGTGGCCGGCAGCGCCATCGGCGGCGTCGCCATCAGCGGCGCCGGCGACAGCGGTTCAGCCGCCGCCATGTGGACCGGCGCCCTCCTCGCGGTCCTCGCCACCTGCGTCCTGACCGCACAAACCGTCGAATACAAACGACGCGTCCGCCCACAGCCGGTACAAGGCTGACTCAGCATCCCGCCCCGTCCGCGCCCGGCTCCAGGGCGCAGGCGGGCACCACCTGGGGGCCGGGCGATCGACACCATGGCCGGGGCGCCCTGGAAGCACAGCGCCGGCTCGACGACCCGACGTACGTGTACCCGCCCGCGCTGATGGACCTCATGGGCTCTGTGGCCTCCGCCGGGGCATCAGGCGTGATCGCCGTGCACGGCTCTGACCAGGTACGTAGAGCCCACCAGGATAAGTAGGCGTACTCAGGTGGCGCGCCCCGGCGGCTTCGAGACTGGCACCAGGACGAACGAAGCGGAACAGGACGGGGAACGTGATGGTGCGGCGCTGGTCGAAGCCCGAGATGTGGGTGCCCGGGGGATACCTGGCGCTGGTGGTCGCGATGCTGGTCTACGTCGCGGTCGTCAGCCGGACCGGGGATGTCGGGTTCTTCGGAGTCTGGCCGATCCTGGCCACCGCGCCGGTCAGCCTCTTCCTGCTGAGCACCTTCGGACCCGCCGCGGCCGCCCTGGACGAGCCGGCCCCAGTCGAGGGGCCCCTCTACGAAGGCTCGCAGCCGCCCACGAAGCTGCCCACGGACTACCCCTCGGAGTCGGACCCGCTCCCTGCGGACTGGGTGGCACCTGACACTTCCGTCGGCAAGCTCGACATGTGGTCCGAAGCCGGCTTCTACGGTGCGGTCCTGGTCGGCGCCCTCGTCAACGGCGCCGCGATCTGGGCCCTGCTCCGCTACGTGGCGCGACGGCGCTACGCCAGGAGTGCGCGGGTCTAGGCTGCCGTCAGTACTGCGGTGACCTGCAGGTTCACCGGGTCGTGATGCGAGGAACGCCAGCACACCGCCGGGCGGCGAAACCCTTTCCCTCTCATGATCATCTGGCGCAGAATGCTCGGCATGACGATGACACGCGTGATCACCCAGCAGACCATCGGCGGCTCCGACGTCCTGGAGCTCGCCGAGACACCCACTCCGTCCCCCGGCCCTGGGGAGGTGCTCGTGGGCGTACGGGCCACCGGTATGAACCCCGCGGACTGGAAGGTCCGCATCGGCAAGGTGGACTTCTTCGGCCCGCCGCCGTTCGTCCTGGGCCACGAGTTCAGCGGCACGGTGGAGGGCGTCGGCGAGGGCGTGACCCGCTTCGCGATGGGCGAGGAGGTCTACGGATGGACCGTCCCGCCGCAGGGCAGTCATGCAGACCACGTGGTGGTGACCGAAGACCGCATCGCGCCCAAGCCGCGCACTCTCGACCACGTCGGCTCCGCCGCCCTGCCGATCTCCGGCTTCACCGCCTACCAGGCCCTGATCACCCTCTCCGACGTACAGCCGGGCCAGCGGGTGTTGATCCACGGCGCGGCCGGCGGCGTCGGGCACCTCGCGGTACAGATCGCCAAGGCCCGCGGCGCGTACGTCATCGGCACCGCCCGCGCCACCAAGCACGAATACCTCCGCGGACTCGGCGTCGACGAGGCAATCGACTACACGGCCCGGGACTTCTCGACCCTGCGCGACATCGACGCCGTGCTCGACACCGTCAGCAACGACTACGGCCCGCGTTCCCTGCCCACCCTCAAGCCGGGGGGCATCCTGGTCGACGTTGTCGGCGTCGGCGTGGACCGCACGCTGGTCATGGCTCGCGCTGCCGAACTCGGCGTACGGTTCGTGGAGTTCTTCCTGGAACCCACCCCCGCCGTACTGACCGCCTTCGCCGAGCTCGTCGACGCGCACGGCATACGGCCCACGATCTCCGCGACCCTCCCGCTCACCGAGGCCGCGAAGGCCCACGAGCTGAGCGAAACCGGACGGGTCCAGGGCAAGATCGTGCTCGTACCCTAGGAACCGTGCGGGACCGACGTCCGCGCGGCTTCGCCTCGTACTCGTGTCGATCCGGCGCTGGGGCGAGGTGAGCCTCCAGACGACCGGGGCGGTGCCCGGGCCATCCCGATCACGGCGATACCGAAGCCGCGGGCTGCGCTGCGCCCTACGATCATGATCATGTCGATCACATCTCCCATACCTGTTCTGCAGGGAAGCAAGAAGACCGTTCTCCGCTCCGTCGGTGGGGCGCTGCTTCTGAGCCGCCCGCATGAGGAGCTGAGCATTCCGCTGGCGGCGATCGAACGGGTACGCGCCGTGGGCCGGTCCGTCGCCGTCGAGCTGACCGCCGCGGTGGGGGCGACGCCGGCCGTCCACCGGGTCGGCGGTGTGAGCGAGGCAGCCGCCAGGGCCTTCGCAGATGCCGTGAACCGTGCTCTGCCCGAGCGTGCCGAAGGGGACGTCGTGGTCGACGGCTCCGGCCTGGTCGTCACGCGCGTTCTGACCGAGTCCCAGGCTGAGAGGAGGCGGCGCGCCTTCAGGTGGGGAGCGCTTGCCGTTGCCCTGGTGCTCGTCGCTGTGGCCTTGGCCTTCGGAATCCGCGTAGGCGGGATTGACGGTTTCATGCTGGCGGTTGCCACTCTGCTCGGCGGGTTGTTCTCAGCAGTGGGAATCGCGGGCGGTGCTGCGGGGCTGTGGTCGGCGTGCAGGGGGTGGTACCTGACCCGGCGCGGCATCACCGTCGAGGCGGAGAACGCGGCTGAGACACCCGGCGAGCTCCGTGGGTCGGGGACGTACATCTACACGGACACGGCGGGCGTCAGCCGGAGCATGGCTCTGGGAAGAACCGGTGCCGAGACCATCCAAGTCGCCTATGACCCTCAGGACCCCGCGAGGGTGGTCACCCACCGCTCAGGGCGTCGGACGGCCGTGTACGTCCTCCTCTCCCTGGTCTGCTTGTGCTTCGGCCTCGGCTTCACGTTCGCCTTGATCATGATGCTCATCACGGCGTGAAGGTGCCCACGAGCGTGTCCGGTCGAACTGTCACGTCCGTCGCGCGTGCGCAATGAAGTTCGGCCATCGCGCCGGCTGCGGGCATGTACGCCACGCGTGTCGCGTGAACGCTTCAGGCACCCCTGTGCTTCCGTGCGCCCCCCGGTGCCAGCGTTTCGTGTGGCGTTGAAGGGGATGTTCGCCTGATCGGGTTTGCGCGTGTACCCGCCGGTTGGATCGTCGAAGGAGAATCGATTGTCCGGGACCACCGTCGGGCTTGCTGCCCGCGCGTTCGACTCTGGCCGTGTGCGGAGCGCTGTCGATGAGCGGCTGGCAGCCTTCCTGGACGCCAAGGCGCGTCAGGCGATCGCGCAGGGCTTTCCCGCGGAGGTCACCGACGTTCTTCGGGATCTGGTGCTGGGCGGCGGCAAGCGGATCCGTCCGGTGCTGTGCGTTGCCGGCTGGTGCGCGGCCGGGAGAGATGGTGATGAGGACGCGGTGTTACAGGTGGCCGCCTCGCTGGAGATGTTCCACGTCTTCGCGCTCGTTCACGACGACGTCATGGACCGCAGCGCTACCCGCCGGGGTCGGCCGAGTGCCCACGAGGCCATCGCCGCCCGTCATATGGGGCGCCCCGGGGCCGCTCAGCTGGGCGTGGATGCGGCCGTGCTACTCGGGGATCTGGCCCTGGTGTGGTCGGACGAGCTGCTGCACACAGCCGGGCTGAGTGCGGAACGGTTCGCCGCGGCGGCGGGGGTGCTGGATGGGATGCGCACGGAGCTGATGTACGGGCAGTACCTCGACCTGCTCGCCACCGGCCGGCCGAGCGCTGACCTGGAGGCGGCGCTGCGCATCGCCCGGTTCAAGAGCGCGAAGTACACCGTGGAGCGGCCGTTGCAGCTGGGTGCGGTGCTGGCCGGAGCGGACGGCGCCGTGTGTGCGGCCCTGAGCGCGTTCGGGCTGCCGCTGGGTGAGGCGTTCCAGCTGCGCGACGACCTGCTCGGCGCGTTCGGCGATTCGCCGGAGACGGGGAAGCCCGCGGCGGAGGATCTACACGAGGGCAAGCACACCGCGCTGCTGGCCCTGGCCCTGCGCCGGGCTACCGGCACTGATCGCGATCTGCTCACGGGCCTGTGCCAGGAAACGCGTCTCGGGCGGGGGCAGGTGGCGCGGATCCGCGCCGTGCTGGAGCGCACCGGCGCCCGCACCGGGATCGAGGAGCTGATCGAGGAACGCCGCTGCCAGGCCCTGCAGGCGCTGGAGGGCTCCGTCCTCCCCCCGGCCGCGGGAACCATTCTGCGCTCGGTCGTCGCCTCCCTCATCGGCCCGGTTCGATGACCACCGGCGCACCCTCGCCCGCACTTGCGGGTGCCTGGCCGGCCCGGCCGGGCACCCGCAGTCGTCCCCCCGGGCCGCTTGGCCGCGGTCCCGGATCGTCATCCGCCGCACCACTCCTCGTCCGAGCACCCGATCCTGTCCGCACCGGAACTTTGAGGGCTGCGCTGTGACCGCGACCGACACCCCCACCACACCCATCCCCCGTGCCGCCGGCGCGCTGCCGCTGCTCGGGCACGCGGTACCGCTGCTGCGCGACCCTCTGGGCTTTCTGCGCTCCCTCCCGCAGGTCGGTGGCCTCGTCGCCATCCGTCTGGGCTCCCACCCTGCGATCGTCGTGTGCGACCCCGAGCTGCTGCACCAGGTCCTGGTCAACGACCGCATATTCGACAAGGGCGGCCCGATCTACGACCGGGTCAGCGAGTTCCTGGGCAACAACGTGTCCAGCTGCCCCCATGCCGAGCACCGCCGGCAGCGCCGGCTCCTGCAGCCGGCGTTCCGCCCCGGCCTCATGGCCGACTACGCCCGGACGATGGCCGTTCAGATCGACGAGGTCATCGGCACCTGGCAGGAGGGCCAGGTCATCGACGTCCTGCACGAGACCACGCGCATCGCTTCCCGGGCTCTGATCGCGACGCTGTTCGGCAGCGGGCCGGACCCCACCGCCATGGACCAGGCGACCGCCGACATCGCCACCCTCGTGGCCAGCACCTACCGCCGGACGCTCCAGCCGGACTGGCTCAACGCCCTCCCCACCCTGGCCAACACCCGGCACCGCCGCGCCTCCCGACGCCTTCACGCCACCATTGCCGCATACGTCGCCGAGCAGCGCACCCGCGGTGACACCGGCCGCATGCTCTCGATGCTGCTGGAGGCCCGCGACAGCGAGGGCGACGGCCAGGGCATGTCGGATTCCCAATGCATCGACCAGGTCATGACGTTCTTCTTCGCCGGGACCGAGACCACCGCGGTGACGCTGGCCTGGGCCCTGCACCTGATCGCCACGCACCCCGACCTCGAGCACCAGGTGCGCGATGAGGCGAGCCGCGCGCTGCATGCCGGTAGCCCCGGCTCCGACCAACTGCCCCTGACCCGCGTCGTCGTCACCGAGGCCCTGCGCCTCTACCCGCCGATCTGGCTCTCGATGCGGCTCACCACCGCTGACACCACGTTGGCCGGCCACCGGATCCCGGCCGGCACCACGATCGTGTTCAGCCCCTACCTCATCCATCACCGCCCCGACCTGTATCCCGATCCCGAGCGCTTCGACCCCGGACGGTGGAGCGGCCCCGCGCAGCCGGCCGCGCGCCACGCTTTCGTGCCCTTCGGCGGGGGCGCCCGCAAATGCATCGGTGACCAGTTCGCGCTCACCCAAGCCGTCCTCGCGCTGGCCACCATCGTCGAACGCCACCACCTGGAACACCCCGACCCGGCAGCCTTCCGGACGCCCAAGCCGCGCACAACGTTCCAACCGACGGGTCTGCGACTGCGCGTCACCTCCCCGCCGCCCACCCCCGGAACGAGCGGCCAGGCACCGCCGGCGCACCAGCAGGGATGAGGACCCGGCCACAGCGCCGCGCCGTGCGTACCCGGCTGCGCCCTGGTCGGCGCCGGTGCGGGCGGCCGGGCACCGTTCCCGTCAGCGACCCGCATGTCCTGCACGCCTCGTACGAGCTCGACAGAAGGGACCTCGTGCACCCCAACCGCCCGCAAGGCTGTGGCAAGGAGGCCGAATGACCACGGACATCACCATCCCCAGGATCGATCTCCCCTTCGCCGTCTCGCAGGAGCACCCCCTGCAGGACCGGCTGTACCCCGCCACGCTGGAGTGGGCCCGCCGCTTCGGCCTGGTCACCACCGAAGCAGCCGCGGAACGTCTCAGGCGCTACCGCCTCGAACTGTGCTCCTACTACGCCCCCACCGTCGACAGCGGGCCCGCGCTGCAGCTGCTCACCGACTGGATCACCTGGGCCGTGGTGTTCGAAGACCAGATCGATGAAGCCACCGCAGGTCTGCGCCCCGACCTCCTGGCCCCTGTCCTGGACGAATTCCGCGCCATCCTCCGTGACGACCCCGGTATGCCGGACCCGCCGAACCCCGCCGTGGCGGCACTGGCCGACCTCTGGAAACGCACCGCACCTGACAGTGGGCCCCAGTGGCGGCAACGCTTCTACGATCACGTCTCCGATCAGTTCCGCGCCGAGCTGCGGGCCTCCATCCACCGGGCCACCCGAACTCCGATGGACATCGCCACCTGCATCGAACTCCGCGCCAAAACCGGCTGGGTCACCTTCACCCACGACCTTCAGCACCACATCCACCGCGTATGGGTTCCCGACACGGTCTACTGCAGCACCCCCTACCAGACCCTGCTGTGGAGCGCCGCCGACATCCTCATGTGGACCAACGACCTGTTCAGCTACACCAGGGAGGCGGCCTTCGGGGAACTGAACAACCTGGCGATCGTCCTCCAGACCGAGCGGGGTCTGGCCCCCCAGCAGGCGGTGGACCGAGTTCACGCCATGATCGACGACAGGGTCGCGGACTTCCTCAAGGCCGGCCGCGAGCTGCCCGATCTCGTCCGTTCCCTGCAGCTCCCGCCTGATGCCGCACGCGGCGCCGAACACGGCCTCACCCATCTACGGACGCTGGTACGCGGCAGTTACGACTGGCACCTGAGTTGCGAGCGCTACCACCACGGGCCGGACATCGCCGCGAACCTCCACACGCTCGATGATCTCTTCGGCATCACTCAGGCCGGCGGCGAAGCGAACACGGGATGCGTCCGGGAAGAGGGGACGGAGCAGGCGAAGTGAAGAGCGAAGTGACGCAACTCGTCGATCTGTCACCGTCCGTGTACGACATCGCAGCCGTCTCCCTGGTCCCGGGACCCCAGCAGGCGCCGTGCGTGGACTGGCTGCTCACGCACACCACGACCCCGCACACCTGGGGAGCACCGCCGCACCGGTCCTGGTTCGACGCCTACATATCCACCTACGCCGCCGCCGTCGCGCTCCGCAACGCCGGGCGGCACCATATCGCCGACCGGGCGGACGGCTCCCTGCCGGGCATGGTGGCGGCAACGCCTTCGCCGGGGCCGGAAACGCTGACGTTCGGCGGGCTCGTGGACGTACTCGACCGCATCAGCACCGCACGGGGCTGGAGGGCCCCCGTCCACCCGGCCCCCGTCCGCGCCGTCATCGACCGTGAGCGCGCCAAGTGGGAACGCATGCGCACGTGGCCGGATTTCTACAATCCGTCGCTGTCCATCGCCGGCTACTGCGCCGAACGGGTGTACGACGATCCCGCCGTCGACCTGGCCCGGTTCCTGGAGGCCTTCCAGGCCCCCAACGGATCCATCGCGAACTCCCCCGGCGCATCCGCGGTCTTCCTCCTCGAATGCGAACGCCGCGGCCGGCCGCTCGACGGCCGCCGGCTGGCCCAGCTCCGGGAATACCTCCACTCGCGTGTTCCTGCGGACACCGCCTACCTGGACCGGGTGCCGCACTTCGTCACCGCGTGGACGGTCATGTTCCACCACGAGCTCGGCACCTCACAGGACCCGCCCTGCCCACCCCAGGCCTTGGATGAGCTCTCCCGCGACCTGCACCATCCCTCAGGGCTGCTGTGCACCGTCGGCTCCGGCACGACCATCCCCGGCGACACCGACAGCACCGCATGCGCGGCCGTCGCCGCCCGTATCACCGGCCGGCCCGCACCGAAGGCCGCAACCCTCGACTTCATGATCGAGCCCGGTTCGGACGCCTACCGGACCTTCCTCTTCGAACACGACCCCTCCCTGACCACCAACATCCACATGGCCGCGCTCCTCGACCTCGAACAAGACCGTGACCGACTGCTCCCGGTGCTGCGCTGGCTACAGTCCCAGACCACACAGCAGCGCGCCAGGGCCTGCAAGTGGCACCTCTCACCGACCTACGCCCTGGGTGAGATGGCCCGTGTCATGTCCAGAATCGATCACCCAGTGGCCCGGTCCCTGGCCACCGACGCATCGGCACAGATCACCCGCACCCAGAACAGCGACGGCGGCTGGGGAGCCGGTACCTCGACAGCCGAGGAAACCGCCTACTCGGCCATCGGCCTCGCCGCGGCAGCCGAACGGAACCTCGCAGGCGACCACTGGAAACGCGCACTAGGACGGGCTCACACGTTCCTCACGACACATGAGCCACAGCTGACACCCCTCTGGCTGGGCAAGACGCTCTACTGCGTCCAGCCACTCGTACACCTCCTGCACACCACCGCCATCCGCCGCATCGACACGATGCGCGCACAGAAGTAGACCCGCCCGAGGGCCGTGCTGTCAGCGAAGTGGAGGCCCCGGGACGCCGTGCCCACCGGGGCCTGCCGACGGCCACCGATGACGTACCGCCGGCCGCCCCGGCCTTCCCTGGGGCTTCTTCTTGCTCATGCCGCCACGCCGTCAGACCACCCGCCCGGAAGCGACGCCGGACTCGCGCCCATCGGCCGGCGCGGCAGCGGTGGTGACCTGGCGCCAGGATGATCGTTTCCGGGGTGGGAGCAGTGCCCGCTGCTTCTTCGGCTTCGCGTAGGAACGAGGGTCCGGGTGGACACCATCACGGCCAAGCGGCACATCTTCTCGATGCTGGATGTCGACGGCGACGGGGTCATCTCCCGCCCGGAGTACCTTGCCCGGCCCGAACGCGCGGCAGCGGCCCTGGGCCGGGCGGGCGACGACCCGCTCCTGTCCTTGGCGCGCACCGCGCACGAGCGGGTGTTCGCGTCGATGGACGCGAACCGGGACGGACGGGTGACCTTCGCGGAGTACGAGGCGTGGGCGGGCGGGGAGGCCTTCGACGAGGTGTGCAGGCAGGCTCTGGGATCGCTGTTCGACCTGGCCGACACCGACAGCGACGGACACCTCGACCGGGCGGAGTTCACCCGGCTGCGCCATGCCCTGGGCAACCCCGCCGACAACGCCCGTGCGGCCTTCGACGCGCTGGACGAGGACGGTGACGGCCAGATCGACCGCGACGCCTACCTGGCACAGATCCGCTCCTTCGTCACCGACGGGTCCTCGCCCATGGCGCGTGCTCTCCACGCGCAGACCCACAGCTGAGCAAACGGCAAACGGGACGCACTCGTCGGTGTCTTCGTCGTCCGCCGGGGTCGATCGGGTCGAAAGGGGCCCGGAAGGGATTGTGTGCACGGTCCACGTGGTTCGCGAGGAAGTGAACGGCCAGTGATCAGCACCCTGTTGAGGATCCTCCGCGCGGACTACTGCGAGACATGCGGCTGGTGGTCGAAGCCATCCTGCGGGCACTGAACCAACCGGCTCTGCAACGAGGTGTACAAGAGCCCCCGGCGCATGCGGTTCACGTCGGGGGCTCCGTGCTGCTCGGGGAGTTCGGCCGCTACACGGGCGGACGGCCAGAGGTCGGGGTGGGCGGCGGCGCCGGGGAGCGGCGGGCCGGGGTCCGGCGGAAGCTGCGGGCCGCCCGGTAGTGAAACGTCCTGGCTAGCTCCTGTCCAGGCGATCTTCCCGGGGGGTGAAGCGGGCCTGGGCCGCCAGGACGGCTTCGGTGTAGCGTCCCGCCCACGCGCCCATCGCACGGATCGGGCCCAGCAGCGCGAGGCCCGCTTCGGTGAGGGAGTAGTCGACGCGTGGTGGCGCCTCGGCGTACGCCTGGCGTACGACCAGGCCGTTGTACTCAAGGCGGCGCAGGGCGTCGTTGAGGACCTTGGGGCTGATCCCGCCGATGCGGATGACCAGCGCGCGGGGCCTCATGGGCCCGCTCTCGCCGAGGATGTACACGATCACGCTGTCCCAGCGGTTCGACAGGACCTCGAAGGCCACCCTCGCCTGGCAGTCCGCGGCGTACTCGCCGCCGCCCAGGTCCTCGCCCAGGTCTTGTCCGTCTGCCTCTGCCGCCGTGTCGCTCATGCGATCATCCTGCCCGGCCTGATGCACACCGTGTGGTGTGCATCGGCGCGCTTAGCGTCCTTTCCGTCACACCTCGCACATCTCGCGACACGGACGACAGGAGCACGCACATGCGCATCGGCATTCTTGGTACAGGGGCGATGGCCACTGCCCTCGGCGCGGCCTGGGTACGCGCCGGCCATGACGTTCGGGTGGGCGGTAGGGACACCGAGGCGGCCTCCCGCACCGCCCTGCTCACCGGCGCCTCCAAGCACGGCAACCTCGCCGAGGCCGCGGCCCACGGGGACGTGGTACTCCTCGCCGTGCCGGCGGGCGCCGCGCCGCAGTTGGCCAAGGAACTTGCCCCCCAGCTCGCCGGGCGGACGGTGATCGACTGCACCGTTCCCATGGCGCCGGGCGAGGACGGTCCGGCCCTGACCACGGGCGGCACCACCTCCGTCGCCCGCCTCATCGCGGACGCCGCCCCCGACGCCCATGTGGTGAAAGCGTTCGGGGTGTGCCACGAGAGCATCTGGACCCTGGACCGGCCGGCCTTCGAAGGGTCCCCACTGGCGGTCCCGTTCTGCACCGACCATCCCGGCGCCGCCACACGGGTGACAGAGATCATCACCTCCATGGACTGCACGCCACTGCCCTGCGGCGGGCTCGATCGCGCTGCCCTCCTGGAGGCCACCGCCGTCTTCGCCATCGGAGTTTGGTGGTCAGGCGCCGAGGCCCGCTTCGCGTTCCCGGCCCCGGCCCTGGCCCCGGGGGCCGTGGACGACTAGCCAGGACTTGTCCGGCCGATCCCGGGCGGGGCTGTGGATCGAGCGTGTCCTGCCAAGGCCGTTGCGTTGCGCACGTGAGCACAACCACGATCCCGAAACAAGCACCGAGGTTCCCGGAATGCGACGACATCACTTTCCGGATGAGGCGAGTGTTCCTGCGGCCGGACAACAGACGTTCTCGAAACCCGACTACAAAGCCAGACGTCGCGCCGTCAGCCCGTAGAGGCCCAGCGGCGGGAACAGAACCACCCGCGGGAGGTATCCGGCCTCGGCACACGGGATGCACAGCAGGTCCCGCCCGGGCGGTGTCCACCGGCTTCCGCCAGCAGGCCTCGCAGGTCGTGACGTCCGTCGCCGTCTCACAGAACACGGTAGTGATCACGTCCACAGCTCCCCGTCGACAACGAAGCCGGCCCGCTCGATCGCGGCGGCCGTCCGCTCCTCCCATCCAGGCGCGGGCACTACGCCGCCCACCACGGCCGGGTCGAGGGGGTGAAGGTGTGGACGGTGGTGGGGGGACCCTGCCGCCGGGATACGGCGGAGCACCGGCGGCCGGGCGTCAGTAGCCGCGCTCGCGCTCGGCTTCGGTGAGCGGCCGGCACTTCGGGTCGCCGCGGCGGTGCCGGTGCTGATCCGGTCGGGCCCCGGACATCGAGTGACCGGTGATCGTCTCGAAGTCGGAGCCGAGCGCGCGCTGACAGCTCGCGCAGATGCGGCCCGCGGTCACAGCAGTTCCAGCATCTGCGGGGCCGCAGTGACCTCCCGGCCGTCCGAGCCCCGGATGTACGCCGTGCGAGCCCACGTCTGCCTGCCTGCCACGAAGCCCACCGGCTCCCGGACGACGGCCATCAACTCACCCTGAGCCCCGGTCGCCGCGTCGCGGACCTGCTCGTGCAGAAGCGGGTGGTCCTCGTGATCGAACCCCATGAGGGTGCCGGACTCCCGGACTTCCATGGCGGGTCTCCCTACCGTCGTCAGCTGGTGGTGCACCGAGCGTGACGGAACCGGTGGTCGCGCAGCCAGCCATGTGCAGATCTGTGCATCTAGCCATTCGGCCCCGGTAGTTGGCCACATCGGAGCCTTGACCGGCCGCCTCATGGCCCCAACGCTGGTGCACAGAAGTGCACAGGCCGATATCGGGAGGCTGGCATGCCATTACTGTTCGTAGGGATCGACCCCAACACCGGCGACAAGCAGAGCCCGACCGTCTGGGCCGACATCGAGCAAGGGGAACTCGTGCTCCAGGGCTGGAAGCCCGGCCCGAAGCTGGAGGCCGAGTGCGCGGCCACCGAAGTACCGGGCCACGCGGTCGGAATCCCCGAAGGAGAAGCGGTGATCCGCATCCCGGCCCGCATGCTGCACATCGTCAGGGAGGCGTGCGATGTCCTGGAGTCCCACGTTCGATGAACTGATGGCCGGCTGCACCACGGCCTACCACCTGGAGATGCGCGACTCGTACGCCGTCGACTACGAGGCCGGACCCTTCGCAGAGTGGCGGGCAGGCTACCGCCATGATCCGGCCAACCGGCCCTCATGGTGGCGCCCGTGGCTCGACATGGTCGCCGGCGAAGTCGCCCGCGGCGTGGACATTCGACGGGCCCGGATCGTTTCCGAGCCGGTCAGCGAGTACACCCGCTTCCTGTACGACGGGACGTTCACGAACGTCGCGGTCGGCGAACAGGTCCGGTGGCTCGCACGCCGCCGGGCCTCGGACATCGCGCTGCCGGGGAACGACTTCTGGCTCTTCGATGGGAAGTGGGTCCACTGGAACCACTTCGCGGGCGACGGGTCGTCGCTCGGCGAGGAGATCACCAACGATCCGGTCTCGGCGAAGCTGTGCACCGAAGCCTTCGAGTCGGTATGGACCCGCGCCATCCCGCACGCCGAGTACAAGATCTGACGGACGGTCTCACCCATGCCCGCATCCCCCTCGTCCTCTGCGCAGGCCGCCCGCGTCGCCGTGGCGGCCCGGCTGCGCGATCTCCGCAGGGGCGCGGGGCTGACCGTCGCCGAGCTGGCGACGCTCTGTGGCTGGCACCACTCGAAGACGTCGCGGATCGAGAACGCCCGTACGGCTCCTTCGGCCCGGGACATACGGCACTGGTGCCGGGCCTGCGGCCGCCCCGATGAGGCGCCGGATCTCGTCGTGCGGTCCATGAACGCCGAGTCGATGTACAGCGAGTGGCGTCACCAGGTGCAGGAGCTGAGCAAGCTCCAGAACTCGTGGCCGAAGGTCTTCGCGGAGACGAGGCTGTTCCGGATCTACTCGTCCACGCTCGTGCCCGGTCTGCTCCAGACGCACGGGTACGCGGGTGGCCTGTTGGGCACGATCGCCCGGTTCCGGGGTTACCCGGAGGCGGGCGAGGAGGCTGCGCAGGCGCGCGTTGACCGGTCCCGCATCATCCACGACCAGGGCCGCCGCGCCGTCCTCGTGGTCGAGGAATCCGCCCTCTACTACCGCATGGGCAACGCGGACGCGATGGCCGCCCAGCTCGGGTACCTGCTCACGGCCGGCGCCCTGCCGGCGGTGTCCCTGGGGGTGATTCCCCGCTCTGTCGAGCCGCGCACGGTGTGGCCGCTGGAGACCTTCCACGTCTACGACGACAAGTTCGTCTCCGTGGAGTTGCTCTCCGCCGAGGTGAACATCACCCAGCCCTCGGAAGTGGGGCTCTACCTGAAAGCATTCGAGCAGCTGGGCCGCATGGCGGTCTACGGGGCAGACGCCCGCGCGCTGGTCATGAACGCCGTTACCGCACTTCGCTGACCCGCACGCGACGGCTTCCGCGTGCGAGGTAACAGCGAGGAGCCCGGCCCCTGGTGCGGTACCGAGGTAGAGGTGTTGGTCCCAGCCGACGTGCACCGTGAACGCTCCCGCCGCCTCCAGGCGGCACCAGGCGCCGTTGTCGCGGAGCATGGCCCGGACGAGTTCCAAGCCGACCCCGCGTAGTGGCCGTTCTGGTCGCGGTCAGCCGGGTCGTACTTCGTGACCTGGTGGCGCTCAAGGACACGGTAAACGGTGGCGCGGCTGACAGAGAAGAGCTCGGCGAGGCCGGCGATGGTGTGCTCGCCGGACTGGTGCTGCTTGACCAGGCCGGACTGCCGGCGGGCGTGAGCCTGGGCTGCTTCCCCATGAGCTTGCCCTTGGCCCGCGCCACTGCCACGCCTTCGCGGGTACGCATGCGCAGAAGGTCGACTTCGAACTCGGTCACCGGACACCGGACACCGGACACCCTAAATGAGACGCCGATACTCAGGTTGAACTCGTGATGTCGGCGGCAGGACGGGATGGAGGAGCGGCTGTGGCATGCTCGTCCGCGTGATCCAGGTCCCAAATGATGGCTGGTCGTTCGCAGCAGCACGGGAGCCGGCTCGCTTCGGTGCTTGCGAGGTGAACGGGGCCCCTGGTGTCGAGCACGCGGTAGGCGCGCGCGGGACGCTGTGTGGCATATCGGCACGGCATACCACTCTCTACCTGCATCTTTTCGTTCCCGACGCGCTGCAGTCGTGTCGACGGTGCCGTCAGCAGGCCGACGCGGCCCCGACCCAGCCATGTGCCCAGGAGCGCCTTCACGGCCGAGTCCTGGATTCGGCTCCAGGCACGATGCGCGATGAGCTACTCGCCGCCCTTCGTTCGGGGGCGACGGTTCGCTCGTGGATCAACGGCCGCTCCGCAGATCTGGCACAGTTCTACGCGAGGATCGACGAGCTGACCGAGGGTGTCGGGCCCGCTGCCGAGGCTTTCGCGTCAGCGGCGACCATCGGACTGGCGAACGTTGACCACGAACTCTGGCGGTTCCTGGTCGTCCTGCCAGAGGGCGACGCTCCTCCGATCGTCGCTCGCGGACCACGCGGCCGCTGATGCGGCCACGACCTGCCGGTGTCGAACTCGATCACGGCAACGAAGTGGTCAGCCCGGTCGCGTCCAGGCAGCCGCCGATGGGCCGCGGCCGGTACTGGATCTTCCGTAGGCCGCGTCTGACCGTCTGCACAAGGTGGTCCGGGTCGGCGAAGGCAACGTTGGCCACAGTGAACCCGCCCCCTGCGCGCATCGCACCCCGACGTCATATCGCAGGAATCAAGGGGTCCGTCAGCACCTACGACAAGACGAGTTCAACTTGAGCAGAATTCCTAACGGAATGACCTCATGGCGCCTGTTGGTGAGCGCGGTTGGTACTGTCCGTCCGTGACTTTGACTGACCTGCGGGATGGCTTTCGCGATGATGGGCAGCGGCAGTGCGTCCAAGCAGTGGTTCACAGTCGCCTCGCGGATGACCGGGAGCCGCAGGAGTGTCGCTACCTGATGCGCTTCTGGTGGCAGCTGAGCATGCCGTACCAGGAAGTTTCGCTTGAGGAGCTGCGCCTGAACGTCGGCAGGCAGAAGCTGGATGCCCTCATGGAGCTGATCTGCGCCATCCGGTCCGGCCACGACGAGATCGATGTGTGGCTTGCCGCTGCGGAGAAGACGTTTCCGGTGATTCAGGACCGCGGCTTCAGCTCGGACCGCGGGGACTGAGGCACGAGCTTCGTCAGGCGCCGCCAGCAGACGATGCAGCAGGCGAGCTTGAGGAAGGCTTCATGGATGTCGTCGCGGATCTCCCGCCGGATCCCGCAGGCGGCGGAACCAGTGCAGATGTGCGAAATGCGCGCTCCACGACCCAGCGGCGGGTGCAGAGCCCGGAACCGTGCTCGGTCCCGCGGCAGACGACCCTCGGTTGCACCCCAAGCTCCCACACGCGACGGCTGACTTGTCGTGGTCGTACCCGCGGTCACCGAGCACGACGTCCGGGCGACGCCGGGGCCGGCCGCGTCTACCCCGCAGCGACGGAACGGCCCTCCTCGAAGCTCCCGGCCGCCCAGATCCGCGATCTCGGAGCCCTGCGCTGGCTCCATTCCAGCGAGTCGGCCATCCTCTTCGGCCTGGTCGGGGTCGGAAAGGCACACGTCGCCCAGGCCCTCGGTCATCTCGCGGTCCGCCAGGGCGCGCACGTCCGATTCGCCAAGACCAGCCGGATCCTCGCGGACTTCGCCGGCGGCCATGCCGACCGCGCCTGGGACAAGTGGATCCGTGAACTGGTACGGCTCGACGTGCTCATCCTCGACGACTTCGCCATGCGCCAGCTAGGAGCGTCCCAGGCCTATGACCTCTATGAACTGGTCAGCGAACAGCGAGGACGGTCTTTGATCATCACCAGCAATCGTGCGCCCGGCGACCGGGAATCCCCCTTCCCGGACCCGGTCGTCGCTACCGCCCCAGCAGGCGCCCCAAGAACCCCACCGACAAGCCCGACAAGCCCCCGGTCCGCTAACGCCCAGCCCCGTCCACGTTCCATTCCCGCGGCAGGTCCTGGTCACAGAAGACGCAGACGAAGTCCGCCTCCCGAACGATGTTCAGCTGAGTACAGGAGGGACAGCGCCGGAACATCACCTCGTGGGTGAAGCCGGAAGGGTGCTTGATCCCGGCTGCGTCCAGAGCCTTCGCGACGGCCGGCCACGAGCTGATGTCCGGGCAGAATCCGGTCGACTGGTTAGTCACCTCGGCGACCACCCACTGCCCGGACTCCTCGCGGAAGCTGATCTCCCCGGCGCTCTGAACAGGGCCACCGCCAGCACACACCACGTGCTCGCTCCGGCGCGGGGCGAGCCGCAGCACACCCTCCGAGTCGATGACGAACGTGAAAGGTTCGGCCAGCTCCACCGCTGCCAGAGCCGAAGCCCAGTCTTCGAAGTCCGCCGCCGAGTGGATGCATCGGCCCTCAGCCTCCGGCCGGACAAGGGCCCGCAGATCGGGCGGTCCCACATACCGATAGCTCCACCCCAGCACGTTCACGCTGGCCAACCTAACGCCCGCCTGAGACCAGGGCCTGGGGAATTACGTGCACTTACTCCTGGGGGATAGCGAGAACGTTCACACGCCCGGCCCGAACCCCGCCGCGAACCGCCACAGGACCCTACGCGGGGTGGTGACGCGAGCCGCTCATCACCGCTGCGCACCTGTGTTCCGGACCCGATCCGGCCAGGTCTGGAGGTCGGTCCCAGCCGACGGTGAGGGCTGTCCTGTCAGGGGAGCTCGCCGTTGCTGCTACCGGAGACCGCCGACGATGGCGGCCGGCACCACCGCGGAGTGGCCGGCGGGAAGGAAATGACCCTTGGCGTGGTTCTGGCCCCTGGCGTCGCCGAGAAGCTGGCCGCCGACGCCGAGGCCCAGACCGTGGAGGATGTGGCCGAAATTGATCCCGTCAGCCGGAACGGTCCTGCTGGTGCTGCCGGCCGTCGCGGCCCCGGCTTGGGCAGCTCCCGACATGGTCAGGACGGCTCCCGAAAGAGCGAGGGCGACGAGTACGCGCTTGGTGTTGTTCATACACCAGTGAACGATCTTGGGCTGTACTGGTCACCACCCGTTACGAGCCCTGGGCTTGCCAACAACCCCAGCCACGGCAGCAGCGGCTCGCTGGGCATCCTCGGCGAACCTGGGAAGTATTAACGGCGCCGGACCGGGGACCCCTATGCCAACGGCTTCGGCACCGGCTTGAACGACGGCCATGGGCTGCCGGGGTACGAGCCGCCCAGGAGCCGTCACCGCTCACCCGTCCCCGCAGGGGCGGTCGGCGACCCGGACGGCGCTGCCGCGGGCTGATCGGTAGTCACCACTACTGAACCGGTGAGTTCCGTGACCGCAGGCCAGGGCACGTCGGGGACGGCTGCTTCCCGGGCTCCGGTGGGTACGGGGTGCCCGGTCCGGTGCAGGTGATGGTGGTCCCGGGTCGCCCATCGTCCAGATCAACCGCCGGGCCCCACCGGAGCTTGGTCCTCAGGATCGAGGAATTCGGCCTGTCGGGGTGTCCGCTCCTCTTGCGTCAATTCGCCGGGTTGACGTTGAGGGTGTTGGGGATGGAGATCGTGCCGTACGTGCTGAAGCAGGCGATGCCCTGGGGGAAGTTGTTGTCAACGCAAGCCGCGCTGTTGTTGTTTCCGAAGTTCACTGTCACTTGAAACGTGGGGTTGTCCGTCTGTCGGTACACGGCGACACCGGTAGTTCCAGGGATGAGCGCGAATGCGCCGCTGGTGCCTCCTGCGGGGATCACCGAATTCACAGCGGGGGAGCCTGCGACACCGGTTACCGACGCCAGGGTCAGAGACACATTGAGGTTGTTCCGCACGACCCAGTTGTGGCTCACTGCGGTCAGGCCCACCAGGTGTCCCGCACCCGCCACGTGTCCGCTTCCGACGAGGTTGTCCCGGCCCGCCGCGCTGTTCCCGTCACCGATGTTCGTAACGTTCCCGGAACCGTTGTTGAACACCACCGCACCGGGCTGATCCAGCGGCACCACCATGTCCGCCACCGCAGGCGACGACAACACCACAGCCGAAGCAAAAGCAACGGTAGCCGAAATGACACCCAGGCGTCGCATCCAGAACTCCGTGACTCGATGAACGAACCCCTCAAAACTGAGAGCGCGGCAAGACAAACACGCACCACCACACCCGGCCCAGCACCAACACGACTCAACAGCGAAACCGCCCAAAAACCAGAAAGCATGTTTATTCACCTTCTGGTCACGTTGGAGGCCCTCCCCCACCTCTGACCCCAGCCGCCGGCATCGTGCGCCGCTCGTCCGGCACCGGTGACTCGGGCTCGCCAGGGGCTCACCGGCGACCAGCGCCGTCCGCGACGGGGGCGGCCTGCCCCGAGGCGGGGTGGGAGTTCCGGCTGGTGGGCGCCCCGGATGCGGTCGTGGTCCGCAATGTTCGGCGGCCGGCCGGCTATCGGCACCCGAGGCGCCGGGTGGAGTCGGCCGCCTGATGGAGGAACAGGCCGCGAGGACGCGCCGAGCAGCCGACGGGCACGATCCCGGGCGTGAGTAGTCGCGGTACCCGAAGTGCCGCCGAGCAGGCCGGGACAGGCGTGCAGCGTGCGGATCACCCTGAGGTTTCGGCGAGGGTCCCGTCGTGCAGGTGGAAGCGTCGGGTGATCCGTACCGTTTCCAGCAGTCGGCGGTCGTGGGAGACCAGCAGCAGAGTGCCGGTGTAGGAGTCCAGGGCGGATTCGAGTTGTTCGATGGCCGGCAGGTCGAGGTGGTTGGTCGGCTCGTCCAGCACCAGCAGGTTCACCCCGCGGCCCTGCAACAGTGCGAGTGCGGCCCGTGTCCTTTCGCCGGGGGACAGGGTGTCCGCCGGGCGCAGGACGTGGTCGGCGCCCAAGCCGAATTTCGCCAGCAGGGTGCGGACTTCGGCGGGCTCCGTCTGCGGGACAGCGGTCCGGAATGCGTCCTGGAGGGATTCGGCTCCGTGGAACAGGGCCCGGGCCTGGTCGATCTCGCCGATCACCACCCCTGAGCCGAGCGACTGGCGGCCGGCGGCGAGCGGGACACGGCCCAGGAGGGCGCCCAGCAACGTCGACTTTCCGGTGCCGTTCGCACCGGTGATCGCGACACGGTCGGCCCAGTCGACCTGCAAGGTCAGGGGTCCCAGCGTGAAGTCGCCGCGCCGGACGGTGGCCTCGTGCAGCGTGGCGACGACCGTCCCGGAACGGGGCGCGGCGGCGATCTGCATGCGCAGCTGCCACTCCTTGCGCGGCTCCTCCACTTTCTCCAGGCGCTCGATGAGCCGTTCGGCCTGCTTGGCCCGGGCGGCCAGGTTCTCGCTGTTCTCCATCCGGGTGCTGCGGGCGAACTTGTTGTTGTCCCGGCTACGGCGCTGCGCGGTGCGCACGCCCTTGTCCGCCCAGGAGCGGTGGATGGCCGCCCGCTCCTGCAGGGCGGCCTTGCGGTCGGCGTACTCCTCGTACTGCGCGCGGGCCTGGTGGCGGGCGCGCTCGGCTTCCTGCAGGTAGGCGGCGTAGCCGCCGCCGAAGTGGCGCACCTGCTGCTGGGCCTGGTCGAGTTCGAGGACCTGGGTGACGGTGCGGGCGAGGAACTCGCGGTCGTGGCTGACCACGGCCGCGCCCGCGCGCAGCCCGTTGACGAACTGCTCCAGCTGTTCCAGACCGGCCAGGTCGAGGTCGTTGGTGGGCTCGTCCAGCAGGAAGACGTCGAAGCGTGACAGCAGCAGCGAGGCCAGCTGCGCGCGGGCGGCCTGCCCGCCGGACAGCGACGTCATGGCCTGCTCCAGCCCGACGCCCAGGCCGAGTGTGGCGGTGATGTGCTCGGCGCGCTCCTCCAGGTCTGCCCCGCCCAGGCCGAGCCAGCGCTGCAGGCTCGTGTCGTACGCCTCTTCGGCCCCGGCGGCGCCGTCGGCCAGCGCCTGGGAGGCGGTGTCCAGGGCCAGCTGGGCCGCCGCGACACCGGTGCGGCGGGCGAGGAAGGCCGTGACGCTCTCGCCCGGGCGCCGGTCCGCCTCCTGGGGCAGGTAACCGACGCTCGCGCCGGCCGGGGCGAGGTGGACCCGGCCCTGTTCGGGGCGGTCGAGTCCGGCGAGGAGGCGGAGCAGGGTGGACTTCCCGGCCCCGTTGGCGCCGACGAGGCCGATCACCTCGCCCGGTGGCACGACGAGGTCGAGGCCGGTGAACAGGGGGAGGTCGCCGTGGCCTGCGGCGAGGTTCTTGGCGGTCAGGGTTGCGGTCATGCGGTCGCCTACCGGATGGGTCGGTCACCTGTGGTGACGAGTGTGCGGGGAGGTACGCGCTCGGCATCGCGACGACAGGCGGAAGTGCACCGCATCCGGAGAGGGGATGTTCAGGACCTGGGCGGACTCACACGGCACAAAAGGGGGCCGGGAAGACTGCGCAGAGGCGTACACGACCACCACCGTCGGCATGGCCGACCGCGGCGGGGCAGCACGGGCGGATGCCGTGCTGGCAACAGGGGCACGTACCTCAGATGCGCAAGATCCACCTCAATCAGTGACAACAAGACCGTCCACCACGGTACACATCGTGGTCAGCACAGCGCCACCTCGTTCCGCGCCGACGCGAGAGACAGAACCTGGGCCAGGTGCACAAGAGCCCCCGACGCGTGCGCATCGCGTCGGGGGCTCCGTGCTGCTCGGGGATTTCGCCCGCTACACCGGCGGATGGCCAGGGGTCGGGGTGGGCGGCCATGATCGTCAAGCTGAAGAAGACGATCGCCAACAAGAACGTACTTCCCTCTTCAAGGAGGCGGGCGAATACGGGCGAACGTGCTCAGGCGGCGATTCCGAGTTCGGTTCGGGTGCGGTGGATGAACTCGCGGACGGCCGGCTCGCGGCGCCAGGGGGTGAGGGCGGTGTTGAACTCGCGGACGTAGTCCTTGGCCCGGGAGGACTGGACGCGGGCGAGGATGTCCACGGACCGGTTGCCGAGGTCCAAGCCGTGGTCGAGGTCGCGGGCCTGGAGGTGGGCGGTCCCCACGATTGCCAGCCGCATACCGACGGAGCGGGTGAACACTCCGGACGGCATCGCCGCGGCCCGCTGGTTCCAGGCCAGGGCCGCCTTGGGGTTCTTCAGGTCCCGGAAGACCTCGGCGGCGTCCGCGGAGAGGCGGGCGTGGTGATAGAAGTCGATCCAGGCGGGTTCTGAACCGCTTGTGGCATCGGCCTGGCCCAAGAGGTCTTCGGAGGCGGCCAGGGCCCGTGCGGCGGCCCTGGCGTCCCTCTCCCGGGCGTGGGCACGGGCCTCGATCAGCTTGGTGAATGCCAGGACACGCGGGGCGGCCTGGCCTTTGGCCCGTTCGAAGGCTCCCTGGGCCATGTCGACGGCCTCGGAGCCGAAGCCCCGCAGCAGGGACTGCATGGCCATGGTGGTCAGGACATAGCAGCCGAGCTGCACGTCGCCGCCCGCGCGGGCCAGGCGGAGGGCTTGGATGAAGTGCCGTTGGGCGACGTCGTGCTGGCCGACGTCGAACGCGGTCCACCCGGCGAGGCGGGACAGCTCGCTGGTGACGGAGAACAGGTCGCGGCCGACTGCATCGGTGAAGGAGCCCCGCAGCAGCGGGGCGGCCCGTTCCTGGAGGCAGACGGTGACGGAGTTGGCCTTCCAGTTGCCGCCTCCGTATTTGGAGTCCCAGCGGCGGGCCTCGTCGGCAGCGTCACGGAGTTCTTCCAGGTCGGCCCGGCCGACCTGCTTCTTCCCGCCGGCTACATCGGCCGCCTCGTCGGCGGGGGTGACCAGCCAGCGGGTCACGGGGGTGGTGAACGCGGAGACGGCGAAGCCGGATCCGGTTAAGAAGTCGCGGCGGTTCACGAAGCTCCAGAACGAGGTGGCCACTCGGACCGCGTCAGCACGGTCCCGCGGGAAATCCAACCCCACATCCGCGTCCGGTGCCTCCGCATCGCCCATACCGATTTCGTCAAGTGCCACCGGACGGCCGAGCCGTTCGGAGATCGCCTGAGCCAGGAACATGGGCACCGGCCACTTGGGGATCATGCCCCGCTGGCACCAGTTCGCGATGGAGGTATGCGAGTAGTCCGTCGTGAGCCCGGCCTGCTGGGCGAGCTGGTTGACCCGCAGGGCCAGAGACTTGTGGCTCGCGCCTGAGGTCTCGATGAGCCGGTCCAGGTCCGCGTTGGGCGGACGCTTCCGGCGGCTGGTCGAAGCCACCCGAATCCCCTTTTCCACCAGGTCAGCAACATGGCTGCTGACGAGGAAACGCCACGAGTCCGGGCCGCGTCGACTGGGCATTTTCAGTCGTACGCATTCCGGCAGGGCACGGGGAGGCCGTTCGCCTCTCCGCGTCTGGAGCCACCGAGGGTATTGCCCTCGGAACCCTGGGTGAACCTGCTTTGCGAGTTGTGAGCCCCCCTGCGAGCCCTGCCCGGCCTGCGGGCCGGGGAGGTGTGATGAGGGCACAGGCCGCCGCCGGGACGCCAGGAAGGGGCTCCCGGAGGCGACGGCCGTCAAGCACCACGACTTCACGCTCGGGGGTGAACCAGATGTGCGGAATCGCAGGACTGGCCGGAGGCGACGCTCTCCGGCACGAGAAGACCGTCGCCGCGATGGGCGACTCGCAGCGCTACCGCGGCCCGGACGGCACCATGCACGCCGCCGCCCGGGACGGACGGGCAGTGCTGGCCATGAACACCCTCCTGATCGTCGACCCGCAGGCCATGCCCGGCCCCTACCTCGACCGGGATACCGGCATCCTGCTGGCCTTCAACGGAGAGATCTACAACTGGCGACAGCAGGCCGCCGCCTGGGGTATCAAGGTGAGCGAGCGGGAGTCGGACGCCCACTTCCTGCTGCGGGCCTGGGCCAAGATCGGCCCGTCCTGCCTGGACGGACTGGACGGCATGTTCGCCCTCTCCGTCTACGACCCGCGGACGGCGAAGCTGTTCCTGGCTCGCGACCGGCTCGGGGAGAAGCCGCTCTACTGGCGCCTGGACGGGGGCCGGCTCGCGTTCGCCTCCGAGGTCACCACGTTGACCGGCTACGGGCCGGCCCCGCTCGTCTTACGGCCGGAGGTCACCGCGATCGAGACGCCGACCGGCGTGGACACCCCGTTCCAGGGGATCCAGCTGCTGGCTCCGGCCACGCTGCTGGCCTTCGACGTCACCACCGGCTCGATCGACCAGATCACCTGGTGGCACCTGGAAGACAGGGCCGCATACGGCGGCACCTACGACCAAGCCCTGGCCAGGTTCTCCACGATCCTGGCCGAGCAGATCCCGCTGCGGTCCCCGGCCTGCGACTTCGCCCTCCTCCTCTCGGGAGGCCTGGACTCGGCGGTGCTGGCCTACCTGATGCGGCCCCCGGTCTGCGTCACGGTCCGCTACCCGGGCCAGGACCGCTTGGACGAGTCCTCCAAGGCGGCCGTGATCGCCCGGGACATAAAGGCCGAGTTGGTCGTGGTCGAGCCGGGCCACGTCGACTTCACTCGGGCCCTGCCGCACATGATGCGGGCCCAGGACTACCCGATGGGCAACGCGTCCACGTTCTCCGAGCACATGGCCTACCGGAAGATCGCCGACCTCGGCCTGCGGGTCGTGATCGGCGGGCTCGGGCCGGATGAGTTCCTGATGGGCTACGTCCGCCAGGCCCTGGTCCTCTTCGGCCCCGATGCCGTCCTGAACGCGGGGCTCGACGCCTACCAGCCGCTGGCCTCCAAGCTCATGCACACCGCCGGCGAACTCCTCGACCCGGCGGAGGCGGTCACCCGGCTGATCCTTCGCGGCCCGGACCCCGACGGCCGCCTCCGTGATCTCGTCGCCGACGCGATGGCCCGCGCGGGCGGGGACCTGGCCCGCGGCCTGACCCTGGCGGACCTGGCGACGGCCTGGAGGCCACTGGTGATGACCAGCGACAAGCTCGCCTCCGCGTACGCGCTCGAGCGCCGGTCCCCCTACCTGGCCCGCGACCTGGTCGAGCTGTCCTACCGGCTGCCAGTCGACTACAAGATCACCGATCCGGCTCAGGGCAAGCGGATCCTGCGGGACGCTGCCAGGGCACTGGGCCTGCCGAAGGAGGTCTGGGCCAGCCGGGACAAGCTCGGCTTCGCCTCCCCGGTCCCGTCCTGGCTCAACGACAGCCTCGCGGCCTGGGCCGACTCCCAGATCCGCATGGCCCTCACCGACGCCCCGCCCGCGTTCCGCCCCCTCCTCGAGGGGGGTTTGCAGCCCGGCGGCCGGTTCGACCGCACTCGCATGCAGGCCCTCATGGCCGCCGCATGGTTTTCGGACCAGACGGTGAAGGCTGCCGCATGATCCCCAACCCCCTTACTACGGTGAGGGGATGCACTCCGAGAACACCGCCACCGAGGAGCCGGCCGCCGCCCGCGGAGCCGTCGCGATCGTCACCAACCGCCGCGGCGAACTCCTCCTCCATCTCCGCGACGACCTCCCCGAGATCGCTTGGCCCGCCCACTGGTCCGTCCTGGGCGGCGGCTGCGACCCCGGGGAATCCCCCGCCGACGCCATCGTCCGCGAGCTCGACGAAGAAGCGGGTCTGACCGTCGAGAACCTGACCGAGCTGTTCGAGATCACCGACCACCGCGGCTCCGGTCAGATCATCACCTTCTTCTCCGGCTCCTGGGACGGCGACGAGACGGACCTGCTTCTCTCCGAGGGCGTCAAGCTCCAGTTCTTCGCCCCCGACTACCTCGACATCCTCACGATCCCGCCGTTCATCCGGGACGGGATCTACCGCTGCCTGGCCGCCAGGCCCTCCTGACGCACCGCCCTTCCGGGCGGGGCAACGGTGGGGCCGCCCACGACGGCCCCACCCGAAGGGACAACCCCGCTCATGAAGATGACCGTCATCGGATGCGGCTACCTCGGCGCCACCCATGCCGCCTGCATGGCCGAACTCGGCCACGAGGTCCTGGGCATGGACTCCGACATCGACAAGGTCCACACCCTCAACTCCGGCAAGGCCCCGTTCTTCGAACGCGACCTGGACGGGCTCCTCGCCAAGCACACCGCGACCGGCCGGCTCCGCTTCACCGCCTCCTATGCCGAGGCCGCCGACTTCGCAGACCTGCACTTCATCGGCGTCGGCACCCCCAACCAGCCCGGCACCGACGCCTACGACCTCACCCACCTCTTCGACGCCGTCCGCCGCCTCGCCCCCGGCCTGACAACCCCGGCTGTCGTCGCGGTCAAGTCCACCGTCCCCGTCGGCACCGCACCCCGCGTCGCCGACATCCTGCGCGAGTACGCCCCCGCCGGCGATCTCGTCGAGGTCGCCTGGAACCCCGAGTTCCTCCGCGAGTCCTCCACGGTCGACGACACCCTCCGCCCCGACCGGCTCGTCCTCGGCTTCAACACCACCCACTCCTGGGCCGAAGCCCTCCTGCGTCAGGCGTTCGAGAAGATCATCGAGTCGGGGACGCCCACGATCGTCACGGACTGGGCCACCGCCGAGCTCGCCAAGGGCGCCGCGAACTCCTACCTCGGCACCAAGATCTCCTTCATCAACGCGATGGCCGAGGTCTGCGAAGCCTCCGGCGCCAACGTCGCCGAGCTCGCCGACATCCTCGGCCACGACCACCGCATCGGCCGCCATGGCATGCGGCCCGGACTCGGCTTCGGCGGCGGCTGCCTGCCCAAGGACCTCGCAGGCTTCATCACCCGCGCCGACGAGCTCGATGCCTGCCAGGCGGTCGGCATGCTGCGCGAAGCCGCCGCCGTCAACGCCCGCCGCCGCCAGCGCGTCATCGACCTCGCCTGCGGTGAGCTCGGAGGCGACCTGCGGGGCAAGCGGATCACCGTCTGGGGCGCCGCCTTCAAGCCCGAGACCGACGACGTCCGCGACGCGCCCGCCCTCGCCGTCGCTCAGGCCCTCCACGACCTCGGCGCCACCGTCACCGTCACCGACCCCAAGGCCCTCGACAACGCCCGCAAGCTCCACCCCGAGCTCGACTACGTCGAAGACCCCATCGCCGCCGTCGACGACGCCGACCTCCTCCTCCACCTCACCGAGTGGCACCACTTCACCACCATCGACCCCAAGCGCCTCGCCACCCGCACCACCACCCTCAAGGTCATCGACGCCCGCGGCACCCTCAACACCGACCAGTGGCGCGATGCCGGCTGGATCACCCGAACCCTCGGCCGTCCCTGACCAACACCCCCACATCCGGCATCGTCACAACCTTCGCGTAGCGAACGCCCGGCTCGCCGGTCCTCGGCGGGTCGGCCCGCGTGGCCGGCCCCCGGTCTCCGATCATCTCGCGCACCTCGGAGAGGTTGCCCCACGCTCCCCACAACACCGGCGGGCACACCAGCTCCAGTGCATCCAGGTCGGGCCCGCCGTCCGCGAGCACGGCGTTGGAGAACACTACGGCTGGAGAATGGGGTTACGTGGGTATGCGCTCGGGAGCGTTGCGTGCCTCAGGACCCCTTATTTCTGGTTCCCTCCGAAGATCTTCCGTGCGGTTGGGATCCCCAACTACTCGACAGCGGTGTGCGGAGGCAGCCCGCACGTACTCCCGGAACCGGGCTGCCCGGCCCCACACGAGGCCCGGGCAGCCTGCATGCGGCCTCAGCCTCACGCCGCGCGTGCCGCCCACCATCGAGCCCGTCACCGCGCTCTGGTTCCACGGCGACCAGCTGCCGCCCGAGCCACCGGAACACATCGACCCCAACGGCCGAGCGGCCTCCAACAAGACTTCGCGGACCGGCAGGTCACCGAGCCCTTCGAAGACATCGCGCAGTGGTTCGCCAACGAGCGCCGCAGGCCCGGATCGCTCCTGCGCGGCACCTGACATCGTGCTCCCGGGTCAGGTGACGGTGACGCGCAGAATGTACGGCTCCCCGCGACTCACCGCGCGGACCTGCTCCCGCTGATCCGCGAGGGGCGAAGCCCAGCAGCGCCCGGTCCTCGGCCCGCACCAGGGCAGGACCTCGGCGGCGGGCCGGCCGCGGTGCGTGTACGCGAGCTCCGCGAAAGCCCGCTGGCAGGGGGCGCCTAGGTTCTGTCGTCAAATGTCACGCCCACATCAGGAGTGATGCGAGGGTGACGGCCGCTTCGTAGGACTGGGCGGTTTTGTCATAGCGCGATGCCGCGCCACTGCTTCAGGCGGTTGAAGCACCGTTCCACGACGTTGCGGTGTTTGTAGACCTCGCGGTCGAAGAGCGGCGGGCGGCCACCGCGGCTGCCTCGCCGGGCCCGGTTGCCGACCTGGTCGGTCCGCTCGGGAATCGTGTGCGGTATGCCCCGGCGGCGGAGCCAGGCGCGGATCGCCTTCGAGCTGTAGCCCTTGTCACCCAGGACGTGATCGGGCCGGGTGCGGGGTCGCCCAGGTCCGATCCGGGGCACCCGGACCGCTTCCATCACGGCAGTGAACCGGGTGCAGTCGTTGGTGTTGCCGCCCGTGACGACGAAGGCGAGCGGACGGCCCCGGCCGTCACAGGCCAGATGAATCTTGCTGGTCAGACCGCCTCTGGACCGGCCGATGGCCGGGTTGCGGAGCCCCCTTTTCGGGCCCCGCCGCATGCTGGTGGGCCCGGACGACCGTGGAATCGACGGACACCAGCCACTCGATGTCGCCCGCCGCGTCCGCCTTCGCCTGGGCGGCCCGCAGCATCCGGTCGAACGTCCCGTCCGCCGCCCACCTGCGAAAACGCGTATGCAGCGTGGCCCACGGACCATAACGCTCAGGCACATCCCGCCAGGCCGTCCCGGTCCGGAACTTCCACACGATCCCGTTCAGGACCCTGCGGTCGTCCAACCGCTTCCGCCCCCGCACCGACACGGGCAGCAACGGCCTGACGAACTCCCACTCGGCATCAGACAGTTCATGGCGACGTATCACGACACCATGATCCACCAGTGATGATCATTTGAAGACACTGCCTAGGTGCCCGTGCTGTCGGGGCACACCGGACCCCGACGCCGCAGCCCTAGACGGCGGTAGTGCCGGAGCCCGCGGCACGAGGTTGTCCCGGCATGGACAGTTACGACGAAGACGTCCTCGGCGTACGCATGGACCCAGCACCGACACCCGCCTGTTGCGAGCGCGTCGCCCGCCGCGCGGCACGCGGGCCGACGGTGCAGGGCGGCGGCCTCCGCGCCCGGGCCGACGGTGCAGAGCCGCGGCCCGTCTGCCAGGTGGTCGCCCGGGCGCGCCAGTCATCTCGGCGCTGACGAGGTGGAGGGCACAGGTTCGATTCTTCGGTGAATCCGGCCGCCCAGCATCGGCCGGCGACACCACCGCGGCCGGGGCCGGGCAGGGCGATCCTGTGCGGCGCCGCTGTCGCCTGATGGTCAGTCCGTACTCGGCCGCAGCCCTTCCGTTACCGTGTGTATCAATGCCTTGCGGCTAGAGTGACGAGTCCGTGGCGTTCACGCCGGCGGGCACGGGGCTCGTCCGGCAGCAGCACGCGGTGGAGGATCACGCGTGTGATCACAGCATCCCCGTCGATGGCCGACGCGTTCCGGGTGGAGCCCTACACGCGCCACTGCGAGGTCATCCGCGACGAGGGCGCGCACGTCGTGATCGGCGTCTCGCCCGGCAACAGCTACTTCTCCGCCCAGCGCCTGCACGACCTCGCCGCCTGGGGCCTGCACCACTACGACCAGGTCGACTTCGTCTACACCGACCTCCATGTGGCCGAGATGTACGAGGCGCACGGGTACGGCCCCGACGACGCCCGCAAGAAGGCGGCGAAGAACCTGCGGGGCCTGCGGGCGAAGTTGCGTGACGCCGCGTCGGCGGCGGGTCCGGCCCGGGCGCGGCTGCGCTGGCGTCCCGTGTCCGACTTCCGCACCAACACCGCCTACCGGGAGATCCACCGGCAGCTGAAGCACCGCCTGGAGACCGACGCCGACCTCCGCAGGGCCTGCGACGAGCTGGTGAGCCGGTTCCTCACCTCGGGAGGGCAGGAGGCGACCGACCGGCAGCGCGCGGTATGCCTGGAGTACGTGTGCGCCGAGGCACCACTGTTCCTCGACACTCCCGCGATCATCGGCGTGCCGTCCTCGCTCAACTGCTACCACCGACTCCTGCCGCTCGCGGAACTCCTCTACTCCCGGGGCGCCGGCCTGCGCGCCTCCCGCAACCAGGGCCACGCCATCGTCACCCCCGCCGAAGGAGCCCGCGCATGACCACGACCACCAACGGCCGGCCCCCGGCCGTCGGCAGCCACGACCTGCTCGACTTCCCGTTCTCCCGGGACGGCAGCCGGCTCCCCGATGAGCTGGCATTACTGCGCGCGGCCACCCCGGTGCGACGGGTCCGCACGATCGCCGGGGACGAGGCGTGGCTGGTGTCCTCGTACCGGCTGTGCAAACAGGTCCTCACGGACGACCGGTTCTCGCTGAAGGACACCTCGGCGCCGGGCGTGCCCCGGCAGTACGCCCTGACGATCCCGCCCGAGGTCGTCAACAACATGGGCAACATCGCCGGTTCAGGGCTGCGCAGGGCGGTGATGAAGGCGCTGAACCCGAAGGCGCCCGGACTGGTGCGGTGGCTGCGCCAGGAGGCGGGGCGGCTCGTCGACCGACTCGTCGAGGACGGCCCCACGGCCGACCTGCGCGGCGCGTTCTGCGAGCCGTACTCCGCCGGTCTGCACTGCCGCATCCTCGGAATCCCGCAGAGCGAGGGCCCTGCGCTCCTGCGGAGCCTGGACATCGCGTTCATGAACTCCGCCTGCCCGATCGCCGGCGCGAAGATCAACTGGGACCGCGACATCGCCCGCATGACCTTCCTGATGGACGATCCCGCCACCACCGGCCTCATGGGGGAACTCGCCGCCCTGCGTGACAACCCGGACTACGCGCACCTGACCGATGAGATGCTGGCCACCGTCGGCGTCACCATGTTCGGCGCCGGCACTGTCTCCACCTCCGGCTTCCTCACCATGGCTGTGGTGCACCTCCTCACCCACCGCACCACCTGGGACCTGCTGCGGGACCACCGCGATCTGATCGACGCGGGCGTGGAGGAACTGCTGCGGGTGAACCTTTCCATCGGTGACGCCCTTCCCCGGCTCGCACTCGCCGACGTGCGGCTCGGAGATGTCGACGTCAAACGGGGGGAGCTGGTCCTGGTGCTGGTCGAGGGCGCGAACTTCGACCCGGAGACTTTCGCCGACCCCCACCGCTTCCGCCTGGACCGCGCCAATGCCGCCGACCACTTCTCCTTCGGGGGCGGCTCCCACTACTGCCCCGCCACCGCACTCGGACGCGTCCACGCCCGGATCGCCCTGGAGGCACTGCTGGACCGACTGCCGGACCTCGAACTCGCCGTTCCAGTAAGCCAGTTGGTCTGGCGAACGGGCTTCATGAAGCGGATCCCCGAGCGGCTTCCGGTGATGTGGTAGCCGCTCGCCGCCCGCTGTGCAGGACTCCGCTGCGGGCGGCGATGCCTCGGAGCTCGGGTGTGATCCGTCCGGAGAGGAGCAGGCCGGAGACGAGGGACTTCACAGCTGGGCGGGCGTGGGTTTCCTGAGGGGCCCCGTACTCGGCCTGGAGGAGGGCCCGGATGCATTCGTCTCGTTGGCCCCATTGCGCGAAGGCCTTCGCGCGGTCGGTGAAGTAGAGTGCGCGCCGCTCCGTGGTGGGGAGGGTGGGTGCTGGCGCCGAGGCTGTCGGCGATGGCGGTGGCCTCGCTGGTCAGCTCACGCATGCCGGCCTGGTCGCGTTGGTGGGCGACGGTGTAGGCCGCGCACTGGACGAGCAGGCCGCGCTGGGCGATCCCGGCGTTTCCGAGTTCGCGCAGGGCCGGATCGTCGGCGGCGTTCAGGGCGAGAGTCAGGGCCTGGTCGTGCCGTCCCGCCTTTCGGGCGAGGACGGCCTGCTGGCGGGCCGCTTCGGCGACCGCGACGGGTACCCCGCCGGCGGCGGCGAACTGCCGGGCGCGGTCGGCTGCCGTCCAGCCGAGTCGCGGCTCGTCGAGCTTGACGAGGATGCGTGTCGCCAGGAGGTAGGCCTGTGCCAGCAGGGGGAAGTTGTCGCTGTTGGCCTGGTGCCCGGCGGAGATCAGGCGTGGAAGGCGTAGGGCGAGGCTGGAGTACGCGCAGTCGTTGAAGTCTGCCGTGGCGCGGTGCAGTGCTGCCGGGAGGCGGTCCGGGGGCGTGTCTGGGGCCGCGTGGCCGAGGCCCAGCACGCGTCGCGCAGCCCCGCGACGAACGTCTCGCCGAGTTGCGCCTCCTCGGTCTCGGCCGGGGTGGCGCCGGCGAGGGGGGCTCCCATGGCGGCCGCCGCGGTGACCGCCAGGTTCGCGAGCAGCTGCCTTCGCGTCCGCACCGGGTCCTCTCCGTCGTCGTGCCCTGGGGTTTTCAGGGTAGGGGCGGGCAGGCTGGGATACGGCCCGGTTCGCTGACTGCGTGGGTCCGGGTGGGCGCCCGTAGCTGGGGCGAGGCCGAGGTCCTGGGGGTGTCGGCGTCGATGACCACCTGGTGGTGGCGGAGTACCGGTAGTTCTTGGACCGCTGGGCGATGGTGTGGTCGCGGGTGGGGACCAGGGTGCCGTCCACGATGAGCACGGTGTCCTTGGCGAACCGCTTGCGGGGCTGGAGCGCGAGCATCGGACCGAGGTGGTCGATGATCCGGTCCGCCGCCGACTTGGACACCCCGAACAGCGGAGTGAGCTGCCGCATGGTCAGGTTCGTGCGCCAGCAGGCCGCAACCAGCAGGGCCCGATCCTTCAGCGGAGGGCCCCACGGCCGGCTCTGGCACGGGGGATCGGCCCAGTGAACGGGGCTGTCCAGGACGGTTCCGACGCCGTGATCACACCAGCCACGCCAAGAGCATCTCGTCGTTCCCCGGTGGCTCTGTGAGCCGAGCTGTCAAAGATTGATCTGCCCCGTCAGCCACCATTCAAGGTACTTGGCCAGGCTCGGTGCCACCCAGGTACGGCTGTCGTCCTCGTGGTTCCAGACGAAGACATCGGGCCGCCGCAGGCCAGGCAGAAGGGCGAACAGATCACCGTTGCCGGCGTCCGCGAAGAAGAGCAGCGGATCGAACGGCATGTAGAGGGTGGCGAGTTCACCGTCATCGCGAAGGGTCCGGTTCTCGGTGGCGATCCGCTCGGCAGACCAGATGAGCCCGTCTCCGTACTCACCCTCGATGCCGTCGCTCTCCCGGAGCACCGAAACCAGGTCCTCAGGCAGCGGATGCCCAAGGGACGAGGCGCAGCGGAGCAGCGCCGACTCTGACACTGGAGGCTGAAAGACCGCGGGCCCGGGAAGGGCCTCGACGAGTTCAATCCACACAGTTGATCCAACCTCTACGAGACGCGCCGGTGACCACACCAACTCAGCACTCCATCGGCGTGAGCCGACGCCGACCACTCGAGCGGCGCGCCCGATCACCGAGTGAAGAGTATGACCCGGCTCGCCCTCCGCCTGATGCCGCACCGGACAAATACGGGACAGCCCCTAGGGCCTGTCGTCAAACTCCCGTCGTCGCCCGGAGGGCGGCCCTGCGGCGTCTGGTGCGTGCTCTCGGTGCGCCGGGCGGAAGCCCGCGTACTGGACGTACTTGGCTTTCGCCCGGTGCGGCGAGAGCGCGTGCCAGGCGTCGCGGGGCAGACGGGAGTTTGACGACAGGCCCTAGCCCCTGGTACAGAGCACCGTCACCAAGATGACGTCCTGGTCGGGTTGAAGATTCGGACGCTTGCTCTCGAAATCAGTGGGGCTCATCGCTGAACACCCACCCTTCTCCGAGTGCAGGAAGGTCTCCGAGCTTCGCTCTGAAGGCTTCCAGTCCCTAGCCGACAGCTCATCAAAGCCCTTCTTCAACGCGCCCAGAGAGGATTCCTTGTCATGCGGCGCAAACAGGGCGATCACCGTTTCCCCCTCCCTCTTCGG
Source organism: Streptomyces sp. NPDC044704 (assembly GCF_056433525.1). Taxonomy (NCBI): domain Bacteria; kingdom Bacillati; phylum Actinomycetota; class Actinomycetes; order Kitasatosporales; family Streptomycetaceae; genus Streptomyces; species Streptomyces sp. NPDC044704. Next base: position 68,329 of record NZ_JBWKGY010000029.1, read on the forward strand.
CTTCGGCTGATCCAGCTTGACTCCGGCGCCCAGCATCGCTTTCTTCACCTCCTCGGCCGCCTCCTGCGCCGAAGACCAACCCACAATCTGCGCGGAAGGAGAACTCCCCGCACTGCCTCCACTGCCAGAAGTGGAAGGTGAAGTCTTAACGCCCCCACCACTGCCAGTACCGGATTCCGGCTTGTCGGACTCACCAGCACAACCGGCCACGAAGGCCGTAATCACGCAAAACGTCACTATTGACCGAAGTCGCACAATTCCCCCACAGCCTCAACGGCCCATCTGTATGCAGTCGGTAGTTTCACACAACCCTCCAACCGAAAAACCACTGCCCCACACCGCACTCCGCACCCGTTAACGCCTCTTCAACGAGCCGGCTCTACGAACCCGGTGCCGTGCGCTTCGTTCCGGACCAGTTCGGAGTTCCACTTCGCTCCACCCCGAACAGTCCGCTCCGCAGGCATGAGTGACCCCATTTCACGGGGTCCGGGCCTACAACCCACTGGGGCGGGTCCGCCCCGCTCCCCCACCCGGGCCCTTCCGGATCCGCCTCCAAGACCAGCACGGATGCCCCCGTCCGAGTGGCTTGATCAACTCCGCCGTGACACGCAAGGCATGCCCGTCGTACTCAAGTCCCCCACCACAAACAGGAGACACACATGCTGCTGGCCCCCGCCTTCCTCCCCGCCGCAGGCCTCATCGCTGACCTCCTCGCCTTCTTCCGCTAACGAAGACTCACCCCACGACAGCCGCAGAAAGGACGGCCGGTACCTCCACCACAGGGGTACCGGCCGCCCTCATCTCCGCAGAGGCATGGTTGACAAGACACCCAGCGGCGACGCGCACAAGACGAAGCTCTCAACGCTCACCCTGGCGGAGAGCGACGGCGTTCCGGCCCTGACCCGCTCTTCTCAGGCACACTGAACGCGCCTGAGTGAGTGACTGAGATCCGGGCCCGTCGCCGACATGCGAGACCGCATGGTTCTACGCCCCGTGTACCACCAGCCGTACGGGTACTCCTGCGCGTGGAGTGAGGGGACGAGCGGGCCGGTGCGGGAACCTTTCCCCTCTTGGGGTGCCGGGGGGCGCCCGGCCCGCTCCGGATCGGGGCGAGGCTCACCCCCGGATGGCCGATATCGCAGGTCGGCGGGGGTTGGGAGGGTGCTCGCGTCAGTTCTCACCGACCTCGGAGAGGTTCGCATGTCCCACCGTACGAAGCTGCGCGGAGCCATGATCGGCGCGTGCGCCGCGATGCTGCTGGCAGGTCCCAGCCTGCTGGCAGCGCCTGCGCAGGCACACCCCCACCAGCTGTCCGCCAGTACTGCCGCACGGCCGTCTACCAGGGCGGAGACGTTCGTCAACACGTTCGTCATCCACTACAAGGACGCGGTCCTGCAGCAGCAGAATGAGGGCAAGACTCCCGCCCAGGTACGGGAGGAGTACTTCACCAAGGAGTTCGACACCGCCCTCTACGCGTGGGAGGAGAAGAACCAGGACTCCAATGGCGTTTTCCGTCGGGAGGATACTCCGACGGGCTGGACGGTGAACCACGACAGTGCCACCGCGGAGAACGAGAAGGTCCTCGTGAAGTTCGTGTTCGAGGATGAAGGCACCAAGACGGTCATGTTCAACGTGCAACTCGCCACCCTGATGATCAGCGACATCCAGGACATGTAGCCCCGGCGAAACGCCCCCGGCGCGACTACGGGCAGCGTGGGTGGGCGGGCCGACCGGCCCGCCCACGCTGTTTCCGGTATCAGAGGGCGGGCCGGCTGATGGTGAAGTCGCCGAGCTTGTTCACGCCGGGCGTCGGGTCGGTCATCTTGCCGGTGATCTTGGTGACGCGGGTGCGGGATCCCAGCAGACTAGTGCTCTCACAGAGCACGCCCTTGCTGAACGCGATCCCGGTCGGCGAGCCGAACCGGATCGATCCCTTGCCCAGGTTGTCGACGTCGAGGGTGAAGCTGGACGTGGTGGAGACGTCTTGGCCCGAGGGCAGGGTGACGTTGACCTGGAGGATGTTGCTGTTCGGCGCCTGTGAGGTGACGGTCACCGCGTACTTGCTAGTCACGGCGTCGACGGTCACCGACAGCTCGCCGGTGAACGGGACGGGCGGGGTCGTGGTGCCCGTGTAGTCGGAGATGGCACCGCCGCATGTGTTCGGCGTGACCAGGGCCACGGCCGGTGCTGCGGCACCGAGAGTCGTGACCGCCAGCGTGGTGGCGACGGCCGCCATGAAAGCGCGGGTGCGGTAGGTCATGGGAATCTCTCCTGGGTGAGTGGAGGCCAACCAGTTCGCCGTCCGGGCAGGAATCCAAGGTCTCCGCCGGATGCCAGTGACTGCCGGGGGGCATGGGCGAGTTGCCTGCCGCAACAGAACGGGGGCCGCCCGCATTACCGGCCCGGCAGATCCCCTCGCGGCCCGTAAGACGAGAACGATCGAACACGACAGCGACGACTACCTGGCCGACTAGAACATTTGCGCGGCAATCGCACAGACATTGCAACTTGAGCCGCGGCGTCATCCTGACAGCCCCCACAAGGCAATCCCGAGCGCCACCCACAGCGTTCACTCGAACGCACATGCAGTATCGATTCTTCGCCTCACCCACCCCGCCGGCCCGCATGCCGCCTCGGCCAGCCCCGCCCATCGCGGGATGCACCGGCCACCTCCCGGCACCCACCCGCCCTCGAACTCGCAGCCCCCACCCCCGGGCAGGGTCGCGCCCTTCTCACCCGAGCCCCGGGCGACGATGCGGCCGCCGACCCGTCGTAGGGCGAGCACCGGATCCTCTGCCTGAGTGCCGGGGACTGCTCTGGACGACGGCCGCGGACAGATCCAGCCGCGCGAACGACCTCGCCCCGGCCACCGTCGTCCCGCCCGTGCCCGGAGGCGGCAAGACCGTCCGCGCTCGCCTCCCCCGGTAGCAAGCTGGGCGATATCGAAGCCCCCATGAGGCCGGGCGGGGCCTGTCGTTTCGCCGGCCACGTTTACGAGGGCTTCCGGTGGCCATACGGGGTTGCGTAAGGCGTTTCCACCGAAGAGGGAGTGATCAGCTGTGTCTGGTGAGCAGAAGGCCGAGGCGAAGGGCGAGCAGGCTAAGGGCAAGCTCAAGGAGACCGCTGGCCGCCTGACGGGCAACGAGCGGCTGACCGCCGAGGGCCGCGCGGAGCAGGCCACGGGCGACGCCCGCGAGGCCAAGGAGAAGGTCAAGGACGTCTTCAAGCGCTGACCGGCATACGTCTGGGCCGGGACCGCAGGAGCGGTCCCGGCCCTTCAGCGCGAGAAGGCGGGTGGACAGTCGACTGGCAGCGACACCACGCCTACCTCGCCAGCTCCTCGCGGGCGGCGCCCGCCTTGAGGACGTCGTGCCCGGGGTCATCCTGCACGGCGAGGACGTCGGACGCCGGCTCGCCTCGCTCAGTTGGGGGCGGAGTGGGCGAGCGGTCCTCGGTGAGGATGTTCAGCATCTAGGCGAACTGAACCTCTTCGGCCTGCATGCCCTTCTGTCCCCGGGTGGCGACGAACGTGACGGCCTGCCCTTCCTTGAGGGTCTTGAAGCCGTCAGCCTGGATGGCCTTGAAGTGAACGAAGAGATCATCACCCGACTGGGGCGTGATGAACCCGTACCCCTTCTCGTCGTTGAACCACTTCACCGTTCCGCTCTGCCGATTGCTCACGCTTCCGCCGATCTTTCCGAGGAGGGTCTACGCAGTCATCCCTGCCCACTCCCGGCCCCGGGGAAAACGCGCGTCCGTGCAGGGGCCGTCCGTCCCGGGATCGCACCCTGCGCGCTCCGCATTGATCGCGTACGGGTTGGGGCATGCGGATCGGCTGGTAGAACCGGTTCATGCGTCCACAGGCCGGGGAAGTGCTGCACTTCTCGGAAGACCCGACGATCACCCTGTTCCGCCCGCACATCGCGGCCACCGCCCGGCATGCGGAGGCTGTCGTGTGGGCCGTTGACGCCGTGCAGGCTCCCGACTACTGGTTTCCCCGCCAGTGCCCCCGCGCCATGGCCTGGACCCTGCCCGCCACGGCCCCGGGCGACACGGAGCTCATCCTCGGCCCCGGCGGCGGCCGGCGGGTCCACGCGATCGAATACGGGTGGGTGGAGCGTTTCCTCAGTGTGGAGCTCTTCGCCTACCGCCTCCCCGCCGGCCCCTTCCGCCCCATCGGCGAACCCGTCCCCCACGCTTACGTGTGCACCAGCCCCGTCGAACCCCTGGGACCCGCCGAACCGGTCGGCGACCTGCTTCAACTACACCGGGACGCTGGGATCCAGCTCCGCGTCCTGGACAACCTGTGGGACTTCTGGGACGCCGTCACCGCCAGCACCCTGGGCTTCGGAGGCATCCGCCTGCGCAACGCCCTCCCCCGCCGCGAACGCGCCGCAACCACCGGCCCGGAATGACTACGCCACACACGCAGGGGTCTAGCGGGGCGATGCGTGGCGTGGGTTCACAGGCGCAGGTTCGCGAGGTCGACGGCACCGGCCATGGCGTGCGCGCCCGCGTCGTTGAGGTGGAGGTGGTCACCGCTGTCGAGGTCGGCACGGATGAAGTCGGGCGCGTCGGGGTCCTGGACGGCGGCCGCGATGTCGGCCACGGAGTCGAATGCGGTGGAGGTGCGGATCCACGCGTTGACCTCGCGGCGTATCTCCCGGCCTTCGGGGGTGTCGATGCCGGGGTAGATGGTGCCGGCGTAGGGGCCCATGGTCATGCCGATGGTGGCCAGGCGGGCCGAACGCGCGCGTTCGGCGAGTTCGGTGAAGCCCGCGATCAGGTCCGGCGCGCTGGCCGGGGGTTCGCCGGTCATGCCGGGCAGGCCCAAGTCGTTGAGGCCGAAGTGGAAGAGCACGTGGGTGGCGCCCGGCACCTGGAGTACATCGCGTTCAAGGCGGGCCAGGCCGCGCAGCCCGACCTCGTCGGTCAGCAGGCGGTTGCCGCCGATGCCCTGGTTGACGACCCAGCCCTTGCCGAGTCGACGGTTCAGTTGGTTGGGGAAGCGTTGGTTGGTACCGGTCGAGGTGCCGACCCCTTCGAACCATGAGTCGCCGAACGCAACGGCGACTGCCGTGCCCTCGGGAGCCAGGACGTCGACGCCGGTGACGTAGTAGCGGCCGTCGGTCTCTTCGGCCTGGGCGAAGTCCGCGGAGAGGGCGTTACCGGGCAGCACGTAGGCGTTCTGCGACGGGGTGTGGGAGTACGTCGCGAGACCGGTTTCCTCGGGCAGGTAGAGGGTCAACGCCAGATCGGTGCCGGCCGATACCGCGAGGGCGATCGGGTCACTGAGCAGGCGCTCGCCGGCGGGGATGGCCACCTCGGTTGCGCCGCCGAAGCGCAGTGCGGTGTCGGTGGTGGGATCGATGGCGCTGCCGCTGGTGCTGATGGCGAGCCGCGCCGCCTCGATGATCAGGGGTTTCTTGCCGTACTCGTTGCTGAACAGGATGCGCAGCGCTTCGCCGCCGCCGTCGAGGTGGAGGATCTGACGCAGCGTCTGGTCGTGGAACGCACGGGAGGACTTGATCTGGATGCTCTCGTGGGGGCTGAGGACGGCGGAGCGGAAGGCGGCGGTCCATGTGGGCGTCATGGGGACTCCTGGTGCGGAACGGGGTGGGAGGTGGGTGTCGGCGACACCCACTTTAGTTGCCGTGAGGAATATCCTCGCGGCAGGTAAAGATCTACCGTCTAGGTATTCCTCGCGTCAACTATCCGCGCGGCAAATGTTTTGAGCTAGGGTGAGCGCATGCACCCCGACCTCTTCGACGACCCCCGACTGACGGCCGCCGGCCTCTTCTTCGAGGCTCACGACGGCCTGCTCACGCGTCTCGCGCCGACCCTGGAGAAGGCGGGCCTCTCGTCGTTGGACTTCGGCACGCTGACGCGGCTGAGCCGTTCCCCCGGGGGGCGGTTGCGGATGAGCGACCTGGCCACCCAGTCACTGTTGTCAACCAGTGGCGTCACGAGAGTGGTCGACCGCCTGGAACGCGGGGGCCTGGTACGCCGAGAGGCGAGTCCCGACGACCGGCGCAGCACCTACGCCGTCCTCACCCCGGAAGGCGAGGGCCGGCTGCGCGAAGTGCTGTCCGACCACCTGGAGGAGATCGAGTACTGGTTCACGGGCCTCTTCACTTCCGAACAGCTGGGTGAACTGGTCGCCCGCCTCCGGACGCTCCGCGACGCCGTGCATCCGAATGCCGCGACGAACACTGCCCCACCGCCCACCGCCGCACGGTGAGAGTTCCCGGGGCGCGGCGGGAGGGGGACGCGGAGCGGGACGGGCATGGGCATGGGCAGTATCCGGGTGATCCGGGTTACCGACGCTCGCCTGCCTCGTTGCACCGGGCATGAAGAAGATCATCACCATCGCCGCCGTCGCGCTCGCCGCGGCGGCCATGTCCGCGCCCGCCCACGCCGACAACGACGCCAACTTCGGCGGCGGCGTCAACGCCGCCAACAACTGGAACTTCACCGCAGCCGCCGTCTGCCTCCAGGAAGTCGCCGTCGTCCCCGTCCTCGGTGACTGGGTCGGAGACCACGCCAACAACTGCGCCAACGGCAACGTCATCGACCACAGCGGCCGATAGCCACAAGCCGCCCGTCGCGGAGACGGCCGCAGCCGGCAGGGCCCGCTGAGAGGTGAACTGCCAGCGGGCCCCTGCCGCGCTCGGCTGCACGCTCAGCAAGGCCGTCAGGGTTTCGCCCGGTCCGCGACTGCTGGAGTCTGCCTGGTCTGGGAAGTGGGCTCGTTCGGGGAGTCACGAGCTGGTTGCCGGGGCAGGCGCGTGGTGAACGGGCACGGATGCCGGTGCCTTTGCGGGAGCCGGACAGGCTTGAGAGCCCCCCGCTCCCGCCTCACCACAGCCCAGATCGAAGGAGACAGGTCATGTCACAGGTCAAGGAGTCCATCGAGGTCGACGTTCCGGTCCGTACGGCGTATGACCAGTGGACGCAGTTCGAGTCGTTCCCGGAGTTCATGGCCGGGGTAGAGCGGATCGAACAGCGCACGGACACGCTCACGCACTGGGTGACGAAGATCAGCGGTGTCGAGCGGGAGTTCGATGCGGAGATCACTGAGCAGATCCCGGATACCAAGGTGGCGTGGGTGACTGTCGGAGGCGACAGCGAGCAGTCCGGCCTGGTGACCTTCGAGCCCATCGACCCCACCCATACGCAGGTCACGCTGATGATGGACTTCGACCCCGAGGGGATGGCGGAGAACATCGGCGACAAGCTGGGCTTCGTCGACCGTCAGGTCAAGGGGGACCTGAAGCGCTTCAAGCACTTCATCGAGGACCGCGGTTCGGCCACCGGACAGTGGCGAGGCCAGGTCTGACAACACTCGTCGAACCCCTTCGGCAGGGACCGGTTTTTCCCGCTGGGGGAGGCGGCCGCCGCGCGGAACACCCGCGGGCGGCCGCCGGTGCGCTGGGCTTCCGCCATGGCTGTCAGCGTGAACGTTGCCCGATGCGGTCCGGCGCGTGGCCGCAGGCTCGGGCTCTCGGGCTCTCTTGCCGCCATTCGGAGCCCGTCCGTATCTCGCACGGGTGACCTGACGGACCGGCACCCCGCGCCGACGGCACACATGTGCGATCTTCGTTCGTGCTTGCGAGGCAGTCGCGGCCCCCGTCCGCGCACCGGCTCGCGTGCCCTGGCTCGATGCCCCTCGTGGTCGCGTCGGGCCGGGGCTGTCACCCCGCATCACTCTCGAGCCGGACCCTGCGGCCGGCCCTGACGGACGACGGAGCACACATGCGAACACTCACCTGGGCAGCACGAGGCGTGGCGGCGGTTTCGGGCGTGGTACTCGCCGGGACACTCCTTGTGCCCGCCGCGTCGGCGTACCAGGGCCCCGAGCCCAAGGCGCCGGTGACGGAGCCGGCTGCGGCTGAACAGAGCATCGACGGCAAGTGCCAGACCAGCCGTGATGTCAGCTCGACGGTGGTGGACTTCGTTGCTTCCGGGCTCTTCGAGACGGTGTTCCGCTCCGCCACGGACAACCAGGGGCACGCGTTCCTCAACGACAGCCGCAACCCCGGCGTGTGGATCAACCTCGCACTGGTCCCCGGAGCCCCCCGCTGCGTGTACGACACCAGCGTCGCGGTCACTGAAGAGAATCCCGGGCACCTGTTCATCACGCTCCTCGCCAGCGACGGCACCCTCCACCAGGCCACCTGCGCCACCACCAGCAATGCCCCCTTCACCCCGTCGAACCTGCCCACCGCCTGCGCACCCGGTTTCGCGGCCCTCCCTGACACCCCCGTATAGAAGCCCGCAGGCGCCAGCCAACGGTTTGGGCCCCGGCACGCTGTTGAGGGTGCCGGGGCCCAAACCGTTGGGGTGGGGGTCAGGCGGGGCGGCCGCCGAAGGGGGCGCCGGTGCCGTAGTAGGTGCCCAGTTCCTCCCGGTAGCCGGCGTCGCCGATGTGCTTGTCGCGGTGGAACTCGGGAGCGTCCTTGATCTGTTCCTTCGTCCGGTCGACGTAGACCTTCCGCTCGTCCGGGTCGATCCGCAC